>CAMVDX010000014.1 GCA_947166355.1 uncultured Treponema sp.
ACACTCAACACTCAACACTCAACACTCAACACTCAACACTCAACACTCAACACTCAACACTCTAACTGTCTGCAAAAGGCTTAAGACAGTAATAATTCTGATAGCAGTAATAATCCTCAGCATGATGTCCGTGGCGGCGGCTCCCGATACGTTTGAGTTCGTCGATCAGGAAATCCGTGATATAGTATATATCCTTTCAGTGAGGAGCGGACAGCCTTTAATCTGTGATGACACGGTAAGCGGCAGGGGAAGTTTTTTGTATGTGGCGGCAGATAGTGCAGATGCATTCAGTGATGCATTTGACGCCTTCCTCCAGACGAATAAGCTCCTCGTAATAAAAGAAGAAGGGCTTTGGACGGTAACCAGAATACGGGTAGATGAAGAATCAGACGGAAAAATCAGCGTTCAGAGCTATGACAGTACTCCGGCAGCAGTCTTTGAAAAAATATCTGGAAAAACAGGGCAGGCTGTAATCTACGAGACACTACCCGTACAAAGGGCCTCATTCAGCATAAGGCATCAGAGTGTATACGACACGGTAAGGCTTATGCTACAGCCTTATTCAGAATATACGGTAAACGAGACTGCCGCAGGCGTAGAGGTTGCAAGGAAAAAGGGTCTATCCGATTCTTCAGAGCTTGCCGCAGGCGTGAATGTGCTGTGTGACATAAGGTATTCAAACGGAAGGTACGATGCGGCAGTCAGTAACACGAGGATATCGGAAGTATTGCAGAAGGTTTTCGTTCATACGGACGAGTCATATTCACTGTTCATGCAGAACGATGACAGGATAAAATCAGTTTCATTTACAGAAAAAACGCTTAATGAGACCCTCATACTGCTTCTGGAGCAGGTGAATGCAGAACCGGTACAGAACGACGGGATATGGTACATATTTCCTAGGGCAGAAAGAACAGGGCGGAATACGGTAGCGCAGAGGAGCCGAAGCTGGCACACTGTAAGACTGAGCAACATGGTGGCATCAAAGGCTGTACCGCTTATAACAGCAAGGCATCCGGGAATGACGGTCATGGAACTTTCGCCCTCGCTTCTGGGTATATATGCCACCGGCGTGGAACATGAAGACATAAGTAAATATATAGAAGAAATAGACCTAGGCCTTGAAAGCAAGGCAATCAGACTGAAGTACATAAAGACATCAGAGCTTGTTGCTTCGCTTCCTCCTGGCATAACGCGGGAAGAGATAACGGATACAGGAACTGGAAATTCATTTTTCTACAGCGGAAACGAAGAAAAAAGAAACCGGCTGATGGAACAGCTGGCAGAAATCGATGTTCCGAGAACGCTCGTCAGATATGATCTTCTTATCCTCCAGTATGAAAAAAGTTCAAACCTTTCATGGGGCGTATCAACATCGGTAAGACCGTCGGAGCCCGGGGACAGGCTTCTTATAACGGGAGAAGTCGGAAACCTTCTGAACATTAACTTTGATGCTGTAACGGCATTCGGACTTACCTTTTCAGAAAAAATAAATACGGCAATAGCAAACAACGAGGCAACAGTTTTTGCAGATACGACGCTTTACGGACTTTCCGGCGAAAAGCTTACGTTCAGAAATACCAATACATACAGATACAAGGATGCGGCAATAGACAGCCAGAGCGGAAAAGAATCGTTTTCAACGATAACGCGGGAAATAACGTCGGGGCTGGTGCTTGAGATAGACGGCTGGGTGTCGGGAGACGGCATGATAACGATGCAGATAAATACTTCAGTGTCAAAGCAGGGCGTGGACATGTCGAAAAAAAACGGAAATCCGCCGCCGACTTCGGAAAAGAACATAACCACAAAGATAAGGGCAAAAAACGGAGAGCCGGTGGTATTGAGTGGACTTAGCCAGTCGGACTATTCACAAAATGACCAGGGAGTACCTGTACTGTCAAAAATCCCGCTTCTGGGAAACCTTTTCAAGTCGAAGGATAAATCACAGACAAAAACAGAAATGACAATCTATCTGCTTCCTCATATAGAAGAGCTGATTCCAGAAAGAGGAAAAAGCAGCTGGAAGGAAATACTGGAGCAGTATGTCAGGGAAACGGAGGAAGCTGATTTTGAAGCATCATGAAAAGATTCTTTCGGCACCATTCTGTGAGAAAAACGGAATGGCGGTCATTTCAGAAAATGAAAGCAGTATTACAGTAGGTTATACGACTGAACCTGAAACTGAAATCCGGGAGAGGATACAGAGGTATTTTCTTCCGGAAAAGAAAGTTGAATACAGGAAGATAGGAAAGGAAGAATTTGACGTAATTCTTGCAAGGCTATATTCAGGAAGCGGAACAAAGGCTTTGATTCGGAAGGACGGAGTAAAGACAGACGAGACGAGTGCTGCAAAAGCTGCTCCGGCAGTAAATCTTTTGAACAGCATAATAAGTGAGGGAATCCTAAAGGGAGCATCAGACATACATATAGACATAAATACACAGACTGTAAAAGTAAGGTACAGGAAAGACGGTAAGCTTTTTGTGATGCTCGAGGATGAAGCAGGGCGTGGAGACAGCGTAGTAGCAAGAATTAAACTTTTATCAGACCTGAACATACTGGAACATAGAAGGTGTCAGGATGGAAGCTTTGAATATAGTTATGGCGGCAAAGAGTATGACATAAGAGTGTCGGTAATTCCGGGAACAGAAGGAGAGTCTGCTGTACTCAGGATATTAGGCGGAGATATAAAGGCACCTGGACTTGAAGAACTCGGCTTTACAAAAGCACAGCTTATACAGATAAGGACTCTGATGAATGCAGAAAGCGGACTCATAGTGGCAGCAGGTCCAACAGGGTCTGGAAAAACGACTACGCTTGCAAGCATTATAACGGAAATAAACCGTAGGGACATAAACATAATAACTGTAGAAGATCCTGTGGAATACAGGATAGAAGGTGTGCTTCAGGTGAACGTGGATGAGGGAATCGGGCGTACATTTGCTGAAGTGCTGAGGAGGATTCTCCGGCATGACCCGGATATACTTATGGTAGGCGAAATAAGGGATGAACAGACGGCGGCGATGGCATGCAGAACTGCATTAACAGGACACCTCGTATTTGCAAGCATACATACCTCAAGCTGTGAGGAGACACCGCTCAGGCTTACGGATATGGGAGTACCCCCGTATGTAGTGGGGGCAGTGCTCAGGGGTGTAATTTCACAGAGACTTGTAGAAAAGGTCGGAGGTGGAAGAACAGTAAGGGCAGAAATAAGGATATTTGCTAGTCAGGAGGAGGTCAGGTCATTATGCGTACAAAAGGCTGTATAAGAAGGCTTGGAACAGCACAGTTTCTGGAGCTGCTTCTGTCACTGGCAGAAAGCGGCGTTCCGGTTCCTGTAGCAGTGAGACTGCTTGAAAAAAGACCTGAGACGGAACGGCTGGCTGAAAAAATCAGGAAGGAGATGGAAGATGGCGGAACGTTATGCGAGGCACTTTGCGGACTTTCAGGAAAACTTTCAGAGTTTGAGACTATGCTTAGTGCTGCGGAGGAAACCGGTGACATAGTTCCGGCTCTGTCAGGCATAGCGGAGGAGCTGAGGGAGATGGATGACGACAGGAAGAATCTTGCGGCAATAATTATATATCCGCTTGCAGTTTGCGTTCTGAGTCTTACTGGCGGAATATTTCTTGCAGTCAGGGGAATACAGTACATCAAGGTTATTGCAGACCTGGACGGTCAGGAAATCATAAAAAATCTTTCGGCAGCGACAGTTTGGCCTGTGGCAGTATATCCACTTCTTCTGGTGGCAGCATTACACGAATATAAAAAATATGATTTTCAGTATGTGTTTTTCAGAAACCTGTATTACATGTCGGTAAGCCATGTAGGAATGGAAGATGCGTTCAGGGTGCTTCTTGGAGAAAAACCGTTTACAAAAAAAGATATAGCCTGTGTGGCCGGAATGCTGAGGGGAATTCGTGATGGAAGGAAGCTTTCAGATGTTTTTGCACAAAGCGGAAGATTCGATATGTTTACTACGGCCTGGCTGTCTGTTACAGACGGAAATGGAGAACTTGTCCGTGGATTTGAGAAGATATATGAAAATTACAGGAAGAAGAGGAGGGAGACAAGGGAGCTTTTAAGACGTTTTCTTGAGCCGGCACTTACCGCCGTATGCGGAATATACGTACTGCTGCTTGCTGCTGGATGCATCATACCCGTATTTGGCAGTCTCGGAAAGCTTGTAATGTAAGGAGAATGATAAATATGAACTTGAAAAAAATGAAGGTCAGAATCAGGAAAATGGCTGGAAAGGCTGGAAAATGGCTCATGTCAGATTCTGAAGGTTATACCTATACGGAGACGGTAATCTGCATAGCAATAATGCTTATTCTTACTGTTGCAGTGGGAGCGGCATCGCTGAAGCTGATAGACAATGCAAAGGAAGCGAAATGCCAGCGGGAAATTGAGGCGTTCAGGACTGCGCTTGAAGAGTATTACAGTGAATGCGGAATGCTTCCTACAACGGAACAGGGGCTTTCTGCATTATGGACAAAGCCTGTGTTATATCCAGTTCCTTCAAAGTGGAACGGGCCTTATCTTAATACCGAAGTTCCGCCTGATCCGTGGGGAAGAGAATATTATTACAGAGTACCGGGGACTAACGGACTGAGGTACGAGATTTTTTCTTACGGCAGTGATGGTGAGAAGGGCGGAAGCGGAACGGCAGAAGACATTTATTCATGGAAACGGAGATAAGACTTGGAGATTGAGCTGAGGGTTCCGTATGCGGAAATCTACAAAATGGGCATGGAAGAAAAGACGTTGTCAGGAAGGAAACTTTATGAATATGTCAGGAGTTTGCTTGAAGGACTTCATCCGGGTTTCTGTTCTGAGAGTCTTTGGGATTATAAGGTCATAAAGAGCAGAGAAAAAAAATATATAATTTCAGCCGTTCTAGACCGTGATTTTTACATTGAAAAAAAACTTACAGAGAAAGGTGCTGTCTTTGTTGCTGAATATGAAAAAGGAAGAAAGACAAGACTTTTTCAGGGATTCAAATTTGATGAAAAAGGAAAGCGACGGAAGATAAGATATGTGTATATTTCGATAGCATTACTTATGACAGCAGTTTTGTTTCTGATACTTTTAGGATTCTGCAAGATGAAGCTGGAGAAGCGGCCCGTCATGCAGGACGCAGTTAAAGATGTAGAGGAGATATGGTTGCCGGATGTATTCGGAATTATGAACCGGAGTGCAGGGATTATAGGAAGGAACGGCGGAAAGATAACTCACGTAAGCTACACTGCTGCACAGACGGGTATAGTAATTTTTTCAGTTACAGGCTGTGAACCGTATGCGCTGGTAAGTGACATTACGAAAGAATGCAGAGACTTATCATGCAGCTGCAAAAGCATAGTTTATGGCAGTTCGGGTGCAGCTTTTGAGCTTAAAGTTGAGACAGAGTTTCCATCCGTAATTCCGGGAAGTAAGACAGAGACAGAGCTGCTCGAGCTTCAGAGCTTCATGTCAGAAAGTCTTTGTGAGGCTGACGGGAGACTCCTAACGTCAGTGATGGAAGAAGAGTCGCTAAGGGTGACATTTCTTCTTGAATGTAAAAAGGAAGGTCTGCGGACCATCAACGGTTGTATAAACAGAATGTGCATTGAAAGGAAACTGTTTCTTACTGATTTTTCCGAGGAAGGCCCCGGAGAAAAAGACAGGTTTGCTGTGAGTTTCGGGGTAATTCCTCTTGATGAGAAACAAAATATAGAAGCAGAAGATACAAAGGAGAGCCTTTCGGAACTTTTTGAAGTGGGAAAGGAAAAGAGTGTTTATAAAGCTTCTGTAAAGGCAATAGATGGACAAGATGTTTTAAGAAAAGAAGAACATCCTTTAGGGTATACGAAAATTGGCTCTGTAAAGAAGGAAGGTAAGAGTTTGTATTACTACAGAACAGAAGAAGGAAAGATAGTTGTAACAGAGGCAGAATATGAATAGGAAGGCAGTTTCTGTACTTACAGGAATCATTGTGCTTTTTGCCGGATGCAGGAGCGTACCTGGGAGCAGGGAAAAGATAACGTTGAACGGAATGATATATGACACTGACAACAGACCTGTCGTGAACTATAGGATACGGATAGACGGAAGGGGAGTGTGCACGAGTGACATAGGAGGCAGATTCCTAATAAAAAAGATACGGAAGGGAGAGCATGTTTTTTCGGGATATGGAGAAGGATATCTGAAAATTGAAGAAAAGATAGTCGTATATGACAAAGCTCAGATTCTATACATAAGGGTACCAGCCGTGGATGCAAAATTCAGGGAAGCATTTGCCAGTATAAAAAAGAGGGAATATGAGGCTGCACAAAAAACAATAAATGAAATACTCGAAAGTGATAAAGACAATGAGGATGCCCTTTATTTTATTGAAGTGATAGAAAAACTCAGGAGGAAGCATGAGGAAAAATAAGAGTAAAGCCCGGCTGATTTTTACGGTTTTTCTGACAGCATTATTATATGGCTGTAGAGGCAGCATGATGGACATAAGGACACCTCCGTTTGTAATCAGTGAGCCCGAATATCGGGACGGTACGGAGGACGAAAGCTGTATTTTCGGCGGCGTGTATTTTGATTTTTATAACTGGGCGGAAAGCCGTGTAGTTTATTTGGAAATAAGGATGAATATATATGACAGGAAGACGAGGAAGAGTGCTTTTCCCGGATGTGGAACAATCAAGTCGGGGAACAGTGTGCTGATAGAAAGCGGAGAGAAAAGGCAGATGTGCATACCGCTTGATGAATATATAAATCAGATGAGTGAAGGCGGCTATCTGATAGACCAGTTTTATGTAAGCCGCATTGATTATGAAGATGGAAGGGTGTGGATTGATGAGCTTGGTATGTATGCCTTAAGCGGCAGGGAGTAAACAATGAAAAAAAGAATGGTTTTAAGGGCAATACTGATAACAGTCATTATTTATGCAGGCTGCTCTAACCCGACAGATAACGGAAGATTGAAAGACGTTACTCCTCAGCCTGTACAGGAGCCTGCTCCTGAACCTGAAAGTGAACCGGAGCCAGAGTCGCAGCATGAGCCTGAAACACAAAGCGAACCGGAACCTGAATCCGAGCAAGATCCGGAGCCTGAACCTGAACCGGAGCTGGAACCAGAGACTGAACCAGCACCAGAGCCGGAGCCTGAACCTGAGCCGGAACCGGAACCCGAGCCTGACCCCGAACCTGAGCCCGAGCCGGAGCCGGAACCTACCCCCGAACCAGAACCAGAACCGGAACCTGAGTCTGAAGAAGAGGCAGAGCCTCCTGAACTGGAACTTCCCGAAGAAGAGGAGCCTGCAGAGCTTACGCTAATGGTTTACATGGCGGCTGACAATGACCTTGAAAGCTATGCGCTTCAGAATCTCAAGGCAATGGAACATGCAGAATATGAAAAGATAAATGTAATCGCTCTTATTGACCGTGCAGAAGGCTACGACCAGACAAACGATGACTGGACTGATACGAGACTATTAGAAATCATGCATGACAGTACGGACGGAAGCTGGCTTGTTTCGAGGCGGCTAAAATGTCCTGCCCTCGGAATTTCTGAACGCAGGGTAACAGAACTAGATATGGCAAATCCTGCCGTGCTCAAAGGCTTTATAGAATTCTGCAAGAGCGAATATGAAGCCAAGCAGTATGCCCTGATTATCTGGGGGCACGGAACCGGCTGGCGTTATGCGGCGGAAGGTTACAGCGTATGGGGTAGTCGTGCCGTTGCAATCGACGACAAGAGCGGCTCTTATATGAGCGTGCATGACCTCGGGCGTGCCGTGCGCGGACAGGGACTTTGTGTAATCGGTTTTGACACCTGCTTTGGCGGCGTTATGGAAAACGTATATGAACTGAAAAACTGTGCGACGTATACGGTCGGATGTCCCGGAGTAACTCCCGGAAGCGGCTGGGATTATGGAAGGCTTCTTGAAGAAATATCAGGTGGAGGCTTTGGTGCAAGAAGTATTGCAACTGCTATGGCGGGCAGCGCTTCGGTTCAGACTACAGTATTTGTGAATAAGGAAATAGCAAGGCTTATGACAGCTTTTGAAGGCTTTGCAGGAGAACTTGCGGGTTCGATTACTACGGCGGCACAGAGAAATACTGTGTTCAACACGCTCTTTTGTTTGAGGTCTTACAGCTATACGCAGTATCCGTGTGACATGTACTTAGATATTGGTGCAATGGCCGAATGGTATTCGCAGAATGCATCGGGTAACGGTCTGAGGTCTGCGGCTCAGGGGCTGAAGCAGGCAGTGGAGAGGGCTGTGCTTGCGGCGGGTGGAACGGGAAGTTCATCGGGAAATGGCGGTGCATCTGGAGGTAGCGGAACCTCTGGGGGCGGAGGTTCGAACGGGGCTTCTGGTGCCGTGGGATTTGGAGTTCATTTTATTCCGCTCAGCGGAGCGCGTACGGCTGCGGCTGCCCATTCAGAAGATTACATAAAGGACAGTGCAAGAAACGATCAGTGCGCGTTCATAAAAGAAAGCCAGTGGTGGGTGCCGACTGTGGATGGGAACTCGGGCAGCCTGCTGGATAAGATTTTTTACACGGTTTATTAAAACGTGAGGAGGTAGTTATGAAGAAGAATATAAAGAAGATGATTTTTATAATCGGCTGTTTTTTTCTGATATCATCAGGATTAAGTGCTTTTTATTACGGGCCTGACGGACAGCATTCCAGCGGCGGAGGAAAAGAGAAGCCTTCAGAGAGCAGTCCTTCAAGCGAGTCTGAAAGTCAAACTAATGATAACACCGGAGGCAAATCAGAAAAACAGGGAAACGAAAACGGCGGAACGAATACCAACCCCGACGGCGGTCAGAGTAATACGGGCGGAACCTCTGGAGGCGGCGGAAATGAAAAAAATAAAGATGGGGCTGATGAAGAAAAAAAGAAAGAGGAAGAAGAAGCCGCAAGACGTGCACGCGAAGAAGCTGAACGGAAAGCCCGTGAGGAAAGAGAGCATATGGAAGCAATAAAAAATGCTCTGCAGGAAGCTGAAAAAAAGGCTCTTGATGAAGAGAATCGGTTGCAGGAACTTGAAGCTGAAATTGCAAAGGCTGAAGAGAGGTTAAAGAATGCAGATGATGGAAATATGTATCCTGCCGCCAGCCGCGCAATGAAACAGACCATGGATTCCCTCAAACGTCAGCAGGAAGAAAAACGTAAAAAATATGATGAAATTCAGAAAGAATGCGAAAAGCTGAATAAGGAAATCAAGGAAAAGGAAAACTCAAAAACCGGCGGAGACCCGGTAAGGCTTACAACTGGAAGCTATGAACAGAATGAGAGCGATATAATAATTTCTGGTGTTCAGCCTTTTGAAGTAAAAAGAAAATATGATTCTGAAAATAAGATTATATCAAGCTTCGGCTACGGCTGGGTAACGAACCTTGACCAGAGAATAATACTTGGTACAAGTGCTTCGATACAGAATGAATATGAAGAGCTTCTTGTGAATCTGAGTCAGGCGAAAGAAATTAGAGACAGCCTGGAACTGGATATAAAAAGCTCTTACAGAATCTCATCAATAGAAAACGGAGAAACAGAGATTCTTCAAAGAAAGAACCGGCTTCTTGAAATCGGAGCTGCGGCGCATGAACTTGCATTGCAGCGGGGAGAAAATATAGAAATAAATATTCCTGTGTTTGAAACAGAAACGGAAACAGATGAAACATCAGAAACACAGTTCTCAGATGGTACAGTCAGTGTAGCTCCGGCTTCAGGTTCTGCAGCAGGTTCAGATTCAGGTAAAGTCTCTACTTCTGGTTCTGATTTGAACTCAGATTCCGGTTCGAATTCAACATCCGGTTCTGCTTCGACTTCATCTTCCAGTTCTGTAGTAAGTTCTTCATCATCCTCTTCCTCTTCTTCGAGCACCAGTTCACAGTCGGGAAGCAGCATGACAGGTAATCCGGAAAACAGTCCTGGAAGCAGTACAGGTTTTTCAGGATTCTCAGAAGGTGTAACCTCAGCTTCATCAGACGGGAATCAGAGTGTTCCTGAAATTGAACCGCTTCCAAATATACTTGAGGGGGTAATAACGGAAGAAGAGCTTAATGCATTAATAGAGAGACTGAGGTTGAAGTCAGAAAATCTGAGTGTAACGGCTGAGCAGATATCCGCTGAGGCTTACAGGCGCGCCGAAGAACTGGATGGAATTATTGAATCATTTCGGGAAGATGTTTCATTTCTGAATCAGATACAGAGTGAATATGAAGCGATGAAGCATGAGGTGGATGCATTTTATGCGGCAGAGTTTGCTCCGAGTGCAGGCCGCCATAACAGGAACAGCAGGGCTCTTTTTACTGGAATGGAGTCTGGCTATGAGGAAACCGGGCTTGATACAATTACCCTGATAGATGAAAACGAATATCCGCATCTTCTTTATGAAACAGGAGAAGGAAGCAGAATCTGGAGGAATGACAGTGAGAAAAATATTGTAAACGTTACGGTTGCAGACGACGGCTATCTTGTGTCGCTGCGTGACGGTACGGTAAAGGCCTTTGATGAAGCAGGCTTTATTATCAGGCTCACAGACAGAAATGAAAACACTATTGGAATCAGCCGTAATCCGGATGAAAAAATAAATTATATTGAAACTTCTTTCGGCGAAAAATACAGATTTGAATATAACGGAAGATTTATTTCAAAAATAACAAACGAACGTTCGTTAGATGAAAGTGTAAGCTATGGATACAGCGGAAACAGCCTTGTGAGTGTAAAGGATACAGACGGCGATACGGTAACCATGACTTATGATTCAGAAGACCGCATGACTGCTTTGAATAAATGCGACGGAAGCAGCGTGCGTTTTGAATATGGAGAACAGACGGCAGATGGCTTAGTTCTTACAACTGCAACCGTAAACGAAGAAGGCTATGCCGAGCATTTTGAATATGACAGAAGCGGTATGCGTACTGTATATATAGATCACGACGGAAACAGAACCTGTTACTGGTATGACGGCCGGCACAGAACAGTACGTGAGGAACAGCCTGACGGAACTGTCATTATAAATGAATATGATGATTTTGATAATTTAATCCGCATGAATGAAAACGGTAACGTTACTTCTTTCAGCTATGACGGCTCTGGAAATAAAACAGCTGCTTCTTACAGCGACGGAAGTTATGAGAGCTGGAGCTATGATGATTTTGGTCTGGTTATTTCGTATACAGACCGTGACGGTGTGAGGGAAGAGTATGTCAGGGATGGAAAAGGAAACATCACGGCATATCGCAGAGGCGGAAAAACTGTTTATGAGCAGACTGCTGATTCAAAAGGTCAGGTGACTAGCCGGACTGTTTATGGAGAGAAAGCAGTTACGGTGAATTATGTTTATGACAGGTACGGCAATGTGGTACGCAAAGAATGCGGCGGCGTGCTTACTGAATATCAGTATGACGGCAGGAACAGGCTTGTGAAGGAAAAACAGGCGGGAAAGGTCTTGTCAGAATATCAGTATGAAGGAAATAAAACTGTAAGAAAAGATTATAACGGTCTTGAAACTATATATCTAACTAACGGTCGTAAGGATTTGATTAGAGTTACGCAGAAAGATACCGTTACTGGAATCGTGCATGAAACAAGAATTGAATACGACAGAAGACATCTGCCGCTAAGAGTTTTCGAGGGAAACGGAGAGAATGAAAAACTTGTTTCTTCATATTTATATACTGCTGAAGGAAAGCTCCGTGCAGAAATCCTTCATGGCAGTGAAAACTGGATAAGACTTTATGAATACAGAAATAATCAGATATGTGAAGTGAAGCAGTTTAAGGTTTCAATTGGCGGGCTCGCGCAGGCAAACTCGGTCGGGGCGCATGGTGACCTATTTGAGTCTATCGAAAACACTGGTTCACCAATTGATGAAAATCGTCTGAGAACCTTGCTGACAGCAGCGGAAGAAAATGTCTTTGTTCAGGAATATGGATATCAGATCTCTGGCGGAAACAGAAAACTCGTGACCGTAACCGACGGGCTTGGAGTTCAGAATCTTTTTGAATATGACAGTAATGGAAATCTTATAAAGACTACGGACGGAAATGGTACTGTAAGGCAGAGAAATTACACAAGGGCCGGCCGTCTTTTTGCAGAACAGAGTTCTCACGGCGGCTGGTACGAATACGGCTATACTGACGGCTCCCTGAGCAGTGCCAGAGAACAGGGCGGTGCGGCTATCCGTGCTGAATACTATCCGGATGGAAGCCTTAAGAGCGAGACAGACCGCTACGGTAAAACGACTTACTATCATTACGACAGTCGCAGCCGTGTAGTAAGTGTACAGAGTGAAGCTCAGAAAATCTGGTATGAATATGATGATTTTGACAGGGTGGTAAGGAGTGTCGTGGGGAACTCGGCAGATGAAGCTGTAAGCGTTTATTACGAGACTCATGAATATTCATCTGATGGAAGAAAGGTAACCGTCAGTGAAGGCGGCAAATACAAGACAGTTTATGAGCTTGATGCCTTCGGAAATGTTGTTAAACAGATTGATGGAAATACTAACGAACGTTCGTATGTATATGATATGCAGAACGGTCTTATTGCAGAATATGACGGTTATGGAGAAAAGACTTCTTATGAATACAACGCGCTTGGACTGGTGAGCAAGGTAACACTGCCGGATGGAACAGAAACAAAATATGAATACAATTATATGGGACTTCTTTCAAAAGTTACGGATGACTGCGGGACAGTTTATGAAGCTTTATATGATAAGGCTGGCCGCCTTATAAAGGAGCGTAATCGTGCTGACTCAGAGAAATCCTATGAATATGACAGGGCAGGGCGGGTTACCAAAGTTCTCTGCGGTGGTGAAGTTGTAGAATCATATACTTACGGTGCTGATAGCCGAACAATAACCGTAAAGGACGGTAACGGTAATGATTACCTTTATAACTACGACGCCTTCGGTCGCCTGATAAGCGAAAGAAACCGCAGTAGTCTTGAACAGAATTATTCTTACGATGAAGAAGGTCAGCTTAACTACAGAAACAGCTTTGATGGCGGAACTACAACAATATCTTATTCATCAGACAGAACTGTAAGGACTGTCCGATATTCCGACGGTTCAGAAAACCGATTCGTCTACGACATGATTGGTAACATTACAGAATCACAGAACGCTTACGGTAGAACGCAGTACCACTATGACCAGGGTGGCCACATGGTTTACCAGAAAGACGTAACGACAGGTGAAGAAATCTATTTTACTTACGATGATGCCGGTAACAGAATAAGACTCGAAAGCTCTAACCGCCAGACTTCATACACCTATGGTAAAAACAACGAGGTAAAAGAAATTTTTGACAACAGGCAGAGAATCAGTATAAAATTAGAGTATGATAAAGTCGGAAGGGAAGCATTGAGAAAGTTTGGTAACGGCACATCAGAACAGACTCTATATGATAAAGCAGGACGTGTAACTGTTAAGACTCAGAAAAACAGCCGCGGTGAACTGCTGTGGGGTGAGGGCTATGTGTACGGCAGTGACGGTAAACGGAGTGCAACGGTTGATAACCTCGGCCGGATTACTTTCTACGAATACAACAGTAAAGGTCAGCTCAGTGCAGTTTTCTATCCTTATACCGATGAGATGATTAGGAATCTGAAGTCGGAAGCTGAAACGAACGGACTTTCTACAACAGCTGAAGCAGGCGAGAACCGTTTTATTACTAGCACAGAAAGAGCAGAACTAGTTCCGCTTCTAAACTCCATGCAGTACGGACTTGCCTATAATCTTACAAACTTACAGGTTTTCATAAAAGAAAGTTATGCCTACGACAGAAACGGCAACCGCACAACAAAAACTACCCCTTACGGAAAAATTGAATACACTTACGACAGGGAAAACTGCCTGCTTTCAAGCGGCTCTAAAGGTCAGACTTTCATAAACTATACTTATGACGCAATGGGAAATCTCCTCACAGAAGAAAGTGCAAATAAAACAGTAAAATACGCCTATAACGCTCAGAACCGCCTGATTTACTGCGAAGTAACAGACAGAGCAAATAAGGAATATGCCCAGACAACCTATGCCTACGATGCATTCGGCAGACGTATTATTGTACAGGACAGGGGAGAAGCCGCAATCCGTACCCTTTACGATGGACTAACCTTTGACATCATTAAGCAGGGACCGACCTTCGCAAACGGCCAGTTCACAGATTCAGGCAGCGGCATAAAGTTCAGCAGCACCGGCCGCCCGACCGGAGACCGCTACCGCTACTTAGGCGACGAAGACAAAAAAGACGGCAGCCGCTACTTCTATCTGGACGAGGGAACTTACAAAAATGTAAGCACTCGTTACCGCGGCGAACGCACAACAATAAACGTAAACGGAACACTAGCTGCCCAGACCACAACCGAAGGAACAGATTACTTTTCAACCGACTTACTCGGAAGTATCCGTTCAACAACCGATGTCTACGGCGCACAGAAATCAAACTACACCTACGACGCTTTCGGCACTCTAATTCAGGGCAGTCTAAACGGCACCACAGACCACGGCTACCTGGGCAAACAGTACGAATCAACAAGCCGGCTATACAACTACGGCTACCGCGACTACAAACCGCAGACTGCTAGATTCACTACTCTCGACCCAATCCGCGATGGCGCCAATTGGTTCATCTATTGCAATAGCGACCCGGTAAACTTCATTGATTTACTTGGATTATGTGAGGCAAATGATAGAGAAAACAATTTCTTACTGAAAGAAAATGAAAGATATACAAATAACATATATGAATATTATATACCTGAGGGTAATGGCAATAGACCTGGAGAAAAACGTACTGAGACAAAAGGTGTTGTAATTCATTTTACAGAGGTAACTAGACAGGATCCTAAAAAAACAATAGATGCTTGGATAAAAGATGGAGAGAAAAAGAAACCAAAGTATGGTAGTGCTCAATATGTAATAGCTACAAATGGTAATATATATGCAGCTATCCCAGAGGATGAAGTTGCATATCATGCTGGTGGAAGTCCTGAAAATCCACTACGTTCTGAAATGAAAAACAAACTAGGTAATCCAAATAGAACTACAATAGGTATCGAGTTAGAAAATAATTATGATAGTGGAGGCTTTACAAGTGAAACTGAAAATGCCGCGATTCAATTAACAGCAGAAATAATGCTAAAAAATGGTTTGGACCCCCAAAAAGACTTGTATAGACATAATGATCTAACTGGAAAAAATTGTCCAAAATATTATGTTGATAATCCTGGAGAATGGGAACAATTTAAGTATAAAGTCGAACAAGAAATGGAAAGACTTGGAGGTGTAAAATAAATGAAAAAAAATATTAATATTTGTCTAATTTTTTTGATTACAGTATTTGTTTATGGACAGAAATCAATGTTTGATAAATTAACTATTATAGGAGAACATGAGGACCTTCATAGCATAATAAATATTGGAAATTCAATAATTGAGACATTAGTTAAAAATGATTATGAACTTCTTTCTCATTATTGTTTTGAAGAAATTCGTTTTTCTCAAGCTTTAGGGTTTTCCATTGAAACCGATACAAGCATAAATAAGAAATACATATCAGTTGCAGGAAAATCAAATAAAAAATTTCCATTTTATTTTTTTCAGCCAGATAAGTTTATTGATTATGAATTAAAAGATATTCTTGAATCCTATAAACCAAATTCTGAAAAATTAGAGGCTGTTGTAATTAATGGTTTGATAAAGAATAAAGAAGTTGAGAAAAAATATTTATCTGATTTAGCAAAAATTTTTGGAGAATGTGTTTCACTAGAATATTATTCAGGTCCATCTGATTTACAGATAGATTGGGAGTGTACAATTTTAATATTGAAAAAGGTTGGACTAACATATAGACTTGTTGGAATTTCACAAGATTACTGGCAACCATAAATAAGAACACTGTCGATTTTTTTTATTGAATAATTAATTTTCGTAATTCAAAGAACGTTACGGGGGAACGGGGCTATGAATTTGATTTTTGTTTGGGCATGGAGTAGGAAAACGTAGAGTAGCCTAGTAAGCTCCGGGCAGAAATTCTCCACGGAACTGAGACCTGGATCCGACTCTATGAATACAGAAATAATCAGATTTCAGAACTCAAACAATTCAAGGTAAATTCGGTGGTTGAGGTCCTTGAAACCACCGCAGATCTCATCGACGAAACAAGATTGCAACCCCTTCTGCACACTGCCGTCTCAAATGTCTACACTGAGAACACATTTCTACAAACGAGCCCGGAGAAGATGATTTTTCAAGGCGTCTTTCCAGACTTGTAGCGGATTATAAAGAAGACGAATAATACAGGAGTGATTATTTAGTAATGAATTTACATGACCATGACATTAGATACGAAGCTCTTGCCGAAGGTGCCAGACAGAAAGCCGTGGAAGCTGCAAAAGCTTTTCTTGCAGACGGAAAGTATACACCGGAAAGAATTGCAGAACTTCTTAATATCCCTGTAGAAGCCTTTATGGAAAAGGCTCCGCATAGACAAGGAAAATAGGCAGATGAACTTGCAAAAAAAGGTGGCGGAAGTTTTCCGTCACCCAAAAAGGAGAAAAGGATTTAGTTTTGTTTATGCTTGTTATAGATTGCCGTGTCGGGCACGAGCACGGCAAAGACTTGGCAGTTGTTTTATTTGAGCTTAAATCCAAAGAAGAATGAAGGATGTACACTTTTATCATCACCCTTGATTGTCCATTTGTGGCGTGTGAGTTCAAATGCACGGTCATTTTCGCCGTGATTCTGAATATCAAATGACATACCGGCGTTCAGTTCAATGAATCTTCCAGGGAAGAGGGTAACTGTAGTTCGGAATGATGGTATACCATATTTTGAGCCTTCATAGTTTTCTTTATTCTCTATTGCTTTGTCTAAATCATTTTCATAAAGAACGAACTTATAAAGCCATTCAAAATCAAGATAGATAAAGCCGAATCGGAATTCTGTTCCGATGCCGCCGTAAGGAATCCAAAGTTCGTTTTTTTCATCCTTAAACATTTTAGAGGCGTCATAAGTCAGACCAAGTGTTACAAAGAAATTTCTGGTTCCGCTCTGATAATAAGTATCAAACATATTATCTGTATTCCAGCTGAAGCCAACGTGATGCATTCCGTTTTTAATAAAGTTGAATACACCAATTGCAATTCCATCACTTTCTTCTGCAATGTTTATAACGCCAATCTGAGCGCCTTTTACTTTGCGTGCACAGTTGAAAAGTCCTGTAATCTGGGCACCATCTACATCTTCTGCAACATTAAAAAGTCCGCTTACCTGAGCACCGTTCACATCTTCTGCAACATTAAAGAGTCCACTCACCTGAGTACCATTTAAATTATTTGCTGTATTAAAGAGACCTGTATATTGCCCGCCGTTTACAGTTCCGCCTGCAATATTAAAGAGACCAGAAGCCTGCAAACCGTAAACGCTGCCTTCTGCAATATTCATCAGTGAAGATGCCTGAATAATTCTTATATTTTTGTCATATGCTCCAAAAATACCGAGAGACGTAAGTGAATAATCTTTGCCACCGTTAACAATGTTTACGCCAGGGAAAACAGAAAAGTGGAAGTAACTCATTACGGCCGGATTAAATTCAGATATTGAAATATCATCTTCGTCTTCTTCTTCGTCATCATCTAAAAGTGGAGGAAGTTCAATTTCGTTATCATTTTCAATTCCTTCTGATGATTCAGAATCTGCATCTTCTAAAGTTTCATGGCGGCGACGTGAACCAGTTACAGCAGGTTCTTCTTCTGCAGTAGTTGTAAGCCCATCCAAAGAAAGGATTTCATCATCTTCTGAGATATCTTCATCAGAACCGCCACGAAGACGATTTTCTTTTCTCTTGATTGTTGAAAGAGTATTCTGGTCGAGTACGTAAATCTGATCCTTGTTCAAAAGGAAGTAGCCCTGTTTAGTAGAATATTCATCAATTATAACTGCCGAATACTGGCCTGCCGGAAGAGCCATAAAAATAGGCTGTCCTTCAACCTTGTTGATTTCGGAAATCAGTTTGCCTTCTGCATTGCGGATGATAAACTTTCCTTTTGCTTCCTTTGAAAGTGAAAGCATTGCTTCGGCAGTTGAGATGTCGGAAAGGATGAGGTCTCCAGAACCCACCAGCGTAATATTATAATTAGGATGCTGAGGTCCAGCCTTACTTGATTCAGTTTTAGAAAGAGTATCGTTGAAGGCATACGAATAGAGCTCGTTTAATGTAACCTTGTTGTCGCCCGAAGCATCAGCTGCTCCGCGGAGCCCTGTAATCATTGCGTTAGTAAAATAAGATGATTCAATTTCATCTGATTCCTGAGAATATTCGTTGTCTGAGCTCGAAGAAAGATATGCGTGACCTGTAACAACCGAAGAGTCATCGAGCAGGAACGGCTTGCGCTTTTGACCTCCCTTAGTGCGGATAAAGTTTCCTGAATAACATGAGTCCAGAATTACAACGTGAATGTCGCTTGGGACCTCGGTAATTGCGGCCTTGAGCGAAGAGTAATCATAAGGAACGTCGCCGAGAAGAAGAGAGGTTTCATCTGAGTGACCCGAATAGTAAAAAATGAACTCGGAACGTTTAGCATGAGTTTCGCTGTTTTTAATTTTATCAGTAATCTGATTAAGAGTTTCGTCAATCTTTTCTTTTGTCGGGTCTATGAGAACAAAACTGTTTGAGTCGTTTACACCACCGATTTCTGACATAGCCTTCTGGAAATTCTGAGCATCACTGCCTGCATATAAAAGCTTTTCACGGCCTTTTCCGCCTTTGTTAGATCCAATGTAAATAGCGTAGCGGTCAACTCCGCTTGTGTTTTCTTCTGCCTGATTTGCAGAATTACTTGTTGCGGCAAAAAGCTGTACAAAGCTAAAAAGTATTAATGTCGTAATAATTATCTTTTTCATATCGCTATCCCTGATTATTTCTTTCCGTTATTTTTCGAGAGTAAAAGTTACACCTTCCGTCTTTTTTGGTAAATACGAAAGCTCTGTAAGATATTCTATATCAGTTTTATTTTGAATTTTATTTTCAATATCTTCCAGTGTGAACTGATTTTTTGAAGTTACCATAATAAAACATTCAAAATCCGGTGCGTTATCCAGCTCGTAAGAAAAGTCGAGCGGAGTTTCATCACTACGATGAATGAGTTGAGCAGCTTCCCAGCCAGTTTCAGGGAAATGTCGTGTAATATTACCGTTTCCGTCTACACTGAAAATAATTCCGTATTCATCTGAACCGGCATTATAAGTAATTTGAATTACATCTCCTGGTTTTGCAAAATCTCCGTTGTTAAGAGCCTGAATTTCGCGGCCTTTCTGGCGGTAAAGGTTGATTGCTGGTGTAGAAGCATCAGATGCTACAATATTTCCTTTTACACGTTCTGTAGGAGCAGAGTGGCTTGAAAGCTTAGAGTTTTTAAGCCCTGCCGGAATCAGTATTGCAGCTAAAAGAACGGCTGCGGCAGCATAAGATAAAATTCGGGTTGCAGGGAAATGTAAAATATTTGATTTTTCTTTGAAAGTAACTGAAGTTGCCGGGCTGGCAGAGTTTGTTGAATTAATTGAATTACGAGCGAGCTTACCTGCAACGGCTGCTCTCATAGCCTGTACGGAATATTTGCTAAGAATATCCTCATCAGATTTTTTAAGATTATCTAATTCGGCTTCTATGTTTTCTTTTCCATAAAGTGAGTAGAAATTTTTTGCATCAAGTTCAGAGTTTTTAATTTCCTCTAAAATTCTAGTTGGAATGGCCATATTACATCATGCCTCCTGCATATTCCTTAAGTTTTTCCAGACGTTTTCTAATTCCGGAAACAGACATTTTCATTTTTTTGGATGTTTCTTCAAGAGTGTAGCCGTCAACATAATGTAAAATTGCAATCTGTCGGTCTTTGGTGTCACGTTCTGAAAAAATGCAATCCAGAAGAATCGAAGTTTCAATTTTCTCTGTTCCTTCTGAACTTGCACTGTCTTCAACAATTTCTGCAATTACATCAAATTCAGGTCCATTACGCAGTTTGTCAGAACGAATTTTATTCAGACAGATATTTGTTGCCATAGTGTACAGAAGGCTTGAACAAACGTTAGTAATTTTTTCCTTCCGTTCAATAAGGCGAACAAAAACATCCTGCATGGCATCAAGAGCCTTTTCTTCATTCTTAAGAAGAAAGCGGCATCGTCTGAGTACCATAGGACCAAACTGGCGGTATAGATTATCAAAATCATCCATCGACAAAGTTTTCATTGTACAATTATTCCTGTCATTAAGTTTAACAGATGAGAATGGGAAAAGTGTTACAAGCCTATAAAAAAAAATCCGTTAAAAAACGAGCCGAAAGGGTCGTTTTAGGATTTTCCACAAAATGGCTCAGAGGCAAGCTGTGCTTGCCGACTTTAATAATTATTCAGCGTAAGTCCTGTATATGTCTTAGCGTATTCATCGCCTGCGCTGCGTATAACTTTCTCCATCTCTTCTGTAAGATGTTTAGCGGCAATTGTATCAGAAAGATTTTTATAGTTTTCTATATGAATTACCGGCAGCATTTTTATATCATACAGATATTTTTCTAGGTGATTATAAGACCAGAGCGGATCGTATTTTCCAAGACCATATTTATCGCTTCCGCCAATGAATAATGGCTGAACATCACAACCGCAGTATAATGCAATTCTGGCCGCTCCCTTTTTGTAATTATTGCGACCAATACGAGGTGAACGTGTTCCTTCTGGAAATACAATTACATTACAGCCCTTATCAATGAGTTTTTTACATTCAACAAGTACATCATTAAAATCTGTTGTATTTGTAATATAGGCCTGTTTAATTACACCACGGAGCGGAGTATGTGTAAGGCTTCCGCGAACAATACAGGTTGAATTAGGCACAAGAGACATAATGTAAACAAAATCCAGCAGAGAAGGATGGTTTGCTATTATGACTTTGCTGTGAATATTTCTGAAGGCCTGTTTATCTTCGACTTTAAGAATTGAAGATCTGCAAATATGAAGGTTTTTTAAAAAAACTCTGAAAGTATGAGAAACATAGGCGCGGGCAATTATGCCGAAATCCTTTTTATGAAGAGTAAAGAGTCTGATAAATGGAAATACAAAAATCGCAAGAAAGACTGCACCAAGTCCAAAAAATAGAATTGCGCCTATCTTAGAAATGCAACAATAAATATAAATAAAAATGTTTTTAATTTTTGGCTGCTTGCTTTTGTAACTAATCTCACTCTTACTCATAAGACTCTAATTAAACACTTCAGACTATTTCAACAAAAAATGAAGAAACTCAACAGGGGATTTTCCGACATCCGAAAAATCATCCAGACAAACACTATTATCTTTTTTATCCGTACTTACAACACAGGCATAAGCCAGCGGAATATTTTCTTGAGGTCGCTTGTCTCCATAAACTTCGGGAACAAGCTCATCGGCATAAACCAGAATGATTTCTTTTTCAGTTCCGGCAAGCACTGGGGCTACAGCTGCCTTAAAAGCCTCTGAAAAATCATTGTTTGAAGGATATAAGACAGAATAACCGCCTTTTAAGCCGAATGCAAGAGTAGCAGAAGAAACTGGCGTATTAAAAACAGAAAGAGAAAAACCTGCCGGTAAAATCATTCCGTCTTCAATAATACCCTTATTTATAGTAAATTCGCGTTCAATTTCGCCGCGCAGTGAAATAAACACAAGCTTAGTTTCTTTGGAAATATTTGTTTTTTCCAGAAGACTATGTATTACATGCACCGTCATCTTTGTAATCTGCGAAAGACGGCGGCGGAAAAGCGGGTCAGTATATTCCAGCTTTGGAGATTCTTTAATCTGTTCTATCTGAGCATCACCAGAGAGCCAGCTTTGCCATAACTGTTCGTCATCTGCAAGGCCGGGAGCCCATTTAGAAATGCCAGAAATATAAATTTCCTTCATAGTATCCATTGTCATTCCAAATTTGTTTCGGAATCTCTATTACTAGATGCTGAAACAGTTCAGCATGACAGTATTTTTAGGCTTTCTTGAAACACAAGAGAGAATAAGCATTACTTCCCAGATTATGATGAGCACAATCAAGTTTAAAGCCTGCTTCTTCAATTGCGTCTACCAGTTCCTGATAGCGGTACATCTTGCTGTTTCCGTTTGCAATACAGGTAAAATAAAGTGAAGTTCCCATCAAAGAATAAGAGCTTGCTTCAAACTTCTGCTTGTCCCAGAGAGGCTCCAGAACCCAAACGTTAGTATCAGGAGTTGCAGCCTCGTGAACCTTCTTTAAAATCTTAGTAATCTGGTGCAGGCTAAAGCAGTCAAGGAACTGACTCATCCATACAGCATCAGGGTTGGCCGGGAGCTTTGTTGATTCTTCAAGTACGTTACCCATAGAAAAATCTACGCGGTCTGCAAAGCCTGCTTCAGCAGCATTTTTCTTTGCAACATTAGCCTGACCCGGCAAATCACAGATAGTCATTTTAACATCAGGATCGTAGCGGCAGCAGGTTAAAGACCACTTACCAGTGTTTCCACCAATGTCCAGAATATGTTTTGGTTTTTTAGCAAACACAATAGGAAGAGCTTCCGGGAATGCAATATCAGAATAAAAATGGTCAAATTCAAACCAGGATTTTTTAGGCTGATCCGGCAAAGTAGAAAGAGCTTCGTAAACAGTAACCCATTTATCACCAAAAACCTTAAGTCCTTCTGGCTTACCGTTTTTAATTGACTTTTCGAGATCCCACGCACCTTCATAACAGATGTCGTTTGTAAACCAGAAGTTTACGCGGGTTAAATCATCCTCCAGAAGCATCCAGCCGATTTTACCGAGCTTATATTTTTCACTCTTCGGGTCAGATTCAGAATCTTCTGTAAGCTTAATAACGTTCATTCCAAGGGCCATTTCACAAAGAACGCCTACTCCATATTCAGAAAGGCCAGTTTTTTCAGCAAGTGCGGCGCGGGTAATACCATCATCACCAGCGTCTTCAATAGCCTTCATAATGCCAAGGTTAAGCATTGTCTTAATTGCCTGAAAAGCCAGAGGGGCAAAAGCAATTTTCTGTGCTTCAAATTTTGCGTCTACAGCGCGCAAATCATCTTTCTTGTATTTTTCAATATCAAAATAAGCTTTATCCATAGCGTTTAAAGTATACTATATTAATGGATTTTTCAAGGAGTGCGGAATCCCGCCCTACTCCTCAACCACCTGCGGTGTTTTCGGCTACCCCACCCAGCGGGGGCAAAACACCCCGACATCGAGCCCCCGCAACGCCCAGTTTAAGGCATACAGATTAGCATTTGTAGGACTAGCAGATACTTCCTTGTACTGTAATCTTTTCGGCAAACGATTCTACAGGAATATTAAGAAGTTCAGCTATTCTTTCCGGAGTATACTTTCCATCTGCAAGAAGAGCTTTTGCGTCTTCTACGGCTTTCTGCTGTTCGCCTTCTCTCTTTGCGATGCGTATAATGTCCTGGTCATGTAAATTCATAGCGGCGTAATCACTCCTGAATTCTTCATTCTCTTTAATCTTTGCAACAAGACTGGAAAGACGTTTTGAAAAATCATCTTCCCCGGGTTCATTGGTGTTTATGAAGTGAAGGAAAGCCCGGATTTTTTCATCCGTTTCCTTTTCATAAGCACTTGAATTATAAATCACTTTGAGAGAATTGTCATTCAAATTTACCTTACTGTTTTCTTCGCAGATGTTTCTGAAGGTGTAGCACGGTAAGCCGTAATAGTTTTCATTTTCGTCCATAAAAGGGTCATCCTTACAGATGAAAAGTATGTAGCTGTCTTTCAGCTGAACATAATCCTGTCCTTTCATAAGGCTGTCCATATTCAGCATGGATTCATAATAACGAATCCGTTTTCCGAGGGCTTCCATAGGGTAAGACTGGATTTCAATATCAATGACTTTGTCTGAATCTTTGATATAAACATCAAGCCGGACTCCTTTGCTTGTATAATAGGGAGCGATTATTTTTTCGAGTTCGGGATACTCAACATGATTTACCTTGATATGAAGCAGCCGTTCTACGAGTTCGGTACAGACTTCCGGGTCTTGCAGGACTTTCTGAAACATCCAGTCATCACTGAAAGTGAGTTCATCAAATAATTTTGGCATAAAAACCTCCACATATAATAAATGCCAAAAAATTCGATTTCAGACAAAAATTCAGTAAAAAAGTGAAAAAAAAGTTAAATTGTTTGGAAATAAGCAGAAATTGCCTGTACAATTAAACTATAATTAAGTTGGAAAAGGACAGAAGCCTGCTTGGAGCATCAAAAAAGGAATAACGTCACTAAATAATCCTCATTATCAATTTATAGATAATGAGGGAAATGTTATATGGGATCCTTATTATGAAGTTCCAGTAGAAATGACTCAAACAGAGATTCTTAAAGTTTATACTTTTTAGAGGTGAATTAAATGAAGAAAGTTACTTTTCTTATTATTTTATTAAATGTTTCGCTTCTTTTTGGATATGACTTACGCGGGTATTGGGGGTTGAATGTTTTAACTCCGGAAAATATGAAATATAAACATGAGAATGTTTCTTGGGGGATAAGTAAAACTTATGAAACAGAAGATGGTTTTTTGATTGATATCAACGATAAAGACTGTTTTTTAAGGTTTAAAAGATGGGGAAAAATTCCCATCGATGAAATAATTGAATCTGATAATTCAATCATTATTCGGTTTAATTGGAAAGAGAAATCTTCATATATAGAATTTAGCATTATAACTGAATACGAAATGTATATAAAATCAATGAACACAACTTTTGGCATTCCAAATGGATTAAATAACAGATTCTTTAAGCTTGAAGGTCCTGAGAATTCTATATCATATCCTGTCATGGGAAAAATCCTTAATAAACAGAATCTAACATGGTGCGGTTCGTATCTTGGAATATTACCGGAAAACTTATTAGTTACAATTATTTATATTTCTAATACTTCGAGAATATCAGACATATCTGATAAAAAGCAGTTAATTATTCGGGTTAATGAAAATGAATTAATCGATTTTTCTGATGAATATTACAAAAAATTCAAATTAGAAAGAAAGAATACATATGTTTATGGTGAAATCAAGTTATCTGATATTATAATTGAAAACAATTTCGAAATATATTAGAGATTGTTTTTTATAACTAACTATTAGAAAGTTCTTAAAGTACATTATTTGAGTAACAACCTATATCCCACAAATGATAATTTGTATGCTCACTGATTGGGGCGTTGCGGGGGTGGCGCAATGTCGGAGGATTTTGCCCCCGCAGAGGGGGTAGCGGACAAGACCGGAACGAACGAAGTGAGCGAGGACTTGGGAGCGAGGGGGAGACTTCCCCCATCCTATGTATTTTTTTTTCTGAAAAAACAACAAAATCTGTTCATATTGCTTTTTTTATTCTTATTTAATAAAATAGTACGAATAATAAAATAAATGTTATCATTAGGGAAAGAATATGGAACAGTTGAAAAACGAGATAAAGGAAGTTATTATCTCATCGCTCCAGCTCGAAGATATTAAGCCGGAAAATATTGTAGATTCTGAGCCGCTTTTCGGTGAAGGTCTCGGACTTGATTCTATTGATGCTCTTGAGCTTGGAGTAGCACTTAAAAAGAAGTTCGGTGTTAAATTTTCTGCAGAGAGCGGAGAAAATAAGAAGCACTTTGCTTCTGTAAATGCACTGGCTGATTATATTACAGCTCAGAAAGCTTAAGTAATTAAACAAATTTTAGAAGGAGATTTGTATGTCTAAAGATGAAATTTTTGACAAGCTTAAAGGTATTTTGGTTTCAGAATTCGAGCTTGACGAAGGTGATGTAACTCCTGATGCACTTCTTGGAGATGATTTGGATTTGGATTCTATCGATTCTATTGACCTTATCGTAAAAATGAAGGAATTTATGCCTGCTGATAAGGGAAATGTTGATCCATCAATTTTCAAGACTGTAAAGACTGTTCAGGATGTAGTTGATGCCCTTGTTCCATACATGGCATAAGGGAAACTAAAGACTGATGAGAAAATTCCTTAAGGCGCTTTTTTATGTTATTGCGGCCGTTTATCCAATCCTTGTTTTTACACTGCTTGTAGTGTTCAAGGTGGAAACAAAGATTCTTTCTTTGTGTATTATTGCGCTGGCGGCGGCATTCTTTTTAAGTGCTACAGGAAGCAGAAAGACCGGGGATAAAAAAGGTGCTTTGGACTGGAAGCCGCTTCTTAGTTCTGTGCTTTTTTTGGCTGCCGGTCTTTTTTGTTTTATTACTGGAAAAGAGTTTTTTATTAAGCTGTATTCTGTTGTAATAAATCTTACTCTTCTTGTAGTTTTTGGCAGCACGCTTTTTCTTCAGCCGAATATTATTTTTAGATTTGCAACTCTTGCAGACAAATCTATTCTCGGCTCTTCCTATGAAAATCAAGTTAAGTTATACTGTAGAAATGTTACTATAATATGGTGCTGTTTTTTTATAATAAACGGCAGCATATCGGCTTACACAACATTTTTCTGCAGCCGCGAAGTATGGGCGCTTTATAACGGCGGTATTTCGTATGTGCTGATGGGAACTTTGTTTGTTGTAGAATATATTATTAGAAAACTGGTGGACGCAAAAATGATTAAGGCTTATCCGATTTCAAAATTTAAGGCTGATTCGCGAAAGGATGATTATGTTCTCTGTTATGAAGATACCTGGACAGGTGGTGCAGACAAAGCTGCCCGTTATAAAACCTGGAAGGACTTTCTGATTGATACAGCAAAGATGCGTCGTTTTATTGAATCGACTGGTGCAGATGAATTTATTCTTCATTGTGAAGATTACTGGTATTTTCTGTGTACCTTTGTAGCGCTTTTGCAGTGTCAGAAGGCAGCGTACCTTACGCAAAATATTACTTCTAATTTTATGACAGATGTGAGAAAGTCTGGCATGGCTTTTTTGACAGATCAGAAAATTTCTGAACCGGATGCTCCTGGACTTAGCAATGCGGTTTCTATTCCGAAGGTGATTGAAGAGAGTGCGGAGCCGGAGGAAGCTGAGTTCCGTACTACTCCAGAGATTAATGGTGAAACAACAAGGATTTTCCTTTTTACTTCGGGCAGTACAGGTAAGCCTAAAGCTGTTCCTCAGCGCATGAAGGAATTTGAAGAAGATAATGCTTTTATTATTTCTAAATGGGGAAAAGAAATTACTGAGCGTAAGCTTGTTACTACGGTAAGTCAGCATCATATTTATGGATTTTTGTTTGGTATTTCTTTGCCGTTTACTTTGGGAACTCCATTCCGCAGAAACCGTGTTGAGTTCCCGGAGGAGTTTGAAAAACTAACAGACGTTAGTTATATTATTATTGCGACTCCGGCCTTTTTGAAGCGAACGGTTGAAGTTGAAGATAAGCTTTCTATGAAAAATGTCTGGATTTTTACAAGTGGCGGCGCAGTTTCTCCTGAGCTTGCGGTTCAGACTGAAAAGGTTTTCGGCTTCTGTCCGCTTGAGGTTTATGGTTCTACTGAGACCTCGGGAATTGCTTATCGCCAGCAGAATAAAGACAAGCTTGTATGGACTCCGTTTGATAATGCTAAAATCTGGCTTGGTGATGATGGATGTCTGAGAATTATTTCGCCTTATATTAAGAACCCGGAAGGTTTTGCTACTGCCGACCTTGCTGAAATTTTTGAAGATGGCCGCTTCCTTCTTAAGGGCCGTTCGGACTCTATCGTAAAAATCGAAGAAAAACGAATTTCTATGACTGAGGTAGAAGGTCGACTTTTGGAAACTGGTCTTGTTGAAGATGTAAAGGTTGTTGCATTGAGCAATGATGTGCGCCAGTATCTTGCGGCTGCTGTGGTTTTGAACGAAAAAGGCCGCGAGCAGTTTAAGGACACAGAAAAGTTTAAGATAAACCGTTACTTTCATAACTTTTTGATGAAGTATTTTGAGAATGTTGTAATTCCAAAGAAGTGGCGTTTTATGGATAAATTACCGACAGACGTTCAGGGAAAGAAACATAAGCTTGAGATTATGGCGTTGTTTGAAAATTAACCGTCATTGCGAGGCGAAGCCGAAGCAATCCATTAATATAGATTGCTTCGCACTGCGTGCTCGCAATGACGGGAAGGCAAGGAGTTTTTATGAATTTTAATGATCATGATATAAAAGATGAAACTATTGTAAACAAAGGTGAAAATACTCTGGCTTTGGAATTTGTGATTCCGGCGAGCAGCGATTTTTTTGACGGGCATTTTCCTCAGTATAAGCTGCTGCCGGCGGTTGCTCAGTTTGAGATTATCACTCGTTTTTCACGAAAATATTTTTCAACGCAGCGTTATGTTCCAAGTATCAGAAGAATTAAGTTTTCTGCACCGATTAAGCCGGGAACTAAGATTCATCTGGAGCTGGAGAAAAAAGTTGATAAGAAGTCTGTAAGCTTTAATATGGCTGATGCGAATGTCGAAGGCAAGGTTTATTCTTCCGGAGCATTTAATTATTTAGATGAATAAAAAAGATTTAAAAAAAGGTGGTAATAATTTACTATGAGTTATGGTTTTGTAATTCCGGTATACAGGCATGGTTCTACTCTTGAAGCAGTTGTAAAAAGTCTGCTTTCTTTTAACTTTCCTATTATTGTAGTTGATGACGGAAATGATGAGGAAAACCGTGCTCTTATTTCTGGTGTTGCAGAAAAATACTCACTTGTTACTGTTGTTACACGAGCTAAAAATGGCGGCAAAGGCAAAGCAATGATTGACGGAATTCGTAAAGCAGATGAGATGGGACTTACTCACATTCTTCAGCTGGATTCTGATGGTCAGCATGATGCCGGAAAAGCTGCCCGCTTTATTGAGCTTTCACAGAAAAATCCGGAGGCGATAATCTGTGGATTTCCGGAATATGAAAAAGATGCGCCTAAGACTCGTGTAAATGGCCGTAAGTTTGCAAACGGCTGGATTCATTTTGTAACGCTTTCGGGCGATATTAAGGATGCAATGATTGGATTTAGAATTTATCCGGTTGCTCCTTTTATAAAGATGCTTAAACGTACTTTGTATATAGATGGCCGCATGGGCTTTGATATTGAAGTTTTAGTCCGTCAATACTGGCAGGGAGTTCCGCTTATTTCTGAGGCAGTAAAGGTTTATTACCCGGCAGATGGAATTTCAAACTACCGATATTTTAAAGATACGGTTAGAGTTTCTGGAACTTATGCAAGACTTTGTATTGGCCTCGTATTCAGATTACCGATACTTTTAATTCGTAAGCTAAGGAAATTATTTCATAAATGAATGAAGAGCTACACCACTGGTCTGAGCGCCAGGAAGTAATAAAAACTAACAAACCGCTTAAGTTTCTTCTTATTCTCCTCAAATTTATTCCGGGCTTTATAGTTCGTTTTTTCATTTATCCTGTAAGCTTTTTCTTTTTTATTTTTGCGCCGGATGCAAGAAGGGCTGCAAAAATTTATCAAAAGCAGCTCAGGGAATTTACGGGCCGTAAAATTCCAAAGCACATTAATCCTTATATACAGATTTTTTCTTTTGCGCTCTGTATTGTAGAAAAGCTTGAAGGCTGGCTTGGAAAAATCAAGTTCAGTAAAATTCAGTATCAGAATGATGATATTGACAATATTCTGGCTCTCTTAAAGGAAGGCAAGGGTGCTGTTCTTATAACCTCGCATCTTGGAAATATGGAGCTGCTCAGAAGTCTTTCTGATTATAACTACCAGTTGGTAGGAAGAGATGTTCCTGTTTATGTCATAATGGACACAGATATTAACAGCAATTTTTCTGAAACTCTAAAAAGCGTTAATCCTAAGGCGTCATTTAACGTTATTAACTCTAATGAAATTGGACCTGATTCAATTGTTACTTTGATGGACGCAATTGAAAATGGAGCCCTGGTTGTAATTGCCGGAGACCGCACTTCGCCTAATGCAAAAGAAAAGGTTTTAAAAATCAGCTTCCTTGGAAAAGATGCTTCGTTCCCGTATGGGGTATTTTTGATTCCGGCACTTTTAAAAGCTCCTGTTTATTTTATGTTCGGGCTTAGAAGCAGAATGTCGATTTTTAATCCAAAGCAGAATGTTTATATTGAAAAATGTCATACAGATTTTGATTGCCCGCGTAGTGAGAGAGAGACACGAATTGTTCAGTGCTGCGGCGAATTTGTTGCACGGCTTGAAAAATTCTGTATTTTATATCCATATCAGTGGTATAACTTTTTTGACTTCTGGCAATAAAATGCGAGGAGCAAAATGCAGTGCTGCGCAAGACTAAAAAGATTTACGTCATTGCGAGGAGCCGTAAGGCGACGAAGCAATCTATTTTCAGGAGGATTTATGAAAAAAACATTAATTTTTACTTTTATATTATTTCTCTCAACAATTCTTTTTTCACAGACCCTGGAATCTGTATGCTCTTCTCTTGCTGAGCATCCAAATACAACCGGCGATTTTATTCAGACTAAAACAATACTAACTAACGGTCGTAAGTTGAAATCAAATGGAAAATTTATTCTGAGTACTCTTGGAATTTTATGGCAGACAGAAAAGCCTTTTCCTTCTTCTCTTATTCTTACAGAAGATTCGATGATTCAGATTGCAGCCAATGGAAACAAATCTGTAATGAGTGGAAAAGATAATCAGATTTTTGCAAATATTTCTGATACCCTGCGTTCTGTTTTTAATGGTGATGCCGAAAAATTACAGGAAAATTTCAAATGTGATTTTTCAAATGATAAAGACGGATTATGGAAGGTTGAACTGACTCCAAAGGATTCTACGATTGCGGCTGTTATGAGTACGCTGATTCTTTCTGGAAATTACAAGGGTGCTGATGGCTCAGATAAAATATTGGAAGCAACTCTAAACAGTCTGGAAATGATAGAAGCATCTGGTAATACAATTACTTACGAATTTTCAAATCAGAAATATCCAAAGGAGCTTTCCGCAGATGAAAAACAAATTTTTGTCATTGAATAAGGCCCTGCAAACTGTTTCTCAAAAAAAGTTTTTGGCAGCGTGGTTTATTTATCATATTGTATTTCTTGTAGTTTTTATTTTTTCATTAATTGCATTCCGAAATCAAATTCAAATTGATTCAGATTTATTTAATCTTGTTCCAAAAAGCATTTCCATGGATTCAGTAAAAAAAGCTGATGAAAAAATGATGGCTGTAACTTCGCAGAATGTTTTTGTTCTTGTTGCAAATGATGATTTTGCTGAGGCTAAGCGGGTTGCAGAAGCTGTTTACGGTGAGCTGAAGGATAGTAGAAATTTTGAATCACTTTCTCTTTATAGTGATGTTGGTGCTATGGGAGAAATAACGGACTTTTTATATAAGTACCGCTGGAATCTGATTGATGAAAAAACCGCTGATAAAATCTTAAACGATGAGAGCGGACTTGCAGCCCAGGACTTTGCTCTGGAGGCTCTTTCTAAAGCTTACGGCGGTTTTACAATGTTGCCTCTGGATAATCTTGATTCAGATCCTTTTTTACTTACGGAATATAATCTTCAGAATTACCTTTCGGCCTTGCAGAATGCGGGAACTGCCATGAGTGTAAAGGACGGAGTTCTTGCTTCGCACTTTGAGGGTAAATGGTATGTTATGATTCGCGGAGTTCTCAGCACCCGCGGTTCAAAGCTTGCTTCAAAAGATAATGCTATTACGGAGATTTATTCTGCCTGCAATTTAATGGAGGCGCAGTCTGCAGGTACGAGCTTTGTTTATTCCGGAACACCGTTTCATAGTCATGAGAGTTCTACGGCAGCGAGCCGCGAGATCTCGATAATTGCGACGGTTTCGATGCTTGTGGTAATAATTCTGCTGATTTTTATTTTTCGGTCTGTGCGGCCGCTCGCTTTTTCGGTTGGTTCAATTCTGATTTCTATTGGAACAGCAGTAATTGCTACTCTTTGTGTGTTCCACAAAATGCATGTAATTACTCTTGTTTTTGGAACTTCACTGATAGGCTCATGTATAGACTACAGCCTTCATTATTTTACTCATTGGGCCGGAAATAAAGAACTAAAAAGTGGAATGGAAATCCGAAATCATATTTTTTCCGGACTCCTTATGGCAATTATTTCTACAAGCATTTGTTTTGCGATTCTGCTTTTTGCACCTTTTACGATTCTTAAGCAGATGTCTTTTTTCTGTCTTACCGGATTAATCAGTTCTTTCCTTACGACTATTGCAATTTACCCTTATATTAAACTTCCTGCAAATCGTGGCAATGTACGTTTTTCAGATGCCTTTGGAAAAATGATTTCAAAGGTTGAACAGAAATGGGTAGGAAGAATTGTGATAGGCGTGTTATTTACAGCCGCAATTCTTTCTATAATTGTTTTTCATAAAAATGTCAGAATTAAGAATAATCTTCTTACACTTTATGATATGCATGGCAAACTGCTTGAAGATGAGATTACAGCAAGTAAGGTTATAGAATATACTCCGGGCGGCTGGTATATTGTGAGCGGTTCAACAGAAGAAGAAGCACTTGAGAATGAAGAACAATTGCGGAATTCTTTTGAACGGGCCGTTAACAATGAAGTCGGTTATGTAAGTACTTCAGATTTTGTGCCTTCTAAGCGTAATCAGGATAAATCTCGGGCTGCTTATAAAAAGCTCCTGGAGCTTGCAGAATATCAGTTTTATGCTCTTGGCTACGAGCCTGCCGAAGCGACTGCTCTTGCAAATCAGCTGTATTCAGAATTTGAATCTACAGAAGGTGAATATGTTTCTTTTGAGGCAGGCAATGTTCCAGATTTTATAACATCTGCAATTTCTTCTGCCTGGCTTGGAAAGGTTGGTGAAAAATATTTTACAGTTCTTTTACCAACACGTGTAACAGATTATACTACCTATCGTTCGTTAGTTGAGAATAATGATAATGCATTTTTTATCAGTAAGTCACAGGATATAAGTGCAGATTTGGATCAGCTAACTGCTATGGTTTTAAAATTCTTTGTAGTTGCATATATCCTTATGTTTATAATGCTCCGCTTTTTCTATACCTGGAAGCAGTCATTAAAAATAATTTCTGTTCCACTTCTTATAATTCTTGTGGTTGTTGCAGTTTTTGCAGCCTGCAAAATTAATATGGAATTCTTTTCGGTTACAGGGCTTATTCTTGTTTTTGGACTTGGGCTTGATTACATTATTTATATGATGGAAAACGAAAAGAAATCGCATGGAGCAGCAGCTACTGATACATCTGGTGCATCTGGCACTTCCTCTCAGACTTCGACTCTTGAACCGTTTGCAACAATGGTTTCATTTGTTACGACAATTATTTCATTTGGAGCTCTTGCTTTGAGTTCTTTCAAGCCGGTGCATTTAATTGGCTTGTCAATTTTCATTGGTCTTTTTACAGCTTATATCTGTTCATTCTTTTACGGACGTGCAGGAAGTGCAGGTGAGATAAAGGAGTCTAAAGTAAATGAATAAAAATTTTTGGAATCATAAATTCTATTGTGCATTTACAATTTTAATTTTCTGTGTTTGTATTTTTCTTACCTCTTGTGCTTCAAAATCAAAAATAAATGATGAAGTATCGTCTGGCTTTTGTGCAGTAAATCTTAGACCTGTTTATATAACTAACTCAAAAAAAATTATGCTTTTATTACCGGAATATAATGATGTTGTGGTTGATTCAATTCAACTACTGAACGGTAGTTTTGGTGACACAGAATTCTCTCTCATGTCTTATACACAAATCGATCCTACGGGAATCAGTCTTTCTCTTATGAATGACTTTGGCACAGATATGGGAAATGTTTTTTATGATGGCGAAAAGGTTGTTTTTGATTCTGCATATTTTCCAAAACAGCTGCCGGGTGAATATATAATTGCTGATATTCAGAATGCTTTTTATGATTCTATAGTTTTAAAAAGCAATTATGAAAAATCCGGTTTAATTTTTGAAGAAGAAATAAATGAGAACAGCACGATTCGAAAAATTATAGATAAGAAAAAAGTTATAGAAGAAATCAAAATAGAAGAAAAAAGCGTATCAATAAATAATTATCTGAGAAATTACAAATACGTTCTTATAAGCGAATAAACATACTTTACAAAAGATCTTGTCATGCTGAACTTGTTTCAGCATCTATACAATATATAAATCTATGGATTCCGAAACACACATTCGTAGCAGGTGCGTGCGAATGTGGCGTAGCGTTCGGAATGACATTTGAGTGAAATCTTAATTTGTCTGCATGACAGTTAATTACGTTATCCTTCTGCGGCATCAAGAACTTCAGGTTCTTTCATTTTATGCTTTTCGGTATACATGGCTTTATCAGCAAATGAAATAAGTTCTTCTACACTGTTTCCATCTTTCGGGTAAACTGCGATTCCTACTGCTGCCGAAATATCAGCAAGAACACGGTTTGAAAGTCGGGCAGGTACATTCAGAACGGCTTTAATGCGTTCAACTGTATTTTCATAATTAGTGCCGGTATTTTTTCCACGGAAAATAATAATGAATTCATCTCCGCCAAAGCGTGCAATTATGTCTTCTGGTCTTACAGATTCTGAAAGTCGTTTTGCAACCTTTGCGAGTGCAGCATCACCAATGGTATGCCCATAATTATCATTAATCTGCTTGAAATTATTCATATCTATAAAACAAAGTGCAACCTGGGTTCCATTGCGGTTTGCATAATCAATTTCTTTTTTGAGTGTAAAAATTGCCGTCTGCTTTGTATAAAGTCCGGTGAGCTGGTCTAAGGTAGCAAGCTGAGCGAGACGAATATTACTTTGTCTGAGCTTAAAAAACAAAAGTGTAAGAATTGTAAAAGCTGCAATCAAAAGCATTGAAAGGGTGGAAAGAACTATTACAAGATGAATGTTTACCCAGGTTCCGTTTGGAGCTACGGCAAATTCATAATGTCCATCTGGTATTTCAAGTCGTACAGAAATCGGTTTATGAAGAAGCTCATAAGGTGAACCGTAAATATTGGTACGTTCGTTTGTGTAATTGTTTACTTTATAAATTGAAAATTTATAGTCGCGGCTCTGTAATCCGAAAAGATTAAAGTGTCCCATAAGAATTTTTTTAAGTGTTTTATCATCATGCTCTAAGGCATTGTTGTAATTTTCTTTTATTTCAGAAGCATACAAAAGAGCAAGGTTTTCTGCTTCGAGTTTGCGGGAACGTACAGAGCCAAAGGATTCATAAATGCTTATATCTGTAAAAATCAAAAGCAGAATTAGAAAAACGGCAATTACAAAAACTAAATCCTTTTTCATCAAACGGCTTAATGTTGAAATGTCATACGATTTTTTTCCAAAACGATTTGTGTCCATAAGTATACTATTATAAGCCCAAAATAGAATTTTTTCTAATTATTTTATTTCTTTCTTTGGCAAAGTAGTTCCGCCATCTGCATAGAAAACTGGCAGGCAGACAAGGGGTGGTTTCATTGTTGAAGAATCTTGCAGCATTTGTTTCTCTTGACGAAAAAGGCGAAAGAAGTTTTAAAATTTTTGCAAAAATGATTAACACAATGAGTGATTTCTGCTATTATTCCCCGAACGTTGAAATTTAGGTAGTAAAGCTAAAAAAATTGCCTTCGGTTCCTACGCAGCGTGACGGCTTTGACCGGTTATTTATCATTACAAAGAGGTAATAGATGTTTAATCGTAGCGATTATGTCAGCGATAAGGACTGGCAGCGTTTTCTCGACTTTTCTAAGGATTTGGAAACCCCAAATATCGTAATCAATCTCAATACTATCAAGCAGAATTTTATTCGTCTTAGAGATTCATTTCCTTATGCACGAATTTATTATGCAATGAAGTCAAATCCGGGTGAACCGGTTCTGGAAATGCTTGCTGAAATGGGTTCCTGCTTCGACATTGCTTCCCGCTATGAGCTGGACATGATTTCTAAGTTCAATGTTTCGCCGGACAGACTTTCTTACGGCAACACAATCAAAAAGGCTAAGGACATTAAATACTTTTACGACAAGGGTGTGCGCATGTTCGCAACCGACAGCAAGGACGACCTCAAGGCCATTGCTGAGAACGCTCCCGGTAGCCGTATTTATGTGCGTATTCTTGTTGAGAACTCGGTAAGTGCAGACTGGCCGCTTTCCCGCAAGTTCGGCTGTCATCCGGATATGGCTTATGATTTGCTCGTTCTTGCCCGTGACCTTGGCCTCACTCCTTATGGAATCAGCTTCCATGTTGGAAGCCAGCAGCGCGATATTGGTCAGTGGAACGACGCTATTGCAAAGGTAAAATATCTTTTCACTTCTCTTGAAGAGGAAGAAGGAATCCGCTTGAGCATGATTAACATGGGTGGTGGTTTCCCTGCAAGTTACATTGAACCTACGAATACTCTTGCTGAATATGCGGCAGAAATTACACGTTATATCCAGGAAGACTTTGGAGACGATATTCCGGAAATTATTCTTGAGCCTGGCCGTTCTCTCGTGGGTGACAGCGGAATTCTCACAAGCGAAGTAATTCTGACTTCGCGAAAAAACAACACAGCACTGGCACGCTGGGTATACGTAGACGCAGGAAAATTCAACGGCCTCATTGAAACCCTCGATGAGTCAATTAAATATCCTGTTGTAACCAGCCGCGACAAGCCGGGCGAAAAAGAAGGCATCGTAATTATTGCAGGCCCTACCTGCGACTCTATGGACATTATGTACGAGGATGCAAAATATAAACTTCCGATTTCACTAAAGGCCGGCGACAGACTTTACTGGCTTTCTACAGGTGCTTATACTTCGACTTATGCGTCTGTGGCATTTAACGGATTCCCGCCGATTAAGACTTACTTTATGCGCTAAAATCGAAGAACCGTTAAAAACAAAGCGCGTAAGCGGTTTGTTTAGGTTCATCGAAAAAAAGCGTCAGAGGCAAGCTGTGCTTGCCGACTTATTTTTTATGGAACAGAAAATCAATTATCAAAAAAAATTAGACCAGTTGCTTGCTGCACTCGAGGGGTCGGACGAAAAACCAACTCTCCTGCTGCATGCCTGCTGCGGGCCCTGTTCCTCTTATGTGCTTGAATATCTTTCCAAATATTTTCAGATTACAGTTTTGTATTATAACCCCAACATTTATCCTCAGGAAGAATACGAAAGGAGGCTCGCGGAGTTGAAAAAGCTCTATGAAGTTTTTCCGCCTGCACTGAATACTGGAGTGAAGGTCGTTGAATGCGAGTATGAGCCTGAACAGTTTTACAACGCCGTGGGAGTGCGTGCCGAGCCCGAGCTCGCCCAGGAGCCCGAAAAAGGCGAACGCTGCCGCCGCTGCTACAAGTTCCGCCTGGAACGAGCCGCCGCCTATGCTGCTCAAAATCATTTTGATTATTTCTGTACTTCGCTTTCAATAAGCCCTTTTAAGGATGCCGTAAAAATCAACGAGCTTGGAGTTGAGATTGAGCGTTCATTGCTGGCCGATCCTGCCACCACTGCCACCGAGCCCTCGGAAAAATCCCCAAAATGGCTTTTTTCTGATTTCAAAAAAAAAGGCGGCTTCAAACGCAGCCTCGAGCTAAGTGAAGAATACGGCATGTACCGTCAGACCTACTGCGGCTGCGTGTATTCAATGAAGAATAAAGAGAAGAATACCTGATTATTCAGAAAGGACTTTTAATAAATCTCTTGAGCCATTTACAATTCGAATAACATAAGCTGTATCATCAATTATCTTATAGATTATGGAATACTTACCTATAGAAAAGTATCTGACACCTTCACTATAATACGGCTCTTCTGGAAAAAAATGATAAGAATCAGCCATAAAACTCAAATCTTCAACAGCCTGAGTCAGTTTTTTGAGAAGTTTAATAGCTGCTTTTTGATTCTTATATTCAGTTGCTATAAAAGAAAATATATTGTCTAAATCGATTTCTGCTTTTTCTGAATATGAAACCTTGAATGTATTCATATTCCGTATTTTTCGAAAAGACGCTGGTGAACTGTCTCTGCAGGGGTTACACGGCCTTTTTTAATATCAGAAAGACCTTCATCAATTTTTTTATGGAGCTCATCAGTTGAAGAAACAGTAATACTTGCTGGTGCAGAGATTTCTTCTTGAATAGAATCTTCAAGCATCGTATACAACGAAAGCTTTTGCTGATAAGAAAGTGTCAAAATTGTATTCAGTAATTTAGAATAATCTTCCTGTGGCATACTGTCCTCCTGATAAATATTCTAACATATTTAGTGGTTTATTTCACCATTAATACATCCAAAATTACTGATAAAGTCTACAAGAAGCTTTTCTTTTTCGGGGGAAAGTTCTTCGCATTTTTTTATGATTTCTGAATGTTTTCGATATAGCCTGAGTTGATTCTGCTCTTCTTCGTGATTTTTCGAAGAGTTAGGATTATTTGTTCCGTTTACAAGATATTCAACAGATACACCCAGAACTGCGGCGATTTTTACTGCGGTGTCGGCGGAGGGAGTACCACCAGATTTAATTCCTTGACCAATATTTGTTACACTGAAATTACATTTTCTTGCAAGATAAGCTCGATTGATACCCTTATAGTCTATCTCTTCATCAACCCTTTTCCAAAAATCGCTCATTATCTAAATATGTGAAATATTTCTGACTTTTTCTTCTAAAACTATGGATTTTCTGATTTTATCTGTTATACTCAGATATATCTGATTTTGTATTTTTTAGTAAGTAATTATTCACTTATAGGGTAATAAAATGGGAAACAATGCAGCTCTACGCAAAGCAGACAGAATTAAAGAAGATGAGTTTTATACACAACTTTCAGATATAGAAAAAGAACTTTCACATTACAAGGAATATTTTAGAGGAAAGACTATATTATGTAATTGTGATGATCCGCGTATTTCAAATTTTTTTAGATATTTTGCATTGAATTTTAATGAATTTGGAATAAAGAAAATTATTTCAACTTGTTATAAAAACCAAGATGTAGATTTATTTACACAAAATGATTGCGAAAAGGCTGTATACATTGAATATACAGGAAATCCTGACGATCCGACTTCTACAGATTTTTCAACAATTGAAGTAAAGGAATTAAAAGGTGATGGAGATTTTAGAAGTCAGGAATGTATTGATTTATTGAAACAAGCTGATATTGTTGTTACAAATCCTCCGTTCTCTCTGTTTAGAGAATATGTTACTCAGTTAATAGAGTATTCGAAGAAATTCATAATAATTGGAAATCAAAATGCTATAAGTTATAAAGAAATTTTTAAATTATTTAAAGAAAACAAAATCTGGCTGGGATATAAATCAGGAGATATGGCTTTTAGAGTTCCTGATAATAGTGAACCTCGTACTACACGTTTTTGGATAGATGAAAAAGGAAATAAATGGAGAAGTATGGGTAATGTTTGTTGGTACACAAATCTTGATACAACAAAACGACATGAAGACTTAATTCTTTATAAAACATATTCAGCAGAAGAATATCCTAAATTCGATAATTATGATGCAATAAATGTTAATAAAACTTCAGACATTCCATTAGACTATGATGGATTAATGGGAGTACCAATTACTTTTTTTGATAAATATAATCCAGAGCAATTTGAAGTAATTGATGGAATTGGACGTTATAGTATTTTAAACAATGAAGAAACAAAAAAAGCGGGAAAGTACTTATCTATGATAAACGGTAAGGCAATTTATTTTAGAATTATTATCAAGCGTAAAAAATAGGCCCGCCTGCGAGCTTACAGGGCTAGGGCGTGGAGCCACGCCGGAGGCGGCCACCGCAACGAAATGAACTAACGTTAGTTAGTGAATGAAGTGAGGAGGCTGGAGCGATAGCGTAATGGCGGAAGGCCCGACCCGAACCCGCCTGCCGGCAGGCAGGAGGAGTGAGGGGAGCCCCCAAGGAGAAAAGAAAAATATGAAAATTACTTTGCACACAATTAAGGTCCGCGAGCTTGTAAACGGATATCAGGATAATGATGAGGCTGGGGTTGTTGGCTTTGACGGGAAGCTGGATATCAGGCCGCCCTATCAGCGGGAGTTTTGTTATAATGATAATCAGCAGCAGGCGGTAATGGATACCGTGACGAATGGATTTCCTCTGAACACGATGTACTGGGTAGTTCGAGAAGATGGACGCTATGAAGTTCTGGACGGGCAGCAGAGAACTATTTCGATTTGCCGCTATGTGAACGGAACTTATTCTCATAACATGCGTTACTTTACAAACCTGCAGCCAGACGAAAAAGAGCAGATTCTGAACTATGATTTGCAGGTTTATTTTTGCGAAGGAACTGACAGCGAAAAACTGAGCTGGTTTAAAACTATAAATATTGCGGGAGAAAAGCTCACTGAACAGGAAATTAGAAATGCGGTTTATGCGGGCTCGTGGACGGCTGAGGCTAAAAAGATTTTTTCTAAATCGAATTGCGCGGCAAAACTTTTGGGCGATAAATATGTAAACGGAAATCCTATTCGTCAGGAGCTTCTTGAAACTGTTTTGGGCTGGTACGTTGGAAAAGATGATAAGCTGATTTGTACTTACATGGGAAAGCATCAGAATGATTCTAATGCAAACGAGCTCTGGGTTTATTTTCAATTTGTGATTGCCTGGATTAAAGCCTTATTTCCAACTTACAGAAAAGAGATGAAGGGAATTGACTGGGGCATGCTTTATAATCAGTATCACGAAAATGATTATGATCCGGCAGCCCTTGAAAAGGAAATTGTTTCTTTAATTGATAATGAGGAAGTTACAAATCATAAGGGCATTTATTATTATCTCTTTGATAGAAAAGAAAGTCATTTAAGTTTGCGGGAATTTGATGATAAGATGAAGCGTAAGAAATATGAGGAACAGAAAGGCATTTGTCCTCTTTGTAATCAGCATTATGAATTTACTGAAATGCAGGGAGACCATATTGTTCCCTGGAGTCGAGGCGGAAAAACTGTTTATGAAAATTTGCAGATGCTTTGCAGGCTTTGTAATAATACTAAGAGTAATAAATAAAAACAGCAATCGAAAATTCACACTTTCTGTGCTATAATTAATTTATGGCACAGGAAAGAGCACACGCAACTGATCAGGACATTGAACGAATTTTAAAAGTGAAGGATGCAGACATGGGACTTTTTGTTCTGGCGATGCATTCTTTGATGGAAAGAGCGCTTAAAGAAAAATATAATTCTGATGATTCTTTTGGTGATTTAATTAATCAATATGTAAATGATTATAAGTTTACTCATGGAAATCCTGTAGATGATAAAAAAAGACCTGGGGAGATTTTTTATAAATTATCTGGTGATAAACAAAAGCTTTTTTCGCAGCTTACTAAAATTTATGAAAATCATTTTCTTTCAAATAAAGTCCGTCATCGGTTTGAGTTTATATCAGAAGAAAAAGCTAAAACTACAGTTGCCTGTTTTCTTGCCTTTGCACAGGCAGAAGGCTGGGATTCTCTTAAGACTATAAAAAAACTTGAAGAGGAATTAAAAGAATGGCAGCTTCATGACGGCTACCAGAGTCCTGAACTCAAAAAAGCAATTGCTGAAATCTCTCGACTTAAATCAGAAAATGAAAATCTTGCGCAAAAGGCAAATGAATTGGCTGACTTACAAAATCAGCTGGCAACAATTTCTGCTCAGGAAAATCTTCTGAAAAGTCAGCTTGCAGAAAGTGAAGCTCGTCTTTCTAAAAAAGATGAAAAGCTGGATAAGGTTCGCCAGAATGCTAATGAACAGAGCATGAAGTTCCGAAAAGAACGCGAAGAAATTCTTGCAAAGCTCAAAGACTACGAGCAGACTAAGCAGTATCTTGAGATGCTTGAGCAGGTTGCCTTTTATACAAAAACCCGCCACGATTATGAGCAGTCGATAATTACGCTTAGCCGCGAACAGGCTGATGTTCTGAATCAGATAAAAGTAAATCGCGATTTTCTTATCAAGGGTGCGGCCGGAACCGGAAAATCTCTTGTGCTTATAAAGCTTCTGGAAAAGGCAGTAAATGAACTTAAAGGCGAGCTGGCTTTTGAAGATTTAGCGGCCACTAACAGCTTCCGCCTGCTCACTTACACAAAGAGTCTTGTAAAATATAATCAGTATGTTACAAAGCTTTTGAATACTCAGGTTTCAGAAAAATCAATTACAACAGCAGATTCATTTATTGCTTCTCTTTTGAAAATGTTTTTTCCTGGGAAAGGTTTTGGGTATAAATATTCAGATTATCCTGCAGAAGTTTTTGATAATACAGATTTTGATGGAGCGACAATTTTTACAGAAGCAGATAAGTTTATCTGGGCAAACTGCATAAACAAGACTAAGTATGTTGATGAAGTTTGTGAGCGTGAGGGAATGAAGTTTCCGCTTAAAAAAACTGACCGCGAAAAAATGTGGAAGGCACTCGAAGCAGTTGAGGCAAAGCTTGAGAATTGCAGTTTATGGCCGAGAAATTTTGCCGCAAAGAAAATTGCGGAACGGCTGGAAGCTGGCGAACTTACAGCCGGCGGCACAGAGGTTGCTTCTGTTATGGCAGAATATTCCTTTGTTGATGAAGCGCAGGATTTACCGCCGGTAATTCTTTCGGTAATCAAAAAGTCAACAAAAAGAGCTGTCTTTCTTGCGGGCGACAGCGACCAGACAATTTATACAAAGGGCTTTAACTGGAATCGTTCTGGAATTGATGTTCAGGGCCGCACAAAAATCCTCAAAACAAATTTCCGTAATACAGCACAGATTCACGAGTATGCAGAAAAATATCGCAGCAGCTTTACTCACAAAGACAGCACAACAATGCCCGATGCCTTCCGTCCGGGTCCACCGGTTCAACATATTGTTGCAAAAAATAATGAGGATGTAAAAAATCAGATTGTAGAGCAGGTTAAACTTTTGATGAACGCCCTGAACTATGCCGAAGAAAATATCTGCATCATTGCAAATACAAAAGAAAAGCTTAAAGCTTTACAGGATTTCCTCGACAAAAAGCTGGGAGTTGAGTCTAATATTGTTGAAGATTATTTTGATTTTGAAGGCACAGGCGGAATCCGTCTTTGTACAATGCAGAACTGTAAAGGTCTGGACTTCCCGGTAGTTCTCTTCCTTGCCGATCACCGTGTTCGCGGTGCAGAAGAAAAATCATTTTATGATGAAGAAACTTTTATGATGCAGCAGTTCAACATGGTTTACGTAGCTCTCACCCGTGCAATGGAAATGCTTTATGTTTACACAATCCAGGGCAGCGAATTTGAGCCGTTTAAGAGATTGTCATGAAAATGAAAGACGGCTAGGTTTTGTGTCTTAATTATTTATACGTAACCAGAAGAACACTGACTGCGGCCAGTAGAAAAATCATGTACACCAGCACAAGCGGAGAGGCAATCTGAGGAAAGCTTATCAGCATAAAAGCGAAGACAAGAGTTAATGCGCCCAGACCCAGAGCTACGTAGCCGCTGCTTTTTGCGCGCAGCTGATTTTTACGAAGGCCTTCCGGCGACTTGTCGGCAGCAGCTTCGTTGAGCTTGTCTAAAAATCCGGGTAAGAGGAAATATACTCCGGCGGCGCAGAAGGCTATGCCGGCGATAAAGAATAGTATAACTAAAATCATGGAACGTGAATTACCTCGCGAGGTTTTGCACCGTTTGCAGGGCCGACAATTCCGCGCTCTTCCATTTCCTCAACGAGGCGTGCTGCACGGTTATAGCCAATCTTCAGACGGCGCTGCAGGTAGCTTGCGCTGGCCTTGCCACTCTGAACAACAATTTCGAGAGCCTGGTCGTACAGCGGGTCATCATCATCCATCGGCTCGCCGAACAAATCGCGTGCTCCTTCTTCGTCATCGTCGTCAACGAAAATTTCTTCATCAATGTAGTCTGGCTCGCCGTAGTCTTTTACAGCGGTAACTACATTCTCAACTTCCTGGTCGCTTACGAAGGTTCCCTGAATTCGGATTGGAGCAGGATCCACTGCAGAAGCATAAAGCATATCACCACGTCCAAGAAGCTTTTCGGCGCCAACTGTATCAATAATGATATTCGAGTCTGTACGGCTGGCAACCATGAAGGCGATTCGGGTTGGAATGTTTGCCTTGATAAGACCTGTGATTACGTTTACAGATGGACGCTGAGTTGCGAGAACAAGGTGAATACCAACCGCACGGCTCATCGCAGTAAGACGCGCTACGATATTTTCGAGTTCCTTTCCGCTGGTTGCCATGAGGTCGGCAAACTCATCAATAATAACAACGATGTACGGCAGCTTTTCTGTACAGATTTTCTGCTCTTTAATTTTTTTGTTGTAGTTAGAAATATCACGTACACCCATACCATCGAGCAAAGCGTAACGGCGTTCCATTTCGCATAGACACCACTGCAGGGCCTGGAGGGCTTTCTTTGGCTCTGTGATTACCGGTGTGAGCAGATGTGGAATATTATTGTAAAGCTTGAGCTCGACAACCTTAGGGTCTACGAGAATCATTTTTACATCTTCAAAACTTCGTTTGTAAAGAATTGAAAGAATCAGTGAGTTTACACAAACAGACTTTCCGGAACCAGTTGCACCGGCAATCAGCATATGCGGAGTTTTTACGAGGTCTATCAGCTGGGCCTTTCCAAGAATATCTTTTCCGAGTACAACAGGTACAGCCATCTTCTTCCATTCAGGTAAATCCATTTCTATGATTTCGCGGAAGCCAACTACCGATCGGTTGCGGTTTGGAACTTCAATACCAACAGCCTGCTTACCAGGAATTGGCGCAACAATTCGGACAGACTGGGCGGCAAGACTGAGAGCGATGTTATCCTGCAATGCAACAATCTTACTGAGCTTTACGCCTGGTGCCGGCAGAATCTCGAACATTGTAACAACCGGGCCTTTTTTGATTCCGATAATATCAGCTTCAATATTGAATTCAGCAAGAGTTTGCTTTAGGTTGAGTGAAGCCTGTTTTGTTGCGTCGTCGATAATCCAGTACTGGTCGTCTTTATAGGCTGTGAGCAAATCTGAAGGAATTATATAAGGGCCTTTCTTTGTGGCGCGGTTTGTCTTCGGCGGATTAGCGGCAATCTCTTTTGTGTGCGGACGGTTTTCTTCCTGCTGTGCATTAAAGAAATCAGAAAGCTCATCTTTGGTCAGATTTGTTGCTCCATGATTTGGAGTATTGCCTGCCTGAGCTTTAGAAGATGCGGCTGGTTCTGCTGAATGATCAGCTGCCGGTTCTTCTGCATTTTTTTCTGCAGAGACTTGTGCCGGTGCAGGTGAATTCTTTCTGATATCAGCTTCCATATCAGAAAAAACGCTGGCAGCCGCTCTTGAAATATCTACTTCATCCTCTTCAACAGTTTCCTGTTCTTCCTGCAGTGCAAGCTGATTAAAAATCTGTGGCTCATCATCAGCGAAATTATCATCAATGCTTATTTCAGGTTCTGCTGTTTGTTCAGAATTTTCTTCAACTACAGGCTCTTGAATTTTTGGAGCAGTTTTCTTTGTATCTACATTTTCAAAATAATTATAAAGATTTTCTTTTGTAGCAATTTTTGGTTCAGCGACATCATTAAAATAGGAACCTACCGACTGGTAGTTTTCCTTTTGGTCTGCTGCTTCAGTTGAAGATTTAGTTTCAGATTCAGAGACAGAGTTCTCATCTGTCAACTGAATCCGAGTAGGGAACTTAGGTTTCTCTAAATTATTGGCTGAAGTTTTTTTTTCCTCAGTTTCGGCCTGTGCCGGAGTTGATTCATCATGAATCACAATCTTATGTGGAAACTTAGGATTTTCAACTACAGTATCAATATAGCGTACAGCTGCGTAAGGATCATTAGAATTATCTTTTGACTCTTCAGCAGATACAGGAGCTTCAACAGTAGCTTCTGCCGATGCAGAATGCTGAGTTACAGCAGGCTGAACCGGAGCAGTCTCCGGCTTACTGCCAGTTTCCAGCTTACCGCTAGACTCCAGCTTACCGCCAGCTTGTTTACTTTCAGATTCAACATCATCGACTGGAGGGAATGTAAGAGCAGGATCATTTTCATCAAAATCAGCATCATATTCAGGAGGAAGCGATTCTGGCTTTGGAGGAAGGTCAGGCCATTCAAGCTCATCTTCTGGAGTTGTGAGTGCAGCAAATTCTTCCTGTGTAATAATAGAATTCGGATTAGAAGAATCAGATTCTTCTTCATCTTGGGTAGCAGCCGGAACAGAAATTGTTTGAGCCGGTTTTTGGTTTTCAGTTTTTGCGGCAGGAATTACCGGCGGAGTATAATAAACCTCTGAGTCTGGAGCATTTTTGTAATCTTCAAAGGCTGGAGCATCCTGCTCTTCAATTTCAGTTTCGTCATCAGCATCTGCTTCAGCACCAATATCAGAGGCAGGTTCAATGTCAGAAAGAACTTCATCAAAAATTGAAAGCTTTGGAATATTTTCTCCGTCATAAGATTCGTTTGCATCGTCAGAAGAATCCTCATTCTTTTTGAATTTTTCCTTGAGCTTTTCAAAAAGCGATTTCTTAGATTTTTCAGAATTATCAGAATCAATAGCAGAGAGCTTAGAAATTTTTGTGAAACCCTGATTAATATCCGAGGCTTCAGAATCAGTACTTTCAAAATTTTCCGCGGTCTCCCCAACATCCGCATCCTCAGTCTCTTTGAGAATGCTTTCATCATTTTCATTTTCCGAGCTCTTACGAACAGCCGCCTTTCTAAATCCCCTGGTGTTAAGTCTGTCAGCAATAATACCGGTTCCCAGGAATTCAATTACAACAAGCATAGCTCCGGTAACAAGGGCAATCAGAATTTTTACGATTTTAAACGATGAAAAATCTACCTTTAGAATTGAGCGGATAATGCTTTCTGTAACTACGCAGGTAAAAAACGGCACAAGCGCAGTGAGAAGTCGCAGAGTCTTGCGGGCAGTCCATTTAGAAGCAAAGCACGAAAGCCCAGCAGTAAGCAGAAAGCCCGGAATCAAAATGCTGCAAAAGCCGTAAACAGAATACAGCATATCTCCCAGCATATAAAAAATATTACTATGCCCCGGACCGGCAACGCCATAATCCAGCGGAAGAAGAATCAAACTGATTGTAAAAAGTGCCGCCAGCAACAGCAATGCGGCTCCCGTTATGAAACTAGACTTATTAGATGCTCTCATAGTTCCATTATCGGACAATAAAAAAAAGATTTTAGAGTTTTTAGGGTATATTTTTTCCTTGTTAGATTCCTTGAAAAACTGTTATAATTGAAGATATGAAAGCATCTGCAAATAAATCAGAAAAATCAGACAAGCCGGTAAAGACGGTTGGAATTTTGACTTCGGGCGGTGATGCGCCTGGGCTTAATGCGGCAATTCGGGCATTGTGTATTTCGGGAAAAAATAATTACGGAATGAAGTTTATTGGAATCCGTAATGGTTACCGTGGACTTATAGATAACGATACATTCAAGATGGACGAGATTGATCTTGAACCTCTGATTTCTCAGGGCGGAACAATTCTTGGCACTTCGCGTGTAAAGCCATTTAAAAATCCAGTGCCAGATCCTAAAACCGGTCTTCTTCCTGTTGAGGGAATCAAAGAAACCTTTAAAAAAAATAAGCTTGATGCGCTTGTGTGTCTTGGCGGAAACGGAACAAATACTACTGCTTCGCTGCTTTCTGAAGCGGGCTTCAACGTAATTGGAATGCCTAAGACTATTGATAACGATATTGTCGGTACAGACGAAACCTTTGGCTTTCATACAGCAATTGATGTTGCAACTCACGGAATAGAAGCAATTCGTACAACCGCAAAAAGTCACAGTCGTGCAATGGTTGTAGAAATCATGGGTCACAAGGTCGGCTGGCTTGGTTTGTATGCCGGGCTCGCAGGTCGTGCAGATGTAATCCTTTTACCGGAAATTCCTTATGACATTAAAAAAATTGCAAAATACATGAAGGCTAAAAAAGCTAAAGGCCAGAATTATTTTATTATTGCCTGTTCTGAGGGTGCAATTGATCTGGATGAAGCAAAGCTTGGTAAAAAAGATTTTAAAAAGGCGCGTGAAGCTATGACTCAGAGTGTTGGCTTTCGTGTTGCAAAAGAAATTGAAGCAGAAACCGGAATAGAAACCAGAACAAGCGTACTAGGATATTTGCAGCGAGGTGGAGATCCTGCTCCTTATGATATGATTCTTGCTACAAAGCTTGGAAATGCTGCGGCAGATTTTCTTGCAGAAAAGCGTTTTGGGAATCTTGTTGCCGTAAAGAATGGAATAATTGCTGCAACTCCACTTTCTGTTGTTGCGGGAAAAGTAAAGGAAATTACAGAAAAGGATCCTGTACTTAAAACTGCCCGAGACCTTGGAATTTGTTTTGGGGACTAAATATGGTGAGTATGGTGGGAACTAACCGAGGTTCAGCCCAAGGCGAATTAAAGTGTCACCGTTGTGCAGTCTGTGACGGTTACGGATGTCCTGGAATGTTGCCGGGGCTCGGCGGCGTTTTTGAGGGTAAAAATTTTCAACTTAATTGCGAGGGCTGGCATGAGCTGTTTGAACAGGTTCAGGCTCACGGGGAAGGCGAAAGAATCCGCAGGCTTTCTGTAAGGCCGGAGCAGCTTCGTTGTGGTCCGGTTACCGGCGCTGTTGAAAATATTGGTTATGCAAAAGAGTCAGATTTTTATTTGCCATATCTTAGGAATGCGGCAGAGGCTGGCTTTGGACTTTGTGTAGGTGATGGCTGCCCTGATGAAAAACTCAAGCTTGGTGCTGCGGCAGTAAAAGAGTTGGCTGAAAATCTGGTGGCTGGGTCTGACACGGTGCTTGAACCTAACGCGGTAGTTGTACCTAACGCGGTGGTTGAGCCTGTCGAAAACACCACAGACTCTCTTAGTGTAAAAGCCGCTTTTTTTCTAAAACCTTATCCTCAGGAAAAACTTTTTGAACGCGCTGAATGGGTGCGTCCTTTTGCAAGTCATATCGGAATTGATATTGATTCCTATAATATTGTTACAATGCGAAATCTTGTAAACCTGGAGCGTAAGACTGCGGCCCAGCTGCAGGAGTTCCGCGCTCATACCAAACTACCGTTCGTTATTAAAGGTGTCTTTACTGATGATGATTTGGAACTGGTTCGCCAGGTTCGTCCGGATGTAGTTTACATCTCTAACCACGGCGGTCGTGTAGAAACCAGAATAGGCAGTACAGCTAAGTTTCTTGCTGAGCATGCTGGCGAACTCAAACAGTATTGTAAAGAAATCTGGGTAGACGGTGGAATCCGCACAAAGCAGGATATTCAAACTGCTCTTTATTTTGGTGCTGATCAGGTAATTATGGCCCGGCCGTTAATAAGGGCAACCTTCGACGATCATTACGCCGAAACGGTCCGTGAACTCTTAAAATAGATTGCTTCGTCGCAAAGCTCCTCGCAATGACGCGGCTTTTCGTCATTGCGAGTGAAACGGTAGAAGAATTGTTGTCATGCTGAACTTGTTTCAGCATCTGTAACAAAGACCCCGAAACAAGTTCGGGGTGACAGAAAATTTAAAACTTTACCTCATAGCCGCCGTAAGTAGCCAGCAGCTGAATTCTATCTTCAACCCCAATAACAAGAAAAATCTGATGCATGCGGTTTTTTAGAGTTCCAATAGTTATGCCAGAGTCTCTGGCAATTTCCTCGTATTTTTTTTCTTCAATAATATCACGAAGCCATTCTTTGTCTCTAAGAGTAAGCTCAGGATACTGAGAAAGATCAAGAATGCGGGCAGTCTTGCTTTCATAAATAATCTTCAAGAAATTAACAGTAAAGAAAATTGCAGCAAGGAATGTAAGTCCGTAACCAAGAGTAATCACTAGGGAGTTAATGAAACAGAGAAGACCAAATCTCAAACTAAGACTTAAGAGTCCCAGAAAGAGCAGGAGAGTTATGTAAGTCTTTATATGACAGTGTTTTTGATAAAAACCTCTGTAGAGAAGACAAGAAACTCCAAGTATATAAAGCAAAAGCCCAATAGGATTATCAACAACTGTTTCTACTGCAATAATTTTAAATGAATAGATAAAGGCAACAAGAGAAAACAATTCAAATTTTTGTGGAATGAAAAGTAAAATTATAAAGATGAAAAAGCTGGAAGCATCAATTATTGTAAGACACAAATCTGAATTAAAAAAATCAGCAATAGTATTAATTTTTGGAATGCCCAGATTGTAATCACTTCTTAAAAAAAGTCTGATGACGCAAAGAACTTCAACGACAATTCCTAAAATACAGAAAAACCTTATTAAACTTTTTTGTGATCTTGAATAATCTTTTTTGTTCATATTTTTAATTGTTCCTTATTTTTATATTTATAATCATATCGTAAAAATGAAAAAAATTCAAAAAAAATGTTGACAAGTCTATTGTATCACTGTATTATGTACTTAATACAACAGTACACGCGCAGTACGAAAAAATTTGCCTTTACAGGCATTATTAGGAGTCGAAATGGAATATCAGTTTACAAATGATAAACCGATTTATCTTCAGCTGATTGACTATTTTAAGGCACAGATTATTTCCGGGGAGCTGCCGGAAGGAAGCCGCCTTGATTCAGTCAGAGACCTGGCGGTCAAAGCTCAGGTAAATCCGAACACCATGCAGAAGGCTCTTTCCGAATTGGAAAGAATGGGGTTGGTTCGTACTGAAAGAACTTCAGGACGATTTATTACAGACGATAAGGACATGATCAGAAATATGAAAAAAGAAGTTGCTGCAACAGAAATTGCTGCTTTTCTTGAGCGCATGAAGGCGCTTGGTTTTGATAAAGATGAAGTTATCAAAATTATCGAGGAAGAATAGGGGAAGATGATGAATACAGTTTTGGAATGCAAAAATCTTAGAAAGCAATACGGCAAAAAAATTGCTTTGAAAAATATTGATCTTCAGATTCCGGCAGGTTCGATTGTCGGACTTCTTGGACCAAATGGTAGTGGAAAGACAACTCTGCTCAAGCTTGCAGCAGGACTTCTTACACCTTCAAGTGGAGAAATTCAGGCTTGTGGTTTTAAGCCTGGCGTTGAATCAAAGGCGCTTGTAGCTTATCAGCCGGATAAGGTTTACCTCAACGATTGGATGAATGTAGAACAGCTTATCAAAATGATGATGGATTTCTATCCAAACTTTAACAAGGATAAAGCTTACGACATGCTTAAACGTTTGAACATTGAGCCAGATCAGAAGCTTAAGACAATGTCTAAGGGAACAAAAGAAAAGGTTCAGTTGATTCTTACAATGAGCCGTGACGTAAACCTTTACATCCTTGATGAGCCGATTGGTGGTGTAGACCCTGCAGCCCGCGATTATATTTTGAACACAATCATCAACAACTATAAGGAAGATGCAACTGTAATTATTTCTACTCACCTTATTAATGATGTTGAGTCGGTTTTAAATCACATAATCTTTTTGAAGGAAGGTGCAGTGGTTCGCCAGGGAGATGTGGATGACATCCGCCAGGAAACCGGAATGTCTATTGACGCTTTGTTTAGAGAGGAGTTCAAGTGCTAACTATGGAAAATACAAATAAGAAATTCAGAAATCCCTTCCCTGCTATTGGAAAGGTTTTTAAGTATGAGATGATTTCGGGAGCAAGAATTATTCTTCCGATGTATGCAGTTCTGCTTGTGCTTTCGTTGATTATTGGTGTATTTGCATTGAATAACAATCTTGAGGTTGATCAGGGAGAAGGCTTTGTAAATGCAGTAAAAGTTATCATCATGGTTCTTGATTCTATACTTTCTGTAGTTACATTTGTAATTGTGCTTTGCATAATTGAACGCCGTTTCAAAAAAACGATGCTTGGTGATGAAGCTTATCTGAATCTTACACTTCCTGTTTCTGTGGGTGAGCATCTTTGGGGACGCTATCTTGCTAATATAGTTTGGGCAGTATCCTATGGAATTACAATGTTACTTTCTGTGCTTTTAATTTTTATTCGTGTTTGGAATGAAATAACTTTCGAAGGATTCTTTGGTGATATTGCAAACATATTGACAGATTTTTATCAGACGAACGGATATAGTTTACCAGCTGTAATCATTATGCTTATTCTGAATGCTTTAGTTTTCTTCATGATGATCAGCGTGTTTAGTTATATGACAGAAAGCATTATTCAGATAATTGGAAAACACAAGACACTTTTTTCAATCTTGATTTTTGCAGTAATCTTCTTCCTGTTTACAAATCTGCTTCAGGTTTTTGTAACAGATTTTATTGATAGCCACTCATTTTTTAAGGTAAGCTACTTGTGGTCTCCACTTTTGTACAATCTGGCATGGACAGTTTTGTTCTCAATTGTTACAAGATTGATTCTGACCTTCAAGCTGAATCTTGAGTAGGTAGATTGCGGCTTGATAATATATCATCAAGCCGCAAAACGAATGAGTCAAGGCTTTAAGCGAAAGCGCGCCTTGACCATTCGTATTGCCACGTCGCTGCGCTCCTCGCAATGACGCAACAAACTCCGTCATTGCGAGCACGAAGGCGGGCCAAAAAGTATTGTCATGCTGAACTTGTTTCAGCATCTTCTAGAAAAGATTCCGAAACAAGTTCGGAATGACGAATTGTTAATAATACGCAATAGCGTACCGCCCGCATTCTTCAAAGCCAATTTTCTGGTAGAGACTGAATGCGGGCCAACAACGTCATTGCGAGCACGAAGTGCGAAGCAATCCATTAATAATAGGCAATACTATACTGCCCGCATTCTTTAAAGCCGATTTTCTGGTAGAGACTGAATGCGGGCTTATTTTTTTCCTTTACAAAAAGAACAGGCTGCTTGCCTGAGCGAAGGGCGCGGTTAGAGAGGGCTGTTACAAGGGCTGCAGCGTAGCCGTTGCGGCGATAGAGCGGGTGAGTGTAAACGCCGCCAATCTGCACTTTGTTAATTCCTATTGCGTTGGTGTTAGCCTTAGCTACTATGTCGCCGTCCACAGTCAGGGCAAAGCAGAGCTGATTTTTTAAGATTTGCCTCAGGCTGATATCCACTTCGGCGTCGGTAATCTGGCGGCCGGGAACGGCAACCTCTTCTTTCATGTAATCTTTTTGAAGTGGGTGCAGAATTTCCATATCGTGTTCTGTACAGCGGATTATTTCGTCGCCGCCAGAAAGTGCAGGAGCGGTGGTTGAGTAGTCCGAAGGACGTATCGAAACCACATTTGACACAGGTGGTTTCGATACACCAGCTTCGCTGGCACTCAACCACCGAAGCATCTTATAATCATAAACCTGTGCCGGGTGGTTGAGTAGTCCGGAGGACGTACGGTCCCTGAGCCCAGTCGAAGGGTCGAAACCACATCTTACTGAATTGCATACTTCAATCAAAAAGTCTGTCGCTTTTTTTTCCCCGCTTATACAGCGAATCTGCTTTTTTATGAGATAGTGCAGATTTTCAGAAAGTTCATCTGCATCAATCAAATCAGGATTAGGAATGCAGTGGTAAATTGTTGAATCAAGATTAAGAATACCGAGAATGCCGGTGGTTTCGATACAGCCGCTGCGCGGCCACTCAACCACCGGAGAATTCGTGCTGGTGTCGGTGGTTGAGTAGTCCGAAGGACGTATCGAAACCTTATCAGATTGAGAATCCGTTAAAAAACGAGCCGAAAGGGTCGTTTTAGGATTATCCTCTTGATTCTGTTCCTCAACCACCGGCTTTTCAGAACTCGTAATAAAAATCAGCTTGTCAGTTTTACGCCGCACAAGAGATGCCAGCGAAACACAGGTCTCTTCGTGCGGAATTACAAACTGTTCTGCCAGAGAAAAATCCTCCGGCGTCTCAACAGGAATTAAAGTCACTTAATATGCTCCATAGTTCCATCTGGATGAATAACAGTATGCGACCCGTCTTCATGGGTTGTAGAAAGAGATGAACAGCTTACAAAAATTGAAGAGAAGCAAATTATCAATAATAAAAGTATTTTCATAAGTAATTATAAATAATATACAGCGTATTAAGAATAAAGAAAATAATTTTTATTTTTTTCTACCCTCCGGAGAATAAACACAATTTTTGAACAATACGACTTTTTATGATTAATAAATGACCTTAATGTGACCTATTATTACTTGAAAAGATTGAATATGGATGTATTATAAAAGTGTAATATTTTAAAAATGAGGGTTTATAAATGAACATCTTACTGCTAAATGTCATAGTTCGAACGATTCCGAAGATTGATGCAAACAACTTTGAAGATAGCCGGCTTATTGTAAAGCCTAGGAAAAAGTGGTTAGAAGATTTTGTCAATGATATCTTGATTTTTGTATGTTCGCTTATTGCAGTTGTACTGACAGACAAACTTCCAATTCCATATATTGGAACTTTTTTCTTTATCGGAGGGTTTTATGGAATTTTTCATGGATTAATTTTTGGTATTCGAGCCTTCCTGATTTACAAAGCCTATTATCAAATTTTTAATGAAGATGATATAAAAAAATTAGAGGAAATAAGATGAAAAATACTTATGTAAAAATGTATCTTCTGGCATTGTGTTTATTGGTAGGGAGCTTTTTTATTTCTTGTTCAAAGCAGATTTCTACGGCACCAATAGAAAAGGATTGCGAATATTTAAAAACTCTTCTTCCAGAGGCTTCTATTGATTTTAGTACTGCTGTAGATGAAGGGTTGAATGTTGATTCCTTTATAAATGAAGTAAAGAAGAATTACGTTTTTTATGTAGAAAGAAATCAGAAAAATAAATTTGAAGATTCCGATGAAAATGGAATTTATAACGGCGCTTTCGTCGGAGCCATAACTTATGCATTGCAGGATGCACTCAAAAAGAAAAATACCCATATGACAATAAAAGGCAAAGATGCATACCTTGCTCATGCTTACGTAAACAGAGTGTATGTTTCAGATATTTATTTTGAAAAACTTGATGAAGATTTTAATGTTAGTAACGACTTACAGAATGGTATTTCAAAAGGTATGAAATATACAGGTGAGAAAAAGAATGTTGTTCAGGAATATGCAGATGGTAAACTGTTCTATAGATATATAGTTTTTTCAGAAGATTTGTCTTTAGATACGGCAGAAATCAGTTTGGATGGAAATAATATAAAAATTCCGGTAAGACGGGCTGAGTTATCTTCGAGAGAAGGAAAGGATTTGTGGTATGAAGAGAAGGACGATAAGTTTTACATAATTGCAAAGACCTTTTATCCGCATTTAGAAAAAAATATAGAAGATTATGAAAGAACACTAAGCGAGATTTGTGAAAAAATTAATGACTACCAGGAAGTTGTTTTTGATTTGCGTGATAATAATGGAGGCTATATAGAATACTTCCTCCCGATTCTTGCAAGTATGATATTTGGAAAAATAGATCTTGAAGAAGATGAAAGAGTAGATTTCTTAAATGCAGATTTACATATAGGAGAGCGACAGCTGATGACTGAAACTGTAAAAAACAGCTATCTCTTAGATGGGCAGAATGTTTCAGATTTTTATTTTGCAAATAAAGGAAAAAGATATTTTATTACAGAGAATATGAAAGAAAAATCAGATATAAAAGCAAATGTGTTTCAGGGAAAAATTTTTGTAGTAATGAATACTTATACGGTATCAGCGGCTGAAGGTTTTATTTGTCTGTTAAAAAAATATTTCCCAAATCAGGTAATTTTACTTGGTGAAAAAAGCGGAGGAATGGCAGATTTTTCCGGGGTTTTTCTTTATTTATTACCGGATTCAAAAATACGTTTAAGCCTTTGCTGTGCTGATTGTACTGAATCATCCATATTAAATCCTCAATATGGATGGCGAGGTGATACAGAAGGATTCTATCCTGATTACTGGATTTTCTCGGAAAGTGACATAGACGGATTCGTGAAATCATATTGAATGACAACGCCTCCGTCATTGTCGGGCGTAATTTCCCATGTCATTGCCCGGCTTGACCGGGCAATCTTCCGTCCTAAAGACCTCCGGGTCAAGCCCGAAGGTGACACCCACATCATTGCGAGGCCCCCGAGCGTAGCGTGGGGGGACGAAGAAATCTATATTAATTCCTGAACGAATGAATTGGCGCCGGGATTCTTCCGCCGCGGTTGATAAAGTCTGCACAACCGAACTTGCTTACAGGCATTACAGGGCAGCCGCCGAGAAGTCCGCCGAACTCAACCCATTCGCCGGCCTTTTTGCCAGGTGCCGGAATAAGGCGGCAGGCAGTTGTTTTATTGTTTACCATACCGATTGCAAACTCATCAGCGAGAATACCCGAAATTGTAGTAGCAGGAGTATCACCAGGAATTGCAATCATATCAAGACCTACAGAGCAGACTGTAGTCATTGCTTCAAGCTTTTCAAGGCAGATGGAACCATTCTTTGCGGCTTCAATCATACCTTCGTCTTCAGAAACCGGAATAAAGGCACCGCTCAAACCTCCAACGTTTGTGGAAGCCATAACGCCGCCCTTCTTTACCATATCAGTAAGCATAGCCAGGGCAGCTGTTGTTCCCGGAGCGCCACAGCCTTCAAGACCAATTTCCTCGAGGATGCGGGCAACAGAGTCGCCAACAGCAGGAGTAGGAGCGAGTGACAAATCAAGAATACCAAACTGAACGCCAAGACGCTTTGCGGCCTCACTACCCACAAGCTGACCCATGCGGGTAATCTTAAAGGCCATCTTTTTGATTCCGTCTGCAAGCACGTTGATTGGCTGACCTTTATATTCCTTTGCTGCCGCAAGAATTACACCAGGGCCGGATACGCCAACGTTGATTACACAATCAGCTTCTCCAGGGCCGTGGAAGGCACCTGCCATGAATGGGTTGTCTTCCGGAGCGTTACAGAAAACTACAAGCTTTGCGCAGCCGTTTACTTCGCAATCACGTGAAACTTCGGCAGTTTTTACGATTGTCTCACCCATCAGCTTGACTGCGTCCATGTTGATTCCGGATTTAGTTGAGCCCACATTTACCGAAGAGCAAACAAAATCAGTTGTAGCCAAAGCTTCGGGAATTGAGTCAATTAAAATGCGGTCTGCAGGAGTAATTCCCTTTTGAACGAGAGCAGAAAAACCGCCTATAAAGTTTACGCCGAGCTCGTGAGCACAGCGGTCGAGTGTCTTGATATATGGAACATAGTTTTTAGCTTCACTTGCGCCGGCAACGAGGGCAATCGGAGTTACGGAAATACGCTTGTTGATAATTGGTACTCCGAATTCCTTTTCAATATCCTGACCAGTCTGAACAAGCTTGCCGGCTTTCTTCATAATCTTATCGTAGATTTTGTCGCAGGCACGCTTACTATCTGAATCAGCGCAATCTAAAAGTGAAATACCCATTGTAATGCAGCGGATATCCAGCTTCTGGCGCATAAACATATTTACAGTTTCCTGAATTTCTACTGGTGAAAAAATCATAATAAGCTCCTGAGGGAAGGTAATTATTATGTATTTTAATGAAAACTAAGAACGGGGGCAAGGTAGATGGAATATGAAGGAATATGAAAAAAAACATCACTGCGAGCAAACTCGCGGGGATTTTTCTGGGGTATTAGGGGCAGAGACCTTCGCAGCATAGCTGCTCGGAGACTCGCTAAAAACAGTCCACTGGACTGTTTTTGCCCTGCTGTGCAGGGCCGCTCACTAAGGGGTCGACTTTCCCCTCCTTGTGTAAAAATCTACGGTCTGTTAGGACGGCGGGAACTGCGGCGTGGGCGTGAAGGAGTTACGACAACTGTGCGAGGTGGCGTAGTAATTGCATGGAAAACTCCGCCAATTACGGCACCTACAACCAGAGCGCCAAGAACATCGTCTGCATCAACGGAATCCTCTACAACTACAGTTTCAACTTTTACATCGGTTGGCTTTTCTGCATAGTAGTCCTTTGGAACCTTCTGCTTTGCCTTGCCTACAACTGTATCATCATAATTGTCTACAAGCTTTGCACTGATGATATAATTCGGGCCATCGGTTTCAATTTTACCGGTACAGATATAATCTGCTTCATCTGACTTTGCAACAACTTCCATTACGTCTGAACAGTAAAGTGAAAACTGAACAGATTTTGAAATCTTCCTGCGCTCATTATTTCCTAAATCAGAAGTAAAAACTTTTACGGCAACAGTAGCGCCTTCATCATTAAAATCTTTCAAAAGCTTTTCAACAAGAGAATCAAATGGATCTATGCTGGTAGAATCGGCAAAAAGAAAGCCGGCAGAAATAGTGAATAAAATCAATAAAATAGAAAGTAATTTTTTCATAATGTTCTCCTGTTTAAGATTGTCGGGTCAAGCCCAATAATGACTCTTATGTCATTGTCCGGTTTAACCAGACAATCTATTCATTATTATAACACATGAAAGAAGAAAAGGTGTCACTTTAAATTACAAAATGGATTGCTTCGCCTTCGGCTCGCAATGACGTGGCAGGATTACTTTGCATTTTATGCTTGCAATGACGTAGGAAGATTGCGTAACTGAACTTGCAATGACGTAGGAAGGTTGCTACATACTTTGTGCTCGCAATGACGTAGCAGGAATTCGTCATTGCGAGGAGCGAATGCGACGAAGCAATCCATATACTGCAATTTATTTACTGATTTTTACCCAATCCCAAAATGCCGGATCTTCCTGACCAATTCGCCAGAAGCCCATTTTTCTGATGCCCGCTTCTTCGTAAAGGCGGGCCAGCTGAAGCACGGAATAGGTGTCGTTGAAATAGCCGGTTACTTCTACCTGGGCTGTGTATTTAAAGGAAGGAATTTCATCTTCATAAATAACTTCGGGAACCTTGTGCTCTGTCATGATGCGGTTGGCGCCGCTAAAGTACCAGGCTCCGGCGGTGGTTTCGTTTGCCCAGGTGCGGCCGTAGAAAGGAAGTCCCATAATCAGCTTTTTTTCCGGGATTGATTTTTTTGCATATTCCATGACCTTGCGGCACCAGTCGATATTGGCAACAGCGCCAGGTTTACTGCCAGACCAGTGTTCATCGTAGGCCATTACAAAAACGCGGTCGCAGTAATTTGCGATTTCGGCGTATGGGTATATATCTTCGGAAAGCAGCTTAAAGCGGGCCGGGACACAAACCGTAAACCATTTTACTTTTCCAAGCATGTAGCGCAGGTCCGACAAAAAGCTGATGAAGTTTTTGCGGTCGCGGGCAGGCACAAGCTCAAAGTCTATCTGAACGCCATCGTAGGCGGCTCCTGCTTTTACAATTGATTTTAAAAGATTGGTGCGAACCTTGCTGCCCGGTTCGAGTATAAAATGAGTAAGAGATTTGCTGTCGCAGGTGATTACGAGGTGACAGCGTGCCCCTTTTGTATTTATGCGGGAACGGCTTGGAACGCTTGTGAGCTCGCCATAGCAGTTGATTTCTGCAGAAAAAAAGCAGACGTCGGTTAGCGGGATGGAATTGTCGTATTCGTCGAGGCGGCTCTGCATAACATAGCCCCAGCTTTCCCGCAGCTGGACCGGCTGACCTTGCGGCTGGCGCAGGGTGTAGAGCGGAAGGATAGGTTTTTCTTCTTCGGGTTCTGTGTCGGCAACGGAAGGTTCGTCGCCTTTAAATGCATATTCCACTTCTTCGGATGGAACTTCGGTATCAGCTTTTCCGCGGGCAGAACAGGCGCAGCAAAAAACTGAGAAGATAACAAATAAGCTGATGATTTTTTTCATACAAAGATTATCGGCAAATTGAAGACGGAAGTTGTATTAAAAATGAGTTATAAGCGTCATTGTGGTATAGCTCTGTCATTACGCTCAATCTCCGTCATTGCGAGCGGAGCGAAGTACCCCCCCGACGTCATTGCGAGCGGAGCGAAGCAATCCACAAATAGATTGCCACGCACTTCGTGCTCGCAATGACGTAAATTGCCCGTCGCTTTATTCCTTGCAATGACGTAAATTGCTCGTCGCTATGTTTCTCACAATTACGCTAGTTCATAATAATCCGGTACATCGGTTCTTCGTCGGGGTGCAGCTCCAGAATGTGTTTTTCGCATTCCAGAACCTCGCTCGGGTCGTGAGTTACGTGCAGCATGGTAGTGGTGCCGCCGTTTCCAATCAGATTCATAAGCTGAAGGATTTTACTGCGGTAATTCTCGTCCAGACCATGACAAGGCTCATCCAGAATGAGGATTTCCGGAGCTTTTACAGCCGAGCGCAGAATGAGGATGGCCCGCTGCTCGCCGTAACTGAGGTTGCCGAAGTTTTCTGATTCGCGGCCTGCAAAGCCGCCCAGGGCCAGCCATTTTTTAGCACTTGCAATTTCTAGGTCGGTCGGGGCACCGTAAAGGCCTATGCTGTCGCGCAGGCCGCTTATAATTACAGCGAGCAGCGAAGTACCTCCCAGCATTCTGTATTCAACGTGCAGGCGGTAAGAAACAATGCCCAGGCGCTTTTTAATATCCCAGATGGTTTCGCCCGAGCCGCGGCGCTTTCCAAAAATACGCACATCATTGCTGAAAACCTGCATGTTGTCGCCTGTAATAAGCTCCAGGAAGGTGGTTTTTCCGCTGCCATTTGGTCCGCGAACAAGCCAGTGCTCTCCTCGTCGCAGGCTCCAGTTCAGATGACGCAGAACCTGATGGTCGTCCCAGCCGACGTTTACATCCTTCATTTCTACTAAGATATCTTCAAGAGGTGGTTTCGATACGGCCTCCGGCCTACTCAACCACCGTGATTCGGCATCTGACTTACTCAACCAGCGTGATTCGGCCTGGTGGTTGAGTGCCTGCGAAGCAGGTGTATCGAAACCACCGGAGACCTTGGCAGTAGTTAATTCTTCAAAGCCTTCTTTAAAATTCTGTTTTTCTTTATCTTCTCCAGCTTTTGTAGCTGCAGCTCTTTCCGAAATCAGTTTTTCATACTGGTCTCGCGGGCCGCAGAAAGAAACTTTTTTATCAGCAAATTCAATGACATGGGTAACAGCATCCGGAACTTCGTGCCAGCGTTCAAGTCCCAGAATGATATGAGGGCGAGCACTTCCGCTCTGTTTTCCGCCGCTTCGTTTTGCAATTGAATCAAAAAAGTCTAAAAGAATTGCCCGGCTTTGTACATCGAGCCCGGCAAAAGGGTCGCTCAAAATCAAAAGCTTTTTGCCGGAAACAAGGGCGCGGGCAAGCAGGGTACGACGGATTTCTCCGGTAGACATATATTTGAGGCCGCGGTCCAGAATCTTTTCGATGCCGCAAAGCTTAATGGCGGGGTCTCCTTCCAGAGCCTTTGCGACCGCCGGAAGTTCGTCACTGCTTACGCCTTTTTTAAGCTGCGGGTTCAGTGCCTGTGCAATAAAAATGCGGCCGGTGCGTCCGTGATCAACGCCGCCTTCCAGATAATCACTTTCATCATTTTCGCACTCTTCCTGAATCAGGCGGGCAGCCCGCTCCAGAGAAACCAGCTCAGTCGAATCAGAAAAAATATCAGAAAAAAGTCCGTCGGCATTCGGTGTAATTTTGATTCCGCCGGCAATTCCAGCACCAGCAGCCATTCCACCTTTTCCGGTTGCTGCAAGCGCATTCAAAAAATCAGCCTTGCCTCCACCGTTCGGTCCGATTACCAGCCAGACCTCGCCTTCGTTCATCTTCCACGAAAGCTCCGGCACAAGCACGGCGCGGCTATTCTCAATCCGACAATTCTGTAAAGTAATCAAGCTTTTGCACATGGGTACAGTATAGCTTATTATTGATATCCGCGAAATACATTATTTTAAGGGAAGATGAAAAACTATTTAAATTCTTTCAAAGACACTCTCCAAAAAAAATGGCGAGGAACTTACAAAACGAAACTCGTAATTTTACGCTGCGTTAGGGATTGGAGCCACGCCGAAGGCGGCCACTGGACTGAGTGAGTTTGTGATGAGACCTCGGTGGGTAATCAGAAAACGGAGTTCTGTGGTGGTTTCGACAGGCTCAACCACCGTACGTAACGAACGAGGGAAGCGGCTGGAGCGATAGCGGAATGGCGCAAAGCCCGACCGCCCGCGGAGCGGGCGGGAACGCCCAGAAAAATCCCTGAAAAATAAATCTTGTAGGCCGCTGGTAAATTCATTAAAATATTCCACATGAGTACAACTAACGAATTATGCCCTTGTGGTTCGGGCAAAAAATATGGCGAATGCTGTGAACCAATTATCAAAGGAAAAATCAAAGCTCCAAGCGCAGAAGCATGTATGCGCGCACGTTACACTTCTTATGTAGTTCATGAAATCGACTACATCATCAACTCTTGCGAAGAAGGCGAGGGAATCGGCGAAATCGACCGCAAGGCAACAGAGGACTGGAGCAAGCAGTCTCAGTGGAACGGCCTCAAAATCCTGCGCACAGAAAAGGGTGAAAAAGAAGGCGAAGAAATTGTAGAGTTCGAAGCTGATTATACTCTTCACAATATGCACGACATTCATCACGAAATTTCTCTTTTCAAAAAAGTTGGTGATGACTGGAAATATGTTGCAGGTAATGTAATTCCTACAACTGTAAAGCGCGTTGGTGCAAAGGTTGGCCGCAACGATCCATGCCCTTGCGGAAGCGGAAAGAAATACAAGCAGTGTTGCGGTAGATAAACTGCAATGTCATCCCGAACTTAGGGAGCGACGGCTGTAAGCCGTAAAAATGCTCCAGTGAAGCATTTTTAGCGAGTCTCCGAGCAGCTATGCTGCGAAGGGGTAGGGATCTCATTTGAAGATGCTGAAACAAGTTCAGCATGACGTGGTAAATATATGTATATAACAGGTTTCCATTCAATCGAAGAAAAAGTTCGCGCTGCTGGAAAAAACAGCAGGGGCGCGGTAGGCATCTCAGAAAAGTCGGAAAAAACAGCCGGGCTTAAGATTTATTTCAGCAAGCCGGGGCCTCGTGTTAAGAAAATTCTTGCTGCCGCAAAAGAGGCGGGAATTACCTGCGAGCAGACTTCAGATGCAGAACTCGACAAGCTTGTGAGCGGGCTCGACGAAACGCTCCGCGACCATCGCGGCATTGTAATGGAAATCAGCGGCGGCAGCAGTAAAAAGCCTGCGGCAAATCTTGTGGATTTTGATTCCTGGGTAAAGCTGCATAGCGGAAAGCCCGGAGACCTCGGAAAATCCGCAGACGACGGCGCGTCTGGAGACTTCGAAAAATCCGCAGCCGACGGCGCGTCTGGAGAGCTCGGAAAATCTGCAGAGGTCGGCGCGTCTGGAGACCTCGGCAATCTCAGCAATCTCGGAACTTCCGGCACCACCAGCTCTCGCTGCATTGTCGTAATCCTCGACAGCATCACCGACCCCCACAACGTTGGCGCAATTCTCCGCAGCTGCGATCAGTTCGGCGCTGCCCTCGTAATAATTCCAGAACACAATTCAGCCAGCGACATTGCGGGCAACGAAGTTATCGGCCGTACAAGTGCCGGTGCCAGCGCATGGGTTCCGGTTGCAATCGTAAACAACCTGGTGCGCGCTGCAGAGCAGCTTAAACAGGCGGGCTTCTGGGTTTATGGCGCTGATGCAGGCGGTCAGAATTGCCGCACAATAGACTTCGCCGAAAAATCAGTTCTCATAATGGGAAGCGAAGGAACCGGCATTGCATCGCTCCTCGAAAAACAGTGCGACACAATCGTCTCAATTCCCACCTGCGGAAAAATCGACAGCCTGAACGTTTCCGTTGCCGCCGGCGTCCTCTTATACGAACTCTCAAAATAATCCGACATCCCGCGAACCATCCCCCTCGCACCCCGTCATTGCGAGCAGCTCTGAGGTCCCGAAAAATCTCGTCATCGCACGAACCCCGCCCGTTTACGTCATTGCGAGGAGCGCAGCGACGAAGCAATCCACCCACTCGACGTGTCAATCTACATCCCCCCTCACACATATCCTCACACTAATCCATATTTTTATTTTGACAAAACCTACAATAAATGTCATAATGGATTATCAAAAAAAACTCGGCCGCCATAATTTTTCCGGCCACAACGAAGAGGTATTCCTATGTCCAGACAAGATGATATCGCTGAAAAAGCCGTAAGAAAATCAACGCTTAAATCACTTAAAAAGAAAAAGCGTTCTCGCCTTGCCCAGCTCAAAATTGATTATGAAAATGCCGTACAGCAGGTGAACATTCTTTATGCCGAAGATCCGGAACGCCTCAAGGCAAAGTATGCCGCAGCCGAATATGCCAAAAACGAAAAAGCAAAAAAGCGCGCAGAACGCCGCATAGAAACAGAAAAGAAGCTGCTCGAACTCAGCAAAACTTCACGCCGCCTCACCGTTGGCGAAGAAATCGGAAGCTCAATCGTTCAGGGAATCGGAGTTGCACTTTTCATCGCCGCAACCGCAATCCTCGATACGCTTGCCATGAGAAACATCACAAGCTTCTTCAATACAACAATCGTCTTTTATTCACTCTTTGGTGCTTCAATGATTCTGATGTATCTGTGCTCCCTTTTACAGCACGCGCTTACAAACATTACCGCAAAGCAGGTTTTCGACCGCCTTTCGCACGTCTTTTCATTCCTGATTATCGGCTTTGGTTACAGCGCTTACACAATCACAAAGATACAGGGCAACACCGGCTGGATTCTTTTCAGCATCGTCTGGACAATCGTTCTCGTTGGCATTTTGTTTTACGCAATTTCCGGCCAGAAGTACGCAAAGCTGAACATCATCTTTTACATCATCGCAGGCTTCTCCGGCCTCATAGTTGCCAAAAATCTGTTCGAAGTCCTCTCAGTAAAAAGCTTCAGCATGCTCGTTCTTGGTGCAGTCTTCTACTTAATCGGAATTATTTTTTACAACCTCAAAAAAATCAAATTCATGCACCTCATCAGCAACATCATCATGCTCTTTGGAAGCGTTTATATTTTCTTCTCGCTCTTCTATTTTGGCGCATAAAATTTCTTAGCCCAAATCAACAGAGTCACACGGCTTCCGCTGTTCCCTGACGGTCAGCCTCCTCGGCGCGACCCGCCAGGTGGTTGAGCTTGTCGAAATCTCCACACCCACCCGTCAGCAACTAAAACTCCCGACATCTCCCAGACGCGCCTGCGGTGGCTCTCACTTCGTTCGACAGCTCCAGCCTCGGTGCGCGCTTCCCCGCAAACCCAAAGACTCCCCGAATTCTCCCGATTGCCTCCCCCTACGTCATTGCGAAAAACAACCCACCAGCCTCTGCCATAGCGAAAACAATTCACCCCCCCTCTCGTCATTGCGAGGAGCGAAGCGACGTGGCAATCCACAATAATCTCCCACACGTAAAAACATTTAAAACTGTCACCAGATTAAAGTTAATAGCAAAAAAAATAAAGTTAAAAAAATTATTATTTCATTTGACATTCAAGCAACCTAGTGATATATTTAAAACATAATCGATTTAATCGGTCGTTTAAATCGAACACTAAAAAAACTTTGTTTCCTTAAGGAGGGACAAAATGAAAAAATTAGTTTTGGCTATGGCTTGTGTATTGAGCCTTGGATTGTTGGCTTCTTGTAAGCAGGGCGTACAGGATGTAAATCTTCAGAACCAGGAAAAGTCTGAAAAGACTGTTTATGTAGGAAAAACTACATTCACTGCAACAAAGCAGACTATTACTGGAACAACTGCTAATGGTACAACTACATATGCATTCGCTGATGCATCTGGTTACACAATTTCTGCAAACGCAAAGTTGTTCAAGTCTAAGGTTGAATCTGATAAAGATCGCGATACTTATACATCAAACATCGAAAAGTCTTGGACACTTACAGTAAGCTATGATGAAACATACACTGTTGGTGGTACATCTACAACTACAAAAGGAAATACTGTAACTTTCAACATTTACAAAATTGGTGACAAGTATTACAGCGATGATGCTAACTATGCATTGACAAGCAGCACTTCTACAACATCTGCTGCTACAACAGAAACTGAATTGACACTTACTGCTTCTCCAGACGAGGCTGAATTCACAGTAACAGGTCTTGGAATTAAGAACAACATTAAGTGGTCTTCAATCACTTTCACTCGTGCATAATTTAGCTAACTAAGCTAAACACACAAAAAAAGCGGGCTCAAACGAGTCCGCTTTTTTTATGCGTAAAGCAAAATCCCAAAACAAAAAAAACGAGCCCACGTCACGCGAGGAGCACAGCGACGAAGCAATCCATAAAAAAAACGGCCCGATTTCTCAAGCCGTATAAAGATAAGTCGTTTATTTGTTATGCCTGCACTGTATCAGTGAAAGACTCAACAGGAATCTGCAATAAAGCAGAAATCTCATCAGCAGTATACTTTCCGTTAGTAAGAAGTTTACGGGCAATTTCCACTGCTTTTTGCTGTGCACCTTTTTTGAGACCACGTTTTTCTGCATTATAAATTTGTGTGTTTCTGTCGAGTTCGGCGATGTAACGAGAATTCTGAGTAAACCAGTTTGCATCTGCTT
>CAMVDX010000015.1 GCA_947166355.1 uncultured Treponema sp.
CTTCAGGCAGAACTTGATGGCCGCTGGAGAATGATGGCTCAGCAGTTCCAGACAAGCCCAGAACAGCTTGAAAAGATGATTGCTGCAAGTGGTCAGACAAAAGAAGCTATGCTCCAGCAGTGGACCGGCGACAGCGAAAAAATGCTTAAGAGCCGTATCATCGTTGACTGCCTTATCCGCGACAAGAACATCAGCGTTACTCCAGAAGAAATCGAAGCTCAGTATGCTAAGATTGCAGAAGAAGGCGGAATGACTGTAGAAGAAGTTAAGAAGCACTACGAAGATCCACGCGCTAAGGAATACCTTATTGACGACGCTAAAGAAAACAAACTTTACGACGAAATCTATAAGGAAGTAAAAGTTTCTAAGGGCGACAAGATGTCTTTCAAAGACCTTTTTGCTAATGCAGGAATGGCTTATTAATAAACAGACAATTTAAAGCGTCATTGTAACTGCGGATTACGGCTTGATAATGAAATATCAAGTCGTAAAACGAATGAGTCAAGGCTTCAAGCGATAGCGTGCCTTGACCATTCGTATTGCCACGTCGCTCCGCTCCTCGCAATGACATCAATAAACGTCATTGCGAGCGAAGCGAAGCAATCCATTTTCGCCATTCGCAATGACGTTTTTTTATTCTTTTTATCTACCCAATAATCAAAAAATTCAGTATATTTATAATGAACATTATAGTCATTCCAATTCTGAATCAAATTCAGAATGACAATTTCGGAATCTATATTATCTGGATCCTGAAACAAGCTCAGGATGACAGTTATTTAAGGGGATTTTATGAACGAACAGATGAACACACTGGTTCCTTATGTTGTTGAAAAAACTGGAAACGGAGAACGAACCTACGATATTTTTTCCAGACTTTTAAAAGACCGCATCGTATTTATCGATGGAGAAATAAATGATGCAATGGCAGACCTTGTTGTAGCTCAGATTCTCTTCCTCGAATCAGAAAACCCTGAAAAAGATATAAGCATTTACATCAACTCTCCTGGCGGAGCAGTTACAGCAGGCCTTGCAATTTACGACACAATGAAATATGTAAAATGCGACATTCAGACAATCTGCATGGGTCAGGCTGCAAGCATGGCTGCAATTCTTCTTGCAGGCGGAACAAAAGGCAAGCGTTATGCCCTTCCTTCAAGCCGCGTTATGATTCATCAGCCACGCGGTGGAGTTGAAGGTCAGGAAAGCGACATCAGTATTCTTGCAAAAGAAATTATCAGACTTAAAAAGCTTTCTATTGAGTATCTTGCAAAAGACACCGGAAAGAGCACAGATAAAATTGCAGAAGATATTGAGCGCGACTTTTTCATGTCGGCACAGGAAGCTGCTGAATACGGCGTAATCGATCAGGTTATGCCTTCAAGAAAATAAGACATCTTGCGTCATGCTGGCCCTGAAATAAATTCCGGATTCAGCATCTCAACTGAAGAGATTCCGAAACCTGAAACGAGTTCAGTGTCGGAATGACGTTAGGTTTGGAGATTAATATGAAACAATTTAATATCAATAATGCCCCTTTCTGTTTTTTTTGTGGACGCACAGCCGGCAAAGACCGCAAGCTTATTACAGGTCCAAGCAAAAACACTTTTATCTGCGATAAGTGTGTAGCAATCTGTCAGGGGATTTTAGACCAGCAGGAAGCAGACATTACTCCTATTGAACTTAAGGATGTACCTACTCCACGTGAATTTAAGGAATACCTTGATTCTTATGTTGTTGGTCAGGAAGAAGCAAAAAAGACTCTTTCTGTAGCCGTTTACAACCATTATAAAAGAATGTCAGTTTCTGCCGCTGCACTTGCCGCTGAAGATGCTGTAAAAATTGAAAAATCAAATGTACTTTTAATTGGCCCAACAGGAAGCGGAAAGACTCTTCTTGCCCGTACCCTTGCGCAGCGTCTTAAGGTTCCATTTGCAATTGCAGATGCTACAACTTTGACTGAAGCAGGCTATGTTGGTGAAGACGTAGAGAACGTACTTTTAAAGCTGATTAACGCCGCAGACGGCAACATTGAAGCTGCAGAACGTGGAATCATCTTCATTGATGAAATTGATAAGATTGCCCGCAAGAGCGAAAACACATCTATTACCCGCGATGTAAGCGGTGAAGGTGTTCAGCAGGCTCTTTTAAAGATTATCGAAGGTACTGTTGCTAGCGTTCCTCCACAGGGCGGACGTAAGCATCCTAATCAGGAAATGCTTCAGATTGATACAACAAACATTCTCTTTATTCTTGGTGGAGCATTTGTTGGTCTTGATAAAATTATTGAACAGCGTGTTTCTTCTCATGCGATGGGCTTTGGTTCTTCAGTTGGCCAGATGTCAGATGAAGACAAGATGAAGCTTTTAAATCAGGTTACTCCAGACGACCTCGTAAAGTTCGGTTTGATTCCTGAATTGATTGGCCGTATGCCTATTACCTGCGCACTCAAAGAGCTTACCCGCGACGACCTTGTAAGTGTACTCACAGAACCTAAAAACGCAATCACAAAGCAATTCCAGGCTTCTTTCAATATTGATGATGTAAATCTTGTATTTGAAAAAGATGCTATCGAAGAAATTGCTGATGAGGCTATTCGCCAGAAAACTGGTGCTCGAGGTCTTCGTACAATTGTAGAAAAAATGCTTATGGACGTAATGTTCAAGATTCCTGATATTAAGGGAAAGAAAACCTTTACTGTTACAAAGAAGATTGTACAGGGTAAGGAAAATAACATTGAAAGTCTCATAAAGACAGACAATACGTCTATCGAAAGTGCATAAGTAAAAGCTACACGGGGCACTCCTCCATGGCAGATATTTTTTCTAACCTTTCTGAAAGCTTAAAACAAAATCTCACAACTCTCGGAATTACTTCTCCTACTCCTGTGCAGGCAGAGGTAATTCCGCGCATTCTACAGGGTGAAAATGTTCTTTTTGAATCAGAAACCGGAACTGGCAAAACCTTTGCTTATCTTTTGCCACTTATCAATAAACTGGAGTCTTTAGATGACCACCAGAAAGTCCGCATAATTGTTGTAGCTCCGACTTTTGAACTGGCTTCACAGATTAACGGAGAGTGCAAATCCATTACAAGTCACAAGTCTGCCCTTATGATTGGCGGGGCTCCCCTTAAACGCCAGATTGAAACTCTTAAAGAAAAACCTGAAATCATCATAGGAACAGCAGCCCGCCTTGTTGAGCTTATTCATCTAAAAAAGCTTAAGATTGAAGGGCTTATGGCAGCGGTTTTTGATGAAACAGACCGTCTGGTAAAAAAAGAATCTCTTGAAGATACTTCTGCTTTACGCAATTTGCTGCCAGCCGGAACTCAAATCATTGCCTGCACGGCTACAATCAGTAAGCAGACAAAAATCTTTTTTGCAGATGCAAAGAATATTGTACTGCCACCGGAAGATGTTCTTCGAAAGCGTATTACCCACTGGGCCATATATGCAGAAAACCGTGACAAAATTGATACTCTCAGAAAATTTCTTGCTGCAGAAAATCCTGCAAAGGCTCTTATTTTTACTTCCCGTGCAGATCAGGTAGAAAACATTTATAACAAACTGACTTACAAAAAGGTTGTCTGCGCCGCCCTTCATGCTAAAACCGACAAGCAGAAAAGAAAGGCTGCAATAGACCGATTCCGCAGCGGCAAGGAAAAAATTCTTATTACCAGTGATCTTGCGGCTCGGGGCTTGGATATTCCTGGAATCTCTCATATAATTCAAATGGACTTTCCAAGTGATGAAGATTTCTTTATTCACCGAAGCGGACGTACTGCCCGCGCTGGAAAATCCGGAATTAATGTAGTAATCGGAGATGAATGGGAAATGCGGCATTTTGCACAACTCGAAAAAAAGCTTGGCATCACCGTTTATCCTAAAGAAGTTCGTGGCGGCAAAGTCATAAGCCCTGTAGTCGATGAAGAAGCTGGCGGACAAGCCGATTAATATCAGGAATAAAAATGTCAGAAAGTAAAAAAATTAAAATTGCAATAGATACACTTGGCGGAGACCACGGAAAATCGGGCTTCGGCTCATATATTCTTTATTTTATTTCTAATCTGCCAAAAGAAAGAGATTTCGAAATTGAACTTTTTGGTACCGAAGAAGACCGCTACACTTATACATCAGGAACTGATATTCCATATTCTGCAATAAAGCTTCTTGAAACTCCAAAGGCACTTCGCCGCTGGTATAAATATCACGCAAACCGTTTTATAAAAAAACACGGCTACGATGCAGTAATTTACCCTAGTGCAAATAAAATGCTGCCACGGAAGTTTCACGGGTACACGGCTCTCGCAGTAATTAACAGCATTTTGTCTTCTGATATTGCTGAAATGGACAGAAAATCGCGCCATCAGTTAAAAAAAGGAATTCTGCATGCACACAGACTGATTGCGGCTTCAAATTTTATTAAGGATGATTTACTTCGCCTTGGAGTTTCAGAAGAAAAAATAACTGTAATTCACAATGGAATTGATCACAAGCTTTTCTTTCCTATGGCAGATATTTTTGAAGATGAAATCGTAGATATTAAACCTTTTGCAATTAAGCGCCCTTATTTTGTTTACGGCTCTACACTTTCGAGCCCTGAAAAAAAACATATTGAACTGATTAAAGCTTTTGAGCTTTTCAAAAAAAATACGGGAGCACCTCATCGACTTGTCTTAGCAGGTAACGACGGTCCTTATGCCCAAGAAATCCATAAGGCTGCCTTTGATTCAAAATACGCCAGTGACATTTTCCTGACTGGCTTTTTCCCTCACGAAAATTTTGCCCGTCTTTATGGTGGTGCCGAAGCCTGCCTTTTTCCTTCTGTAAACGAAGGTGTAGGTTTACCGATTCTTGAAGCTATGGCCTGCGGAATTCCTGTTTTGTGCAGCAACAAAGGAGCCTTAAAAGAAATAGGCGGAACAGCTCCACTCTATTTTAATTCAGACGATATCGACAGCATTGCAACAAATATGCAAAAAGTTACTGAAGACAAAGAACTCCGTGACAATATGATTACCGACGGCATTGTCTGGGCCAAAGATTTCAACTGGGAAGAAACGGTCAAAAAGACTCTTAATACAATTATTTAAGTCAAAATAACCTTAAAATCATAAAAAATTCTTCTTTATAAATTCTCTTTAAATGATATGCAAAATTCGGTATAATTATAAGAATGTATAGAAGGTTAAGCTAAAGGAAAGATTTCGCATTTTTATTGCTTTTCAATCTATCAAGAGCCCGACTGCCGGGCGCGCGCTCTCAGAGGTGAATTGTGTTTTTAAAAAGTCTTGATATTTTCGGATTTAAATCTTTTGCGGACAAAACTCACATTGATTTTGCAGATGGTATTACTGCCCTGCTCGGCCCTAACGGCTGTGGTAAGAGTAATGTCGTTGATGCAATCAAATGGGTACTGGCTGAACGCAATTCCAAAAATCTCCGTGCAGAAAAAATGGAAGACGTTATTTTTAACGGAACTGAACGTCGTCCAGCCCTCAACACTGCTGAGGTTACTCTCACTATTGCCAATGACAAGGGACTTCTTCCTCTTGATGAAGAAGAAATTGCAATTACCCGCCGACTTTACCGTTCAGGTGATGCAGAATATTTTATTAATAAACGCCCGGCCGGCCCTACAGAAATCCGCCGACTTTTCATGGATACTGGTGTTGGTAAAGCCGCATACTCTGTTATGGAGCAGGGAAAAATCGACCAGATTCTTTCGAGCAAGCCTGAAGACCGCCGTTACCTTTTTGAAGAAGCAGCCGGTATCAGCCGTTCTAAGGCCGAGGTAGCCGAAGCAGAACGCGAGCTTGAACGCACCCGTCAAAACATGACTCAGATTGAAATTGCCATGGGCGAAATTAAACGCCAGTACGACACTCTCAAGGTTCAGTCTGAAAAAACAATAAAATACCGTCAGTTCAAGGAAGAAATCTACAGCTGCGAGCTTGACCTTACCCTTCTTCGACTTAAGAACTTTGTAACTGATAAGGCCCGCCACGAAGAAGAACTCAAGCGTGTTCAGGAAAAACGCGATAAGGTTCGTCAGGAGATCGAAGAAATCAACAACACGATTTCTGAGAACATGGATAAAGTTAAAGCCATGCAGGATGACCTTTACAGCAAGCAGGCAAATCTTCTTGCAATCGGTCAGGAAAAAAACGGCAAGCTTGAACTTATCAAACAGCAGAATCAGCAGGCTCTTTTGATGAAGGAAAAGCTTAATGCCCTCGAAGGCCGCCGCGCTGCAATTCAGGAACGAATTGATACAGTTCAGGAAGAAATTGACGAAAACAATGCCGTTCTTCACGAAAAGAATAAGCAGTTAAATGATATCAAGGCTAACATAGAATCTTTCCAGAAGAACATTGAAACTTCCAGCAGCCAGATTACAGACAATGACCGCAAGGCTGACTCTCTCCGTCAGCAGATTGCAGAGCTTGAAGAAGAGCGTGTAGAGCTTCAGAAAGAGCTTGCCGCAATTACAGAAGACATAGTTTCTATGCTCGATGCAAAGCTTAAGGATGCAGGCTTTAGTGAAGGAGCCCTTCGTATTGCAAAGGAAGAACTGGAACAGAATTTTGCAAAGCTTAAGATTTACCTTGATGGCCGTAAAAATATTTTCTCTGACCAGGCAGCAAAAAAGCTTAATGCAGATGAAGCTGCTAAAACTATTTCTGAAGCGGTAGAAGCCTTTGAAGAAGCCGGCCGCCAGATGCAGGCGATTGAAGCTTCGCTTAAAAAATATCAGGATGCTTCTCCTGCCTTCATTACAGAGTTCCTTTCACCAGAAGGTATCATGACTAAGAAGCGTGGAATTGATGATAAAATCAATCAGAACCGCACAAAGGTTGATGATATCAATAATCAGATTAAAGACCTTAATTCTCAAAACAGCGAGCTCACAGCAAAAATCAATGAGTACCGTGACACCTTGCAGAAACTCAAGCTCAACGAAATTCAGATGCAGGAACAGATTTCTGCAAGTCAGAATCAGATAAATACTTTAAACCGACAGCTTACAAGTGAACAGGCAACTTTGCGAGACACAGAAGATGAACTGTTTGCGGAAAACAAACGTGCCGAAGAAATCAACGAGCAGATTCAGACTTACCAGGATGAGCTTGCAGAAATTGAATACCGCGGTAAAAAGCTTGCTGACGAAATGAACAAACTCGACGAAGAGATAGCCAAGGCTAACAAAAGCGTTTCCGGCAAGAGTGATACCCTCGATAAAAAACGCGAGGAACAAAATAAATATCAGGAGCAGTACGAGCGCCTTTCTCTTTCCCTCAACTCTGCAGACAACGATATTCGTAACGTTAAGCAGAACTTTCAGGATCAGTATTCACGAGACCTCATGGAATTTGAAGAGCGCATGTATAAAATTACTACTCCGGCCGCAGAGCTCCGCGAAAAGCTCGCTGACGCTAAAAAGCAGTTCCAGTCTCTCGGAAGCGTAAACCTTATGGCTCCAGAAGAGTTTAACGAAGTCAAGGAACGTTACGAGCGACAGCGCACAAACTATGAAGATACTCAAAAATCTCTCGAAAACCTTGTTCGTGTTAGCGAAGAAATTAAATCTAAGTCTGCCGAGATGTTTCTTGAGACTTATAATCAGATTAAGAAGAATTTCCATAATATGTTCCGCCGCCTTTTCAACGGAGGACGTGCCGAACTCAAGCTTGCAGACCCTGCAAATATTTTATCTTCAGGTATCGATATTTACGCTCAGCCGCCTGGAAAGAAGCTTGAAAATATTGCCCTGCTTTCCGGTGGTGAAAAGACAATGACAGCGGTTGCCCTTCTCTTTGCTACATATCAGGTTCGCCCTAGTCCATTCTGTCTTCTGGATGAGATTGATGCCGCTCTTGATGACAAGAACGTTTCCTCTTTTGTAACTGCACTTGAAAGCTTTGCAAGTGTGAGTCAGTACATCGTAATCACTCATAATAAGAAGACTGTAATGGGTGCTTCGACAATGCTTGGTATTACAATGGAAGAGTCCGGTGTAAGTAAGATTATTGCACTCCGCCTTGATGAAGATATTAAGAGAGGTGCTGTAATTGACCATAATCAGGATAACTTTGTTGACGAAGATGTTCCTGATGAAGAAGGAGTTGTACTTCCACCTCGTCCTCCAAAACGAGACAAGTCTTAAACTAACGAACGTTTGTTTTTTAAGGTTTTGAAATATGGATTTCAAAGGGATTTGGGAAAACATAAAAGAAAAAGTCTCACCTCTTATTGAGAAGGTTCGCGATTTTTATGAAGAAAACAAAATGCTTTCGTTAATTATCGCAGGTCTTGTAGCACTTCTTCTTTTATGCATTATCCTTTTGATTGCACTGGCAGGAAAGAAAAAGGAAACGCCCGTAGTACCAGGAACTGTTCTTGAGCTTACCGAAACTCTTGTTATACCTGATGGTCCGGAGCTTCCGAAAGACTATACTGCTTCAAGAACTCCAAAAGAAAAATGGAGTGAAGAAGAAGCTCAGAAATGGTTTACTGTTCCGTCCCAGAAGGAAATTGATTCGCTTTCAAAAGCTAATGATAATTTAATAAATGAGATTACAGGAGCCGCTCCATGAAAAAAATATTCATAGCAGTTTTATGTATAATTCCGTTGTGTCTAACCTCATGCGCATCGGCTCCAGAAGAAGAACTCTCACAAGAAGCAGCACCTCAGCTTGAAACATCAGAAACCGAGCTCCCGGAAACTTCTGAAGAAGATGAAAATTCAGACTCAGAAGAACAGAATCCGGATAATGAAATTCCCGGTGAAACTGAAACGGGAAATGCAGAGACATCTGAAACAGAAGAGTTCCCGGAACCTGCAGATTTTTTAGAACCGGAAGTTATTACTCTCGAACCGATAGAAGAAATTGAACCTGCTGAAAATCTTCCAGAATCGGAAGAAGTTGAAAATGAAGAACCTCCACAAATTATTGTTCCAGATGAAAACAATACTGCTGAATCCGAAACTTCTGAAGCAAAAAATACTGAATCAGAAAATTTAACTGAAGATTCTTTTGCAGAAAACAATAATCCGTCAACTGATGAACAGAACAGCACAGACGAAAACTCTGCAAACGAAATTATCATTCAGGAAAATCAATCTTATACTGACGATATTACAGGCGGAATTGACATAACTGATGATACAGATTCTTATACTGAATACAGCGAAGCTCAAAAAGAAATAATTCCATCACGTTCAGTAACTCTGAAAAAATTCGAATATCTGGATGTGACCTATCCCGGAACAGGATGGATTTACATGGGGCTCACAGACAATTCAAAAGACCTCAGTTATTTTGGCCGTAAACTCGGAACAAAAGATACTAAGTTCAGCTTGCAGGCTCGTGAAGCAGGAACAAAAATAATTCATTTCTATAAAAATGATCCGCTTACAGGTCAATATCTCGATGACTATATTGAAGTTACAATTACTCCTGAAAACGGCTCAAACAAAACTCACATAGAAGCTCCTGAATATAAGCTTCCTGTTCAGAAAATTGAAAAAGCTGTAGAACAGATTAAAAATATATCTGAGGAAAACACCGAAGAAAAAAATACCGGAACAAATTCAACAGAAAAAGCTTCTGCAATCACAACAAATTCGTCAATTTCAACTACTTCATCAAATTCTTCAACTTCTTCAGCTTCAAAAGAATCAGCAGGAACTTCTGTAAATCAAAAAAATACTGAAAAAACTACAGAAAATACAAGCACTCAAACTGAATTAAAACAAACAACAGCAAACACAGAAGAAAGTAAATCAGCTGCTAAAACAGAATCAAAAACCATATCAGCTTCTGAAAGCTCCACTGTAAATACAACGGGCACTTCTTCTGAAAAAGCAGAAACGAACACAACAGAAGTTGATGAATCTAAAGCATTTTCTGTAAATTCTTTGTCACTTTTACAGGAAGCTCAAGTTTTATATAATGAGAAAGAATATTCAGCTGCACTTAAAAAGCTCAATCAATTCTTTGAGTTTTCAACTGACAACCGTGATGAAGCACTTTATCTCAAAGGTCAGATTCTCGAAGCAAAATCTGATGTACGTGACATCAAAGGTGCAATTGATGCCTATACAACGCTTACTAAAAACTACCCGGCAAGCAGGCTTTGGGACAGTGCAAATAAGCGTATAATATATTTAAAAAGATTCTATTTGGAGGTTAGATAGATTATATGAAAAAATTGACAAAATCTATTCTTATTATTGGATTGGGCTCTACCCTTTTTTCATCCTGTGTATTAGGACGCCCGGCAAAGGAAGAAGCTCCTGTCCGCTCAATTACAGTTTCGGGTACGGGAAGCGTTTCCGTAAAACCTGATATGGTCTCAATGAAATTCATTGTAAAAAATACAGGGTGGAACTGTCCACAGACAGCAGAGCGAAATGCAATAAATACAACGAATACAATCAATGCAATTAAAGAAGCTGGAATTTCAGATTCTGATATTTCAACTTATGATTATTCCATTACTCAGGATAATTCTCATACATATGCCGGCGAATATACAGTCCGCAACACAATTGCCGTAACCATCAGAAATCTTGACCTTACAGGTAAAGTTATTGATGCAGCTGTTAAAAATAACACAGGCGCAAACGGCATTACATCCTTTGAATATCTTGTTTCTGACAAGGCAAGTGCTTTACGAGAAGCACGAACTCTTGCAATAAAGAATGCACAGGATGCGGCAGCATTACTTGCTGGAGCGAGCGGCTGTAAGGTAAACAGTGTACTCGAAATCCGTGAGGATTATACCAATGCAGGTCGCAGCAATGATATGATGTTCAAAGCTGTTTCAATGGCAGATGGAGGAACACAAACACCAATCGTAGAGGGAAATATAACAATTACTTCTAACGTAACTGTAAAATATGAATTAACTAACTAATAAGAGGACTAAAAATATGTTGGACTACAAATTTATTAAAGACAATCTTGATGCTGTAAAACAGAACATTATTAACCGTAACATGACTGCTGACGCAGACAAGGTTGTAGAACTTTTTGACAAGCGCACTGCCCTTGTAACAAAACTTCAGGGACTTCAGCAGAAGCGTAACGAAAACGCTCAGGCTATGAAGCAGAAACTCGACCCGGAAAAACGTAACGAGCTCATTGCAGCCGGTAAGGCAATTAAAGACGAAATTACTTCTGTAGAAGCAGAAACAAAAGAAACAGAAGCAGCCCTTGAAGAAGCTGCCCGCCAGATTCCAAACATGGTTCACCCAGATGCTCCAGTTGGAAAGCTTGATACAGAAAATCTTGAAGTAAAGAAGGTTGGAACTCCACGCAAGTTTGACTTTGAACCAAAAGATCATGTTCAGCTTGGAGAATCTCTCGACATCATCGACTTTGACCGCGGTACAAAGGTATCTGGACCAAAGTTCTACTATCTTAAAAATGAAGCAGTATTCCTTGAGCAGGCTTTAATTATGTACGCACTCAACACTCTCCGCAAGCACAACTTCCAGATGTTCATTACACCTGATGTTGCAAAGGAAGAGGTTCTTAAGGGAATCGGTTTCAACCCACGCGGAAACGAATCTAACGTTTACTCAATCGAAGAAGAAGGAACCTGTCTCGTTGCAACAGCAGAAATCACACTCGGTGGATATCATCAGGATGAAATCTTAGACAAGGCTAGCCTTCCACGTTTCTACGGAGGACTTTCACACTGTTTCCGCCGCGAAGCAGGTGCCGCAGGTCAGTTTAGCAAAGGACTCTACCGCGTTCACCAGTTTGATAAGGTAGAAATGTTTGCTTACGCAACTCCAGAGCAGTCAGACGAGATTCACGAAAAGCTCCGCCAGATTGAAGAGGAAATCTTTACAGGACTCGGACTTCCATTCCATGTTGTAGATACCTGTACTGGAGACCTCGGTGCTCCGGCTTACCGCAAATGGGACTTGGAAGCATGGATGCCTGGCCGTAACGGTGGTGAATACGGCGAAGTAACTTCTACATCTAACTGTACAGACTACCAGGCCCGCCGCCTCAACATCAAATATAAGGACGATGACGGAAAGAACAAGTACGTTCATACCTTGAACGGAACAGCAATTGCCGTAGGCCGTGCAATGCTCGCAATTCTCGAAAACTATCAGAATGCAGACGGCTCTGTAACAATCCCTGAAGTACTTGTTCCTTACTGTGGATTTGACAAAATTTTACCTAAGAAATAATGTGTAAGGCCGCTGGCGGCCGGTGTTCAATAGTAGACCTAAAAATTGCGAAAGCAATTTTTAGGTCTACTACCAAAGGAGTCACCTATGGACGAAACAGAAAAACTGAATAAAAACACACCATCAAACAGAATCTTTTATCTCGTTTTATTTCTGGCTGTTGTACTTGCGGGTTTTCTGTGTAAAACCATGTCTACCGTGCTTATACCTGTTATACTTTCTTTTATGCTTTCCTTTGTATTTCTGCCAATCATTAAAAAACTGAACGTAAAAACAGGTATTCCATGGGTAATTTCTTCATTGATAATTGTTATTCTGTTTTTCATAGCAATACTCGGACTTACTTCTATTCTTGTAAGTTCACTTACAGGAATCCTTTCAGAATACCCAAAATACGAAAGCCGCTTTATGTCAATCTATCAGGTTATAGCCAATAATTTTGATATTGAAATTGATAACACAAAAAGTCTTTTCCAGAATCTTTGGGGCTCATTAAAAATCCGTGAATACATACAGAAGCTGGCAGTAATGCTTTCATCAGGTGTAATTTCATTCAGTAAAACCATCTTTTTGATTTCTATTATGACTGCTTTTATCCTTATTGAAATGCGTCTCACAAAACGAAAGATGCATTATGCCTTTAAAGATAATCGCGCAAAAATCACAAGGATTTCAAATCAGATTATTAATCAGACAGTCCGCTATATTTCCATTAAGTTTTTTATTTCGCTTGCAACTGGTATTGTTTGTGGAATAGCTTCCCTGATTATCGGTCTGGACTTCCCTATTGTCTGGGGCTTTCTTGCTTTCATCATGAACTTTATTCCGATTTTCGGTTCAGTAATTTCTGTTGGTCTTACAACTATTTTCTCACTTATTCAGTTTTATCCAAGCTGGGGAAAAACACTATTTATATTGATTTTTATGACTTCTGTAAATATGGTTCTTGGAAATATTCTTGAACCGCGTATCGAAGGAAAAAATCTTGGCATTTCACCTGTAATGATTCTCATCAGTCTTTCTGTATGGGGATATATCTGGGGCTTTACAGGAATGCTGATTGCGGTTCCTCTCATGGTAATCATAAAAATTGTCTGTGAAAATATTGAATATCTGAAAGGTCTTGCAATAATTATAGGAAACGATCCACGGCAGCAGAATCCTATTCAAAATCAAAATCAGCAGAAAGATACAAACTAATTAAATAGAGTACTGGTTGTTTTTTCATAAAGGAATCTCAAATCTTCTTCCTGCATTGTGGTATAGCGGAAATCGACACATGAATGAAGACCGTCTGCACTGCGATAAATCTTATTTACTATACTGGTTACAAAAATATCCCGCGTAAGAATTGGACCTCGCTTTATAGAAAAAGATAATTTGATTCCGTATTCTTCATTTACAAAAAAAGTGCAGGCTTTACTTTCCATTCCAAGAACAAGCCTTTCATGATCAACAAATAAAATGGACAAGGGTTTTACTCTGTTTTCCATAGCTTCAAGTCCATTTGTATGAGGCTCCGTAAGGTATTTACAGACAGGTATGAGTTGAATTCCATTTCCGGCATTCTTTTCAAGCTTAGCCTGCTCCACAAAAACTTCAAGCAGATCTTTTGCCTTTTTCTGATATTCAAGAGGAATGATTTTCCATACAGGCCGCACAAAAAGTTCTATGTCATTTTCAGGAATACACTTTAGATTCAAGTCACGGCGAGATTTACAGTCAAAATAAATCACCGAAGAAAAATCATAATCAGAATCTTCTTCAATATCTGCTATACGCTCTATCTGATCTGGTATTAAAAGTGTCAGCCCTTTTTTTGTTTCTTTTACAGGGGAAATAAAATATAAACCGACACGATTAAAATAAAATTCAACTTTTACAGTTTTACCGGCAAAACTTGCAACAGACTGGAGTGGATTTTCCAGAAGGATTTCGCCATTCTTTTTTACCTTGATGTGCTCACCTTTAATTGCAACAGGAAAAATTTGTGAAGTTAGTGAACGTATTTCGAGTTCTTTATCTTCTGAGTCCGAAGACAATTCCTCTTCGATTGGAGTAAGCGTTACCGGTACATTTCCATCAATAAGATACTGAAGTACAAGTTCTCTTTCTATTCCCGTGAGTTTACTATGTTCCATCATACTTTTTTCCACCTGTCTATAGTAATCTGATAAAACTCATAGTTTCCGCCTGAGCTTAGAAACATCGTCATATCAATTATACCACAGTCTGTGTAAAAACGCACAGGAATCTGCATAAGTTCTGCACCAATAAATGGTTCACCCAAAATCCATTTTGAAAAAAGAGGCTTGAGTTCTTCTTTTTTTTCTGACTTTTTATTTTTTTCATCAGAATCTTTTGATTCTGATTCGATGTTTTTTATTTCTTTATTGTAATCTTCCGGGATTTTTTTTCCGAAGTTTTCTTTCCAGCCAGAAATTAAATCATTACGGAAAAAAACATAATTAAAAATATACTTTCTCGAAAAATAAGAATCAGCTCCGGAATACAGATTTTTTGAAAGCTTCTCACAAAATTCATTTATTTTTTCATTTGCAGAAGGATTTAGTTTTGAAATATCAAGACTTCCAAAATCCTCCAGTTCTGGAAAAACCGGAACATTGTCATTTGAAATTACTTTTATTAAATCAACGTTATATAGTATATCTTGTGAAATATTTACAGAAGTACGAGAAATATCCGCCGTTAATCTTTCAGGTGCAAGTTCAGTTGTCCAGCTTATCTCCTGCTCCTTATTTTTTACAGCCTGTTTTATTGTGTTATTTTCTGAATAAATGAGTTTCGTCTCTGTGGTATTATTTTTGCAGGAGAAAAAAAGTACCGGAAGGAGCATACTTGAGAGAATAAAAACTTCAAAATATAACTTTTTTTTCAATATTATCTCCTGTGAAATAAACCCATTCGAGCGTTAATAATAATATCACACTTTATAATCAGCGTCATTAGTCAAACCTTTAAAATGTAAAAAAAAATTAATTTTTTTATTCAAAGTTATTGACATAACCGAGTATAAATGGTATAAATAAAACATCAACTGACGGGCAGTTAGCTCAGCTGGTACGAGCGTCTGGTTTACACCCAGAATGTCGGGAGTTCGATCCTCTCACTGCCCATAATAAAAAGACTAGGTTCGATTAAAACCTGGTCTTTTTTTTTGTTTTAGGAGGCAAAAATGAAAAAAATTACTGCAATTCTGGCAGTTCTTCTTCTGGCTGGAACAATGTGTTTTGCTGCTGACCCGGCAGAGGGATTCTGGATTAGTGTTGATGAAAAGACTAATGATGATACTGCAGGCTGGAAAATCTGGCAGGAAGGTGGAAAGCTTAACGGAATGATTCTTTCTGTTGCTGACAAACCTCAGGATGAAAAAGCTACCGGCGGTAAGGGAAAATCTTACGACAACTTTATGAAAGGTGCAGATATAAGTACATTCTCTGTTGTTGGTACTACCTGGATCTGGGATCTTGTAAACCAGGGTGAAGGAAAATGGGCAAACGGTTATATCATTGATCCTAGTGATGGTAAACGCTACAAGTGCCGCATTACTTTCCACAAAGCTGATGGAAAGAAATACAAAAGTGATACACTCGAAATGCGAGGAGAAGTAGGACCTTTTGGCCGCAGTCAGTTCTGGAAGAAGGCTTCAGAAGAGGCTGCTTCTGCATTACGCTAAATAAATAAAGGAGTTCCGTGTGTCTGAATTTTCATCACATGATGGTATTGTTCTTCTTGCAAAAAGGACTGGGCTTACTTCTTTTGCATCTTTGCACAGCGTAAAAAAAGCTCTCGGTACAACAAAGGTGGGGCACACAGGAACTCTCGACAGTTTTGCTCAGGGACTGCTCGTTGTTTGCACGGGCCGTCTCACAAAGCTGGCCGGAAATATAACAGAATTTGATAAATCTTATGAGGCTGTAATCAAATTCGGCCAGGAAACAGATACTCTTGAATACACGGGAAGTATCATTAAAACAGCCCCCCTTCCTTCTTTAGAAGCACTTAATAAGGCAATCAGTAAATATACAGGAAATATAATGCAATCCCCTCCTTCCTTCAGTGCTGTTCATGTAAACGGCAAGCGTGCCAGTGACCTTGCCAGAGAAGGAAAAACCGTTGAGATTCCCCCTCGCCCAGTTTCAGTTTTTAAGGCCAATCTAATAGATACAAAAAAAGATTCATGGGGTTTGATTGAATACTGCAAAATCTCATTTACAGTTTCTAAAGGAACTTATATAAGATGTCTTGCACGCGATATAGCAATTGAAGCAGGAAGTGCAGGACATCTCGTTGGATTATACAGAACCCGTGTTGGAAATTTTGATATAAAGGATGCGGCAGGTTTTGGAGAACTCGGAGAATTTTCGATTGAATCGGCAATTGCAGAAGCTGAAAGATTTCATCTGGCAAAAACAGATATTAATACTGAAAAATCAATTTCATATCCAGATGATTCACAGCTGCAGGAAGAAATCCGCCGAAATCTCCGTGGATTAGACCGTAGCACAGCTTCCCTCTGTGGCTTTGAATCCATCACACTTAAAGATGAAGCTGCCGAAAAAGATTACTGTAACGGCAAGCCTCTTCGCTCTGCCCTCTTTACAACAAATCTTCATGACTTAGCCCCTTCTGCATGCTATGCAGTTTTTTCAAAAGAAGAAGTTTTCCGAGGTCTTATAGAAAAAGAAAGCGGTGGTCGAATCCGCCACCGCTTTGTATTGAACTAGATTGCTTCGGCTACGCCTCGCAATGACATTATTGTCTTTGCTACGCCTCGCAATTTTGTTATTACTTCGTTGTAAACGCCTCGCGATAACGTCATTGCGAACCGCAGGTGAAGCAATCCATATTATTCTTTGCTTTCAGAAGCCTTTTCTTCCCGTTCCAGCTCATTCAGCTTTTGTACCATGTCAAAACCGGCTTTCATGCCAGCATCTACCTGGAACTGCAGCTTTGGAAACTGACGGATTCTCAGTTTTTTTGCAATTTCACGCTGAATAAAACCGGCAGCGGCCTGAAGTCCGTCTACTCCCTTCTTAACCTGTCCATCAGGAAGGAATGAAGAAACATAAACTTTTGCATAGCTCAAATCGCTGGTAACTTCCACGCGGTTTACACTAAGGAAAGTATTTACGCGGGGATCTTTTACTTCTCCGCGCAGAATCAACTGGGAAATCTCGTCGCGGAGCTGGTCATTCAGTCTCTGAATACGATACTGTCCCATTACTGAGCTCCTTCTGAACCACCTGCAGTTACATTACGCTTAGCGGCTTCTGCTTCTTCTTCGGCAATAGTCTTACCAAGCTTCTTTGCAACTTCAACAATTTCGAATACTTCAAGCTTATCACCAACCTGAATATCCTGCCAGTTTTCTAAGCCGATACCACATTCGTAGCCTACGCTTACTTCCTTAGCATCATCCTTAAAGCGCTTGAGGGAAGAAATTTTTCCAGTGAAGATTACAATACCGTCGCGAACAAGGTTTACGCTTGCAGAGCGGCGAACAATACCTTCTGAAACCGAACAACCGGCAATTACGCCAACCTTTGGTACCTTGAATGTATTGCGAACTTCCACCTGTCCGATAACTTCTTCTTTTGTATCCGGCTGAAGCATACCTTCCATAGCGGCCTGAATTTCTTCAACACACTTATAGATGATATTGTATTTTCTGATTTCAACCTGTTCCTGCTCGGCAAGAGTTTTTGCCTTTGGAGTAGGACGAACATTGAAGCCGATGATAATTGCATTTGAATCAGCAGCTGCCAAAGTAACGTCTGATTCGTTGATAGCACCCGCACTTGAGTGAATAACTGAAAGGCGGATTTCGCGGGTTGAAAGCTTTTCAAGAGAAGCTTTGAGGGCTTCTGCAGATCCCTGAAGGTCTGCCTTAATGATAACCTTAAGCTCTTTAACTTCACTGTCTTTAATATCTGTAAAGAGAGTATCAAGAGTTGTCTTCTTAACAGCTTTAGCAGCTTCAAAACGCTTAAGTTCCTGACGTTTTGCAGAGATTGCGCGTGCATCCTTTTCGCTTTCTGTTACCTGGAATGGGTCACCTGCATTTGGCATTTCTTCCATACCAAGAACTTCTACTGGAGTTGAAGGACCAGCTTCTGTAATACGGCGGCCTCTGTCATCAAACATAGCACGAACACGGCCAGAGTAAATACCTGCAACAAAAGGATCTCCCTGGCGCAAAGTACCACGCTGAACAACAACTGTTGAAACAACACCACGGCCCTGGTCTACGCGGCTTTCAAGAATCTTACCTTCTGCACGACATTCGTAGTTAGCCTTAAGCTCAAGCATTTCTGCCTGTAGAAGAATTGCATCAAGAAGATCATCAATACCTTCTTTTTTAAGAGCGGAGATGTGTACATACTGGGTATCTCCACCCCATTCTTCGGGAGTAAGGCCCTGCTCAGAAAGCTGAGTCTTAACACGGTCTGGATTTGCTTCCGGTTTATCAACCTTGTTTACAGCAACGATGATAGGAACCTTTGCATCCTTAGCATGTGCAATAGCTTCCATAGTCTGAGGCATTACACCATCATCAGCTGCTACTACAAGAACTACAATATCTGTTACCTGAGCACCGCGGGCACGCATCATAGTAAATGCTTCGTGACCTGGTGTATCGAGGAAGGTGATTTTTCCCTTAGGAGTAGAAACTGAGTAAGCACCGATAGACTGAGTAATACCACCGGCTTCGCCTTCTGCAACATGTGAATGGCGGATGGCATCCAAAGTCTTTGTCTTACCATGGTCTACGTGTCCCATTACAGTTACGATAGGAGGGCGAGGAAGAAGCTCTACACCGTCATCCTTTTCGCTTTCAATTACAGTTTCATCATAAAGGCTTACGAGGTGAACTTCACAGCCGTATTCTGCAGCAAGAAGAGTTGCAGTATCAGAATCGATTGACTGGGTAATTGTAACCATCATACCCATGCCCATAAGCTTTCCGATTACTTCACTTGCCTTAAGATTCATCTTGCGGGCAAGGTCAGAAACCGAAATAGTTTCCATAATATCGATTGACTTTGGAACTACAGAAGCCGGAGTTTCAACCTTCTTCTTCTGACCAAAGAGGTTATCATCATACTGCTCTTCGTCTTTGCGGTTATATATCTGTTTTTTGCCTTTGAAGGTCTTTTTTGTAGACTGGCGTGCCTGATCTACAGGAGGTACAGGAGCTGCACCGCCCATTCCGCCGGTACGAGGTCTAAAGCCGCCCTGGCCACCTTGACCGCCACGGTTGAAACCACCATTTCCACCCTGACCGCCGCGGAAGCCGTTTCCGCCCTGGCCGTTACCACCACGGTTATAGCCACCCTGACCGCCGCGTCCGCCCTGACCATTATTGTCACGGTCGCGGTTCTGGTAGTTCTGTCGGGCCTGAGAGCCGCTAAAGCCGCCGCCCTGACCACCACGCTCACGGTTATAGCCACCGCCCTGACCGCCACGGAAACCGTTTCCACCGCCCTGAGAGCTGCGGTCGCGGTTATAGCCGCCCTGACGAGGTTTATCAGAAAGATTTCCAGCCTTTACGTTCGGACGCGCAGAGTTCAATTCAAAGGTGCGCGGCTTATTTTCAGGCTTTCCTGAAGTTTTTACTTCTGGTTTGCTTGCAGCAGGAGCCGAAGTTTCAGTTTTCTTTACTACAACATGCTTCTGATTCTGAGGTTGTGAATTTGTCTGTGGATTTGCAGGTGCCTTCTTTTTTACTACAACGACCTTTTTCTTTTCAGTCGAAGCTGTGCCTGCAGGAGCTGCATCCTGCTGTTTTTTGTGCACTACAAATCCGGGCTTTTTTTCGTTTTCTTCAGCCATTATTATCTTTTACCTTCCTTATTCCTCTTCAAACTCAAATTCAACGCCACACTTTGGACAGTGTGTCATATCAAGAGTAATCTTAGCTCCACATTCAGGACAGAAATATTCTTCTTCCTCACTGGCAGGAGCTTCTGGTTCATTAGCCTGAGTTTCTGCTGCAGCTTCTTCTGACTGTGCCTCAGGCTCCTCTTCTTCAACAAACTCTACGTTTTCGCTAATCAGCTGATTAATCTTATCAAGAGCTTCCTGTGAAACTCCTTCAACATTAATAGTTCCGTTATCGTAAGCTTCAACAAAGTCCTGGAACTCTTCAATTCCGGCATTCTTAAGAAGCTCTGCAACCTCAGCATCAACACCTGGAAGCTCAGAAATCTTAGAAATTTCTTCAACCGCTTCATCATTAAAGAGGTTACGTGCATTCTGAACAGTATTGAATGAAGAAAGATCAAGTTCTTCAGCCTGTTCAATAGTCTTAACGTCGATATTCCAGTCGCACAAGCGGTTTGCAAGGCGTACATTCTGTCCCTGACGGCCGATTGCAAGAGAGAACTGAGAATCTTCTACGATAGCAAGAGCCTGCTTTTTGTCAGCATCTGTAATAAGAACACGTTCAACCTGAGCAGGTGAAAGAGCATTCTTAATGAAAACAGCTGGATCCGGATCCCACTTAAGAACATCAATTTTTTCGTTCATAAGCTCGCGGATAACGTTCTGAATACGAACACCACGAAGTCCTACACAAGCTCCAACAGGATCAACTTCTTCACGAGCAGAAGAAACTGCAATCTTTGTTCTGTAGCCTGCATCACGTACGATTCTGTTGATTTCTACAGTACCATCAGCAATTTCCGGAACTTCCTTTTCAAGAATTGAGCTTACAAGCTTTGTATCACTTCTTGAAAGAACAAGCTGAATTCCAGTGTTTGTAGGCTTTACATCTACGATAAGAGCCTTAATCCTGTCACCCTTTTCATAAACTTCAAGCTTAGACTGGAATTTAGTTGGCAAGAAACCTTCAATACGGCCTGCATTTCCAAGGTCAACAAAGATGTTTCCGTTGCGCTCGCGCTGATGATATCCAATAATCATCTCGCCAATCTTGTCTTTATATTCGTTCATCAGAGAAGTCTTATAAGTTTCATTTAATCCCTGGTGTGCAGTCTGTTTTCCAACAGTTACGGCAGAACGGTCAAAGGTTTTAGGGTCTTCAAGAATATCAATTTCATCCCCCTCTTCAACCTCGTCGCCGGCAAGCTTTCTTGCATCTTCAAGTTCAATTTCCTTAACAGGATCATAAACACCGTCAACAACAACCTTGCGCGAATAAATAGCAACATCCGACATATCATCGTTAAATTTTACGATAGCGTTTTCATCGTCACCATAAGTGCGTTTATAAGCAGCTTTCAGAGCCTTTTCAATAGTCTGCTTTACAGAATCCTCTGAATAACCTTTTTCCGAAATCAACGCTCGGATTGCCTCTGCCATTTCTGACATCTTCTAACTCCTCGGGAATTATTTCTAAGTCATGCTGATCCTGAAACAAGTTCAGGATGACGTTTCAGCATCTTTTGAATAGATTCCGAACCTTCGCAGCATAGCTGCTCGGAGACTCGCTAAAAACAGTCCACTGGACTGTTTTTGCCCTGCTACGCAGTGCCGCTCCCTAAGTTCGGAATGACATTTTTCCCCTAAATAATAATCTTAGTTATAGTTAAATTTTGCTTTCGCAATATTTTCAAAAGAAACTGAAAACGTTTTTCCGTCATCAGCTTCCAAAGTTACCTGTTTATCATCGGCAGAAATTATTTTTCCGCCAACCCAGTCTGTAACAGTTTTATCCCAAACCCTTACAGCACGTCCTGTAAATACAGCAAATTCAGCCGCATTCTTAATATTGTGCTCAATACCGGGACTTGTAAGCTCCATCATAGTGTCCTCAGTTCCAAGCAGCGCCTCAAGACGGGTTAGAAGAACTCGGTGCACCTTGGCACAATCATTTACCCCGATATTTCCGTCCGGCTCAGCCGATGCAATCATTGCTGAAATTTTTGTGGTAGTCTTAGAAGGAACAATTTTCAGTTCAACAAGCTTATAGCCCATTCCCTCAACAAGAGCCGCACATTCATCGTAATACTTAATGCTTTTATAAGAAGTGTATTCCATAAATCCTTGAAAAATCCGTGGTCCGCAAGAACCTTTTTCTGGCAACAAAAAAGACCCGTGGGTCTCACGAGTCTTTTTAATAATTCTATTAAACTGACATTAACAATATAGAAGAAAACCAATTTTTTGTCAATTGATTTCCACATCCAAAACAGGCGTATAAGGATTACAGCAGGCAAGACCAATAGTAGTAATACGGGCGCATCTGCCTTGCGGCAGACCGGGCTTTGCGGTGTTCCGGCTATCGCCTCCAGCCGCTTCCCTCGCTTCGCTCAGTCCAGTGGCCGCCTCTGGCGCACCTCCAATCCCTTGCGCAAGGAAGCTCGCAGGCAGGCCATCCTCAGTCTTTAAAAACTCCATTCCCTTTTTAAACTGTTCGTGACTAAGCTTTACTCCAAGTGCAATATGCGGATACCAGTTCTCAGGCAGATAGTTACGGTTATCAGCAGGCTCAAAATAAGGAAGAAACATTTTATGAAGAAGCTCATTTATTTTTCCGAGCACTCCGCCCCGTTCAGGCTTTATAAAAATCACCTTGTCAAGAAAAGATTCAACCCCAGTGAAGAATAGAGAAAAAGAAGGGGTCTCTTCAGAAGGCTTCCCTTCCCATAAATCTTTTGGGAAAGGCAAAAGACCGTTCTGCACCGCCGAAACAAAATCCTTAAACAAGTTTTTTAATTTGCCGACATCCGCATCACTCACATGAAACATTCCGACCGTCAGATGCGGAGGCACATTATTTACTGTCATATAATCATTTTCAGTTACCCGCGCCAGCTGCGCCGTAAGCTCACGAATCGCCGAGGCGGTATCTTCATCAAAATAAAGAGTAATTGCATAGGTTGAAAAAGGCGTCTCCTTCTTCATAAAGGCTCCTGAATTATATTTGTTAATTATATATATTTTGTGTTTTTCCAGAATATTATGTAATTCCAGCGAAATTACTGCAATAACTCCCTGAGTTTTCCTGCGTTCTTTGCTCCGCTGCCGTTCGGGTGATTGTTGAAAAATACTACGGGCTTTCTGCCGGTAATTATGGCATTCTGAATTATCGGGACGAACTCGGCGAGTTCAGAGTCGCTGTAATCGTAGGTGTAGCGGGCAGAGGCGGGGTTTGCGGAGCTCTCAAAATTGGCAGAGGTCACAATTCTGGCAGAGCTATCAATGTTGGCAGTGGCCGCCAAATTGGCGGAGCTCTCAACGCTGGCGGAGGCCGCACAGTTGACAGAGCTCTCAACGCTGGCAATGGCGGCAGCTTTCGTTGAACCTGCAGCTTTCGAATACCAGGCATCAGCATTGCGGCCATGAAGTCTTATATAGGCTATAGGCCCGATAAACGGAGCTTTAATCGTCTTACCGTCTGGAAGAGCCTTAAGCTGTGGCATATCGCAGAAGCAAAGGCTTGATTTGCGTTGTTCGAGACCTCGGAGAACAGACTCTTTAATCCACTCAACATGGCGGAACTCAATCACCACAGGAAAGCCCTGAAATTCAGCTATTATTTTTGCAAGGTAGATTCTGTTTTGGTCTGTGTAATGAAAACTCTGCGGAAACTGAAAAAGAAGCGCACAGAGGCAGCCCTTTTCTGCAAGCGGGCCGACAGCTTTTATAAAATCGGAGGCGGCGGCCTGCCAGTTGCGGTCAATTTCGTGAGTTAGAAGGCGGTTTGCCTTTATACTGAATTGCAGCAGGCCGCCGCTTCGCTCATAAAACGAGAGAAGCTTTTCTGCTGTAGGCATACTGTAAAACGTGTTATTAAGTTCAAGCGCATTAAATTGAGTTGCATAGTATGCAAGGAAGTCTTTACGCTTGAGGTCCTCGGGATAAAAAATGCCCTTCCACTCAGGATAGTCGTAACCGCTCGTTCCGATGAGAAGAGGAAAATTAGCCGGGGGCGTTGTAACCGAGTTTGCTACGCAAACATCGCAGGGGGTGTCCCCCGCTGGGTGGGTAGCGAACAACGAAGTGTGAGCGCAGGGAGGGGCTCCTCCCTCCTTATTCGAAATCATCATAATTTTTATTCACATTTAATTTCTTAGTGTCTGTGCGTTTTGAATGCGGTTTAGGCCCGTTCTTTCCGCCACCACTCTTACCTTCAAGGGTCTTTTTTACATCGCCGTTGGTCAGCACACTCATAGACTTTTCGCTGGCAAGGCGGCGCTTACGGGCATCACCTTCGAGGCCGGCAGCGACATCTGACTGCTTTATTAGAATATCGTTTGCAGAATTTAGATGAAGGGCAAAATGAAGTTTGTTGTTTTCTTCTATATTAGTAATTGCGGCTTCTATATCTGTAAAAACAAGGCCTGCCTTCTGCTTGCCCTGAAGCTTTATATTTTCTCTTATTTTCTTGGCTACAAGGGCTTCTGTTATTAAAGCTTTTTCTGAAAGCTGCAGAATCGCCTTTGCAATTTCTTCCTGTATCTGATTCATGTATTGGATTATAACATAAAATTCATTATCATTGATATAAGATTTTTTTATAAGAGCACAATTCATGACATTAAAAGATTTAGAAATTGGACAATCAGGATGTATTTCTAAGGTTGGCGGAAACGGTGAGCTTCGCCAGCACTTTCTGGATATGGGTGTAATTCCCGGCACTGTAATTACAAAAATTAAAACAGCGCCAATGGGAGATCCTGTTGAGTTTGACGTAAGCGGATATGAGCTTACCATGCGTCTTGATGATGCGGCAAAGATTGAAGTAGAAACAGAAGGTTCGGTGGTTGAGTGCCCGTCAGGGCGTATCGAAACCACCACGAACTCGAAAAATGTGGTTTCGACAAGCTCAACCACCTGTGGTAAAGCAACTGAGCACCCTGGTCTTGGAGAAGGCGGCCGCTTCCACGCAAAAGACGATGGAGATCCGCTTCCGGCCGATACAACTCTTACCTACGCACTTGTGGGAAATCAGAACTGCGGTAAGACTACCCTTTTTAATCAGCTTACAGGTTCTAATCAGCATGTGGGAAATTTTCCGGGCGTAACTGTAGACCGCAAGGACGGACAGATTCGCGGCCAGAGCAATACTCTTGTAACTGACCTTCCAGGCATTTATTCCATGTCGCCTTATACAAGTGAAGAAATCATTTCCCGCAACTTTGTATTAAACGAAAAACCGCGCGGAATTATTAATATAGTAGATGCAACTAACATCGAACGAAACCTTTACCTCACAATGCAGCTGCTTGAGATGGACGTACCTATGGTAATTGCCCTCAACATGATGGACGAAATGACTGGCAACGGCGGCTCTGTAAATGTAAATAAAATGGAAGAGCTGCTTGGTGTTCCGGTTGTTCCAATTTCGGCAAGTAAAAACCAGGGTGTTGATGAGCTTATAAAGCACGCAATCCATGTTGCGTACTACCAGGAAAAACCTTTGCGCCAGGATTTTTGTGATGTAAATGATGCTGGAGGCGCAGTTCACAGAGCCCTTCATGCGGTAATTCACCTGATTCATGACCATGCAGAAAAGGCCGGCATTCCCGTTCGTTTTGCGGCCTCAAAACTGCTTGAAGGAGACAAGCGCATTCTTTATGCTCTAAACCTTGATGTAAACGAAAAAGAAACTCTTGAACACATAACCCTGCAGATGGAAAAAGAAAGAGGTCTTGACCGCAGTGCCGCTATGGCCGACATGCGCTATTCCTACATAAGAAGTGTATGCCGTCAGACTGTTCACAAGCCTCACGAAAGCCGGGAAAGAATCCGCTCCCAGAAAATTGACAGGCTGCTCACCGGTAAATATACTGGCATTCCGCTTTTTATTGCAATTATGGCTCTGGTATTTTTCCTGACCTTTAATGTAATAGGAGCCTTTTTGCAGGGACTTTTAGAGCGTGGTATAGATGCCCTTACTGCTCTTGTAGACACAGCTCTTACAGCAGCCGGCACAAATGAAGTTTTACATTCTCTTGTGATTGACGGTATTTTTGCAGGAGTGGGCTCTGTACTCTCCTTCCTGCCAATTATTGTAACCCTCTTTTTCTTTTTATCTCTGCTGGAAGATTCCGGCTACATTGCCCGCGTTGCCTTTGTAATGGATACCCTGCTTCGTAAAATAGGACTTTCGGGCCGCAGCATTGTTCCTCTTTTAATTGGCTTTGGCTGCACGGTTCCGGCTGTCATGTCTACCCGCATACTCCCGAGTGAACGCGATCGCAAGATGACAATTCTTCTTACACCCTTTATGAGCTGTACCGCAAAGCTGCCTATCTATGCCTTTTTTGTTGCAGTCTTTTTCCCAAAACAGGGCGGCCTTATTATGACAGGCCTTTATGTCCTTGGAATTGTCATTGGCATTTTATGTGCACTTCTTTATAAGAAAACAATTTTTAAAGGAGAACCGGTTCCTTTTGTTATGGAGCTTCCAAATTACCGCCTGCCAAGTCCAAAAAGTGTATGCCAGCTTCTCTGGGAAAAGGCCAGAGACTTTTTAGAGCGCGCCTTTACTGTAATTTTTATTGCAACAATTGTAATCTGGTTTTTACAGAGTTTTGATTTACATTTCAGATATATAGAAGATTCTTCTCAAAGCATTCTCGCCCTTATTTCAAGTCTGATGGAGCCTCTTTTCCGTCCTCTTGGCCTTGGTGACTGGAGAATCTGTACTTCGCTTATTTCCGGCGTTATGGCAAAAGAAAGTGTAGTTTCTACTCTGGGGATTTTATTTGCAGGTGGAGTTCAGACAGCCCTTACAAAGAGCGCAGCCGCAAGCCTTTTAGTTTTCAGTCTTTTGTATACACCTTGTATTGCGGCTATTGCTTCTGTAAAAAGAGAGCTGGGTGTAAAGTGGGCCCTGGGCATGGTTATCTGGCAGTGTGTACTGGCCTGGCTTTGTGCCTTTGTGGTGCATGTGATTTTCTAAGAGAGCCCCTGAAACAAGTTCAGGGTGACAGTCATCCAGCTATCCTGGCACATATTCATTGTGACGATTATCCCGAAATATTCAGGAGGAATGTCATCCCGAACTTGTTTCGGGATCTCCTTATTTTCCACAATACTTATACAGTTCTTCTATCGCTTCTTCACTTTCGCAGGGGTAATCAGGTTCTACATATTTTTCTGATGTGTTCTGATTTACCCGATGGAATTTTTTGTAAGAAATCTGCATAAAGATATTGGAATTAGGCATATTAAAATGCACAACATCACCGTAGCCGTTAGGGTTATTTGCAGGAGCCTGGCCAATCACTTTTCCAAGTCCGTTATCCTTTATCATCTGGGGAAACATCATGGCAGAAGAAAAGCTTCTTACAGAAGTTAAAACATAGACATTGCCTGTAAAAAGCAAATCCCTGATTTTATTATTTTTGATGTATCCGCTGCCAGACTTTACAAGAAAAGGTCCCAGACGGCTTGAACAGGTAGGCTCATAATAACCGTCAGTATCCAGATAGCGGATAAAATTATTGATAACTAAAGACGAACCGCCGCCATTGTTACGGACATCAACTGCAACATTGCCGATATTGTTTTCTTTGACTTTGGTAAACATATCGTTCAAACATTTTTTGTATTCAGCATTATTTTTGCAGGAGGTCAAAGTAAGGATTGCAAGATTGTGCTCCCGGTCAATTTCATAAGAACAGAAGGAAGGAGCCTGCTGACTTTCTGCAGAAGCCTCCTCTTTTTGCTGGCGGTATTCCTTATTGTATTCAAGGTAATCCTTGTAAGATAAAAAATCATCCTTTGTAGCTGTAAGATATTCTCTTACAAGCAGTCCCTGGTCATCTTCCTTTTCCAGTGTATAGGTAATTCCCTTTTCCATATCATATCCAAGATAGATAAGCCACTGATAACATATTGAAAAGTCCCCAAGATCTTTAATTGCCCATAGTTCGCTTTCGTAACTAAAGAGGTCTTTTTTCTGCTGCAACAGCTCTTTATAAGGAATGCCGTTAACTTCGACAAATTCAAAGCCTTCATGTTTTGTTTTATCAAGATACTTCATATAAAGAGGTTCCTGATAGTTTGCCCTGGCATAGGTATGGGCATCCTCCAGTACAGAAAAAACTCGCTCTACATGCTGATTAAGTTCAACTACACTCAGGCTTTCTTTTCCGTTGATTTTCTGAACTTCACTATCATAGGCAGCCTTTACCTTTTTAAACTCCTCCCCTTTTTTATCAAGCATTGCAGGATGAACTCTATTCAGTTGTCTGTAAGCATAAGCTAAATCCTGAAGGGCTTCTTTTTGACTAAGCTGATAATCATAGTCCTTTGCAATTTTCCTTATATTTTTCTTATAAACGGTGCTGTTCCAGTAAGGAAAACAAAAAGCGAAAAAGAGCATGGTAAGACTGGCCCAGACGGTCAGACAGGTAAGAAGAATTTTTGATTTTTTATTTTTACCCCTGCCGCACTTTACGATATAAAAGAGGTTCAGACCAATGGCTGCAAATGCAAAAAGAGCTCCCAGCCAGGAAGGAACTGCCCACCAGAAAAACTCAACCGGTATAACAAGAACCAGTCCCAAAAGATTTATCGCGATTATTGAAATAAGAAGCTTTGTCATAAAGTCATTATAAATAAAAGCTATTTCATTTGTCAAAGTCTCTTGTTTTCTATATAATATTCTCATTATGGCAAAAATTCAGATGAAAAACGCTATCGCCGAGCTTGACGGCGATGAAATGACTAGAGTTTTGTGGAAGGTTATTAAGGACGAGCTCCTTTTGCCTTATATTGATTTGAAGACCGAGTATTTTGATCTGGGTCTTAAGAGCCGCGACGACTCAAATGATAAGATTACTTATGAAGCCGCTGCCGCAATTAAACGTCTTCATGTCGGCGTAAAGTGTGCGACAATCACTTCTAACCAGGCACGTGTAGAAGAATATCATCTCAAACAGCTCACTCCTAGCCCTAACGGAATTATCCGTGCTGAACTCGACGGAACTGTTTTCCGAGAGCCTATTTTTGTCAATAATATTCACGGAACTGTAAGCTGCTGGAAAAAGCCGATTGTTCTTGGCCGCCACGCTTATGGTGATGTTTACAAGAGCTGCGAAATCAAATGTCCTACAGCCGGCCGTGCAGAGCTTGTTTTTACTGGCGTAGACGGAATGGAAATCCGCAAGACAATTATGGATATGAGCGGTCCTGGAATTATTCAGGGAATCCACAATCTTGATAAATCAATTGAAAACTTTGCACGCTGCTGCTTTACTTATGCGCTCGACCGCAAAATAAGCGTATGGTTTGGTGCAAAGGATACAATTTCAAAAACCTACGACGGAAACTTTAAGGCGATTTTCCAGCATATTTTTGATGAAGAATACAAAGCTAAATTCGATGCTGCCGGCATTGAATATTTCTATACTCTTATTGATGATGCAGTAGCCCGTGTTATGAGAAGTGAAGGCGGCTTTATGTGGGCAACAAAGAACTATGACGGCGACGTTATGTCAGATATGATTGCTTCTGCCTGCGGTTCACTTGCAATGATGACTTCTGTACTTGTAAGCCCGGACGGAAACTTCGAATACGAAGCAAGCCACGGAACTGTTCAGAAGCATTACTACCGCTACCTCAAGGGTGAAAAGACTTCTACAAATCCTGTAGCAACAATTTTTGCCTGGACAGGAGCTCTTGCAAAACGCGGTGAAATGGATGGAACTCCAGAGCTCGTAGAGTTTGCAAAACGCCTTGAAAAAGCAACCCTTCAGACAATTGAAGAAGGCTACATGACAGGTGATATTGCACGAATTGCTGAACCTGCTGCAAAGAAAGTTCTTAACAGCTGGGAATATATTGCGGCAATCAAGGAAAGACTCTAAACCTGCAATATAAAGCAGCGTAAAGTTTTGCAATATGAAAAAAAATCTTTCAGTCCTTATTCTGGTTCTGTTTTTCTCTTTTCTGCTTGCGTCCTGTGGTTCTACGAAAGTTGAATCATCAGACAAAAAATCAGAAAAGAAAGGCGCACCGGCAATTGTGCTGAAAGATTTTTTTATTGCGGAAAACACTGCTGAATATTCTGATAAAATTAAAAAGATTACAAATATAAAATCCGGCTACGAAAATAAATATCGTGTTTATTTTGTAGTTTACGATTTTAATATGGATGTTCAAACTTTTTACACTTCTTTTGATAATTTTGAAAATCCTGAAAATACAATAACAAGAACTGTAAATTTCCAGTCAGAAGAAACTGAATGGTTCTGCTGGCAAAATGTTTTCTTTGAGAGTGATTCAGGCAAGGCGACCTTTTATGCTTATGCCGAAGATTCTTATGGAAATAAAAGTAATGTTCTTTCTTATAATGTAACAATCGAATAAATCAACAATAAAATCACTTAGTACCCGAATAATCATCAAAATCCTTTTTTTTCAACTGTTATAATATTTTACTTTATTATTTAGGTAAAAAAAGTTATAATTGACTCATGGCTCAAAAGAAAAAAGTCAGATTATCTGATATTGCAGATAAACTTGGAATAAGCACTGTCACTGTTTCAAAAGCTCTTTCAGACAAGGAAGGAGTTGGTGATGAGCTGCGCTTACAGATAAAAGAGATTGCACAAAGTCTTGGTTATAAAACTAAATCTGCATTTTCAGGAACATCAGGTGCCGCCTTTAGAAGCACGGGAAATATCGGCATATTAATTCCTTCACGTTTTTTTTCACCAAATGTTTCATACTACTGGCATATTTTTAATATTCTTTCTACAGAACTTATGAACCGCGGTTATTACAGCATTATGGAGCTTTTATCTGATGATGATGAAAAAAACTGCTTACTCCCACGCATGCTCAACGACAAAAAAGTTGACGGTCTCATAATTCTCGGTCAGACTAACGATCGTTATCTTGAAGAATTAAATAACGTTTATTCTTCTTTTATACTTTTTGATTTTTATTCTGCAAAACTACCGTTCGATAGTGTATCAAATGACAATTATTTCTGTTCATATTTAATGACAAATTATGTCATTTCTCAGGGCCATAAAAAAATCCGTTTTGTGGGTAATTTCGGAGCAACAACTTCCATATCAGACAGATTCATGGGATTTCAAAAAGCAATGCTCGAAAATCATATTGCCTGCCCTGCAGAAGAAATTATAGATGATCGTGATGAACACGGAAACTTTATCACACTAAAGCTCCCTGCTGGGAAAAATATGCCTACTGCATTTGTCTGTAACTGCGACGAAACTGCTGCAAAGCTTATTAACGAGCTCGAAGAAAAAGGTTATAAAGTTCCCGAAGATATTTCTGTAACCGGCTTTGATAATTATCTTCCGCAGCAAAACTCTCCTGTCGAGCTCACTACAGTTTATATAAAGCCTGAAGATTCAACTAAAATTGCAGCCGACCTGATTATCAATAAAATTACAGGTCAGCCATATATAAAAGGCCGCCACCTGGTAAGTGGCAGCCTTGTTATCAGAGACTCAGTAAAAAGTCTATAATGCTGATTAAATAAGTCATAAAAAGCTTAGGGAATCGCGGCTCCCGGCTGTTACGCCGTGGAGGAGCCGAAATCATTTTTTATGAGATTCCGAAACAAGTTCGGAATGACCTCACAGAGTTTTTATGACCTCACAAATGTTTTTTGACCTCACAGACTTTTTATAAACTCATATAGTTTTTCTGCGGCCTTTTTATGTGTCAGAGGACCTGGATGTCCGCGGGAACCTTTATCCTCATCAGTTTTTTCTATTTTATCCATACTTTCAAGCTCAAGCGGATAAACATTCATATCTCCTGCAGTTCCCATATATTCTTTTATTCCCTTTTTTATAAGTTCAGGAACAATATTTATAGTCAGCATTCCCCAGGTCCAGATAATCTTAGCCTTAGGATTATGTCGTCTTATTTCTCCAAGAAAGTGCTTTACTTCTGAAATAACCGCCTTTCCTGCAACTCCGTCAACACCTTTTCCATCATCCTGACTTGAAAAACCGGAATTATCATTTGTTCCAAGATTCAAAATAACATAGTCTGCACCTTCGCCATAAGCATAGGCATCGCATGAGCCCATTGCCTGCTGCTGTTCTCCGCTGAGAACTCCGCAAACCTGTTCATAATACATAGGAATAGAAGAAGTAACATCTCCATCCCACCCCCAGCACAAGCCCCAGCCGCACTGACTGATAGTTGACCAGTCTGCATTCATTTTTTTTGCGAGCTGCCTTGCATAGGTTTTGCTTGCACACATCCATTGAGTTATCCAGTCCATTTCATCAGGAGCGCCGGCAAGTCCTTCGCCCGAGGTAATACTGTCACCAATAAACTCAATTTTGCAGCTGCGAGGCTTAATGTTACAGAAATCTCCATTATCATCAAGTCTGAGTCCGGTAATTTTTAATTCATGCAATACATCACCGGGCATTGGCTGAGTATCTTTTATTATAGAAATAAGATTTTCTTTATCGGGATTCAGATTTCGGGCAAGACAAATCCAGGTTGATTTCTTAGGTGCAATAAAACGTGTAATCTGGTAACCATTTATTTCAACCGCAAGCCATATTTCCTGAACATCATAATTACAGGCAATTTCAGCCCATACTTCGCGGGCTTTGACACAAAACTCAAGAGCAGCTCCTGCCCAGAAAAGGCGCACAGCACCATCTTTACAAATGCCGCCTGCAACATTACGGCCAAGCAGACGCATATTTTTTATTTCATTAATTTTGTAGTTTTTCATAAAAATAAGTATACTCTATTTTAAAATAAATCTCAAATACAAATAGTTATATTTTAGCTAAATTTACTTAATACAAATCACCTATTTTAACTAATTTTTCTTGACAATTTAATCAAGCAGCAGTAAATTAGAATCATAGATGAAATCCGGAACTTTTATTCTGAACAGATTTCAGAAAATCCGGGTGACACGACAAATTAAGGAGCATTTTATGGCAAAAATCATCAGTGGCGGAAATTTACCGAACATTCCATGGCAGGACAAGCCAAAAGACAGCTGGCAGCCAATCTGGCGCTATACAGAAAATCCTGTTATCGACCGTAACCCATTCCCTGGCATGGGACGCATTTTTAACTCAGCTGTAATTCCATGGGAAGGAAAATTCAAAGGAGTTTTCCGTGCAGAAGCAACAATCGCACGTCCTTTCCTTTACCTCGGCGATTCAGAAGACGGAATCCACTGGACTTTCCAGACTGAGCGAATCCACATGCACGACCCTGACGGAACTCCACACGACCCATACTATGCTTATGATCCTCGTGTAGTAAAGGTAGATGACACTTATTATATTATGTGGTGCGGCGACTTTGACGGAGCTGCAATCGGTGTAGCAAGCACAAAAGATTTCAAGGATTTTACACGTCTTGAAAATCCATTTCTTCCATTTAACCGCAACGCAGTTCTCTTCCCGCGCAAAATCGACAACAAATTTGTAATGCTCTCACGCCCTTCAGATTCAGGACACACACCTTTCGGCGACATTCTTCTTTCACAGTCTCCTGATATGAAATACTGGGGAGAACACCGCCTCGTAATGCAGAAAGGCGGAAGCGGCTGGTGGGAAGGTCTCAAAATCGGTGCAGGCCCTGCTCCAATCGAAACAGATGAAGGCTGGCTCCTCTTCTTCCACGGAGTTTGCCAGACCTGTAACGGCTACGTTTATTCCTTCTCAGCAGCCCTGCTCGACCGCGACAAGCCTTCAATCGTAAAATACCGCTGTTCAGACTATATGCTCACACCGGAATTACCATACGAAACAACAGGCTTTGTAGACAACGTTTGCTTCCCGGTTGCCGCCCTCACAGACCAGGCAACAGGCCGCATCGCCCTCTACTACGGTTGCGCCGACACAGTAACAGGCCTCTGCTTCACAACAGTCGACGAAACAATCAAGTTCATCAAAGAACATAATGAGTTGAGCGCACTCGACAAAGACGAAGGAAGGTTCTAGGTGCTAGGTTTTAGGTTTTAGGAGGGGGAAGTCTCCCCCGCGTTCCAAAGAAAAAGGGTACGGTAGTTTCGACAAGCTCAACCACCGTACCCTTTTTCTTTTCCACTACCCCTTCTTACGGGGGCTGCCGCCCCCGTAACGCCCCTGCATAATTCCGAATACAGACACTTTTTAAAGCAATTAATATAGAGAATTATTCACCATTATATTTTAAGCCGTGCTATAATTATAAATATGAAAAACTATGTTAATTGGGCAATTCTTGCCCCAGGCCGCATTGCCAACGCTATGGCAACTGCGATGAATGGAATAAAAGACGGAAAGCTTAAGACTATTGATGGAAGTAAAATTCACCTTTATGCAGTAGCAAGCCGGAATCTGGAACGTGCCCGGGATTTTGCTAAAAAATGGAACTTTAAAAAGGCTTACGGAAGTTACGAAGAACTCTATAATGATCCTGAAGTTGATGCCGTTTATATCGCAAATCCTCATGCCTTTCATCTTGATTCTGTATTGGGCTGTCTCAAGGGCGGTAAACATGTGCTTTGCGAAAAGCCTGCAGGCTGTTCCCGAGACCAGCTGGATAAAATGACCTCTCTTGCCCGCGAAAAAAAGCTTTTCTTTATGGAAGCCATGTGGACGGCTTTCAATCCGACAATTGCAGAAATCCGCCGGGAAATTGCGGCCGGTACCATCGGCCAAATCCTGAATATTGATTCCCGCTTCTGCAACAGAAATCCTTATGATCCTGACGACAGAAACTACGATCCTCGGCAGGCCGGTGGAGCTTTGCTGGATCTTGGCATTTACAACATCTACTTTGCAATGATGCTTGCAGACTTCTCTCCTATTACAGCAGAAAGTTCAGCCGTTCGCATGCTTAAGGGAGTTGATGCCTGGAACAGCGTAAACCTCACCTTTGAAAACGGAATTGTTACCAGCTTCCAGGATGCAATGGACCTGCCTTCTACAGTGCCAACTCATGACGCTGTAATTTACGGAACAAAGGGCTACATCACTGTAGAAAACTTTTTCTGTACGCAAAAAGCAGATGTTCATGTTTATAAAAATATCTGGAGTGGAGATTCCGAATTGGTTCGCGAAATCCGACAGCCTTTTGCCGTAAACGGCTACGAATATGAATGCGCACATGCAACAGAATTTATTCTCGCAGGCAAAACAGAGTCCGACGTACACACCTTCAAAAAATCAGAAGATTTAATTGATATGATGGATACATTACGCCGCGACTGGAGTTTTAAATACCCGTGGGAAGCCTAAAATCGAAGAACCGTTAAAAACAGGGCTGCGACAGCGGGCCTGTTTAGGTTCATCGAAAGAATGGCTCAGAGGCAAGCTATGCTTGCCGACTTTGTCATTCCCCGGCTTGTCCGGGGAATCTAAACATAACAGGAGATGATTAAAAAATGAACTACAAAATCACAGGAAAAGAAAACGTATTATTCAACAACAACGCCTTTTACTGCATAGGAACCGGCCGAATGGGACTGGCACTGCAAAAGCAGTATTTTGAACAGCTCAAGCTGGTGCAGGAAAAAATCGGCTTTGAACATATCCGTGGTCACGGACTCTTTCACGACGATATGGCAATTTACCGCGAATTCCAGTCTGGAGTGCCAGAATTTGGATCTCACGCCTGGGAAGGCCGCGACGAGAAAAAAGTTCAGGTAGAATATAACTGGACCTATCTTGATATGGTTATGGATTCTTACCGCGAGCTGAATATCAAGCCTTTTATTGAACTTGGTTTTATGCCAAAGCAGCTGGCCTCTGGCGACAATTCAATATTCTATTGGAAGGGTCATACTACGCCTCCGTATAATTACGAACGCTGGGCTGGCCTTGTTCAGGCAACGCTGCGCCATCTTATGGACCGCTATGGAACCGACGAAGTTGTTACCTGGCCGGTTGAGGTATGGAACGAGCCTAATCTTCCGGGCTTCTGGAAGGATGCAAACATGGAAGAATATTTTAAGCTTTATGATGTTTCTTCCAGAGCGGTAAAGGCAGTTGATAAACGCTTTAAGGTTGGCGGCCCTGCAGTCTGTGGTGGCACTGATAAAGAATGGATAAAAGCATTTCTGGAGTTTGTACGCAAAAACAAGTGTTCCCTGGACTTTGTTACCCGTCATCATTACACGACAGAAATGCCTGCCCACGAAGGCCACTACGGCTATCCAAAGCTTCATCCAAAAGAGAAGTGCTTCGGCCAGCTGGATTCTACCCGCGGCATAGTTGATTCCTTTAAAGAATTTAAAGGAATGGAAATTAACGTTACCGAATTTAATACGTCATATATTCCAAATGCGCCGGTTCACGATATGAACCTCAATGCTGCCTATATTGCCCTTATGCTTTCAACTTTCGGCGACAATCACCGTTCTTATTCTTACTGGACTTTTGGCGATATTTTCGAAGAAGCCGGAGTTCCTTACACTCCATTCCACGGAGGCTTTGGCTTAGTTGCAAACGGTTTAATTCCAAAACCTACCTTCTGGACTTTCGCCTTTTACAAGAAACTTACACAGAACTACGAAAAGTGCGTACTCAAAACTAAAAACTGCGTAGTAGTTAAACAAACTAACGGTAGTTATTCTGGAGTAGCATGGAATGTTGATGAAGAAATGACAGGCAAAGAGTTCAAGCTCGACCTCACCTTCCCGCTCGAAAACCGGGCAAAGGGAAAAACAGAAGATGAAAAACTTCCTAACGTTCTTGTTACAGAACTGGTTGATGAAGAAGTCTGCAATCCGCTTAAGGCCTGGCATGATTTGGGAGAACCTGCAAATCCGAGCCAGGAACAGGTTGAATTCCTCCGTGCGGCTGCCCAGCCCTTTGTTCAGACAAAACGCTGCGGCAACAAAATCAGCCTGACTCTGAAAGAAAACGCAGTCTGCTACTTTGAAATTAAAGCCGCTCCAATAAAGAGTGACCGAGGATACATTTACGGAAGACTAAAATAACCCCCGGTGGTTGAGTAGGCACGAAGTGCCGTATCGAAACCACCTGTTATAAAACCTCGGTGGTTTCGATACGGCTTCGCCTACTCAACCACCGTAATCAGGAGATTTCAATGAACTATTCATCCAATTCCGATACCATCACCCGGGACTTTTTTGACTCCCTTTTACTCGAATCGCGTTATATCGACTCAGATCTGCCGAGCACAAAGCTCGAGCTCTACGGCCGCATCTTCGATACCCCGGTGATGACAGCCGCCCTTTCTCATCTTGGAAATACCGCAGAAAACGGAATGGTCATTTATGCTCAGGCAGCATCTAAAGTAAACGCCGTTCACTGGGTTGGTATGGGAGAAGATAAAGAACTCGAAGATATCTGTGCGACTGGTGCCGCTACAATCAAAATCATTAAACCTCATGCAGACAATAAAGAAATCTTCCGCAAAATCGAACATGCAAAAAAAGCCGGCTGCTTTGCAGTGGGAATGGACATAGACCACGCCTTTAACGGAAGCGGCGGCTACGACAATGTTCTGGGCTTACCTATGAAGAGTAAAACTACTGAAGAACTGCATGATTTTGTTCAGGCAGCAGGCGACACTCCATTTATTGTAAAGGGAGTTCTCAGCATAAAAGATGCAGAAAAATGTCTTAAGGCCGGCTGCAAAGGAATCCAGCTTTCGCACCACCACGGAATTATGAGTTATGCGGTTCCACCGCTTATGATGCTGCCGGAAATCCTACAGGTTACCCGAGGTGAAATCCCGGTATTTATAGACTGCGGAATCGAAAGCGGCATGGATGTTTACAAATGTCTTGCCCTCGGTGCTACTGCCGTAAGCGTTGGCCGCCACCTTATGCCGCTATTGAAGAAAGGTTCCAAGGCCACCGCTGAGCGCATCAAGGAAATGACCGGAGAACTTGCTGCAACAATGGCCCGCACCGGCATCCGCGATCTCAAAAGCTTTGACCCGACAGTTATTCATCAAAGAAAATTCTAAGCACCGGTGGTTGAGTAGGCACGAAGTGCCGTATCGAAACCACAATTTATAAAGCCCCCGGTGGTTTCGATACGGCTTCGCCTACTCAACCACCGCAAAAAGGAGACCACAATGTACTTAGGCACAGCATCCCCACTCGCCCATACTTCCCCGGAGGACTGGGCTGCAAAGCATAAAGCACTCGGTCTTAAAACTGTAGTCTTTCCGGTAGACTACACTGCTGGAGAACAGACAATCTCCTCCTACAAAAAAGCCGCAGATAACGCCGGACTTACAATCGCAGAAGTAGGAATCTGGCGTAACACACTCGCCGCCGACCTAAACGAACGTCAGAAATGGATAGATTATGCAGTTGAGCAGTTAAAAATGGCAGACCGCATTGGCGCCCGCTGCTGTGTAAATGTTGTGGGCACGCCTTACGGCCCGCGTTGGGACGGCGGCTATCGCGAAAATTTTTCGGAAGAAGCCTGGACCATGGCAGTAAAAATGATTCAGGAAATTATAGATCGCGCAGAGCCAACCCGCACAAAATTCAGCATCGAATCAATGCCATGGATGATTCCAAGTTCACCGGACGAATACCTAAGGCTTATGGAAGAAGTAAATCGCCCGGCTTTTGGCGCTCATCTGGATGTCGTAAATATGATTACCTCACCGGAACGTTACTTTTTCAACGACCGATTTCTTGAAGAATGTTTTACAAAACTCAAAGGCCGCATCTGCAGCTGTCATTTAAAAGATATAAATCTGAAGCAGGAATACACCTTCCAGCTCGAAGAATGTGCCTGTGGTAAGGGAACTCTGGATATCGAACTTTACGCAAAGCTTGCTACAGCAGAAGATTCTGAAATGCCGATGATTATCGAACATCTTACCACTGATGAAGAATACATTCAGAGTGTGAAATATGTTCAAAAACGACTGTCCTCTTGAACATATTTCAACATGGATTGCTTTGCCTTCGGCTCGCAATGACGCGGCAATCCATATTGCTGGATTACTTCACCACGACCACCAGCAACCGACCGTTCTCCACACTAACCTCGGCTGCTTTTCCCGGCAGCACCTCATTACTAATGCCAAGCTGAAAATCAGCAGAAAGGTTTGCATTTTCCAGAGGATACTTTGCATTTTTTATATTTACGCCGCTCACGCTTCCGGCCACAGTCAATACAGAAAAATATGAACAGCGGTCTTCAATATAAAAAGGCTGTCTGCCGACAATCTGCATGACAGAATAATCATCAACAAGTACAGCTTTTTTTCCAAGCCCATTTAGATAAAGAAGGATTGAAACATTTCCGAGCGCATGATCAAAACGGCCTCCCATTGCACCAAGTAAAAGAAAATCAGAATAGCCGCGTTCAAGAGCAAGCTTTACCGCAAACAATGTATCTGTATCATCTTTTTCACGCGGAAGCCGTACAATCTCACAGCGGTTAATCCATTTTGATAGCACTTCACTATCACAGGAATCAAAATCACCGACAATTACAGATGGCACTATACCAAGCCCCTCCGCATGTGCAAGGCCGCCATCACAGAAAATATAAAAATCGTCGGGCTGTAGAAAAGACTTAGTCCGTTTATAATTGTGAATCTCACCGGCTGAAATGATAACACAGCGACTCAAAAAGTCCTCCAAAAAAAAGTTTCTTAATGATGTTTTCGACACGACACTTCGTGTCACTCAACCACCAGTTTAATCAGTCCCGCCATTAATTATTTCCATCCAGCTGCGTTTGTCTCGTTTAGAAGTATCAAGGCCAAACTGCTCCATAAACTTTTCGAGAGCCATTCTTACATCATCAGGCTTATCTTCCCCATCAGTGACTTCAACTTCAATATACTTAAGGCCGTTTACCATTTCCAGTTCAAGATGAAAATCACAAGCGGGCAAAACTACCGAAGAACAGTGAACTCCGTAGGCATCTTTCTGTTTATTAAAAAATTTATGATAACCTGACAATTCCAATAAGTCCCGCACAACCCCAGGATTTTCTACAAAGGTTTCATCCTCACGGTTCAGCTCTATTCCGTTTTCAATATTTTTTCGCTTAATACAAAAGAACGAACGTTCGTTAGTTTTATTTCCGTCTGTTTTTTTCTCTTTTTCAGAAAAATCAAATTTCTCAAACGAAAGGCCTGTCTGTACATTTTCCTTTTCACTTCTTATTCTGATTACCTGAGGCTCTCCTGCAGCCTTACTTTCTTCACGACTATTATAACGGGAATAATATTCATCAGATTTCAAAATGTGTTCAAAACTATCCTTTACCTCAACTCCAGCCAATTTCTGCTCTCCAGAAATCACAGAAAAAATCTTCTCATATTCTGAATCTGTTAAAGGAATCTTAATTTCAATCTCGCGTCCCATATTTTACCTTATCAAAAAAAAACGCTATATCACACTGAACTCTAAAATACATTCTAACGCACTTGCAGCTAATATGTGTTTCGGAACTTGTAAATCAGAGTACTGCCACTTCTAAGCACAACAGTTCGAAGTCTCTCAAACCAGCCGTCGCACCCTCAGTTTAAAATGACAGTTATTCTTTTTCACCAGCCTGGTATATTTCTTTTAAATCAACAAAAAATTCAGGATATCTCTTTTCAATTAATACCGGCATCCCATTACCATCCAGGAAGCAGTGTGTACTTTTACCAAGGAATACAACTTCGCCCTTACATTTAAACTCATAAGAAAAAGTAAGTTTTGCGGCAGAAAGTTTTTCGATACCTACCATTATTTCTATAGTATCTGGGAATGTTGTAGATTTTTTAAACAATCCTTCTACAGACATTACAGGAGAAGCCATTCCTTCCTCTTCAAGCTTAATAAAGCTCCAGCCAAGCTGATCAAGAAAATCAACACGAGCTTCTTCCATAAAACGGATATAATTTGAATGATGGGTTATTCCCATTTTGTCGGTTTCGTAATAATTAATTTTGTGTAAATATGGTTTTATAGTTTTCATATGAGTATTTTCGACAAAATCAAAAAGAATGTCAATTATATATACAAATTTCTAAAAAATTACTAAAATCAAAATATTCAAAGCAAATCTTTTATTTTCAGAATGGCGGAAAATCATGACCTTTCTTTCTTTTCTATATAATACAATTCCCGGAAGATTTATATTAAAACCGCTGGCCTCACGTACTTTTTCAAAGTTTTGCGGAGCCTTTCTTGATTCCACATTCTCAAGCTTTCTGATTAAAGGCTTTGTACGCAAAAACAAAATCAACCTTGAAGATTACCAGACAGACGGAATCCGCACCTTCAATGAATTTTTCAGAAGACGCATAAAAGACGGAAAAAGATCTTTTGACCAGACCCCAGAACATCTCTGCGCCCCATGCGACGGTCTTCTTTCAATCTGGCAGATACAAAAAAACACAGTAATTCCAGTAAAACAAAGCAGTTATACAATAAACTCACTTTTGCAAAACGACGAACTTGCCTCCGAATACGAAGACGGACTCTGTCTTGTTTTCCGACTTTGTGTAGATAACTACCACCGTTACTGCTATGTAGACAGCGGCAAAAAAAGTGAAAACGTTTTTATACCCGGAGTTCTCCACACCGTCCGCCCCATTGCACTACAAGCAATTCCGGTGTTTGTGCAAAATTGCCGCGAGTACACAACAATCGAAAGCCCCGTTTTCGGAAAACTTGTACAGATGGAAGTCGGAGCAATGCTCGTAGGAAGAATCACAAATTTTGAAGGAGAAGGAATCGCCGTCCGCGGAAAAGAAAAAGGCTTTTTTGAATACGGTGGTTCCACAATCATTCTTCTGCTTAAAAAAAATATGGTAAAGCTTCGTCCAGACCTCCTCGAAAATTCCACCCGCGGAATAGAAAGCCCCGTAAAAATGGGAGAAATGCTCGGGCAGACCTCTGCCTTCTCCATCTCCTTCTCCTTGCCCACACCACAATAAATCATTCTAACCTACAAGTTTAATTGGTTATTTTTCTTAAACTATATTGTCGCCACCCTAAATTTTCAGTATATTTATAGTATGTTGTTAGATGTTAAAAACTTAAACGCAGGTCTTGAAGATGGAAAACAGATTCTCAACGACCTTAATATACAAATTGGTCAGGGCGAAACACACGTTCTGATGGGACCAAACGGAGCCGGAAAATCTTCTCTCGGTAATGCCTTAATGGGAAATCCCGTTTACAAAATAACAGGCGGAAAAATCCTTTTTAAGGACACCGACATTACAGAAGAAAGTGCCGACAAGCGCGCAAAGCTCGGAATGTTCATGAGCTTCCAAAGCCCGCTCGAAGTTCCAGGCATTTCCCTCGAAGCCTTTATCCGCTCAGCAATTCAGCAGAAAACCGGCGAACACGTAAAGCTCTTCCAGTTCCAGAAGGAGCTGAAACGCTGCATGGAGCTTCTGGATATGAATCCTGATTACGCACGCCGAGACCTCAACGTAGGCTTTTCCGGTGGTGAACGTAAAAAGAGCGAAATTCTTCAGCTTCTTATGCTCAAACCGGACTTCGCTATCCTCGACGAAACAGATTCCGGCCTCGACGTAGATGCAGTTCGCGTAGTTGCAAAGGGAATCGAAGAGTACCGCAAGCTCACAAACGGCTCGCTCCTCATCATCACACACACAACAAAGATTCTCGAAGGCCTTGCCGTAGACAAAACTCACGTTCTCGTAAAAGGCCACATTGTGAAAACTGGAGATGGTACCCTCTTTAAGGAAATTAACGAGAAGGGATTTGAAGAATTTATTGAGAGGGAATAGAGATTAGGGTATAGAGAATAGTAATGAGGGGGAAGTCTCCCCCTCGCTCCAACCGCCTGCGGCGTTTTCCGCTACCCCTTCTCCTAGGGGCAAGCCCCTAAAACCCCAGGTCGTCCAAAAACTATTTCCTATCCACTATTTACTATCCCCTACCGAGCCAAAGGCGAGGAATACATGGAAGAAAAACAGAAAATAGATGATATAAACCGCGAGTTCTACGATTTCCGCTACGAAGAGACAGAAGAAAATACCTTCCGCCTTGAATCTGGTTTAACTCCGGAAATCGTAAAGAAAATCTCAGAAGAAAAAGGCGACCCGGAATGGATGAAAGAATTCCGTCTTAAGTCGCTTGAAACATATAATTATTTAAGAGTTCCAAAATGGGGACCTTCAATCGACGGCCTTCATATCGAAAACATTGCAACCTATGTACGCCCTAAAACACAGATGAGCGGCAAATGGGAAGACGTTCCGGATGACATTAAGGAAACCTTCGAAAAGCTTGGAATCCCCGAGGCAGAGCGAAAATCACTTGCAGGCGTTGGTGCCCAGTATGACAGCGAGTTAGTCTATCATAACGTACAAACCGAAGTCTCAAAACAAGGCGTAGTTTACCTGGGCTTTGAAGAGGCCTTAAAGTCCGAAGAATGGGGACCAATGGTAAAAGAATACTTTATGACCCTCATCACTCCAAAGGACCATAAGTTCGCAGCCCTTCACGGAGCAGTCTGGTCAGGCGGAAGCTTTGTTTATGTTCCAAAGGGAGTTCACCTCTCCTTCCCGCTTCAATCTTACTTCCGACTCAACGCACGTGGAGCCGGACAGTTTGAACATACACTGATTATTGTAGACGAAGGCGCAGACCTGCACTTTATAGAAGGCTGTTCTGCACCAAAATATAACGAAGCAAACCTGCATGCCGGTGCCGTAGAGCTTTTTGTAAAAAAAGGCGCACACCTGCGATACTCCACAATCGAGAACTGGTCAAAAAATATGTACAATCTGAACACAAAGCGTGCCCGCGTAGAAGAAGGCGCAAGCATCGAATGGGTTTCAGGCTCATTTGGAAGCCACATCTCTTACCTCTACCCGGAAAGCGATCTTGTTGGCCGCGGTGCAAAAGCAGAATTCACAGGAATCACCTTTGCGGGTGCCGGACAGAATCTCGATACAGGTGCCAAAATGGTACACCTTGCGCCGGACACATCAAGTCTCATAAGCACAAAGTCAATTTCTAAGGGCGGCGGAGTTTCCATTTATCGTTCTGCTGTTTATATTGATAAGAATGCGACAGGCAGTAAAACAAGCGTTTCATGCGAAAGCCTTATGCTGGACAGTGAAAGCCGTTCAGACACAATTCCTGCCATGGTAATTAAAACCGATGAATGTGATGTAGGACACGAAGCAAAAATTGGCCGCATTTCAAACGACGCAATCTTCTACCTTATGACAAGAGGCATTCCGGAAGATGAAGCACGAAGCATGATTGTAAGCGGCTTTGCAAATCCGGTAAGTAAAGAGCTTCCACTTGAATATGCGGTTGAAATGAATAACTTAATCAAACTTGAAATGAAAGGTTCAATGTAGCAAACTCGTTAAAAAAAATTGCGAAAACCTGGAGCAATTTTTTAGAGTTTACCACTTAGATAATGTTAGAGGTATAACAATGGATAAAACAAGAGAAAAGACAATAGATATAAACCCGATTCCATATCTTACCTGGACCTGGCTTAAAATAAATAAAGATTCTGTTTCCTATGATTTTTCTCTTTCAGAAAACAATGGAATCGAAAACAGACTTCCGGAAGGCATAAGCACAGGCACCGGAAAAACAGTAAAAACAGAGCTTCCAGAGCCGGAGCCTTCAATCGGTAAAGAAGCCGCAAAACTGATTTCAGATTCAGCAGCAGGTAAAATCTATACTATCGAAAAAACTACTTCAGAACCTCTTATCATCAGAATCAAACTGGATTCAAACTCTGCTACCCATCAGATAATTCATGCAAAGGCTGGAACTTCTGCTAATATCATCATCGTTTATGACGGGTGGTTGAGTAGCCCGGAGGGCGTATCGAAACCACAAGTTCTTTCCGGTGTAATTACAAAGGTTTACGCAGAAGATGATGCAAAGCTTCATATCAGCAAGGTTCAACTTTGCGGCAAGAATGTGAATCAGATTGATGATACCCAGGTTGTCTGCGGAGAGCGCGCAAAAGTTACGCTCACACAGATAGAACTCGGCGGCGCTCACATAAACGCTGGCTTCCATGCCACACTCGAAGGCTATCAGTCATCTTTCTATTCAGATACCGCCTACATCTGCCAGGGAAATCAATACCTGGATATGAATCAGGTAGTTGTTCACAAAGGAAAGAAAACCGTCTGCGACATGAAAACACATGGAACCGCAAAAGACGAAACAACAAAAACTTACCGAGGCACAATCGACATGCGTCGTGGCTGTGCCGGCTCAGTTGGTAACGAAATTGAAACTACTCTGCTGCTTTCTCCAAAGGCAGTAGTAAAAGCCGCCCCAATCATTCTTTGTGGCGAGGAAGATATTGCTGCAGAGCACGGTTCAACAATTGGAAAGCTTTCAAACGAGATGCTTTTCTACATGAACAGCCGCGGTATAGATCAGAAAACCGCAGAAGAGCTGCTCACAAATGCAAAAGTCACAGCGGCAGCGTCAGCGATTGAAGATGAAAATATCCGTGAAGAAATCGATAAATGGATTGCTTCGTCGCAAAGCTCCTCGCAATGACGATAGCGTAATTGCGAGCACGCAGGGCGATGTGGCAATCCACCGTCATTGCGAGTCCGCAGTGCGTGGCAACCCTATTAGCCGTCATTGCGAGTCCGAAGGGCGTGGCACCCCTATTAGCCGTCATTGCGAGCCCGAAGGGCGTGGCAATCTATACTTAGATTTTGGAGTAAACAAATGGAAAACAAATACAGAAAAGACTTCCCATTTTTCAAGGCAATTGATGATAACGAAGCCGAAGAAAACAAGGGGCTCATATATTTTGATACCGCGGCTACAGCACAGCGCCCGTTCATCGTGCTCAACGCAATGACACATTTTTATGCAACCGAGAACGCAAACCCGCTCCGTGGCCTCTACTCCCTCAGCGAGCGCGCAACCCTTGCCTACGAAAATGCCCGCGACACAGCAGCAAAATTCATAAATGCCCGCGAAGCAGCCGAAATCGTTTTCACACGCAATGCAAGCGAAAGCTTAAACCTTGTTGCCTACAGCTGGGGGCTCAACAATCTTAAAGCCGGTGATGAAATCTGTGTCACAATTATGGAGCACCACTCAAATATAGTTCCATGGCAGATGGTTTGTCAGAGAACCGGAGCAAAGCTCGTATTCCTAGAATGCGACAAAAAGACCGGAATTATCAGCGACGAGGAAATTGCCGCAAAAATCACGCCACACACAAAAATTGTTTCTGTAGTTCATGTAAGCAACGTGCTTGGCGTAACAAATCCGGTAAAAAAGCTTGGAGAAGCGGCTCATGCAGTGGGCGCTATCTTCATTGTGGACGGCGCTCAGTCAGCACCTCACATGAAGGTTGATGTTCAGGATTTTGATGCAGATTTCTTTGCCATGAGCGGACACAAGCTCTGCGGCCCAATGGGAATCGGTGCACTTTACGGAAAGCGAGCCTTGCTCGAAAAGATGGAACCTTTCCTCCGCGGCGGCGAAATGATTGAATACGTTACCCGCGAAAAAGCCACCTGGGCAGAGATTCCTCACAAGTTCGAAGCAGGAACTGTAAGCGCCGGAGACGCAGTTGGAATGGCAGCCGCAATCCGCTATATTCAAAGCATTGGACTTGATAACATACAAGAACACGATGCGGCTCTTGCCTGCCGAATTATCGAAGGAATGAAAAATATTCCGCATGTAAATATTATCGGGCCAGAGGACGGCAACAAACGCTGCGGCATCGTAACCTTTACTGTAGACGGGGTTCACCCTCATGACGTTGCAACCCTTCTTTCAGAAGAGCATATTGCCATTCGTGCCGGCCACCATTGCGCACAGCCACTCGGCCAGTACCTAGAACAGACAGCAACAGCCCGAGCCAGCCTCTACTTCTACAACACAGAAGAAGAAGCCGATATCTTCCTGGAGAAACTAAGTCATCTCAGGGAATGGTCAGGATATAAAGATTAGCACCAGCTTCGTCATTGCGACACCGAGTATAACGAGGGGGAAGCAATCCATATAAATAGATTGCTTCGTCACTACGTTCCTCGCAATGACCTTGTCTGATATCATTTTTTTTATTATCTTATATATTATGGATACAAAAGAACTATACAGAGAAATTCTAAACGAACACAACATAAACCCTACTCACAAAGCCTCTATGGATTCTCCAGACTTTTGTCTTGAAGGAGTTAATCCCAGCTGCGGCGACCAGATTACATTGCAGCTCAAGCTCGGCGATGACGGAAAAATTTCTGATGCCAGCTTTACTGGCAGCGGCTGCGCAATCAGCCAGGCTTCTGTAGATATGATGGCAGATCTTGTAATCGGAAAAACTAAGGAAGAAGCCCTCGCCCTTGCAGATATATTCGACCGCATGATAAAAAGCGAAGTCACAGAAGAAGAGCTGGAAAAGCTCGACGAAGCCGCAGCCCTTCAGGATATTTCCCACATGCCTGCTCGCGTAAAATGCGCAATGCTCGGCTGGCGCACAATGAAAGAGATGCTTGGAACAAAATAGATTGCAACGCTAGCCTTCGTCATTGCTCACGCCGGCCTTCGTCATTGCCCACGCTGCCTTCGTCATTGCGAGCGCAGCGAAGCAATTCATTACATGAAGCAATCTATGACTTGATTAAAACTCACTTTTCTGTTATATTTAATATCACTTCGGCGCTTTAGCTCAGCTGGATAGAGCAACTGCCTTCTAAGCAGTAGGTCGACAGTTCGATTCTGCCAAGCGTCAAAAAAAAACTGCCGCGAGGCAGTTTTTTTAATTAACATCAATCTTTACTGAACCCAGATATAAGGCATTACTGTAAACGGGTACATAATTGGCATCTTGTGCTACACCTACTGCAAACATACAAACATACCATTCTGTATCTGTTCCGTTTCCATTATATTTTACATCAACATCATCACTTTTTGGAATTGTTTTCGGGTCATCTTTGGTAAAATTAAATGATACTCGTTCCGGAACATTTCGCACAGGAAGCACTCTTGAAGATGCTCCGTAAATATTTTCACCATTAATAAAAATACCAGCCTCATAAGGACTTATATCATCAAGTCGAATTAACACTCTTCTGTTGTCGTTTTCAAATGGAATAAGCACATCTGAACTATAATAGCCGTCTGCTTCAAGCGAATAATATTTATAATTCGAGATAAGCAAATCCGCAGATCTTGAGCTGGAGGAATCACTGAGCGCCGCAGAGTTAATAATCTTGCGTTCATTTTCCATTACAGATGAGTTTCTGTAAATTTTATAATAAATTTCGGTACCAAGAAAGTTGATACCTTCATACTTTCGCTCATTGGTTATAAATTCAAAATATTTATCTTCTGGAAAGATTGAAGTATACACAGGCTCATGAATTATAGTACCTGGAGCATCAATTACATAAACAGTATCAAGCCCGCAGCCTGCGTTAAATGTAATAAGGCATACTGTAAGAAAAGTAATAAGAAAAAACTTTATTTTACAGTATGCCTTATTCATATTTTATGGTTTTAGAATTATTTATTCGATTTTACCTGCATTCTGAAGAGCAATAATTCTTGACTTTGCAAGATATGCCCATTCATTTTCAGGGAATTTGTCAATTAACTGTTTATAGGCTTCAGAAGCCTCTTCATACTTACTCTGTGAATCAAGAACTCTTGCATAGCTGAACATAGCATGTGAACAAAGTACAAAGTCCTTATTATCAGCAGCAAGCTTGTAATTAACAGCAGCATCATCACTTCTGTTCAGTTCTTCATAACAAACTGCAAGATTGTAATATGCAATAGGAGCAATATAAGTCTTCTTACCTTTATCAGCAGCATTTTTCCAGTATTCAGCAGATTCTTCATATTTTTTCTGCTGGAAAGTAAGGTCTGCACAAAGCATATTTGCACGTGCACCAACAATACCACCTTTCATAGTATAAGCAGCGGCCTGTTCAATTGCATTCTGTCTTCTAAGCTCCACTTCAGAATCTTCAAGAGAAGAACTTTTTGAAGTAAGAGTATATGTAATTTCATCAAGAGTCTGTAAATCCTTTGCTTTTCCGTTGGTTAAAACAACAGAAGTAATAATATAGCCAATAAGAATACAGATAAGTACAATCAGAAGCGGTATCAAAACCTTTTTGCTTCGTTCAATAAAAGCCGCAAGCTTTTCACTTGCAGTTTCAGGTTCTTTTAATTCAGCCATTTTATATTTACCTCAATAAATTATTGCCTGCGAACATTAAGTTCATTCATCAATCTTATCACATAAGTGCGCTGTATTCCAAGCACAGCCGCAGTTTTAGTCTGATTCCATCCGTTTTCTTCAAGAATCTTAACAAGATATTCTCTTTTAAAAGAATCAACTGCGGTTTTTAGAGTTCTGTCTTCACCTACTCTTTCAATAGTTTCAACAATTGCAGAAGACTCGTTTCCAAACCCTAAATCAGATTCACTTATTACAGGCGGTTCACCGACAATAAAAGCACGCTGCACCGCATTAATAAGCTCGTCACTATTACCCTGCCAGAAACATTCCAGCAAAGCCTTTTTAGCTCCATCAGAAAAAGCAGTAAAACCAAGTCCAGATTTTCTTGAAAACTTAGCAAGATAATACTCTGCAATCGGTAGAATATCCTCTTTTCGCTGACGAAGCGGCAGAAAATTTAATACGACAGAATTAAGCCTGCCATACAATTCAGAATTAAACTGACCGCTTGCAACCTTTTCTTCCAATGAAGTTTCTACAGAAGTAACAATCTTAAGATTCAAACCTTTTTCACAAGTTTTTTTGATAAACTCAAGAAATGCACTTTGAATCTTAGGCGTAAGTCTGTCTGCAAAACAGACGAACAATGTAATCTTCTGATTATATGCAATAAGCTTTGATACAGTTTCAAAAGATTCAAGAATCTGAACCTCTGAAAAAGACCGGCAGTTTACCTCAAAAAAATAACCAAGACTTCCTGCGGCTGAAAAATGGATATGCTGTGCAATTAGACGTTTACCCGTTCCCCTTTCGCCTATTAACAGCACCGAAGCATTGTTGCACGAAAGAGTCTGCACCAGAGAACTGATTTCCTTTGCAAAACTGCTTTGCCCCGCAAAAGGAGTTACTTTCTTTTCCATTCCCACCCGCAGTATAAAGAACCGTCATGCCAAACAGACTTCAGCATGACGGCAGAGTTTAGTCATTCTTCTGAGACTTAAGCATATCACCAAGTGTATATGCTCCGTCATCATCGTCATTCGAACTAGACATATACTGTGAGATTTCATCGCGCTGCTGCTTTCTCTTATACTCGCGTACAGAGAATGCAACCTGCTCTTTGTCTACTTTTACATCTACAACGAATACGTTGATTTTGTCGCCAACCTTGTATTTTGTAACAGCTTCTTCAAATGGAACATCCTTATCGTCGCTGAGGTTTGCCTTATTTACAAGACCTTCAATTCCATTAGGAGCCTTTACGAAGATACCGAAATCTGTAATAGAAGTAATTTCACCTTCCAAAGTTGAACCAGGCTTATATTCTTCAGCAAATGCCTTCCAAGGATTATCTGTAAGCTGCTTGATTCCAACCTTAACTCTGTGAGCCTCTGGGTCGCACTCAATAACTACAGCTTCAACTTCCTGGTCAACAGTCAATTCACTGCCCGGATGCTTAACCTTCTTTGTCCAAGAGATATCATCTGCATGGAGGAAAGCGTCAATTCCATCTTCAAGAGCAATGAATGCTCCGATGTTTGTAATCTTAACAACCTTACCCTTGATTTTTGTTCCAACTGCATATTTTTCTGCAATTGAATCCCATGGATTTTCTGTAGCCTGCTTAAAGCCAAGAGAAACACGACCAGCCTGGATATCATATCCAAGAATCATTGCTTCAACTTCCTGACCAACAGAAACCATATCGCCAGGCTTGTTTACCTTCTTTGTCCAAGAGAACTCAGAAATATGAACAAGACCTTCAATTCCTTCTTCGAGTTCAACAAATGCACCGAATTCAGTAAGCTTTGTAACCTTACCCTTTACGATGTCATTAACATGATATTTTTCTTCGAAGTGAATCCATGGATCTTCTGCAAAGTGCTTAAGAGAAAGGTTAATTCTCTTTTCAGCAGGATCAAGGCGGATAACCTTAAGCTCAATTTCCTGCCCCTTCTTTACGAAATCCTTTGGACGAGCTACGTGGCCCCAGCTCATATCGTTGATGTGGAGAAGACCATCAAAGCCTCCCAAATCAATGAATGCACCAAAGCTTGTAAAGCTCTTAACAGTACCCTTTACAGTATCGCCAATCTGAACAGAATTGAAGAAAGCATCACGCTTTTCATCAATTTCTTCTTCAAGATACTTACGGCGGTTAACAACAGGGTTGAGTTTATTATCTGAATAAAGACGTTCAATATAGAACTTAGATCTCAAACCAATCAATGATT
>CAMVDX010000016.1 GCA_947166355.1 uncultured Treponema sp.
TGGTTGCAGCTCTTTACAATATTGTGGACCAGATTTTTATAGGCTGGAGTCCGGCCGGAGCTTTTGGAAATGCAGCTACAAATATTGTCTATCCTTTTACAGTTCTGGCTCTGGGGCTTTCCCTTTTAGTAGGAGACGGGGCCGCTGCAAATTTCAGTCTTGAATGGGGAAAAAATAACAAGGACCGGGCTGACAAATCTGTAGGAAATGGCTTTTTACTTCTTGTGATTTTCTCAATTCTTCTCTGCCTATCAGGCTTTATTTTCAAATCACAAATACTGAAAGTCTTCGGAGCGAATCCAGAAGAAAAAACTTGTTATGATTTTGCCGTCCAGTATTTCACAGTAATCTGCGCTGGCCTGCCATTCTATATGATTGGACAGGGAATGAATGCTTCAATCCGTGCTGACGGCTATCCAAAATATGCAATGGCCTGTACCCTTGCAGGAGCAATCGCAAATCTTATTTTAGACCCGCTTTTTATTTTCGCCTTTAATATGGGAGTAAAGGGAGCTGCCATTGCAACCGTTATCGGACAGGCACTTACTTTTGTCATGAGCATTGCCTATCTTTGCCGTGCGAAGAATTTTAAAATCAGCAAAAAATCAGTTCGCCTGGAAACTTCAATTCTTTCAAGGATTATCTTAATTGGCATGGCATCCCTCATCGTTCAGCTTTCAATTGTGGTAATCATTGCGGTGAATAACAATCTGCTTTCAAAATACGGCTATGAAACATTTGCAAGTACAGGTGTGGTATTCGGCTCGGTTATTCCTCTTGCGGTTGTGGGAATCGTCATGAAGGTTTTTGGAATTGTTGTTTCCATTGTTATTGGAATAAGTCTTGGAGGTCAGCCAATCATCGGCTTTAATATGGGGGCCGGAAATGTGGAGCGTGTAAATGAAACAATTAGGACGATTACAAAAATTGTCCTTGCAATCGGCACAGTCTTCTTTCTGATTTTTGAACTTGCCCCAGATTTTGTAATTTCCCTTTTTGGAAAAAACAACAGCCCGGAATATACCGAATATGCCCGACTTTGTGTCAGAATCTTTTTGAGCGGAATCATCCTCACCTGCTTTATAAAATCTGCCGCCATTATGCTCCAGTCCCTGGGTAAAAGCGGAAAGTCAACTCTGCTAGCCCTGCTTCGCGACGTAATCGTTTTTGTGCCTTCTTCAATTATTCTGGCACTGACAAGTCACAACATCGTCACCATGCTCTGGGCTTCTTTAATCAGTGACGTAATATCATTCGTTTTTGCCATTGTTTTTATCATGGCAGAAACAAGAAAAATTACACAAGAACTCTCTAGAAATATTAAGGAAAAAGCATCATGATAATGAATGGAAAAAATTATTCAGAAGAAATAAAAAAACTTCTTATTCAGAATTCAAAAAGCATTGATGAACGCTTTTTTGAGAATAACAGTTTTTCACTTGTTTCTTTTCGAAATGGAATCATTCAAGGATTTTCTGCCTATTATAAAAGATCAAATAGTTTGTGTGAAATTTTTTTATATATATCGCCTGAACTGATAGATCAACCTGAAGAAATAAAGCTACTTGAAAAACTGATTTCTGTTGCAAGAGGTAATGGATTTGAGACTTTAAAAGTATGTGTCCAAAATCTTTCAGAGCATGAAAAATATGTTTGTAAGAGAAAAGGTTTTAGAGAAGAAACTTCTTCTGATACACAGACCGTACTTTGCAAGCATATCTAAAATCAGCGGATGGAGAAATCCTCTCCTCAGAAGTGATTGATAACGGCGGAAACGGACATCACGATATTCCTCCATACCTGAAAAGTCTCGGGATAGAAACTCTGATTCTTGGAAACCGCGGGCAGGGAGCCATATTGTAGAATTCTTCAACAGCCATCATCCGGATCCAAACGATCCCGACAGCCACGAAACTCTGGACGAAGAAAACGGTCAGTTTCCGGAAGGCATGTTCAGATTTGAAAAGAGGATAATAAAATAATTCTTCTACTCTATTAAAACTTCATCCCCGGAGCGCACATAACTCAACTGCCCGCCCATGATTTCCTTCATCTGATGGAAAACTGGAATGCCGGTGCAGTGGCAGGTTGCAAAGTGGGATGGATATTTTTTGAGACGATTTGTAATCTCTGCGACTTCATTTGTGTCTGCCTCTGAGAACTCGGTGCGTTTCATAAGATGAAAACCTCCGATTACGATTTCGGGAAGCATTTCTTTTCCAAACTTTCGCTCAAGAGTTTCCATCACATTCAGAATGCCGTTATGAGCACAGCCACAAAAAAGGATTTTCTTTCCGCAAGCCGTCAAAAGCAGGTTCTGTTCGTGGTGAAATTCATCCTGAGTATACTCTCCGCCACAAAGTTCTCGTAACCGCTTGTTTGTAGAAGGCAGGGGGTAAGTCCGGTTATCTACAGTAAAAACCTGAAACTCATCATCAATCTTCGCATCACCTTTCAGAAGCTGAACTTGAGGCAGAGAGAGAATCTTTTTGTCAATCCCGATATAGCGGTAGCCCTTATCTTCTCCATCAAATGCATAGTATTCCCCGCCTGCATTGTGCTGCATGTAAATCTTGGCCCTTGGATTCAATTCCACAAAGGGCAGGATTCCACCCGAATGATCATAATGGCCGTGCCACTTTTTAAGTGCTGAAAATAAAAAAGCAGATATTATCTGCTCTATAAATCATTATTGTGTTCGTAATATCTTAATACTACGATATTTTTTATTTATCGTAATATGATATTTCTATTTTATTTCCATCTAAATCTTCAATAGCAAAACATTTATAATTATCTTTTGAATTAGATAACACTATTGGATCATACAATATTTTTACTTTTAATTCTAAACACTTTTGGTATGCTTTATTAATATCATCAGCATATAATCCTAAAACTCCATTATTTCCTTTTATTAAATTACTCTCTGATGCTTTCTTACTTATGATCCCAAAGTATATTTGACCATTTTCGTTTTCCCAATCTGCCCATCTATCCCCTGTTATATTAGTTGGTTTTTTGTCTAATAATTCTGAATAAAAAGCAATAGATTTTTCAATATCATTTACCACAAAATAAAAATTATCAATTTTCACTATCATCACTCCAAGTTAATTATATCATATTTATAACATATTTAATTACATCGTAATATTACTAACAGTTAAATAAAACATTAATTAATAGTTAGTTACATTATACCACATAATTTTCTTTTTTTGATTTACCATACATATAATAAACTAATTTTTAATTCGACTTACTAACCACATACCTCCATGACTTAAAATCACTGTATCAATAGAGGTCAAATCTACGCCAAGCTTCTGGGCATTACGAATCAAAACTTCGCTCGGACTCGTATCGAATAATAGCTTGTGATTCTCTGTCTCAATATAAAAGGAAAGCCCGTGTGCCGACTCGCAGCCTGTGTCTCCAAGTTCATTTTCTACAAGATTTGCTATCCGCATCTTTTCTTCATTCAAAATTAGAAATCCAATATCTTTTATTCTATCACGAAAAGCCATAAAATTATAGTCGTGAGTCGAGTTCAGCGGGAAGTGGATAATGAAGAGGGATAACACTTATAAACTTTTGTTTGCATTTCAGACGCATTTGTGCAGCAGACTTGTTAAAAAAAAAATGTAAAAAAAATAAAAAACTCTTGACCTTGTCTTTTGGGCCAGATGTATTATTTGTTTAACGATACGATTTAGGAGGAAAACAATGTATACACGCGGACAGTTTGCGCTTATCGGAAAGGTTGGAAGGAAGGCTCTCCGTCTTTATGATGAAGAGGGATTGCTTGTCCCAGTCGCAGTCAACGGCGAGAACGGCTATCACTATTATGATAGAAGCCATTGCAGCCAGCGGCTTAAAAGAAATGCCTGGAATCACCGGCAACGCCGACGAAGCCGCAGAGCTTTTTGCAAAGGGAGAGCTCAAGCCAAACTTTGCAGCTAAGTCCGATCATCACGGGGAACATCATCACGAGTAGATTTTTAAATGGTCGAACTTAAACCTTCACATCGTCGAGTTTTACAACAGCCATCACCCGAATCCAAATGACCCGGATAACCGCGAAACTCTGGACGAGCAGGACGGACAGTTCCCGGAAGGTCTTTTAGTTCTTATTTTCTCTTTTTCTTTTCAGTTTTGGTTTGTTCGCTAGTTTCTGTTTCTGTTTGAGATTCAGCCTTTGAAGAAAGTGTGATTTTCTGATAAGCGTCTTTTTTATCGTTAGGGTGGGGTTCAATTCCTATGATTGTAATGTCATTTTTATCCGGACCATATACCCAGAAGATTCTTCCAGTCGCGGGTTTGTGATTTTCCAGATATGATTCCCAAACTTTCTGGCCGTAGCGTTTTGTTAAAGCTTCAATATCGTGAGTGCAAAGGCCTGGATAGCGAGGATCATTGCTTAGTTTTGAAAAGCAGCTTACTAAAAGCTTGAAGAGTTTAAGCTCATTTTTAGTTGCCGTCTGCTCTTTGTTTTCTTTTCCGGAAGTTCAGTATACATACCTTCCAGAAGTTCTTGAATCAGGGCCTTATCATCAAAACTATCAAATACATGCATCAAGGTTTTTGATTCTTCATACGGGTATCGCAGTTCGGAATCTGCAAGCAGTCTGTCCGATGTGGGAGTTCTCTTTAAGAACAACTCATCACCGCAAATATCACCTATAAGCTTACCCTTAAAATATACAAGATATCCGCCCATCATAGATTTTATGACAATCTCACCAGCTTCAGAAAAACATTCGCGAACATATTCATTAAATTCTCTTATCATTTTTTACTCCAAGCCCATTCATCAATAAACTTCATCTCTTCTGTATGTCCCGTAACTAGCGGAACTTAATCATCTTTTGATAGTTTTCTACAACTTCTTCCGGGGGCATTTGCATGTCGGAATTAATCCACCATTTGATAGTTTCGCAAAAGCTCCCGGTAAAAAATTGTATAGCAAAGGCTTTTGGCACTTCGGAATGAACCACCAAATCATCGCAAAAAGTCTGTTCAAGGTAATCGCGAAAATATGAGGTAAAAAGCTTTTCAGTTTCACCGTACATGATTGCCTTGATATTTTCCTTGTGATCCTGCAGGTGATACAAAATATGTGTGAGGCGATTTGCAAAGCCCCTGCGCCCTTTTGAAAAATCGTGGCTTTTTTCCGGAGCCAGATCTTTTGAAAAAACATGGGCAAACATTTCCCGGCAGATTTCTTCCAGCAGTTCTTCTTTTGTTTCAAAGTGAGAGTAAAAAGTGCTGCGGCCTATGTTTGCTTCGTCAATAATATCCTGAACTGTGAGGGCCTCGAATTTTTTCTTTTTCAAAAGTGTAGTCATTGCCTGATGAATTGCAATTTTTGTTTTCTGCTGGCGTCTGTCCATTTTGCTATTACTCCAGAATCATCATAACACGACATGATAGTTTTATCAAACTAACTGTTCAGTATCTTACAAAGTGTATGAAATAGTCTTAATCTCTACCCTTATAAAAGAGCAGCAGGAAGGCGCTGATAACTACAAGTACAGAACCGCAGTTGTGAAAAAGGGCGCCCCAGACTGCATTCAAAATGCCGGAAATTGCAAGTGCAACTGCAGCAAAATTGATTACCATAGAAAGACAGAGATTAAATGTAATTCGTCCCTGAGTTTTTCTGGAAATCTTGAAGAGATAAGGAACTGCATCAAGATTGTCGTGGACAATTACTGCGTCGGCGCTTTCGATTGCAACGTCGCTGCCGATTCCGCCCATGGCAATGCCTGCAAAGGCTGAACGCAGGGCAAGAGAATCGTTTACCCCGTCACCAAACATTGCAACCTTATTTCCCTGAGCCTCCTGATTTTTGATGTAATTCATTTTATCTTCCGGAGAACAGTTGGCTTTAAAGTCATCAAGACCGATTTGAGCTGCAACATAGCGGGCAGAGTTTTCGTTGTCACCTGTGAGCATAACGGTACGGATGTTCAGAGCTTTAAGCGTTTCCACCATTTTACGGGCATTTTCTTTGAGGCCATCCTGAATGAAGATTATGCCAAGAAGCTTTGACTCGCAGTAAAGGCCGACGAGGGAAGCCGACTCTTTGGCTCCAGCGACTACGGCATTTTCGGCACCCACCAAATTCTCCTCTACTTTTCCCACAATATATTTTTTCCCGCTGATTTCAAATTCAATTCCGCTGCCTGCAAGAGTTTTGTGATTTTTAATTTCATAAAGACCGCTTTTGTTATAATCCATAATCGCCTTTGCAAGCGGATGGTTTGAAAGAGCTTCACCAGATGCAGCAATTTTGACTAGCTCGTCCTCGCTGATATCAGACAGAGTTTGAACTTTTACAACAGCAGGTTTTCCTTTTGTAAGGGTTCCTGTTTTATCAAAAACCGCAATGTTAGAAGAAGCAATTCTTTCCAGCGCCTCTCCCGACTGAATCAAAAGACCATGCTTAGAAGCGTTTCCAATTCCCGCAGAAATTGCAGTTGGAGTTGCAAGCACAAAGGCGCAGGGGCAGAAAACAACAAGCACAGTTACAGCACGTGTAAAACCCAGCCAGAAATCATTATGAGCATTTCCGATTATAGTGCCAGCTACAATTGCCGTAGTAAGCGAAATTACAACAAGCCAGGCAGCCCAGATATTTGCCTTGCGAACGATTTTTGCCTTCTGTGCATCTGCAACTTCTGCAAGCTTAATCATTCGCTGGAGGGAAGAGTCCCCGGCAGTTTTGACAGCTTCAATCAAAATGCTTCCGTTTTGATTTATAGTTCCGCTCATCACAAGGTCACCCGGATTTTTCTCAACAGGAATAGATTCACCCGTCATTGCACTCTGGTCAATGCTCGTGCTGCCTTCGATTATTTTGCCATCAACAGGAATAGACTCCCCTGCCCTCACCTGAAGAATGTCCCCAAGCTTTACCTGATCAGCTTCAATGATTTTTATCTGCCCATCCACAAAGAGATTTGCCTTTTTAGGGCTGAGCTTAATAAGCTTTGAAATTCCCTTTTTTGCCCGGTCCGAAGTAAAATCTTCCAGAATTGAGCCAATCTGCATGATAAAGGCAACTTCACCAGCCGCAAAAAATTCTTTGAGAATCAGAGAACCAATTAAAGCTAGGGCAACAAGCACATCCGCAGTAATGTCGTGGTCTTTTACGACTCCAACAATTGCTCCAAGAACAATCGGCACACCGCATAAAACAATTGCAATCCAGGCCGGATTAAAGCCTGCAATTTTACCGGTCCAGCTGAAAGTTAAAGATGTAGCAAGTGCCACTCCCGAAATTATTACAAAAATAAGCCTGAGCCTGTCGCTCTGTTTTTCGTACCATTCTACAATATTTGACATTGTTCAATCTCCTGCAAAATATAACACAAGGTGTCTGATATCGAACACGTTGTTCGTTATCACTATATTGCGGGAAATCAGGATTTTTAAGAACAAAAAAGCTTCTTTGTAAGAAACTGAACAAAAATCAAAATATGTTCAGAAAAGCTTTTTTACCATTTATAATCAAAAGTTTGCAATCAGCTGCAAGACAGATATGTGTGTTTTTTTAAAAAAAATTTGATATAATGAATTTATGACAACTTTTGATAATCTTACTTTTACAAGCGAGCGCAAAATATCTTCGGCTTTTATTGATTCTACAGTACGTATGGGTATTGCCCAGTCTGTATTAATGGTTCAGGATAATCTTACTGAGTGTTTTAATGCAATGGGCTGCGATGGTGTTATTTATCGCGAAAAGTTCAATGACTTCTGGGTGTTTACGAAAACGAAAGTACATTTCTTGAGACGACCGGACTGGCGAGAAATTATAACAGCAAAAACTTTTCCAATTAACAATGCAGGAATGAGAACTCACGTTAATACAGAACTTCTTGATAAAGATGGAAAGCAGCTTTTGATTGCAAATCAGGAAGCCTGCGTTTTAAGTCTCGAAACACACCGTCCGCAAAAGCTTACAGATCTTCCTTACCCAAAAGAAAATTTTCCAACACCTGTTTATAACGAACCTTTTGAAAGATTTCCTTCTGATTTTAAGGAAGAAGAATTTGTTTTTGAGCAGATTATCCGTTCATGTCATATTGATATGTCGCATCACATGAATAACATTGAGTACATAAAACTTGCCCTTTGTGTATTTGATGATGATTTTTTACAGTCGCATGAAATTAAAGATCTTGAAGTTCATTACACAGGTGAAAGTCGGGAAGGGCAGACCCTCAAAGTTTTCCGTCGTGATGATGCTGAAACAAAAGGAAAAACCTATATTCATATTAAAGAAGGTGATCGCTGCGTGTTTGAATGCTGCCTTTGCTTTTAATATGAATTGAAAAAAATCCGCCGTTACCGGAAGGCACGGCGGATTTTTTTATCTAGGCAGTCTGTTTTTCTATCATTGTTTTGTATTCGCCGCCTTTTGTCATCAGCTCTTCATGAGTTCCGCTTTCTACAATCTGACCATTTTTAATCACAAGAATTTTGTTCGCATTTCGGATTGTGTTCAGGCGGTGAGCAATTACAATCAGAGTTTTGCCGCGGCAGAGTTCGGAAATTGCTTCCTGAATAAAGTGTTCGTTGTCGGCATCTACGCTGGCTGTGGCTTCATCAAGAATTACGATAGGTGCATCCTTGAGCATACAGCGGGCAATGGAAAGTCGTTGCTGTTCGCCGCCACTCAAATCAGCTCCGCCTTCGCCAATCACAGTGTCAAAACCATTCGGCAGCTTCATGATAAAGTCATAACAGCGGGCTTTCTTTGCAACTTCAATAACTTCTTCTCGGGTGGCGTTTGTTCTACCCATTGCAATGTTATTGAAAACTGTATCCTGGAAAAGATAGACTCTCTGGAAGACCATCGAAATATTATCCATAAGATTTGCAACCGGAACATCGCGGATATCAGTTCCACGGATTTTTATAGAGCCATCTTTTACATCCCAGAAGCGGGCAAGAAGATTTGCGATTGTAGATTTACCGCCGCCGCTAGGACCGACTAACGCAATCATCTGTCCTTTCTGAGCGTCAAAGTTAATTCCATGTAAAGCTTCTTTATCACCGTAGGCAAAACTAACATTCTGATAAGAGATTTCAGGCAGGCCTTTGCGAGCTGCATCTTCTGCAGACATCAAAGTCTCTTTACCTTCATTTACAATTTCAGCCTTATCAAAAACACTTTCGATTCGGTCCAGGCAGGCATCTGTTACTGTAAGACGGGCAATGTTGCCGTAGTAAGCCTTTATTGGCGCAAACAAATCAAAAGCAAAAAGCACCATTCCAAGAAAATATTCATTAGTCATCATACCCTTCGAAGAAAGGAGTCCGGAAACAAAAAGAGTAAGGGCTGTTACGATTCCATAAGAAATCAGAATAGAAGCCCACCATGGAGCATATGCCATTTCAAAACCAATTGAGTTTTTACAGCTTTCTTCAAAGCTCCTGTTCACTTCTTTTGATTTTTCTCCAAGCAGATTAAAGGTCTTGATAATTCCAATTCCCTCCGCAAACTCCAGAACAGCACTGGTCATTTTTTCTGCGGTTTTCTGCTTAAGCATAGAATGTGAAATTGAAATTCTTGTAGTGATATTTCCAAAAAGAATTACGAGCAGGAGGCAGGCAAGAGCAGTGAGTCCAAGCCTCCAGTTCAAAAAGAACATAAAGGCAATCATAAGTCCCTGCGAAATCATAATGCCAACAAGCTCTTCCAGAACCATCATACAGTTCTCTTCGATAAAGTTCATATCGGTTGCAAGAACGCTGCTCACCTTGCCGATGTTTCCCTCGGTAAAATAGCCCATGGTAAGCTTACGGAAGCGGTCTCCCATTTCCATTCGCTTGTCTGCAAAAACCTTAAAGCCGGTAGCAGACTGAAGACGGTCCGTAATATTTTGCATCACAGCCTGAAGAATCACACAGGTGAGAATAATCAGTCCGTAAATAAGGCAGCTTTTTTTAGTCATTCTGCCAGTCATAAAATCACAGGCCAGAAAGAAAGAAGCCATAAGCGGCGACTTCATCACAATACCTTTTAGAAAGCCCGGTAGGTAAGACACGCGGATCGGAATCTTGTATTTTCCGCAAAATTCCACCAGCCGATGCATCATCGAAATCATAGATTTATTTTGTTTTTTCATTTTCATTCTCCATCAAGAGGGGGAAGTCTCCCCCTGCGCCCGCACGTTGTTGCGGGCTACCCCTTCTAACGGGGGCTCCGCCCCCGTAACGCCCCCGCTTAAATCTTCCAGTTTGCAGCAGCAGTGCTAGCGGCCCACAACTTCTGGAACTCTTCGCAGTTCTTCATTAATTCATCGTGTGTACCTTCGGCAATTACATTGCCTGCTTTAAGAACACAAATCTTGTCTGCATTTTTAATTGAAGAAAGTCTGTGAGCAATTACGATTACAGTTTTATCTTTGACAATTTCTGCAATCGCAGCGTTCATCTTTTCTTCGTTTTCCGGGTCCATAAAGGCGGTAGCCTCGTCTAACACAATTACCGGTGCGTTTTTCAAAATTGCACGGGCAAGAGAAATGCGCTGTCTTTCCCCGCCGGAAAGTTGCTTACCGCTGTCACCTGCCATTGTGTCTATTCCCTTAGGGAATCTGGCAAGAAACTCGTCGCACTGGGCACGGTGGGCAGCATCTAGAACTTCCTCGCGGGTGGCTGTTGGCCGGCCTATCAGAATGTTTTCGTAAAGGCTGGTATTGAAAAGGAACTGTTCCTGAGCTACATAGGAAATCTGATTGTTGAGGGCTTCGATTGACATGTCGGTAATGTCCTGCCCGCCGATTTTTATGCTGCCTGAGTCCAGGTCGTAAAAATGAACAAGGAGTTTTGCGAGCGTAGACTTACCGCTGCCGGATTCTCCGATGAGGGCGGTGGTGGTACCTTGTTTGAGGGTGAGGTTTATGCCGTGAAGAACCTCAGTTGATACGGTGGTTGAGCTTGTCGAAACTACCGCAGAACTGTCTTTATTGGTGGTTTCGACGGACTCAACCACCGCAGATTTCTTATAACTAAACTTCACATCCTTAAACTCAATGTCATAATTCTTGCCTTCAAAGTTGTGAGTTCCCTGCTTGATTGCCTCTCCATTCATCATCTTTTCGAGCTCGGCAATTTTATAATCCAGCTGAGGAATCTTTCCGCCAAAGCTTAGGGCGCGCAGAATTGAAGAACCAATCGAAAAGGACATGCATAAAACTAAAAGCAGCTGACTCAAATCAATAACGCCGTTCAAAACAAGAAGGGCTCCGATAGGCAAGGTAAAAAAGGCCAGACAGGGAAGGGTGGAATTATAAACTGCCATCCAGGGCCAGCAGACCTTGTACCAGGCAAGAGTAAAATCACGATAACCACGAACTGCATCTCCAAAGCGGCGGAAGGAATCTCCGTCTTTGTTGAAAACTTTAATGGCCTCCATTCCGTTTACATACTCGATGATTGTGTTGTTCATTTTTTTTGCAGACTCATAATAAGCGCCCATTTTTGACATTCCGGCCTTCATCATCATAGACATTGCAAAAACGCCTATAGGAATTATTGCAAGAGTCAAAAGTGCAAGTCGCCAGTCTACTATGAACATTGCAATTAACACGATGAGGGGAACCAGAAGATTTGCAATTCCCTCTGGAATGGCGTGGGCGAGCAGAAGTTCAATTTGGTCGATGTCGTCTGTGAAAACGCGCTTTATCTGACCGGTTCCCATTTCCTTGATATTTCCAAGAGGCTGATTTTCAAGCTTTGATTTTAGTGAGATGCGGATATTTTTCAGCGTGTTATAAGCACTCACGTGGGAAAAACATAAGCCTGTCGTGTAAGAGATTGCATAAAAAGCAAGGCAGGCAAAAATCAATAAAACACGGACTACAACAAAATGAAAGTCCGGCAACTGATGTCTTGTAAGCGGAAGAATCAGCTGATACAAAAAGAAATAGGGTGCTACGTTGGCAATAATTCCAAGCGTTGTTAGCACCGACGCAATGACCGTATATTTTTTATATTTACCAATATACGGCGCTACAGATTTTAACATAGGGCCTCCGAAATAACTTTTTAGAGTTAGTGCAAACTAACTATTATAGAGTATAATTATTGCAAATATCGATTTCTACTAAAAATCGGGAGAAAACTAACAGTTTTCAGTAACAGGGGTTTTCATCATTGAATATTTTTTGGGAGAAAGTCCAAACTTTTTCTGAAACTCTTTTGAAAACCAGCTCATATTGGTGTAACCGCTCTGCAGGGCTGCTTCGGAAACATTCAGCCCCTTACTGGAAATGAGACTTGCTGCATTTTCCAGTCGCTGATCTTGTACATATTGATGAATTGATGTTCCATATAGGGAACGGAAAAGGCGGGTAAGCTTGCTTTCGCTCATGGAAAGATTTTTTGCAAGCTGGGGAACTTTGTAATCATCTGCCGGATTAAATTGAACGCGATGGTGCAGGGCTTCTACCTGAGCAATGTCAGACTGATTTCCTTCTGCTATATTTTTATTGCGTTCTATTAGGGAAGTTTTGTTATAAAATATTCCGTGCAGAACAAGTGCTATCAGTTCAATTAATTTTCCTTCGACGTAAACGCCCTTGAACTCGTGATATTTTTCTGCACTGTCAATTTCTGAAAGAACTTTGAACATGTCTGCTGTTATTGCAGTTTTTGTTACATGGGTTAAAAAAAGAGATTTTCCCATTTCGATTTTATCCGAATCAAAATAGCGGGAAAGCAGGCCTTCAAAAAAACGTGTTGTCATCTGAAGGCTCTTGAATTGAAAATTCTTGTTGCAGTCATAATCCATGGAGGTTGCGTAATTCTTATTTCTGAAAACGCAAACCTCGCCCGGCAGCATGCTGACAGCTTCATGCGCACTGTCTACCTGCCAGTCAATTTTCTGATTGATGTTGAAGATAATCTGAATCTCATCTTTCCCAAAATTATCCGGACGGCTTGCAAAAGTTTTATCTTTAAAACTTAGATTCCAGTCATAATAAACAATCTGATTGCGACATTCCTTGCGTAACAGCTTAAGGTCGCCTATCTCTTTTGGAAGACAGGCACTGCCATCAAAGAAATCATCTGGAGAAGAGTTGTAAACGTTTGGAACGATAATCTGATTGTTCATTCCTGTACCTTATTTTTTCTTTCCCTGATTAGCAACTGCGTTCATTTTTGCAGCAATTGCTTCCTGGTCGCCAAGGTAGTAGTGTTTGATTACCTTGAAGTTGTCGTCAAATTCATAAACAAGTGGAGTTCCGGTTGGAATGTTTACTTCGAGAATCTGCTCTGGAGTAAGGTCGTCCAGATACTTTACAAGAGCGCGGAGGCTGTTTCCATGGGCTGCGATAATAACGCGTTTTCCGGCCTTCATCTGCGGTTTGATTTCTTCGAGAAAGTATGGAACTACGCGGGCAATTGTTGTTTCAAGGCTTTCATTCTGTGGAAGGAAGCTTGGATCTACATCGCGGTACATTGCCTGATTTTTAGCAGAGCGAGGGTCGTCGTCTGCAAGGACTGGTGGCTTAACATCAAAAGAGCGGCGCCAGATTTTTACCTGATCTTCGCCAAACTTTTCTGCAGCTTCTGCCTTGTTCTTTCCCTGAAGATCTCCATAGTGGCGTTCGTTGAGCTTCCAGGTTTTAATTACAGGAAGCCATTCTCTGTCCATTTCACAAAGGATTCCATTAAGGGTGTGGATTGCACGCTTTAAGTAGGAAGTGTAACAGATATCAAAATCGTAACCTTCTTTTTTAAGCAACTGACCTGCTGCGGCTGCTTCACTGCGTCCCTTGTCGGAAAGTTCTACATCTGTCCAGCCTGTAAAAAGATTAAGCTTATTCCATTCACTTTCGCCATGGCGAACTAAAACTAATTTTGTCATTTCTTTTGCCTCGAAAAATAATTTAAAAATTTTATAAGTTAGTATTGACTAACTTATAAATACAATATATATTCTGAGACAGTTAGTCAATACTAACTAATTAAATGATAAACGAGGTAATTTAATGAAAGTAGCAGTTATATATGCCAGCACAACTGGTAATACAGAAGCAATGGCAAATGCAATAAATGAAGCTTGTAAGGCATCGGGTGCAGAGGTAGTTTTTGGAACAGCAGACAGCGCAGATAAGGCAGCTGTTACAGGCTGTGATGTAATTCTTCTTGGAAGTCCTGCAATGGGCGATGAAGTTCTTGAAGACACAATGGAAGAATTTTATACAGGAATCGAAGGCTCTCTCAATGGAAAGAAGGTTGGAATCTTTGGTTCTTATGACTGGGGTGATGGTCAGTGGCTCCGCGACTGGAATGACCGTCTGACAAACGCAGGAGCTGTAAGTGCAGGAGAACCTCTTATGGTTCATCTTACTCCGGAAGAAGCAGATGTAGAACAGTGCAAGGCTTGGGCTACAGCTGCAATAAAATAGGCTCTTATAAAATAAATATATTTTGAGCCGCCTGGTTTATGTCATGGCCAGGCGGCTTTTTTTTTAAGGATTTAAAAATGAGTTTCGATCAGATAATCGTTCAGTCTAGTTCACCTACCTTTTGTAATATAAAACCCGGAAATATGTTCTTCGTTAAAAAAGAAGAGTTTGATAATGATAAGTTTGAGGTTTGGAAAAATACTTTTTTTAAGCATGGACTTATGGCTTTTTCTGCTCAAATATCGGAAACTTCCACAGCCATTCTTCTTCTTAATATCTGCTGGGCCAGAAAGATTTTGACTGATGTCTTTGTTCAGGCTTATTTATCTGAAAAGGGATATCATACAGGCAGTGTATTTGATTTTGTTGAAGAGTTATTTTCCCGTATGATTGAAGACGAAGGTTTTCCTCATGAAGTAGGGGTAATTCTTGGTTATCCTGTAGAAGATGTGATTGAGTTTGAAAATCACCAGGGTCACGACTGTAAATACTGTGGCTGCTGGAAATCTTATTCTGATGTAGAAAATGCAAAGGATTGTCATTGTCGTTTTACCGAATGCAGCAGATTATGCAAACAATGGTATGACGAAGGTTATTCCATTAATCAGATTATATCTAAATATCAGACATTGAAAGAAGTTGCATAATATTAGTTACATTTCTAAGTATTCCTTCAAAAAACATTCTGGGACAAAAAAATCCGCCCGAACTCAACGAGCTCGGGCGAATTTAGTAGGACTTAAAAATCTTTAGAGTGTATTATCTTAACTTCTTATAACCGTAAACTGCAGCCTCCCCCAGCTCTTCTTCAATGCGAATCAGCTGATTATATTTTGCCATACGGTCTGTACGGCTCATTGATCCTGTCTTAATCTGGCCAGAGTTTGTTGCAACTGCGATATCTGCAATTGTTGTATCCTCTGTTTCGCCAGAGCGGTGTGATGTAACTGTTGTGTAGCCGTGGCGGTGTGCCATCTCAATTGCTTCGAGAGTTTCTGTAAGAGAACCAATCTGATTTACCTTGATGAGGATTGAGTTACCTGCTCCCATCTTAATTCCCTTTTCGAGGAACTTAACGTTTGTTACAAAGAGGTCATCGCCTACAAGCTGACAGCGGTCGCCGATGCGGGCCGTAAGCTTCTTCCAGCCTTCCCAGTCATTTTCATCGAGACCGTCTTCAATGGAGTCGATTGGATATTTTGTGATGAGTTCTTCGAGGTAAGCAATCTGCTCGTCGTCTGAAAGTTCCTTTCCGTTTGGATCTTTTGGAGTTCCATTTGAAAGCTGCTTGTAGTTGTAGAAGAACTTTCCGTCGCGCTCAACGCTGAACTCGCTTGAAGCACAGTCCATGGCAATCTTAACATCTTTACCAGGCTTGTAGCCGGCATCTTTAATTGCCTTTACGATAGAATCAAGTGCGTCATCAATTCCATCAAACTTAGGAGCAAAACCACCTTCATCACCTACGGCAGTTGAAAGTCCGCGCTTCTTCAAAAGTTTAGCAAGGGCATGGAAAACTTCTGCACCCATGCGGATTGCTTCTTTTTCATTTTTAGCACCAACCGGACGAATCATAAATTCCTGGAAAGCGATTGGGGCATCCGAGTGGGCACCACCGTTGATAATGTTCATCATTGGAACAGGAAGAACGTGAGCATTTGCACCGCCAATGTAGCGGTAGAGCGGGATGTTGAGAGCCTTTGCCGCAGCCTGAGCTGTTGCAAGAGAAACGCCGAGAATAGCGTTTGCGCCAAGCTTTGATTTAGTTGGAGTGCCGTCGAGCTTGAGCATCTTCATATCGATTTTGCGCTGTTCAAAAACATTGTAGCCTTTGAGCGCCGGCGCGATAATCTTATTTACATTTTCTACAGCCTTGAGAACACCTTTTCCACCGTAGCGGTCTTTGTCGCCGTCGCGGAGTTCAAGTGCTTCGTTTTCGCCTGTGCTGGCTCCGCTTGGAACTGCGGCACGGCCAAGCACTCCGTTTTCAAGAATTACATCTACTTCAACAGTAGGATTTCCGCGTGAATCAATTATTTCGCGGCCAATTACATTTGCAATTGCAACTTTGTTTAACATGATATTACCTCATTATACAAAATATGAGTTAGTATTAACTAACGATTTGAAATAATATCATTTTATTATTATGTTAGCAACCACTAACTAACATGTGACTTTTTGAAAAGCTTTAATTGCGCCTTTTGAATGGATACGGACAACTCTGTTTGTGTCTGTTTCTGAGATTTTTGAAAGAAAATCTATGTAAGGAGCGACGAGTTCCGGCTTGCGTTTTCCGAGAACACGGAAAATTTCCGGCGCTTCCATACGCACTTTGTCGTCCGGGTCGTCAAGAAGTTTTGCAAAAGTATCCATGTAACCGGTATAAATTTCCGGTGTATTTGTCGCGATGTTTTCCGAGGCCCAGATAAAGTTCAACCTAACGTTCGCTGCTTCGTCTTTTGCAAAACGGAATAAATCATTCCAATAAGCATTGATAAGGCTGAAGTCTGCACGGCCGATTCTTCCCAGAGCATTGAGTGCACGTTCACGGAGCAGCGGGGCAGGGCTGTTCAGAAAATCAGAAATTGCCGGAACCCACTTCCTGATTTTCTCCGGATGCTGAAGTCCCATCTCGCCAAGCAGCCACAAGGCCTTAGCCTGGATTTTTGTGGAATCGTATTCCAGTAAGGCTGCGACATCAGAAATACTGCTTTCCCATTCCGCTTTATTTTTTGTAAGTTCTCCGAGTTTTTTATAGAGTTCAGTTTCATCGTCATGCTGAACTTGTTTCAGCATCTTTAATTTAGATTCCGAATTATGTTCGGAAGGACAGTCCTTTATATTTTTCATAGCTTTCTCAACGTTTCTTTTTCCATCTGAATTATCTGAATCATTCGGTCGATTGCGCAGATATCGATGTAGGGGACTTTTGAAGCCAGCATTTTGTTACGGTTTTCAATTGTTCCTTTTTCGTATTCCTCAAGAAGAGCTGTTCGTTTTTCTTTTTCTTCTTCCAGTTCTTTTTTCGAAAGGACGCCGGAATACATAACCGCAAGACAAAACCAGACTGAATCAAAATCAACCCTTTCAAAAAGTGCACAGATTGTAGCTTTCAGTTCTGCACGGCCGGTCTCTGTTATTCGGTAAACTGCTTTGTTATCCGCTTTGCCAGTGTCCTCTATATAGCCCTTCTTTTCCAGCCGCAGGCAGCTTTCGTAAAGCGTAGTCGCACCAATCGGATGCCAGTACTGCATGTTCATATTATCAATCATTTTGAGCATGTCGTAAGCATTCATCTCACCCTGCAAAAGCATTCCACAAATTACGATAGAAGTTTTAGATAACATAATAATCGCTCCGAATATGTCATTATCGGGCTTGACCCGATAATCTCTTTTTAGAAATAAAAATCCATCCAACAGACAGAACTAAAATTATAAGCGCAATAATAAAGGATTCAAGGTTTTTGATTTCCTCTCCCGCTTCCGATGAAACAATCACATCCCACAAGGCGCCTACACCCCAGAAAAAAGGAAATACAATCAAAAGATTTTGTGTGATGTAATAAACAGAGCAATACATAAGTCCTACAAAAAAGAGATGCAAAAACTCCGGCTGAAAGCCCGCGTGATGAAAAGAGTAAAAGGCGGCCGTTAAAAGAATCGCAGGAATAATTCCAAAGGCTTTTTCAAAACTCGCACGAAGGTAGCCGTAAATAAATGTCATTTCAAAAATTCCCGCAACCAGAATGTAGGTTGCAGCGTACAGATTTTTGATTTCAAGTAGGTTCGCCGGCTTTTCGTCCTTTAAAAACATGGCAAGAAGTCCTGCCGCAAAAAGGAAGTCAATCAAAAGGCTCAAGGCATTTCTCCGTCCTGTAAAGCCAATGGTACGCAACCCCTCTTCTTTTTTCCTTACATAAAGCGAAACAAAAACAATTCCCAGACCAAAAATCATAAGCAGGTCGTGAAGAATAAAAGACATAGCCTTATCAAGTAAAGATTCCCCGCCAAAGAGAAGCATAATCAGACTGAGAAAAATCATAACTGCGCCCGCTCCAAAAGCGACAGCAGTATCTTTTGTGAAATTGAATCGGAAAAAATTATTCATAGAAGCCTCCAGCGGGGTTAAAATACTACGTATACGTAGTAAAGTCAAGTAAGAATTATGGTGAGCATAAATTTTTAATATTTCCAGCTAGATTTTATGCCTGTTAGCTTCCGATAAATGGTAATTTGAGTCCCAGCCTTGGCAGTATGATACCCGTCAAATCCTGAAATCTCACCGGATTAATCTTTCTGCGGTCTAGTTAGTTTTGACTAACTTTTACAAAGAGGATATAATATTAAAAATTCTACTTCGTCATTACGAGTAACGTAATACCGAAGCAATCAATATAAAATAGATTGCTTCGCTGCGCTCGCAATGACGATGAAAATGGAGGTCTTATGAAAGAATACGTCTGGCTTTTTCCGATAATTTTTATGTTTCATGACATGGAAGAAATTATCGGCTTTAAATATTTTTTACGACAGAACACTGCAGAACTCCAGCAGCGCTTTCCTTTTATCCTCCGCCGCTACAAAGACTTTTCCACAGAAGGCTTTGCTCTTGCCGTTTACGAAGAACTCATTCTGTGCATTGCAATTTCAACACTCGCATATTTTGTTGACCGCAATTTTCTCTGGTACATCTGGCTGGGCGCTTTCCTTGGATGTGACCTTCACTTTTTCATTCATCTGATTCAGGTAAGCATTTACCGCCGCTACATTCCGGCCTGCATCACAAGTTTGATTTGCCTGCCGGTAAACACTCTGATTATCTGCAAGTGCCTTTTGTGCATTGAAGATTCTGCACTCTTTGCCGGAGCCTTTATGGCACTCGGCGCAATCCTTGTTTTTGTAAATATTTTTATTGCCCAAAAGCTGATGGGCTGGTTTACAAAAAAGCTTGCTTAAAAAAGTGGAACCTTTGCCATTCTTTTAAGATATGTGGCGATATTTTTTTTTGACACTTTCGGAGTTTTAGCCATTCTGTTTCGATTATGTAATTAATTATCCTCTATTCCTTTATCAAAATAAATCCGCTTTGTTCTGAATGAAATCTTGGTCGATATAGCCAGGCATTCCATCTTTTATTTAATTCTTCATAAGAAAATTCTGTTACAATATTACTTGGATCATTTATGTAAATAGTCTGATTATCTTTATCATATCCAACAGCCAGAAGTGCATGAGTATAATTCTGATTTGGATCTGGTCGTATGTTCAGGATAACCGGATTTTGATGTGCCAAATAATACTGAAGAACATCCATATCCATCTTATTCAAAAATTTATATTTCACTGAATATTTTTTACAAACTCTCCCCAGTCCGTTCATATCATTTCCATATTTTCGAGCCGCTTTAATTGTTGTGCCAGTTGTATTCCAGACATCTTCTTCTGATAAGACAATCTGATCATTTGTTACATACTTTATTGCCATTCCAAGGGATACTGTTGCACAAGTATAGTTAGTGGTCTGGTATTGCGGTTCAATATTCAAAATAACCTTGTCTGGAATATTATTTAATTCAGACATCGGGATGCTATTCTGCTTATAATCATTTGAACTACAGCCTATGAAAAATATTGCAAACAAAATGATGATGCTGATTTTTTTCATTAATATGCCTCCCTATAAATCCATATTCCTGTAAATTCTTTTATTACATTTAATTGTTTTTGAATGATATCATTTTTCATTGAGTCACCAAAAAAGGCGCCCATTATATTTCCTGCTTCTTCGCAATTGCTGAATTTATAATCAGTTTGAATTATGTACTCCTTAAAGCCAGCCTCAACAAGTGCATGATAAAATTGCGAAAGCTTTTCTCCAGGTGGATTTGGAAGTTCTACATTCGTTCCCAATGTTTCAATGAAGATGATTTCCTTTGCACGTTTTTTAGTTTCGCTGATAAGGTACTGAATAGTCTGATTTCGATTTACATCATCCTGAACAACCAGATGCCCGAAACTCCAGCCTTCAATTATTACGTCAAATGTATTTTCAATAGAATTGATTTTACTGTTATCAAGAACTTCATATTCTATTTTTATTTTATCCGCCCACTTTGATAAGTTTTCTTTTGCCTTATCAATCATATGCTGCGAATTATCATACGCAAAAAGCTTCTGTGCCTTGTCTATGTAGTTCTTTGTAACCCGCCCGGTTCCAATTCCAAATTCGCCGACAACTTTATTTTCCCATTGGATTTTGCTGTTCAGAAACTTATAAAGATTACTTTCGTAATCTTCATGATTTACTAATTCATCATATAAGTCTGAAAAGTTTTGATACACATCGAACATTTTTGACATAGTTTTCTCCCTTGCTTTGATTCTGTCATACGGCTTCCTTAGAAAATGACACAAATATGTAAAAGAGTGTCTCTTTTTCAAAAATAATTGACTTCTTAATAATTCTATTATAAATACATAAGTGTCACAAGTGTGTCATATTTGAGGAGGTAAGGGAGAAAACTCTATGAGTACCATAACAAGAATAAAATGTAAAACCGATAACTGTTATCTTATTTCTGAAGGCCGCAATGCTATTCTGGTTGATACCGGCAGCAGTCAGAGCCTTGATATGGTGATTTCTGAATGTGACAAATATGACTTAAAGCTTATCGTGCTGACTCATGTTCATTTTGATCATGCAGAAAATGCAGCTGAGCTTTCCAGACGTTACGGTGTACCGGTAGCTTTTCATAAGGCTGATGAAGAACTCTTTGAAAGCTTTGACAGGCAGCCTCTCAAATGTTATGGACTTACAGGCCGCTTAGTTCTCGGCTTGTCTCTTAAGGTTTTGCGCGAAACGAAAGTTGAACGACCTGCAAATATCATTTATGTAAAAGATGGTGACAGCCTTAACGAGTATGGAATAAATGCAAAAATTGTTGAACTTCCGGGACACACAAATGGTTCGATTGGAGTTGATGTTGAAGAAAAACATCTGCTGGTCGGAGATGCTCTGGATAACTGGGTATTTCCTGGAATGGGCCACTTGTACTATAATCTTGAGGATATCAAAAAAAGCTATGACAAAATAAAAGGGCTCGGTCCACGTACACTTTATTTTGGACACGGCAAGCCTGTTAAGCAGTAAAGGGAGAAGAATATGGAAATCAGAGACAAGCGAATTGATGACGGAAAAGCCTTTGACTGGGGAAAGACCTCAAAGGAATATGCAAAGTTTCGCGATATTTATCCGGAAGAATTTTATAAGAAAATTGTAAACCGCAGCCTTTGCATAAAAGGGCAGATGGTTCTGGACCTTGGAACAGGAACCGGTGTTGTACCGCGCAATATGTATAAATACGGCGCTCAGTGGACCGGAACCGATATTTCTCCAGAGCAGATTGAACAGGCAAAAATCTTGGCAGCTGATGCCGGGATGAAAATTGATTTTATTGCCGCCGCGACCGAGCAGCTCGATTTTCCAAAAGAAAGCTTTGATGTAATTACAGCCTGCCAGTGTTTCTGGTATTTCGACCATGAAAAGGTTATGCCGGTTTTAGCTGATTTGCTTAAGCCAAAGGGAAAGCTTGTAATCTTATATATGGCCTGGTTGCCGTATGAGGATAAAATTGCCGGCAAGAGTGAAGAGATGATTTTGAAGTACAGCCCTAAATGGTCTGGTTGTGGAGCAAAGCGCCATGAAATCTGGGTGCCGGATGTTGCCTATAAATATTTTGATAAAATCGACCACGAAGAATATGACCTTATGGTTCCCTTTACAAAAGAAAGCTGGCACGGCCGCGTAAGAGCAAGCCGTGGAATTGGTGCTTCTCTTAATCCGGATGAACTCGCCCGCTGGGATGCAGAACACCGAGCGCTTCTCGATGAAATTGCCCCAGAAAAGTTTGATATTTTACACTACGGCGCAATTACAGTTTTGCAGAAGAAATAGTCATAAAATCTGGAGGATTTAATAATGAAAAAAATCGGACTCGTTGGTGGTACAGGACCAGAATCAACTTTAATGTATTATAAGGAACTCAATTCCCGAATAGATAATTTGACAGGTGAAAAGGCTATGCCTGATATTGCGATTGAGAGTGTAAACTTTCGCCGTGCGTGGGAATATGTTTGTAATAAAGATTATGATGCACTGTCTGATTATCTTGCAGAAAAGGTAAAATGTCTGGAAGCTTCCGGCTGCGAGGTTATATCTCTCACGGCAGTAACAATGCATATTGTTTTTGATGAAATTGTGAAGAAGTTGGATACAAAACTATCGTTAGTTAGTATTCCTAAAGCTGTAACTGAAGAAACTTTGGCTCGAGGAATAAAGAAGATAGGCTTATTGGGAACCATTTTTACAATGGAAGAAGATTACATGAAAAAAGATTTGCTTGAAGCCGGCGTAGAAGTTTTCGTTCCGGAGAAATCAGAACGAGAGCTTATTGCAAAACGAATTTTCGAAGAACTCGAAAAAGGAATTGTGAAAGAATCAACTCTTACCGAGTTTGTCCAGATAATCAATAAGATGAAAGAGTGCAACGGAATCGAAGGAATTATTCTTGGCTGCACGGAATTACCACTGCTTTTGAATCAGAATAACTGTCCGCTTCCTTGTCTTGATGCAGTGGAAATCCATATCAAAAAACTCATAGAACTGGCTGTATAAAACAAGGAAGAAATTAATGAATATTGGAATTATAGGTTATGGAAGCATGGGGAGCATGCTTGTTGAAAAATTATCGAAAAACAAGGATAACAGACTTTATGTTTATAACAGAACTATTGAAAAACTGAAAAGTCTGCCTCCTGAAATTTATATCTGTTCAAGCAATTCTGATCTGGCATCTAAGACTGATATTATCATTATGTGTGTACGCCCCTTTGATATCAAACTTGTGCTTTCTGAAATTTCTGAATCTGTAAGAGCTGGCACATTGATTGTCTCTTTAAATGGAAGTGTGTCTTTTGCATCTATGGAGAAAACCATAAATCATAAAATGGCAAAAGTCATTCCAAGCCTCACCGCTGAAATCGGTAAATCTCAGACTCTGGTCTGCTTTAATGAAAAGGCCGGCGAAGATGATAAAACAAATCTCAAGTCTCTTTGTAAATGTATGGGAGATGTGATTCTTCTTACTGAGAATGAAATGGGAATGGGCTCGGAGCTAGTTTCATGCATGCCGGGCTTTATTGCCTCTATTTTTGATGTACTGTGTTCGACAGCACGCGAGCATACATCAATTCCTGAAGAGCAGATTGTTTCGATGGTTTTAAATACTCTTTGCTCAACCGGCGAATTAATGCTTACAAAAAAGATGTCCTTTAATGATGTGGTTACCAGAGTTGCGACAAAGGGCGGCATTACTGAAGAAGGAACTAAAGTTGTTTACGAAAAGGTCCCCGCAATTGCCAGAGAACTTTTTGAAAAAACTCTTGAAAAACGCAAACAGACAGCCCTAAAAGCTGAAGAAATTTTCGGATAGCAGATTCTTTGATAACGTAAAACTTAAAAGAAAAGGCCCTTCACAAAAATCTCAATTCCAATTCCTACGAGGATGAGACCACCGAAAAGTGTCGCTTTTGCGCCAAGTTTGTCGCCGGCTTTTTTACCAATTAAAAGTCCTGTCATGCAGATTGCGAAAGTCACTCCGGCAATAATCAGTGAAGCAACCAGGGCCATGAGCAGGCCGTAATCAGCAATTGTAAAACCGACAGAAAGTGCGTCAATTGAAGTTGCAACTCCCTGAATCAAGAGGGTAGCGAAAGTCAGCTTTGCGGCAACCTCTGCTGCTTCATCTTCTCCCCCATGTACCGCTTCCCAAATCATCTTACCGCCAATCCACAAGAGCAGAGTCAGCGCAATCCAAGGTATAAAGTCATCAAACCTTTCAAAATATTCAACAATCGTGTGAACACAGATCCAGCCAATCATAGGCATGGCAAACTGAAAAAAAGCGTAAACGCCGGCAATAAAACACATGCGGCTTTTTTTCATGGAAGATTCACTAAGGGCATTTGCGATTGAAACTGAAAAGGCGTCCATGGCAAGGCCAACGCCAAGCAGAACGCTGTTTACAAAAAAGATAAGATTCCATTCCATAGTAAGAGTCCTTAATCATGAGTCTCGCAATTTAAGGCAAGCCAGGATCGAACTGCCTATGTCCATCGGCAATTCAGATTCCAGTATGTTGACTTGTAACGCATCTGGAATTCCAGAAACGCCAGCTACTCCCCCATGGAAGAGATTTGAAGATGTTTTTGAATTATCGCAAAAATCAGCCGACAGGTCAACATTATATGAAAAGTAAATTGCAGAATAGAGCCTTTTCTGCAATTTAGAGTAGTGACGCCCTTGCCACTTTTGTATCATAAATACGTTAGTAATAACTAACAAATTAAAATGTTACTGGAGGTTATTATGAGTGATAAGCAGGACACCCGCGAAATGTTAGTCAGCGGAAATGTCTTTAAGACAATGCTCACTCTGAGTGTACCGGCTGTGCTCGGTATGGTTGTTATAGGGCTCTATAATTTTATGGATGCCGTTTTCGTTGGCCAGATGGTTGGCCCTGTTGCAATGACTGCAGTAAAGGTTTCTTATCCTTTTACTCTCATCAACAGTGGAATTGCAACTTTGATAGGGCAGGGCTCGGCTTCGGTTCTTTCCCGTGCAATCGGAGAACGCGATAAAGACACCGTTGACCGCATAATGGGAAATCTTATTTCGTTTGTAACTCTTCTTTCTGCAATCGTAATTGTAGTTGGTTTGATTTTTACTCGTCAGCTGCTTACTCTTGCCGGAGCAGAAGGCGAAGTTCTTGAGCAGGCAATCCGTTACCTCCGCATAGTTTTCTGCGGTTCACTTTTTGTAAACCTTGGTCAGTCAACAAACATGATTATGCGCGGCGAAGGCAAGCTTAAAAAGGCAATGATTATTATGGCAACCAGCGCCATCCTCAATATCATTCTCGATCCGATTCTTATCAAAGTGCTCGGCGCAGAAAAGGGAGTTCTCGGTGCTGCCTTTGCAACAATCATTTCTCAGTTTGTTTTGATGTGCATGTCTTTCTTCTATTTCATTAAGAAGAGCGATACAGTGCGTATTCACAAAATCCGCTTTGAAGGAAAGCTTGTAAAGCCAGTTTTGGGAGTCGGCGTTTCTGCAATGCTTATGCAGGTTATGTCCATGGTTCAGCAGACAATTCTTTACAACACAGCCGCAAAGTGGGGCGGTAGTGAATGGCAGACAATTCTGGGGGCGGCCCTCAGCCTTCAGGCCTTTGCCTTCATTCCTCTCTGGGGAATCAGCCAGGGCTTCCAGCCTGCAATCGGTACAAACTACGGAGCAAAGCTTTTCGACCGCGTTGGTTCCTTCACCCGCACCTTTATGATTTCTGCAACCGTCGTGGCTCTTCTTTTCTACGTTCCGATTATGTGCTTCCCGGTAAAGATGCTTTCCATGTTCATTACAGATGCCGCCATCGTTCAGACCGGTGCTCCAATGCTTCGTGTTATTTTCGGCGCTTACATCTGCTACGGCGTTCTGATTCTTTCAATTACTTTCTTCCAGGCAATCGGCAAGGCCGGCGGAGCTTCAATTCTGGCCCTCGCAAGACAGCTTGTTCTCTTCCTGCCTCTCGTTGTGATTTTGCCACACGTCGCAGGCCTCGGTGTAAAGGGCGTCTTTTATGCTCAGCTGATTACAGACCTTGTTGTACTTCTTCTCGCAATTATTTTGATGATAAAAGCCTTCGCAGGATTTAAGAAAAATTAAAAATATTTGGGCGCATCCCTACGTGGTGGTTTCGACAAGCTCAACCACCACTTCGGGTCGGGCGTTGCACCCTTAATCGAAGTTCCGTTAAAAACGACAGTCCGTCGGGACTGTCGTTTAGGAACATCGAAAAATGGGGGTGTGAGATTTATCGAACTTCCGCTGGCGCTCCAGCCTCCGCACTCGTTCACTAACTAACGTTAGTTCACTCGCTTGCGGTGGCCGCCTTCGGCGCAGCTCCATGCCCTTGCGCGAGAAATCTGTGAAAGTCCGCATGATTACCTACAAAAATGCGAGAATTTCAATTTTGTAGGTAATAACATAGAGTATTATTTCACAAATTTCCTACAAGATAACTAATTTGGATGTTTTTGTAGGAAAAAATTACCAGTTTTTAACTTTTTTGTTTCTCAAACAGTCAAGAATATGCTTCCTAACCAAAAAAAATACCTACAAAAATCCTGTTTTACAAGATTTTGTAGGTAAATTCATAATTTCTATCCTTAAAAACATCCCACAAAAACAGCATTTTCCACAGTTTTGTAGGAAATAATTATTCTCAAAGTGCCATGTTGAAGTACTTTGAAATATCATGGCAGACAAATAACAAATATGAAAAAAAAGCCGCAGAACCTTATGTTTGCTCAGCTGAAAATTCAATTAAAGTATATCCGGCTTCATTAATTAATGTTGAAAAGTCTTCCCATTTCAGTTGATTCTTTGCCCGTACAAGTACACTTTTATTTTCTAGATTAACTTTTGCCCAGACACCTTCTTTTGAGTTCAGTGCGTTTTCTACACGGCGGGCGCAGTTACTACAGTGCATGCCGTCTACAGTGAGAGTGTAGGTGTAAGGGTAGTGGGCTTTGTTTTTATCTTTCACTTTGATTTTCTTTGGCGCAGCATCGTGGGTTCCGCAGCAGGCAGAGCCGTATTTAATTCTTTTTCTGATGCTGAGAATTGCGCATAAAACGATTATTGCTAAAACTAATAGTACAATTATTGTTCCCATATTATTTTATAACCTCCCACATGATTCCCATATTCTTAAAGCCGCCTTTTGGCATGCAGGAATCGCAGTGTGATTTTCCTTTTCCGTGTGAACAGCCGGCGCAGGACGTACAGTGTCCCGAACAGACCGGCACCGGTTTTTTGCCCGCCGTGAGCAGAGTTTCATTTTCAGGATAAGAGGTTGCGACACGGCGGATTATTTTTGAACGTTCCAGAAAATCGATTTTGCGCAGAATGTCGTCGGTAGTTGTGCCTAACTCGCCGGCAAGCATTTCGATAGTTCGAGAACGTCCATCGGATAATAATTTTAACAGTTCTTCCATTAAGACCTCAATAGACCCGCCTGCGAGCCTATAACGTTAGGGATTGGAGGGGCGCGAAGCGTTCTGGGGTAGTTGCGCTTGTCGAAACTACCCCAGAATGAAGCGTTAGCGGAACTCCGTAAAGCCCGACCGGCCGCCGAAGGCGGACGGGAACGCCCTACCAGATCAAAAGTCCAATATGATAAGCCACACAGGCAATGAGGAGAGCACCGAATGTATAATACAAGGCAATCAGTGTTGTCCACTTTGCTGAGTGAGTTTCCTGATAAGTTGCGGCAAGGGCAACGATACACGGCATGTTGAAGGTAATTGCAAAGATGAAGGCGAGGGCCTCCGGCTTTGAAACATTTGCTACAAGCAGTTCATTAATATTTGCAACGGCACCACCACCAACTACGGAACCGACTGTAATCATGCTGTGGTCTGTAAAGATTGTGCTGAGAACACCGATTGCACCTTCCTTACCAAGAGAAGAAACAATAAAGGCCATAAAGGTTTTCCAGCCAAGACCAAAGATTTTTGTAAACGGCTCAATTGCCTGCCCAATTTTATACATGATAGAATTATCCATCTTTCCTGAGCTTGTGTAAGTGAGCAGCCAGAATACAAAGGAAACGAGAAGAATTACTTTAAGTACACGGAAGAAGGTATCCTTTGTGCGGCCAAGAACATAGCGGAAAAGGCTGCCCCAGCGTGGCTTGTGATATGGAGGGAGCTCCATAATCATACCGCAGCGGTCTTCTTTTTTTACGAGGGAGCGGCCGAATACTTTTGAAGTAATCCACATGTGAAGAACCATCACTGCAAGAATCGCAACAATTACGAGAGGTGCACCGGCTCCAAACCAGACAGTAGAAAGCATTGGAACAACGGCCCAGGCAGCACCACATGGAATAGCCCAGGCAAGAGCGATAGTCAAAACCTTCTGACCCCAGTTATCAATTACGCGGGCACCTGCGGCACCACCCATTGTACAACCAAAGCTTACGAGGAAAGGCATAACTGATTTTCCCTGAAGTCCAAGCTTAGACATCGTGTTGTCGAATACGTAAGAGATTCGGGCCATAACGCCGACTTCTTCCAGCAGACCGAAAACCAGAGTTACACCAAATACAAAGCCCAGCATCTTAAAGATAAAGCTGAGCGAGTTGATGAGCACATCGCAGATGATTGCAATGATAAAGGCAGGACAGCCTATTGCATTCAGACCTGAGCTTATTGGGCCCGCAAGAGCTCCTACAGCGCCACCAATTCCCATAAACGGAAGGGCTGGAATAAAGGAAGCAATGAGTCCGAACAAAACTGTAAGGACTACAACAGGCTTTCCCCAGATTCGGTGGGTAATCATGCGGTCAAACTTGCCGAGAGTACGAGTTTTCTTTTCTGATTTGACTGTTCCGGCCAAAAGAGAATCTATCCATTCAAACTTCTTTTCTCCGGTTGCGAGAACACCTTTCTGGAGTTTTGAAACAGCCTTATTAAAAGCAGCAAGTTTTTCACCGATAAGAGAGTTTTTGATTTTTGCTGTAACAGGAAGGTCACCTTCTACTGTTTTAGCAGCCAGCCATATTTCTGAATAACCTGGAATTACATTTGAAGGAATAAGTGATTTAATTTCATTATAGGCTTCAATTGTGCTGTATTTTGCATCAAGGCTTGAAGAGTCCAGAAATGTCTTCTTCTCAAGGACACGTTCCAAAGCGTTATAAAATCCATCATACTTCTTTTTATCTGGTGCAGAAAAAAGAACAACCGGAATGCCAAGCTTCTTTTCCAGGGCGGCATAATCAATCTGCTTGCCCTGTTCTTCTGCAACATCATAAAGATTCAAAAGCAAAAAGCATGGAACTGTAATTCCTGAATAATCTGCCAGCATATAAAGACTGCGTTCAAGCTGTGAAGAGTCTGCAAGAATACAAACAACGTCTGCCTTTCCGCTAGCAATATAGTCACGGGTAATAATTTCTTCATCAGAATTTGCGCTGAGGCTGTAGGTTCCAGGAAGGTCAGCAACTAAGTACTTTTTGCCATTGTGCTCAAAAGTACCTTCTTTCTTTTCTACGGTTTTTCCAGGCCAGTTTCCGACATGCTGCTTCATACCTGTAAGAGCATTGAAGAGTGTTGATTTTCCAGAGTTTGGCTGACCGAGCAGCGCAATTACTGTTTCGCAATTTTCTGTCATACAGCGGCCTCCTTTACTTCAATGCCGTCACATTCTGTTCGGTTTAATGCAATCATTGTGTCACGTGAATACACAAGAATTGGTCTGCGTTTTTCATTTTTGATAATCGAAATACGGCAGCCAGGTGTCAAACCGATGGAAGTGATTCTGCTGACAAAGCGTGCATCACCATTTATAGAAGCGATTACACCACTTTCATCCTTTGTGAGTTCTGATAATTTTTTCATGATTTCTTTTTCCTCTTATTACTGTTAGTACATGCTAACACTTTGTTATTATAGTTAGTAGTGACTAACTAGTCAAGTTAGATGGGATTCTTCATTGCTGGTGTGGATTACTTCGCTATGCTCGCAATGACGTAAGGAGGAAAAACATCATTGCGAGGTGCCCAAAGGTGACGTAGCAATCCACTTAGAAAATTAAAGCTTCCAGCTTACGGCTTCTTTACGTGAATCTATAAATCTTGCGTAAATTCCGCCCTTTGCAACAAGCTCGTCATGCTTGCCCTGCTCGGCTATGCGGCCCTTGTCTATTACGACAATCTGGTCAGCATTACGTACGGTTTTTAAGCGATGGGCTATCATGATAACTGTCTTTTCGCGGGTAAGCTCTTCGATAGCTTTCATAAGGTCGCGTTCGTTTTCCGGATCTACGTTTGCTGTAGCTTCATCAAGAATGATGATTGGAGAGTCCTTCATGATGGCACGGGCAATGGAAATACGCTGACGTTCACCACCGCTCAGAGATGCACCGCCTTCTCCGATTACTGTGTCATAACCGTTTGGAAGCTGGCTGATAAAATCATGACAGCAGGCTTTTTTTGCTGCAGCGATTACTTTTTCCATTGGAGCTTCCGGCTGACCAAAGCGGATGTTGTTCGCAATTGTATCGTGGAAGAGATAAACGTTCTGGAAAACAAAGCTGTAGTTTTTCATAAGGTTATCCATGCTGTAGTCACGGACATCTTTCCCGTCTAATGTAACAGTACCTTTGTCTACATCCCAGAAACGGGCAAGAAGATGACAGAAGGTTGTTTTACCACCACCACTTGGTCCAACAATTGCAGTTGTACTGTGTTCTGGAATTGAGAGGGAAATATTGTCGATGATCTTGCGCTTGTCGTAAGCGAAGTCGATGGCGTTGGCTTGGATGAGAGCTCCGTTTGTTGAGTCTGTCGAAACCACCGTGTTATCTTTACCCTCTATATCCATAGTAGGCAGGGCGAGAATCTTACTTGCCTTTGTAACGCCGAGGTCAATGGTGCGAAGGAGTGCTGAATAATTACCTCCGGCTTCGAGGGCATTAAAGAGCATGAAAGAACAAACAAGCATTGTTGCGCAGTCTGCAAGGGCCATGCTGCCCGCAAGGTAAAAGTACAATGAAGTAATCATCATGGCAACGCCACTGAGCTTTGCAACCAGAGACTGAATATTAGAAACCGGAATACAGCGCATTTCCATTTTTACCAGAGTCTTTTTTCTGCGGTTGATTACGTCGTTGAGTTCGCGGCTACGCTTACCTACAAGGTTGTAAGCTTTAACTTCTGCGATTCCCTGTATATATTCAAGAACCTTTCCGATTTCTGCGGCATCGTCGCGGATTTTGTCTGCAGAAACATTCTTTACTGCAAGACGCATAAAAAGATTTACGAACTCAAAAAGCCCAAATCCAGCAAGAGCAACAAGGGCGATTCTCCAGTCAAAGAAAAAGAGCATGACGATGATAAGCGAAGTATCGAGCAGGCCCTGGAAGACCATCATAACTGCGCGGGTCGCAACGTCGCCTACTGATTCCATTGTGTTAGTTGTAACTGACGTAATTTCACCAAGGCTGTTTTCGTTGAAATAACCCATAGGAAGGTAACGAAGATGTTCAGCAATTTCAATACGCTTTTTCGCACAGGTTCTGTAACCACCCTCGCACTGCCACATGGCGGTAACCTTACGAGTAATTATTCCCCCGATAATACTTACACACATAATTCCAAAAGAAAGCCAGATTGTTTTTGTCTCAAAAGGCTGACCTTGAATAGCAGTGCCAATAACTCCGCGGAGCATAACGGCTACCGCAGCAATTCTAAATGCCATAAAAAGCGAATTCAAGATTCCTACGAAAATTGAACCAGTAAACTTTTTACGGTTTTCTTCATCACAGAATTTGAAAAATTTTATAAGTGTTCCAAACATAATTTTCTCCTTAGGGAACAGGGGATAGTAAATAGGGAATAGTAAAGTGGGGGAAGTCTCCCCCTGCGCCCGCACTTCGTTGCGGGCTACCCCTTCTAACGGGGGACACCCCCGTAACGCCCCCGCTACTCGTCGCGTGCTCCAATATGTGCTTTCCACATATCAGCATATAAACCATTCTGCTGCAGCAGTTCTTCGTGAGTTCCTTCGCTGTCGATCACTCCGTCTTTTATTACATAAAGCTTATCTGCATCTTTTACGGTTGAAAGACGGTGAGCAATAACAATCAAAGTCTTCCCCTTAACAAGCTGGGCTACAGACTTCTGAATGATTGCTTCGTTTTCAGGGTCGGTATAGGCTGTGGCTTCATCAAGAATTACGATTGGTGCATCCTTCATCATGGCACGGGCAATTGCGATTCGCTGACGTTCACCGCCGCTCAAGTGAGCACCGCTGCCACCAACAATTGTGTCAAAGCCATTTTCAAGCGACATGATAAAATCATAACAGCCGGCCTTGCGGGCAATTTCTTCTACCTCAGCGTCTGTCGCGTTCTGGCGGCCAAGGCGGATATTTTCTCGAACGCTCATATCAAAGAGGAAGTTGTCCTGGCTGACATAAGCCACGCGACTGTTGTATTCCTGGAGAGACAAATCTTTGATGTTCACTCCACCAATTTCTACGCTGCCTGAATCAACATCCCAGAGAGAAGCAATAAGGCGGGCAATGGTAGATTTGCCGGAACCGCTTGGGCCAACGAAAGCGGTGTAGCTTCCCTGTGGAAGAGACATATTTATGCCGTGAAGGATTTCTTTCTTTTCTTCTCCTTCAATTCCTTTATGATAGCTGAACCTGACATCCTTAAGTACTATCGAATTATCAGCAGGCTTCTTTACATCAACTTCAGGGCGTTCAAGCTCATCCAGAGTCATGATAGCACCAACCTCGCCAAAAATTGCACCAGCTTTGGCAATATCATCATGATAGGTAAAGGCAATCAAAAATGGCTGAATGGCACTTACCGCAAGAACAATCACGGTAATAAAAAGTGAGGCATCAATACTGCCTTTCAGGAACATAAAACCACCAATCGGAAGAAGAGAAAAAAGCAAAGTCGGAGTTACCACAGTTGCAATGGCATGAGGCCAGATACAGTCGCGCATCCATTCAACATAGCAGGCAGAGCCTTCCTGAGCGGCAACAACAAAGCGCTCGTAACTGGACTTAGATTTTCCAAAGGCTTTGATAACCTCAATTCCATTGATATATTCAACGGCGGTATCATTTAAGGCCTTTGTCTTGTCGAGGGCATACTTAAAGCGGGCCTCTCCATCTTTCATCATAAAGCACATTGCAATCACACCGACCGGAATCACTGCCATGCAGGCAAGAGCAAGACGCCAGTCCAGAACAAAAAGATAAACAACGAGAACAATTGATAAAATAATATTCGAAGTATATTCAGGAACAATATGGGCAAGGGTTGTTTCCATACTGTCAATTCTTTCTATAATGGTACTCTTGAGCGCACCGGATGGCATATCAAGAACAGTTCCGAGTGGCAGACGAGTGAGTTTATCGCACATAGACTTTCTGATGTTTCCAAGCAGATTAAAGGTTGCGATATGACTCATGCTTGTAGAAATTGCATGAAAGAGCACATTGCCGAACCAGAACAAAGCTGTAATTCCACACTCCTTCAAAAAGAGCTGCCAGTCGCGAATGCCAGCCATAAGCTGCTGAACAATTCGTGCAATAATAAAGTATGGTGCAATACAGCAAGCCACACTTAAGAGGGCAAAGAATACACTGACAATGTACTGCCCCTTTTTACTTCCTGCAAAATAAAAAATCCAGCTTATAAGGCCGCGGTGTGCGTTCTTAAAAGTCGCTGTCTTTTTTGGTACAGGACGATTACTTTTGTTATTAGACATATAAACCTCCAGTTATATCCATCATTTATTTTCTTCTCCTATTTACGCCAGTCTTTTGGCAAGACGCCTTCATTTTTCTTGAAGACCTCAGAAAACTTACTTGCATTCGCATAACCACAGCGACCTGCAATTTCGGTTATAGAAATGTCAGTCGAAACTAACAGATTTTTCGCCAGTTGTAACCGTGCTTTTGTACGATATTCATTCACAGTAAGCCCATACATTTCCTTAAAGACTTTTTGAAGGGTAGTGCGGTTCAAATTGACTTTACCTGCCAGTTCTTCAATTGAGATTTCCTTTTCCAAATTTGAGTTTATAATGCGACGCACATTCTGAACCTTACGACCGGTAGTTCCGCTGAAATACGCATCCGGGGTTTCACTTTTCATTCGCACATCGCAGCCGTCTTTATCTCTGAATTTCTTAATCAAAAGAATAATTGCATGAATCACAGCAAGCCTCACAGTATATTTAGAAAAGGCTCCAGGCAGTCTGATAGTTTCCAGAAAGAGTTTTTCCAAAAGCTCGCCGCAGGAGAATGAAACGACGCTGTCACTCTTTCTGATGTCATTGAAAAAATCAGAACTGCTGAAGTCGGTAGTTCCAAGAAAATCATTCAAAAACGAAATTGTATCTTCGGTAAAAAGAATAATGCTTATACAGTTCATTCCGCTTTTTCCGAGCATAGCTTTTTTTACCGCAGTCTTGCAGTTGAAAATCATGACATCACCCTTTTCGCCACTGGCAAACTGTCTGTTCTGCAGTTCAAACTCCCCGTGCCCGTCAACAATGTACATGATTTCAAGCCCGTCAACTTCTTTTTTTTCTGCCTGATAGTTAGGACTATAACTTTCCAGCTCCGAATAAACGAGTTCAATCCCCTTGGCAATATGCGTATGTCTCATAATGCCTTCACCAATAGGCTCGTTCAGCCGGTAAATTTCCTCGCTTTCCCTCTGGCTGATCAAATCTAAATAAGTCTGAAATATTTTATCTGCCGGCATCTTGTTCATATTTTTTCCTATGTGAGGGAAGCCCGCTCGAACCACAGTATTTTCATGCTGTAGGCGAATACCCCTCGCTCGTATATTGTTGCTCGCAACCCCTTACAGCGGGAAATAACTCGCAACGCCCTCACAGTGCGTTAGTGAGTACTAACAACAATATAATACAAAACTACACTTTCAGTCACTACTCCAAAAGACAAAAAAAACTCCAATCTGCAATTTAAAAAACTTCAATAAAAAAAACAGTTTCATAGAAAGGGCAGTTTCATATATAATCTTCATAAGATGAAAAAGCTTCGTCCCTTTGATTTTTTTGTAACAATAGCAGTTTTATCTCTTGGAATATTTTTGACAGTTAGAAATTTGTCTCAAAAGGGTAGTGTCATAAAAGTAAATGCCGCAGGAAATCATTATGAATATTCGGCAAAAAAAGAGGGAATCTACAAAGTTCATGGACCGCTTGGCATAACAACTTTTGAAGTAAAAGCAGGCCGTGTACGAATTATAGATTCTCCTTGCCCCAACAAAACCTGTATAAATCAGGGCTGGCATTCTCCGCTTGTTTGTCTGCCAAATAACGTAATTATTACTATAGAAGATGAAGGAGAATTTGATGCGCTCTCAGAATAAAAATGAATTGGCTTATTTGTGCGCCCTCACACTTCTTTTTTCTTATGCAGAATTAGTTCTCCCGCGCGTTGTTCCATTTTTCAGACTTGGCCTTGCTAACACAGTAATCCTTCTTGCACTCGACATAAATTTCAGTTCATATCTTATTCTTTCCATATTAAAAGCAACCGCAGCCTCGCTTACCGGAGGTACACTTTTTTCTCCGTTCTTTTTAATATCACTTTTGCAGTCTGTTTTTAGTGCCCTTGTTATGAGACTTTTATATAAACTGATTTCAAAGCGGGCAATAAGCATTTACGGAATTTCAGTGACAGGTTCTGCGGTAAGTGCAGTTATCCAGATTTTTCTTTCCAGCCTCTATATAGGAAAAGGAACTTTTGCATTGCTCGGACCAATGCTGATTTTTAATACGGCAAGCGGTATACTCACTGCGTTTTTCTGTGAAAAATCCGGAATTAAAGAAAGTATAATTTGTATAAAAGAAAATCCTGCGAGAACAAGAAATCAAACATCAGATTCCCTTCAAAATGAAAAATCAAAACTCCCGAGTTCTCAAATATTTTTTGCGGCCATATTAATTATTGCTTCTGTTTCAGTTTTCTTTATTAAAAATCTGATGATTCTTGGTCTTGCATTTATAATAAGTCTTGCGGCCCAAAAACTCGCAAAAAGAAAAATCTTTTTAATCCCTCATATTTCCATGTGGATTTTCATTTTAATTTCAGCGTTATTTATTCCTAACGGAAAAGTTTTATTTAAAATATGGAATCTTTCTATAACAGAAGATGCTTTACTGCTGGGGCTTCAGAAAGCACTGACTCTCTCAACCGTAAGCGCATTAAGCCAGTGCGCCGTAAGCTTACAACCTGGAAAAAGCACTTTACTTGGCCAAAGCCTGGACTATTACAGAATCATGAGCAACCGTTTCCGAAATGCAGAAGGCTCAATCATCAAAAGAATTAATTACGCATTGTGTATAGACTCTAACGCTGAACAATCTCAACAGATGCAAACTGATACAGAGGCTCAATAAAATCCTTAATACCTGCCGAATAAATCAGATCCCTGTCTTTAGTGAACAGAATAAAATCAAAATCAGGGTCAGGATTCGCTTTCCACCATTCAATTGCAGCGGTTTTTCCCATAACAAACAGAGCAGTACTCAGACAGTCGGCATATTTTCCGCTTGAAGCAATGATTGTTACACTTTCAAGATCGCTTTCGCTTGGCCGGCCGGTTTTTGAATCAAAAATATGAATATAGCGCTTTCCGTTTTCATCTTCAAAAAAACGTTCATACCCGCCGCTTGTAACAACCGCTTTTGATTCAACATTAAGGGCACAGGCAGCATTTCCTGTCCACGGATTTTTTATTCCAACGCGCCATAATGAACCATCCGGTTTTCTACCAATGGTTTGAATATTTCCGCCAAAATCTAAAAGTGCAGATTTAATATCATTTTTCTGAAGAATCTTTACTGCTTCATCTGCCGCATATCCTTTACCAATTGCACCAAAATCTATCTCCATTCCTTCATTAATTGGAACTCCTGCCGCATACTCCGAATCACAAAGAGCAGAGTAATCTGTGTGCAAAAGAAGCTCCGTTATACGCTGATCAGACGGCACTTTATAATTTTCCGTCGTAAAACCCCATTCACGAATAACAGGATAGAGGGCAGGATTAAAAGCAGAATCAGTTTTAGTATAAATAATGCTTGAAAACTTTAAGATTTCCAGAAGCTCCGGCTTTAATTTTTCAGGAAATTTTTTATTATGATTAATATAATAAACATCACTGGTAGGAAGAGTGGTCGACAGAATTTTTTCAAGTTCCCCAATTCTATTCTGAATATCTGCACATACACTTTGCCCCTTTTTAGTAGAGGAGGAATAAACACTTACCGTCATAAAAGTGTTCATTGCAGTAAAGCTTTCGGTAGTTTTTGTCTGTTTGCAGGATGCAAGAACAATAACTAAAACTATAAATAATGCAGGAAATGTTTTCTTCATAAAAAAAATCTAGCAAAAGAATGAAGTCTTATCAATAATTAAATAAAATAAATATGAACAGCAATGAAATCAGCTATCCGGGAGAAAAATAATTTTTAAATTCTTTGAGTTTTCTTCTTTATATATTGATTTAAGCGAGAGATTTCAGCTTCTTTTTATCTTCGTACATTTCTTTATCTGCACGCTCAAATATCTCAGAAACAAAGAGGTCGCTTTCAGTTTTATATTCTGACATTCCTGAAGCTAAAATTACTCCGTTTCCAGCCTTATTATTTTCAAGAACCTGACTTCGCAATTTATTCATAAGCTCATGTCTGGCCAAATAATCATTTCCCTTAAGGAATACTACGAACTCATCGCCGCCCACTCTGAATACCGGACTGTGAACAAAAATATTACACAAAAGTTGTGAAGAAGAGCGAAGGTACTCATCTCCTGCGGCATGACCTTTGGTATCATTTATTTGTTTCAGATTATTTGTATCACATACAACAATCGCAAAAGCCAGACTATCAATATCATTTTCGATGCTTCCCTGAACAGAAGCTTCAAGCTCTTTATAAGCAGTCTTGTTTTTAACACCTGTAAGCTCATCACGTCTTGCAAGCTCTTTCTCAGTTTTAAGCTCTTTAAGATGCTGCTTTTCCTTTTTTATCTCGTTATCCACATTTTCAACACCGATGATAAAATGCGTTCCGTCACTGCTTTTTCTAACCGTCATTCTTGTATATTGAGGTTTTCCAGAAACAATCATTCGGTAGTTTATACTGCAATCCTTGTGATTTTCCATTGTAGAAATCATGTTGTCTTTATTAATGAAGTCGGAAAGCTTTTCACGATCCTGTACATGAATCATTTGAGGAATATTAGTAAGAGATTCACCATAAAAATCATCTCCCGATCTATTGATTTCCAGCTGCCCATAAATATCATTAGCGTGATAACACACGTAAGAAGAATCCGCAACGTTTACATAGTAAATTACATCATAAATAGAAGCCAGACTTTCAGCAATCTGAGTAAATGTAATACTTTGCTTTTGATTTTCTTTTTGTTTCTTTTCTGCCAGAAGTTCATCTTCTATATCTTTTTCATAAAAAATAAGGTACTGACTATTACGTTCGCGCATTACAGTAAAAAGGAAAAACCTTGGTTCTTTGTTTATCAACACTCTGTATTTGAAAGAAAAAGAACGTCTTCCTTCAAGATTCTTAAGCATTGATTCTTTATTGTAAAAGCTTTTTGCATATTCCCAATCATCTGGATAAATACAATCTTCAATGCTTATCAAAGCCTCCTTAAAAAAATCTTTTCCCGTTGCAACAGCATCCAGAGTCATGTATTTCTGGCTTTTAGAAAATGTCAGATATTCACCAGACTCTATGTCTATGTAAAAAATTGCTTCATAATCTTCTGCCATTACTGAGGCAATATGATCATGAACTTCTTTTTCTTTTTTCTCCCCAGCTTCTACAAGAGAATGAATAAGACATATTCCAATCATAAGTCCCATGGCATAGTATGGGAAAAAAGCATAAAAAATCTGGAATGTGAGAAAAACTCCCAGAACAATACTTGTTAAAGTTACTGCTATATATCTTATTTTTTTGTGCCCTGAAGATTTATGGGCAACGTATATCATGTAACTGGAAATTACAATATAAAATGTAATCTGTAATAAAAAAGAAATATTACGGCCCGTTTCTCCAATATATTCATGTGCACTATTATAAGAGAACATAAAATGATAAAAACAATTGAGCATCAGACATATTAAGCCAATCACAAACATTGTCCATACTCCATAAATCAGAACAATGCTGCGTCGACCTTTTGTACCAATATATGCGACAATATATTTTGTCCAGGTCAGCATGGTAAGAAGCATGAACAAAAAATAAAGGACTGTTAAAGAGTAGATTAATGGAAAGAATTCTGAAACTTCCTTGTGCTCATAAAAAATCCCCCAGGCCATATCAATAATAAAGTAGCAGTCTGCAGCAAGAAGGAACCTGTTGTAAAGAACATGAACTCGTTTCAGATTATCCGGTTTCTTTGTTCTAAATCCATAGTTCTTAAACAATTCCCAGTTCAATATTAAATTAATAATCAGACATGCAGCCGGGAGCATTGAGTATAGCATAAGGTTTTATGACCTCCGTGTATTCCAATCTTTCACTTAATCTTTTGTTCCTCTTTTTTAAAATGTATATTTTTAATAATTATAACACATTATTAAAATTTTTTCATTAAACAGTTTTATTAATATAGAAAGAAATACAAAAATTACTCAATAATCCCAGCTCAATCTTGCCAGAGAGATTGCTTTAAGTTCTTTTCTAAATCTTTTCTGCAATATCGTAAATCAAGCGCTCAGTTTTTTCCCAGCCAAGGCATGGGTCGGTAATTGATTTTCCGTAAATGCCTTCGCCGATTTTCTGGCAGCCGTCTTCGATGTAGCTTTCAATCATAAAGCCTTTTACGAGTTTAGCAACATGTTCGCTGTGGCGGCAGGAATTGAGAACATCCATGATGATGCGTGGCTGCTCAAAAGGATTTTTATTTGAGTTCGAGTGGTTAGTATCGATGATAACAGCAGGGTTCTTAAGCTCGCGTGCATCATAGGCATCGCAAAGGCGAATAAGATCCTCGTAGTGATAATTCTGCTGATGACTTCCGTGTTTATCTGTTGAACCGCGGAGAATTGCATGACAGTGCTCATTGCCTTCTGAATGAACTTCCCAGCCGCGGTAAATAAAAGTATGAGGATGCTGAGCTGCAAGAATTGCGTTCATCATAACGGCATAGTCACCGCTGGTCGGATTCTTCATTCCTACAGGAACTTCGATGCCGCTTGCCGTGAGACGGTGCTGCTGGTCTTCAACCGAGCGGGCTCCAACGGCAACGTAACCGAGCACATCATCCAGATACTGATAGTTTTCCGGATAAAGCATTTCGTCTGCAAAGATAAAACCAGTTTCTTCTACGGCGCGCATGTGCATATGACGGCAGGCAACAATTCCCTTGTAGAGGTCAGGCTTCTGATTCGGGTCTGGCTGATGAAGCATTCCCTTGTAGCCTTCGCCGGTAGTGCGGGGCTTGTTTGTGTAAATGCGGGGAACCATCAGAATCTTGTCTTTTACTTTTTCCTGAACTGGAACAAGACGGTTCATATAATCAAGCACAGCATCCTCGTTATCTGCCGAGCATGGTCCGATAATCAAAAGCAGCTTATTGAGCCGTCCTTCAAAAACCGCCCTCAGCTCTGCACGTTTTTCTTCAACAATTTTTCCAACCTTTCCCGAAAGAGGGTATTGTTCCTTAACCTCAGCGGGTATCGCAAGTCTTCTCTCAAATTCCATATTCATTTCATTTACCTCCATAAATCTATTTTAAGTTTTTGTAGGGTGGGGAAGGCCTAGCTCGAAACACGGCTCATTTTGAGCCGTGTGCCATATCCCCTCGCTCGCACTTCGTTGCTCGCTACCCCTTCTCCTAGGGGCATAGCCCCTAAAACCCCATCAGAACCTCCCAAGTACTTTCAATTTACTACAGCGATATTCCATCTCCGAAATCATCTGCTTATAGGCATCGGTGCCGTATTCGCCTTCTGCCTCAATATAAAAATAATAGCTCCAGGCCAGCCCCTTAAGCGGGCGGCTGTGAATTACGCTCATGTTGTACCCAAACTCACCAAGCTTATTCAAAACTTTTACCAGAGCCCCGGCTTCATTTTTTACAGCGAACATCAGAATAAAGGTGTTGCCATCAGAACCTGTATTTACCTTTGCGCCTTCTTCTCTGGAAAGAATTGCAAAGCGGGTAGAGTTATCCTGATAGCCGTTTACACCTCGTTCAAGCACTTCCAGTCCATACAAGGCCGCAGTTTCTTCACTGGCAATGGCTGCTACCGAAATATCGCCGAGATCCGAAACCATCTTTGCAGCACGGGCAGTATTTACAGCTTCTTCGGTTGTATAACCGTGAGCCGTAATAAAATCAGAACTCTGTTCCAGCGCCTGAGGATGACTTATAACCTTACGAACGGTAGTTAGGCTCGCATTTTTTACACCCAGCAAGTTCTGCATAACGTTCAGTGTATACACGCCGTTCACAAAAAGCCCGCCCTGAAACATCAAATCAGTTACCTGACCAACTTCGCCGGCATAAGAATTTTCTATCGGAAGAACGGCGTAGTCACATTCTCCTTTTTCAACAGCTTCATAAGCAGATCGAAAATCTCCATACGAAATCAGTTTTTCTGCAGGGAAAATCCTCTTTGCCGCAATATGAGCGAATGCACCTTCAATTCCGCTGTATGCAATTTTCATTTTTAAACTCCTACAATAATCCGTCATTGCGAATGTAGCGAATCAATCCATATTGTAGATTGCTTCGTTGCACTCGCAATGACACCTTTGCAAAAAAAAAGCGGTTCTACCGAAAAGATAGAACCGCTTTTTTTATCAGCTGTATTTTCTACATTCTATGCTTTTCGTACAACACATCTATTGCCAAAAAAGTAAAAGGCAAAAAATGAGAAAAAAGCAAATGTAAAAAATGTAATTCCAAAAATCATTAGAAGCATATTAGCGAATTGTATTTTAAGATTCAAGTGTTTTTGTAAATAGTAACAAGAAATTATATTTAAGTAAATGACGCATAGGAGGTTAAAAATTGACGCTTACCTAAATCAAAAAAATAACCCATCGGTAGACAGAAGATAGATTATAACTAGTCTTATGTATTGTTTATACTAGATGTCAATTTTGGCCCCCCCCTGGAGCTTTCGTCCAGCTGTTATGCAGACGAGTGCCCGTTTTATACAGGCGAAGATATTCTTCATCAACAGAATTGTCTGCTGTACTCGTCTGCCATAAGTTCATTATATCAGTTATACTGCAAATGTCGCCGTTTAGTTTCGACTTACATCATCCTATCGCATCTGCAGTCTCCGCAAAAGGCTCAATATATTTCTGAATAAAATCTACCCTGTCAAAAACAGTCGGCTTAAAATACGAGGCCACGGCGACAACCAGTTGCTTCTGCGGATTTATATAAATCACGTTGCCGCTGTTTCCTATGGCAGCATAAATATTTTTCTTGCGGGAAATAATCCACCAAAGGTAGCCGTATTCCATTCCGCGGAAATATTTGCCTTCAACTTCACGCGGCCGGGTCATCTCGCGAATCCAGTTAGCCGAGACTATCTGCTTGCCGTCAAACTCGCCCTTGTTCAAGCACAAAAGCCCAATCTTTGCCATGTCAACAGCCGTCATACAAAGCCCGTAGCCCGGAGTGCCAAGATCCTGAGGGTCGGCAAACCAGACAGCCTCTTTTGGAAGCTTACTGATGGTAAACTCCTTGTGCTCCTGTGCCGACTTTGCATAAAAGTTTTTGTGAACCGGAATGCCAAGCGGTTCAAAAAGATATTTGTTTGCGTAGTCCACAGTAAGCATGCCGGTGGCCTTATACAAAATCCCCGTCAGAATATGAAGGCACACCGACGAATACTTAAACTCATCAGTAAGCCCCTTGCGCCCGCCAAGAAAATCAAGTGAAGTATAAGTCCAGTTTTCGCTCGAACAAACTTTGCTCCAGGGGTCGCCCTTGCACTTATAAGGAGCCCGCATCGTAAGCAGATGCTTTATCGTCACCTCGTAAATCGTCTTTTCGCCGCGCTTCACTTTATACTCGGGAAAAAAATCCAGCACCTTGTCGTCCACACTTTTAATCTGCCCCTTGTCAATTGCAATTCCGACCAGCAGAGCCATAACGCTTTTTGTAACAGACATAACGTGGAGGTTGTCCTCTCGCCTGTAATTATTCCAGGTGTCGCTGTACACAGTCTTGCCGTCACGAATCGCCTCAATCTGGCAGATGTTAGACTGCTTCTCTTCAATCATTTTGTGAAGTTCTTCTTTTGTCATAAAATCCTCATTCATGTAAGTTTTGGACGTCCTTTAGTAAGAATAAGGTGATTAAAAATTGAATTCAAGAAAAATCTTAAAAAAAATTTTTTTTGACTAAATCAGAAGGTTAATTTAAACGGAGCTTCTTTAGGTTTAAATAACGATGAGATATCATGGAAATTGATATAGGCAAATTCTTTGTAAGACTTATAATTTTCTCCGCTGTAAATAACTGAACCTTTTATTTCTGATTGCTGAATATGAGAAGGATATAAGTCGTGGAACTTTTTCATATTCCTTGTGAATTCATCATTCAAAGCCTTTCCACTCTTTACTTCAAAAAGTGAAAGAAGTTTATTTTCTTTTAACAGCAAATCAATTTCTAAGCCTTTACTGTTTCTGAAGAAAAATAAATTAGGTTCTGCAACAGCGCTATAGCGGGCTTTAAGCGCTTCAGAAACAACAAGATTTTCAAAAACATTTCCTAAAAGAGGGTCTCGCTGCATTTGTGACGGATTCTCAATTCCCAAAAGATAAGCAACAAGTCCTGTATCACAAAAATAAACTTTTGGAGTTTTTACAACTTGGCTCGTTCTGTTTTCATACCAGGGATGCAAAATATATACAATATGCGATGCTTCAAGAAGTGAAAGCCAGGAACCAATTGTTGTACTTGAAACACCAACATCAGCCGAAAGTGCGGAATTGTTTACCAGCTGACCTGTGCGGCCCGCAAGAAGACGCATAAAGTTTTCGAATCTCATTAAATCCTGAACGGCATTAATTTGTGCAATATCTTTTTCCAGATAGGTCTGCACATAGTTACGGTAATATTCAAAAGGTTTTAATCCTTTTTTTGTAAAGAGATAAGGCATACACCCGGAAACAAGCTGAACATCTCTTTCAAGTACAATTCCACTTTCTTTCAGCTCTTCCAAAGATAAAGGCTGCATCTGAATAATTGCAATACGTCCTGCAAGCGATTGAGAAACTGAGTTTTTAAAAGAAAGCTGCTGACTTCCAGTAAGGATGTATTGTCCCGCTTTTTTGTTTTTATCAATACGAACCTGAACTGTACTCAATAAGACTGGAACTCTCTGTATCTCATCAATAATTACAGGTTCAGGAAATCTTGTAAAAAACTCTTCAGGGTCATTCTTTGCAAGAGAGCGCGTATTCATATCTTCCAGATTTGCATAAGAAAAATCCGGAAACATATTTTGAACCAGAGTAGTTTTTCCACATTGGCGAGGTCCAAAAATTACAACCGACGGATAATCCTTCATACAGGAAATAATGTATTTAGAAATCTTTCGCTTTATCATAAAATAAAGATAGTATGACATGGCGGAGATTTCAAGTATAACTTTAAATCTCCGCCGATATATTCAGATTATTGATTATTTCCCCTAGACTCGGTTACACTTATTCTATGACCAACGTAAATCAGACTTTATTTATCCCGCTTTATGGCAAGGCAAAAGTCAGCAGGCAGGGAATCATTTTAAAAGACTCAATGGCAGAAAAGATTTGGGAGACATGTGCTTTTGAAGTTCATGGAAAATCAAAATCAAAGTGGCTCACCTACAACATGGCAATGAGGGCAAAAATATTTGACGACTGGGTTGAAAAAATGCTCGCGCAAAATCCTGAGGCGCTGGTGCTGCATATTGGCTGCGGACTGGATAGCCGGGCTTTTAGAATTGCGGCTCCTTACATCAGCTGGATAGACGGTGATTTTCCGGAAGTTCTTGAAGCCCGCAAAAAATATTATTCCGAAAACGACCGCTACAAAATGATGGCCTTTGATGCTTCAAAATCAGAAATGGTAGAAAAGCTGCCGGATGCAAAAACTGTAATCGTAGTTTTTGAAGGAATCAGCATGTACCTGCGCAATGAAGAACTGAATGCTTTTGTCCGTGCACTGGATAAGAAATATTCTCAGGTTCATATGCTTTTAGATGTTTATACAGTTTTTGGAGCAAAAGCAAGCAAGTATAAAAATCCTATTAATGATGTTGGAGTAACGACTGTCTGGGGGCTTGATGACATTAATGTGGCAATAGCGGGCACACAATTCAAGTGCGACGGCGAGCATTCACTGACGCCGGAAAATCTTGTGAACCAGCTGCCAGCTTTTGACAGAAAATTTTTTAAGTTCCTTTTTACCGGAAGTTTTTACAGAAAAATTTACCGCCTGTATGAAATCAGCAAAACTAACTGATGTAATAATGTGTCATTTTTGGCGATTGAGAGCTGCATTTTATGTACGAATTCTGGCATTTCATGCACCGGATGAAGAAAATCAGGCATATAAATGATATTATTAAAATCAGCAAAAACCTTTAAGGAAAAAAATGTACACACTAAAAAGATTGAGCATAGAGAATAAAGAAGAAATCAAAAAAGTTTTCACCGGCGTTTTTACAAAGGCACCCTGGTATGATGACTGGTCTGACACAAAGCAGCTGGACCTCAAGCAGATTTTTCTTTTGACAGATTCAAATGTTCCGGCCTATGAGTTTTATAAGAAAAATGGATTTGTAGAATGTGAGACTAATGTTGCTTTTGCGAAGATGATATAATGAGGAAAAATGGAATTAAAAAAACTAAGCGAACACATCTGGTACATGCCTTATGAATCAGAAAGAGACCGACCGAACCTCGGCTATGTAAAAGGAAAAAACTGGAGCCTTGCAATTGACGCGGGACATTCTGCAGCTCACACAAAAGAGTTTTACGCCCTGCTTGAAAAAGAAAATCTTCCCCTACCCTACCTCACCGTTTTTACTCACTGGCACTGGGATCACACCTTTGGGATGCATGCTGCAAATGGACTTTCTATCGCAAATGAAAAAACAAACAGCCACCTTGCAGAATGGAAAAATAAAATCGAAAAAAATGGCCCGGCAGAATTTTTTGCCCTTCACGAAAGCATCAGAAAGGAATACAGCGAAAACAAGGAAGTTGTAGTCAAGCTGGCAGACATTGTGTATTCTGGGGAGATGTCACTTGACCTTGGCGACTGCACAGTTAAAGTTATTCAGTCCGAAGCACCGCACACAGATGACTCCACCCTTGTTTACATAGAAAACGACAAGACCTTGTTCCTGGGCGACGCCGCCTGCAAGGATTTTACAATCGGAAAAAAAGATCCGGCTTTGTGCAAAAAACTCGCCGACTCAATCCGCAATCTCAATCCTCAAACCTGCGTGGAAGGTCACTGGGTTCCCGTAGAAACTGATGACACTCTCAACGATTTGCTGGGCGGACTTTGATTTGATAAGAAGATAAAAAAACTATAATTAATGAAGAGGAAAAAAGTGAAAAAAAACGACAAAAAGAAAAAAGATAAATTGTCTTTTGCCGCAACTATGAAAAACTCCTGGTTTGCAATGAAGCTTGCCGCATCAATCTGTCCGAGCTTTATTGTGCACACTGTTATCATGTGGCTCATCGGGCAAAGTGAATGGGTCTTCTTTGATGGCGTATTCATGAAAGTGATTGTAAACGCTTTATCAGAAGGCAGGGACTTTAAAAGCATTTTAAGCTTCATCCTTATCTGTGCCGCAATCTTTTGTCTTCTGGTAATTTACACAGGCTATGTAGACAATGTTGTTTATCCTTTAAAAACCAACAGGCTTTACGGGGGTATCTACAAAAAACTTTACGCCAAGGCAAAAAATGTAGAGCTTTCCTGTTATGAAGATCCTGATTTTTATAACCGCTATACAATGGCAATGGATGGAGCCGAGCAGAAAATCACAGCTGTCATCAGAGGAATGATTGGTGCTGTAATCGGTACGGCGGCTTCGGTTTCGGTTTTTTACATGATGTACGAAATTGACCACTTTGCCATGCTTTTTATTATTTCGCCCCTGATTGGAAATTTCCTTTTTGGAAATCTTAAGAATAAATATGACTACATGAGATACCAGGATTCGGTGCCCAATGATAAAGTCCTCAACTATGTTAGCCGCATGATGTATCTTCCTGATGGTGCTAAGGAAATCAGACTTTCAAATGTTTTCTCACTTTTGAAAAAGCAGTACGGCCAGGCTACAGAAAACAACGTGAAGGTTGCAAATAAATATGCCTTCCGCAATGCCCACATGAACTTCTGGCGAATCACTTTTACCTTTACTGTAATTTTTGAAGGCGTGCTCCTTTATGCAATTTACCGAAACCGCGTGACAGGCAGCATCACTCTGGCAGAGCTTACAATCATGACCAGCCTGATGGTTGCCATGACCTGGATTTTAATCAGAGTTTTTGAAAACATAATGGAAGTTCTTAAAAATGGAATGTTCATAAATAATCTCAAAGGCTTTCTTGAATACGAAGAAAAAATCCCGGAGGATTTTGACGGAGAAATGCCGGCCGCCGACTTTGAAAGTCTTGAGTTCCAGAATGTTTCTTTTTCTTACAAGGATAAAGAAATCATCCACGATCTTTCTTTCAAAATTACCAGGGGACAGACCGCAGCATTAGTTGGACATAACGGCGCCGGAAAAACTACAATCATCAAACTTATGCTCAGACTTTATGATCCCGACTCAGGCACAATCCTTTATAACGGCAAGGACATCAAACTTTACAACCTCAAAGCCTACAGAGATATTTTTGCCACAACCTTCCAGGACTTCAAGCTTTTTGGAATGACTGTAAAAGAAAATATCCTTATGGGTCGTCATTATGAAAACGAAGACCAGCTTGTAAAAGAAGCCTTGAAAAAAGCCGGAGTTCTTGAGCGCATTGAGCAGCTGGACAAGGGAATTGATTCTGTAATGACAAAGGAATTTGATGAGGCAGGTTGCGTTTTGTCTGGCGGTGAAAGTCAGAAGGTTGCCGTTGCCCGCACTTTTATAAAAAATTCCCCTATGAAGATTTTTGATGAACCTTCGAGCGCCCTGGACCCGATTGCTGAGTACGAGCTTTTTAACAGCATTATCGGCGAAGGAAAAGATCACACCATGCTCTTTATTTCTCACAGACTTTCTTCAGTTAAAAACTGTGACAAGGTTTTTATGCTTGAACAGGGAAGACTTATCGAAGAAGGAACTCACAAGGAGCTCATGGAAAAAAACGGAAGCTACGCCGCAATGTACAAAAAGCAGGCAATGAATTACCTGGCAATTGAAAACGAAGAGGAGGTGATTGCATAATGAAGTACGTTCCAAAAGAAGAAAGACAAAAAACAAAGCAGTCAATAAAGACAGTTTTTGCCAACAACTTTTTTATGCTCAAGCAGATTTTTTCGGCATCGCCATCCTTCGTTTTGTTCCAGGCGGCAGATGCAGTAAGAGGTCAGGTTTCCATTTTCTTTGAGCACACGGTTTTGATTGGCTATGTTCTGGAGGCTGCGGAATTCGGCTATCCTTTTAAAAAGGTTGCGGGAGTAATCCTTTTGCTTGCGGCTTTGATTACAATTGGAATGCTTTTTACGGTTTATCAGGGTGAATATGTAGGACCTAGAGAAAGGCCAAAGGTTCGCCAGAAAATCAAAATGAAGCTTTATGAAAAAGCAAGAGACATGGATCTTGAATGTTATGATGACCCGGAATTTTACAACAGCCAGGTTCTTGCCATTTCGGAAATTGATAATCAGATTGATAGAGTTATGAAGTTTGTAATTGACACGCTTAGCGGTCTTGCGGCCTTTGTAACAACTGCAATCTATTTTCTTTATAAAGATAAGACAGCAATTTTGTTTGCGCTTGGGGCTTTTGTTCTTTCCATGATTTTTGAGCAGCTTTACAACAAGCAGAATTATCTTGCCCGCGTTGAAGGTATTCCGTCTTCCAGAAAAAGAGATTACATAAAAAGAATCTATTATCTTAATGACTATGCCAAAGAAATAAGATTGAACCCGGGCGTATCGGATATTCTTTTTGATCGTTTTGAAGCGGCCAATGATGAAGTCTATGCTGTTGAAAAAAAATACGCCTTAAAAAAATGGTTCTTTGGTTTTATGCGCCGCTATGTCTGCAACAGTTTTTTTGCGGATGTTTTATTCATAGGCTATCTTGTTTATCAGGCAGCGGTACTTCACAGCATTTCCTTTAGTACTGTGGCAATCCTTTACGGCTCCTTTGGGCGTCTTAAAAACAGCATGAGAGTCTTTTCGGAAACATATCCTTTTGCCTGCGAGACAAGCTTGTATGTAAATAAAATCAGAGAGTTTTTGAATTACGAACCAAAGATTGTTTCTAAAGAAAAGTTAGCACCAACTAACAAAGCAAAAGAAATTGAGCTTGATAAGGTGTCTTTTGCTTATGGAAAAAATACTGAAATGCTCATAAAGGATTTAAACCTTCATATAAAGCCTGGCGAAAAAATTGCCCTTGTTGGTTATAACGGTGCCGGAAAAACTACGCTGGTTAAACTTCTTATGAGACTTTACGATACAAAAGCCGGAGCCATTAAAGCCGACGGCCGGGACATCAAAGATTATGATGTTAAAAAATATCACGATACAATCGGCACGGTTTTTCAGGATTTTCAGATTTTTGCGGGAAGCGTAAAAGAAAATGTTCTTCTTGATGTTGCAGATGGAATTGATGATGAAGGCATCAAAAAGGCACTGACTCAAAGCGGCCTTATGGAACGCATCAATAGATTTGAGAAAGGCCTGGACACCGAGCTTACAACTGAGTTCTCACAGGAAGGTGTAAACCTTTCCGGTGGTGAAAGTCAAAAGCTTGCAATTTCCAGAGTCTTTTATAAAGATGACGGCCTTATGATTCTTGATGAACCTTCCAGCGCCCTCGACCCTATTGCTGAATATCAGCTGAATCATGCAATGCTCGAAGCAACGGGAGATAAAACAGTCATCTTTATTTCTCACAGACTTTCGACAACAAGAATTGCAGACCGAATCATCATGCTTGAGAATGGAAAAATAGTTGAGCAGGGAAGTCACGAAGAACTGCTCGCCATGAAAGGAAAATACGCCCAGATGTGGAAGGTTCAGGCCGGGGCTTATATTACGGTGTAACATCAGGAGGTTCGGAAGATGGTCATAATTATCACCGGTGCATCGCACACAGGAAAAACTTTGCTCTCACAGCGCATGCTCGAAAAATATAAGTTCCCATACCTTTCTATTGATCATCTTAAGATGGGGCTTATCAGAAGCGGGAATACAAAGCTTACTACCCAGGATGATGACCAGCTGACAACTTACCTCTGGCCGATAGTCCGCGAGATGATTAAGACTGCCATCGAGAACAAGCAGAACCTTATTGTTGAAGGCTGCTATATTCCTTTTGACTGGCGCAAGGATTTTGATGAAGAATATCTGCGGGATATCAGTTTTATCTGCCTTGCCATGACGGACGCTTATATTGACGTGCACTTTGCTGAAATAAGAGGACACGCTTCGGATATTGAATCCAGACTTGATGACAGCGATTGCACGGTTGATTGGATGAAAGAAGAAAACCGTCGTGTCATCCAGGACTTTGAAGAAGCGGGCGAAATAATTGACCTCATTGATTTAGACTATCAATCGGTAGTTGAAAAAGCCCTTCTTTTGATTCCGGACAAAATCAAAAAACTAATCGCAGGAAAAAAATACACATTTGACGACATGGGTAAGTCTGGCTCAAGCATTTTGATATTTGATGATTGCGTTTTAAAAATCCTGGACAGCCGCCTGCACAACGAAGAATCAAGCGTGGAAGTACTCAACTGGCTTAAGGGAAAGCTTCCCGTTCCTGAGGTTCTGGCTTTTGAAAAAAACGGGGATTATCAATATCTTTTGATGACAAGGATTCCTGGGGTTATGTCCTGCTCGGAATATTACATGGAACATCCGAGTGAGCTGCTTCCTTTGCTGGCTCAGGCTTTTAAAATGCTCTGGGCTATAGACATCTCCGGCTGCCCTAAAAGCCGGGACTTTGATGCCGAACTGCGTGCTGCAAGATACCGTGTAGAAAATGATCTTGTTGATATTGAAGACGCCGAGCCAGACACCTTTGGCGAAAACGGTTTTGAAAATCCTGCGGCTCTGCTCAAATGGCTGGAAGAAAACAAACCCAAATACGAGCCCGTCCTTTCCCACGGAG
>CAMVDX010000017.1 GCA_947166355.1 uncultured Treponema sp.
CCACAAGGCACGATGGCACTCCTTAAAACTTATATAAGTTTTTATATTATGCAGATTTTAAGGCTTTGTGTCAATAGTTTTTGGGCCCAAAATCACCGAGTCACACGCCTTCCCGCCCCATCATTGCGAGGAGCGGAGCCACCTACGTCATTGCGAGGAGCCCGCAGGGCGACGTGGCAATCTATTATGGATTGCTTCGGCTTCGCCTCGTAATGACGTAAGTGGCAATCCATTATAGCTATATTCAGCTTATAAAGCTATTTCACTTGTATTTTAATCATATTTATATTATCTTTATAAATGCACCCGTGACATGGGCGGATTGCCCCCAGACTTTTAAACCGGTCGAAAGATTGGAATAACTGATTTGGAGGCGAAGCTATTGAGTTTATATGAAATTCTTGATCTGGCATTCCGTGCCATCAAGTTTATCTATGACATACTTAGCTCCCTCTACCGTAGACGGCAGAAGAAGAAAAAGTAAAAAATAGCCCACCCTGTCTGTGAACCTCAGGATGGGCGAATTGTCCTAATGGACATTTAACACCTGTGGGGCAAGACGCTTGTTGCGGGTGCCCTTTTTTTAATATATAGCATGCCTGTAAAAAAATCAAGCAAAATAAATATGGATTGCTTCGGCTTCGCCTCGCAATGACGGTAATTTCGTCATTGCGAGAAGCCCGCAGGGCGACGTGGCAATCCATTTCCCTCGTCATTGCGAGGAGCGGAGCGACGTGGCAATCTATTATGGATTGCTTCGCTGCGCTCGCAATGACGGTAATTTCGTCATTGCGAGGAGCGGAGCGACGTGGCAATCTATTATGGATTGCTTCGCTGCGCTCGCAATGACGTAAGTGGCACTCGCAATGACGACGAGGGCCCGCGCAGTGCCAGACTGTTATGGTGCCCGGTAGGTGAAGTAGCCTGGATTATCTGGGCCGCCGTCTATGCGGGCGCGGGAAAGATAATTAGTATCAGAAGCGTCAAATTCTGTGCCTGCGCCGCCCTTCAAGGCAGTACAATTTTTGAAAAGGTCGGTAGCGCCGCTGACTGAAGAAGGGAAATTATAAGAAGCATAAATTACTTTAAGACTAGTACAACCATAAAACATATCATTACAGGTAAGATTAGTAGGTGCTGAGACATTAAAATTCCAGCCACTTATATCAACTTCTTCAAGAGCAGTACAATTATTGAACAAGTAATTTACATTATTTAGACTAGGGGTATTTCCTGCAAGATTTACACTCTTAAGATTCGTACAACCGTAGAATAAATACGTTAAATTTGTCTTGCTAGAGAAATCAAGACCTCTCAAATCCGCATAAACAAGGTTTTCGCAGCCAGAAAAACTTATAGTGTTGGAATCTCTAACTATAATACCTGAATTCCTGTCTACAATTAAGCGTATAGAAGTTGCAGTTGAATCAACAATTGCCTTAAGTATAGTACCAGATGTTGTAGAGGCTCCAATATCCGCAGCTGTAACCCTATACAGCACAACATCAAAATCGCCGGTAGAATTTAGGATTGCAGAGACTGTATCAGCTTTATTACTGTAATATGCATCGCCTACTCTCGCGTAGTTTGTTACTCCGCTAAAGTAGCCAGGGTTAGAAGGGCCACCGTCTATTTTTGCATAAGAGCTATCCGTTCCACCTTCAGTTGCATATGTTGTGGAGATTTCTCCTGCAAGCATTGCACAGCCATTGAACATATTGACATCGTTTGTTGCACCTTCAACCTTTGTTACAAAGTCGGTATTCACAAAAATTTTGCGAAGGTTATCACAGCTTACAAACATTAAAGCAACATTAGTGACACTTACTGTTGGTGCAAGGTCTCTTAAATCCAGAATTTCAAGATTGGAGCAATAAGCGAACATTGCTTCGAACGACCCAACATCTGGACACTCAAAGCCGGATAAATTTATGTATTTTAATGCAGTACAACTACGACACATTTCATACAAAGCTAAAAGATTACTTGTATCAAAACCACTTAAATCAAGTTCTGTTAATGCAGAACAGTAAGAGAAGGCCCCGTTAAAATATTGCAGCGCTGCTGTATTCGGATTCTGGCTAAAAGCAATATGTTTCAACTGTGTACAACTCTTAAACATATTTGACATCGAAGTAACACTCTGTAGGTTAAAAGTACTTAAATCAAGCTCTGTAACTTTTGAACATCCCTGGAACATACTACTCATTGATATAACGCTATGTGTATCAAAGCTGCTTAAATTTACAGATTCAAGCTTAGTACAGCCGTTAAACATAGAGCCCATTCCGGTTACAGCCGAAGTATTAAAGCCACGAAGGTCTGCAGATTTTAGCTTTGTACAGCCATCAAACATGTTTGCCAGAGAGCCGCTAAAGGTGATGGTTACCCCGCTTGCAACAGAAAGATTTACGGTGGATGCTCCGCAATTATTTTTGATTGCATATATAATCGTACCAGAGGTAGAATAGTTTCCTATATTTGCCTGAGTTGCAAGAGAGCCAAGCACAATGTTCAGCTCGCCGCTTGAGTTTTCAATTGCGGTTAGGGCGGCAGTGAGGGTTGTGCAATATTTATTTCCAACTTTTGCAATGTACGGAAGTTCTGTGAAGTAACCTGGTGCGGAAGGACCACCGTCTATGCGGGCGTAACTAGCTTCAGAACTAGAATCAGAATATAAGTGTTCTGTTCCAGCACCACCTTCAATATAAGCATATTGAAACATATTGGATGTGTTTGTAGCTGGGAAAACAAAGGCATCTGAAGCATAGACTGTCGAAGGATTTGAATTATGACTTCCCAAATTATTAAACATATACTTCATGTTAGTAACAGAAACTGTATTAAAACTAACCAAATTAAGAACTCCAAGACTATGTGTGTTCTCGAACATATCTTCCATATTAGTTACGCTAGAAGTGTCAAAGTTTGATAAATCTAAAGAAGCCAAAGTTCCACAATTAGCAAACATATCGCTCATGTTAGTAACAGACGAAGTATTCCAGCTGCTTACATCTACAGAAGCAAGATTAAAACAGTAGTTGAACATAAATTCCATATCTGTAACCGCAGAGGTGTCTAGTCCACATAAATCTGCTGCAACAAGTGCATTACAAAATCCAAAGAATTCGTTACCAGTTGTCAGTGCTATACCTGCCGTTTCTGGAATATTAAGAGTTATATTGGCAGTAGCATCGAGGCTTCCCTCATTTTCATTTTTCTGGCGTATTGCATTCAAGATTGTGCCGGTTGTGCCGGAAGGGCCAAGGTCGGCAGCGGTAACTTCTCCTGTGAGCGTTATGGTGTAAGTGCCGTCTTTAGCATTAATTGCTGCTATGGTTTCTGCTTTTGTATACTGCTTTACTCCGTCTACTGTTGCATAGAGAGGCAGCCACTTTGCCTTGAGGGTTATTGCTCCGTGGTCACCAGGATGGAAGCCTTCTACCTGAGTTGTTGGGTCATCAAGGTCTGTATACCAGCCTTCGAATCTGTAATCTCCGTCGGTGCGGGTAGGAGCCACAAGTTCAAAATCAGATTCAACATTATAGCTTGCAGGGTTAGAAGCGCTGTTTGTTCCGCCGTTGAGTTCATAGGTAATTGTGTAGTTAACTGGAGTCCACAGAGCCGTAAGCTCTACGTCTCCAGCCGGCATTGCAAAGCTATAAGTTCCAGTGCTTGTATAGGTTGTTGCGCCACGCTTCCAGCCGGCAAAATCATAATAGTCGCGGTTGGCGACAAAGTCTACAGTTACAGTAGAATTGTATTCTTTCTCTACAGCTGACGGAACTACAATTGATGAATCCGTAGCTCCCGGCAGGTAGGTTACGGTGTATGAGTTTATTGTCCACTGGGCAGTAAAGGTTACATCTGAATTCGGCATAGTAAGAGCAGCCTGTCCGCCACCTTCTGTCCAGGTTGTAGAACCGCGATTCCAGCCTGCAAAGGTGTAGCCTGTTCGAGTTCCGATTCCTTCAAAAGTTGGACTTACGCTTGCGCCATAACGAACAGATTGGTCCGCAGGAACTGTAATTGCCGTACCGCCGCTAACACCGCTTTCATAACTTACAGTATGTATATTTCTGTTGTAATAAACTGCGCCTTCGGCAAGGCCATTGCCGGTTACAAGGATTGGCGTTATAGGAGTTTGTACAGTAAAGCCTGTATAGTTCTTTGCCGTAGGTGTCTTATATGAATCTGTAGTACCGTCACTCTTAGTCTCATAATCTGCGGTAACTTCTGTATACAAATCATTATTTGTATTCTGCTGATAATGTCTTACCTTGTACTGAGTATCTGTTCTTGCGGTCCAATGTGCAGTAAGCGTAATGTTTTGGGCCGGCATAGTAAATGAACTTGTGCCGCTGTAAGTTACACCATCATAGCGCCAGCCGTTAAAGGTGTAGCCCGCACGGGTTGCCGTCCTCTCGGCAGGAGTTACAATTGAAGCATAGTCATGAGTTGAACTTGAAGGAAGTGAAATACTTGAATCAGTTGATCCTGCAGCATAGGTTATGCTGTAAGAGTTTACAGTCCACTGTGCAGTAAGCGTTACATCAGAAGTGTCCATTGTAAAGCTTGTAGTTCCGCCTACTGCGTTCGAGAATATTGTTGTACCGTCGCTCCAGCCCGCAAAGGTGTAACCCGTGCGGGTAACTGATGTAGTAAGGTCTACGTCTACATTTGCTCCGTAGCGGATATTTGACAGGCTTGCCGGAACACTTATTATTTCACCGGAAGCTCCGCCTCCTGCATAGGTTACCGAATGAACGTCCCGGTCGTAGTATATGTTGATTACAGTGCTTCCGTCAGGTTCTATGTTAGCCTGACTGAACGTCTGGGCAGTAAAGCCTGCGTAAGAGTTTGCAACTGCATTTGTAAGGTCATTTGTAGTTCCGTAACGAGTCTGATGAGGAGTAACTTCATCGTAACCGCTTCCGCTTACCTGCTGCTTATGATGGATTACCGTATAGGCAGTTCCGCTCGCCGGAGTCCACTCTGCCGTAAAGGTTACGTCAGAATCATCCATCATAAAGCTTGAGATTGAGCCGCCCGGTGTATACACGCTTGCGCCGTTGTTCCAGCCCGTAAAATTAAAGCCGGTTCGGCTTGCCATATAATTTATAGTTACCGGTGCGCCATAGCGGTACTGAGTACTGTCAGTCGGGAGCGTGATAGAAGCGTCTGATGCATCTGCTGCTGCTTTTGCATAAGTTACCGTATGCAGGTTTCTGTTGTAATAAACGTTTACGACGGTACTGCCGTCTGCGGCAATATTCTGCTGTGAAATTGTCTGCGCAGTAAAGCCAGTGTAAGAGTTTGCAGCAGCAGAGGTCTGTGTATCTGTTGTTCCTGTAAGGCTCTGAACGTCGGCCGTAACCTCGTCATATCCGTCATCATCAACATGCTGCTTCCAGTGCTTTACGGTATACGAAGTTCCTGCACTTCCACTCCATTTTGCGTAATAGGTCTTGTTACCGCTGGAACCGGCCGGAACCGCAGGCAATGCACTTCCTGAGAAGGTACTGCTTTCAAACCAGCCTGCAAAGTCGTAGCCTGTACGGGTCGCAGAAGCAAGCGCAAGCGGAAGTACTCCCGAATGGTAGCCTGAGATATTTGCAGCATTATTTGTTCCGCCGTTCAGGTTATAGGTAATTGTATAGATTTCTGACTGAGGTGCACTCCAAAGGTAGCCGTCTGCCGCAGCTGAATCGATTTTTGCATAGGTCTTGTCTGCGGCAGCTGAGGTGTACGTAAAGCCTCTTTCTCCGCGGAGCTTTGTACAGCCGTAGAACATGTTTGCAGAATCTGTCACATTTTCTGTTGTAAAGGATGGTGAAACATAAATGATTTCAAGTCCTGAGTTCCCATAAAACATCTGCGACATGTTTGTAACTTCCGAGCTCTCAAACGCAGACAGATCCAGTATCTTCAGTGCAAAGCCGCAGTCCTTAAAGGCCTCACTTGAGTCGGGTCTGAACTTGAGTTTTTTAAAGCCATCAGTATAGCCGGCCGCATAATATTTTACACAGCTCTCACTGCTGTCCCACCATACGGGAACATTTTCATCTGCCGTATCAAGGTACTGAATATTTGCCGTTCCTGCAGCAGGAGCTGACGTGCTGGCGACAATCCGTGAGGCACTGGTCCAGGTTTTGAACACATCATTAATTTCCGGTCCTTCCTTGAGCTCTATTGTAAACGCCGCATAAAGCGAAATGTTACCCGTAGTTCCGTCCGGAATTTCGGTTACCGGTGTTCCAGTAAAAGGTCCCGTAGTGCTGTCTGGCGGTGTTGTGTACCAGCCTTCAAAGATAAAGCCATTCTTCTCAAGCAGTGGAAGTTCAATTGCTCCTGTATGAAGGGAATACTTTTCCTGAAGGTTTACAGGGTGACCTTCTGAATCTACGGCAGTTCCGCCGTCTCGGTTATAGGTAATCGTGTATACGCTGTTCAGGTCTATTGTCTTGTCTGAGCTTTTACTTATAAAGCCACGCTTTATGTTTATGATTTCGCTGTAGCTGTTTAAAAGGATTGTGTGCCCGGCGTCTCCATAAAAATTCAGTACTATCTGATAAAAGCCCGGCATCATTACACCGGCCGTACCCGCCGGCCTCTGGTAGCGCACATATCTGTGTCCGCCGGCGGCAGCTTCCTGAATCTCGAGAGTTCCAGAATCCTCGGTAACTATTCCCGAACTGTTATAAAGCGTATAGGTTACAGCCTGCGCGCTCATAAGACTGTCGTAAAAGTTCAGTCTGAAGTCTACTCCGCCGCCAGTTTCCGACGTAGAAAGCGGAAAGTCTACAGATTGTACCTGCCCTACCGTTATGTCCGCATACCTTGTGCAGGTAAAAAGAAAGTCACCGTTCTGCGCTCTAAGCTCCAGGGTCCACATACCGTACTCGAGGGAAATGGCTGCTGCCTCAAGCGCTGAAACATTAGCCCAGCTGCCGAGAGCAGTCGTAGTCGATGTCCCATTCTTTATTCCTGTAAGCGTAATATTACTGAAGTTTGAAATATCGATATCCGGCAGAATTGTGCGGCTGCCGTTTGTTTCGTCTGTCTGCTGTAAAGCTGCGCTATTCTGCTTTACCTTGATTTTTATAAAGCCCTTGTCTTTATATTCCGACCCTTGAGGGATTTCTATAGCCGGCTCTTCATTCTCGCTTTCCTGAGTCTGTTCCTGAGGTTCTTCTATCTTATCAAAAACTGTATCACATGAAAATGTTGTAAAAATTATGAGAGAAAGCAACGCCGCAAAAATAATGTGAGAAAGAAGATTTTTTAACAATTTCGTTTTTTTCATAACTCTCCATTTATAGATTATCGGATCAAGCCCGATAATGACAAGCTATTGTTAAGCCCGATAATAAGTAATTACCAGGCCCGATAATGACACATTACGTTGTTATCTGATAATGCCATGACCTGTAATTGCCCTGATTGTCACAAATTATGAGTATTACATCGTGCTTTCCGGCATTCCATGAACTCGTATCAAATACTGCTACATTTCCTGTCATTCCAGTTTGAATAACACCATCCAGCTTCCACATATAGCCCATATAGCCGGCTGGAGCAGTAATTGTATATAGAGTTCCGCTATGTTCAATTTCTATATCATTATCATCAATATCTGTTTCTTCTTCGGCATCAAGTTCTATTGTACCACTAAGCTCTCCTGTGGTATTTCCACCAGCAGTAAACTTAGCATAAAGAGTTAACTCCCTCTTTTCATTTGGCATTGACTCATTATTAAATACAGTATTGAAATCAAAAGGTGTAGATGAAATCATCGGTGAAGTTCCGCCATTCCATATACCTTCATACCAGTCTTCAAAAGTGTAACCCGGTATAACCGGAACCAGAGTTGGTCTTGTACATTTCTGATTCCAGCCTACTGTCAGGTAATACTGATCTGGATCATCAGATACATCTAAAATGTATTCACTTGAATTTGGATTAGACGGATCTCTATAACGGAAGAAGACTCTATATTCAATATTCTTCCAGTATGTATAAAATGTCATACTCTGAGTTATTTCAATATAATTCTTCCATACCCAGCTGTCACCTTCACCTTCGTGATAGCCGCCCCATCTGTCATAATCCAGATTATTTATATTTGCAGACTGAGAAGTTGAATAACCTGCAATTTCCTGACCTTCGATTTCCCAGATATAATGCAGATTTGTATACCAGTTTCCTTCATCACTTAATACACGACCTACAGAAATATGTGCTCCCCGACCATATTTAGCCGAACGATTTCCAAAATTTCCGCTATTATCAATATAAGTAACTGTAATAACATCACTTGACCATACAGCGTACAAATCCAAATCGGCAGAAAGAGACTGAATCAGATCGCCTGAATAATAAACAACACTGCCGCCCTGAGTTGTAGCCCAGCCCACAAAACCGTAGCCGCTGCGTTCACCAAAGTGACAGTCTGGAATTGAGTATTGAGTATCTTTTTCCCATTCATTTACATTTTTCTGATTTGAACCGTCGTTTTTATGCGTTGTAACAATAATTACTTCTGCCCATTTTGCATAAAGGGTTATATCATCTTGAACAGGCATATCAAACATGTATCCCTGTGTAAATTCTTCATCAAGATACCAGCCCCGGAACTTTAAGTTTCCACGACGCTCTTCCATCTGAGGCATATTGATGCGATTTCCTTCTGGAACTATAACCGGATCAAGTTGAATATCGCAGTTTGTTACAAAGGTTACCGTACACTTTTTTCTCCATACGGCATAAAAGGCATTTGATTCAGGACTGACATTTATAGATTGAATACAATTCTTTTCATCAAAAGTAATATTGTCAGGAATAACGGTAGAACCTGTAATGATATTTTTATAAAATCTCCAGCCTACATGTATTGCATTTTCGCGTTCAAAAACGGGAAAATCTGAAGCAGAAATATTTTTTCCAAGCATATAAGTTCTGCTTTCATGTTTTGATTCATCATCAGGATATTCATAAAAATTATAGGTTATGCCAAATTCATTTTCCAGGTCGCCGCGAAGGTCACCGCCAAAGTTAAAATTTTCACAGCCGGTAAACAGTAATGAAAGACCTATGCTTAAAAACAGCACAAATGTAAATAAGTTTTTTTTCATTCCCTTTCTCCCATAACTTACCTTTTTCTCATGACTTGCATTTCTGCCATGGCAATCTTAAAATCTTATCCCTAAACCAATATAAGGCGCCAGTAAACCTATATTAGCATTTGTCATAAATACATTATGAAAATCAGCTCCAATCTCAAGAGCAAGTAAATTTGTTGGATTCATTACAAAAGAAAGGCCGCCACCTGCTTCTATGTAGCCGTAATCTATTACTTTTTTCTCTTTATTATCAGCGTAGTTTCCTAAATAGTCAAGAGTTTCTCTGAATACCATAAGTCCTGCACCACCTTTGAACTGAATCCAGAACTTTTTCTTTTTACCAGGTGCAACGCGGAATACGAGGTCTCCATGTCCATTTATTACTGTAAAATTAAGTGTATAATAATTATTTGTAGATTTCATTGTTGTATAAAGCAGACTGGCTTCCATTCCAAAGCGCAGGCTTTTTGTATGAACCGGGAGAAAATCTATTCTATCTGTAAGAGCCAGATCAAAATTATTCAATGAAACTTCCACAAAATCATTAAATAATCCGCCGTTATAAAGCTGAAGTGCAATACCGGCACCAGGGGTTACTGCAAACTTGCGGTCATAATTTTGCCAGGCGGCACGGCGCTCTGCCTTTTCCTGTTCCTTTCGTTCGCGCTCTGATTCTTCTTCATCTTCCAGAGCAAGACGCTCTGCCTCTTCCTGCTCCCGAAGTTCTGCTTCAAGAGCAAGGCGCTCTTCTTCTGCCCTGCGTTCTTCTTCGCGTTCTTTTTCTATACGCTCTCTTTCAATGCGCTCTTCAATTTGTTTTTCTACAATTTTAATTGCTTCCTGACGCTTTTCTTCTTCCTTCTGTTTACGCTCGTTTGCTATGCGGTCGAGTTCTTCCTGAAAGGCTTTTTCCTTTGCTTCGCGTTCTGCCTTTTCTTTTGCAAGACGTTCGGCTTCTTCTTTTGCAGCCTTTTCACGGGCAATTCGTTCCTCTTCTGCTTTTTTAGCAAGTTCCTTTGCTAACTTTTCTGCTTCTTCGCGTTCCTTTTTTTCTCGGGCAAGTCTTTCCTTTTCTTCTTTTTCTGCCGCAATGCGCTGTTCCTTTAAAATATCACGAACTTCAAAAACTTCTGATTCATTTGAAAGTCCGCTTGGATTTGTTACAACAAGCTTCCAGTTTCCCTGCGGAACATCGTTAAAGCGGGCTTTTACAGCATTGTGAGTTTCTGAAGCGGCGAGTCCGGCTCCGGCTCCTGTTGAAACGGCAGCCTCTGCACCTGTTCCCAGAATCAGACTTCCCTTTATCTTTTTTCTTCCGTTTTCACTTACGAGTTCTACTATAGAATCTTGGGTAATGCCTGCAATATTTACATCAAGCTCAAGAGTTTTTCCGTCTTCTTCAAGGCCTTCGAGATTTTGTCCGTGAACTATAGCAGGCTGATTTGCAACAAGAATATCAAAAGGAATCCAGTTTGTTGTAACGGCTTCGCGGCCTAAAAGGTCATAAGCATAAATCTTGTAGCGATAAGACCCCGGAGTAAGAGAAAGCTCTACAAAGCCTTTATCAGTTGAAATTGATTCTATAGTTTTACCAGAGGAATCAATGATTTCTATTTTATATTCAAGTACGCTATTATCAATTTTCCATTCAAGACGCTGCTTAAAACGTTCCGAGTTCTGTGCAAAACAAAGCATTCCTGCCATAAACAGAATTACTGTTACGGTAAGTTTTTTGAGAAGCCTTTTACTGTCGTTCCTGCAACAGAATCTCATATATACCCTGCTCTACACTTTTCCCTTTTTTCAAGGAACTCTTTTAAGTCCTATTCACTGTACATCTTTCTATTCAGTGTACATCTTTTTATTCGCTGTACATCTTTCCCGGATTCACAGTCTCAATCGCAGACGGAATCTTAATATCTATCTTAAAGCTTCTGCTGGCCGCCTCCGACCGCTGCTCTTCAAAACCATCCTTCGCATAACTGAATGCGGTAACATTCCAAACAAATTCGCCGACATCAAAAATTGAAAGGTCTTTTATTTTTACCTTAGTTCCCCTAATACCCTTTTCTGAATAAATTGCAGAAAGATTTCCGTTTTTATCTTTTTTATAAATTACAAAGTTATATTCAGTAGCGCCGTTTACTGCATTCCACTCAAAGCTTACAGAACGATTCTTTCTGAGATAATTTGAATTCATTACAAGATTATTCTGAGGAGAAGTAAGAACCGGCCGTGGAAGTGTAATAACTTCTGATATACTAAAGCTTACAACTTTTGAATTAACCGGTATACCTTCTATAGTGCTTGCAATAATCTGCCAGGTATAACTACCCGGAGTAAGTCGTTCCATAGAAACTGTACGCTTCGAAGTATCGAAATTTTCTACTATTTTGTAAGTGCCATTTGACTGCCGCTTTTTCAGTACAAACTGATATGAAGCAGGTTTATCTGTTCCGTCTCGCCAGGTAAAGCTTACAGGTTTACGGAGTGCAGAAAGACCGTCTGTACTCCAGCCTTCTGAAGGTGAAGAAGCAACAACAGGAGATGGAGTGCGCACTGAAAATTTAACTGTTTTTACAGGGCCTGTTCTGAGCGGCGAAGTTTCTGATGCCTCTGCAACAGCCTGAACTCTAAGTAAATAAGAATCTTCTTTTAGGGTATATTTAATAGAAGTACCTTCGGCATCTGGAGTTTCTGCGGCAATTCTGTTTTCAGAATCATAAACGCGGACATTATAATAGTCTGCACCTTTTACCGGATTCCACTTAAACTGAATTGCTTCACCCTGCGGAGTAATGAGTTCTTCATTATCTGAAAGGCCAATAATTACAGGTGTTCCGAGTTCTCTCAAAACTTCAATAAAATGAGGCTCCGTGAAGTCAGAATATTTTCCGTCGGTACCAACCGTACCAATTCGCCACCACCAGTTTCCTTCGCCCGGATTGAGATTATCTACAATGGTTTTATCAAGAATTGTTTCGAGTGCAAGAGAATCAAAGCTGCGTGAATCTGAGAATTGTATTACAGATTTAAGACTTGCATTCTGAGTTGCAAGCTTCCACATGAACTGAGTTGATTTAATTTTTGAAAGCTCTGTACTGTACTGCTCTGGTGGATAAAGCAGTCTGTTTGGCTCTGCCTTAAACTTGGCCACAGTAAAAGAATGAACCTCCGACTGCGGAGTAACATCTTCTGTATCTGTTGAATTACGAATAATTTTCCAGTAATAAGTATCTGCAATTCCACTTTCTGAAACAGGAAGTTCAACAAGAGCTTTTTTTGCTGCGAATTGTTTTGAATAAACAATATTTGAAAAATCAGGATTTTTTGAAATTAATAAATCATAAGTTGCAGGAATTTCAGATTTCCAGCTGAAGTTAATTTTTGCAATATCTGAAGCAGCAATAACTGCATCTTGAACTGGAATGCTTAAAACAGGAGGCTTAATATCTTCGGTCTTTATTACTGTAAATGAAGAAACTGCACTTTCACCTGCAAAACCGATAGAGTTCAACTCAAAATATGGAGTAACCTGCCACCACCAGTCTCCGTTTCCAAGAGTATCTATTGTAAGCGAAGTTCCCTTAACTTCTGTTGCGACTATAGGAGAAGAAAGATCAGGACTTGAAGATACAACCAGCATATAGCTCTTTGCATATTCATTTTCGCTCCATTTAAAATTCAAACTCGGATTTCTGTTTCTAAAATGGAAGGTACCATCTTTAGTTGGAGAGATAAGAGTTACAGGCTGAGTTGCCTTTACATCAATTTTTCCGGTTGTTGCCTGCGCTTCATTTCCCTGCGGGAATACTCTCCAGTAAACAATTCCGTCTGATACATTCAATACAGACTGATTTGCACCGCTTACCGTATACTGTTCTGCGATTTCTGAAAAATCTTTTTTAAGGGAAGTTTGAATTACAACCGGAATATTTTTATCTGTACTGTTCCAGCCGATTGTTACAGGCATTTCGCCGCCTTCTACATTCAAAAGATTCATCTGAGGAGGAATTGTTGTTACAGTTACAGGCTTTTTCTGAATTTCGCCGCCGTCATTCATGCTCGCTGATTCACCAGCACCCAGGTCTGCTTTTTCGCCTTTTTCAGTTGTTAGTATAGCAGAGCCTGCTTTTACGTCTACACTGCGGCTTCCTTCTTTTGTTGTTTTTGCTGAAAGACTTGCTCCACTTCCGGCATTTACGACAGAACCGTCATCCATTGTGAGTGAGACTTTTCCTTTTTCAGAAGAATCTACCTGAAGGTTTCCGTTGTCTACGGCAATCTTTACTCCACCGTCTTCTGAATAGTAAACCTGAATCATTGTATTTTCGTAGATGTTTACTGTGGAGTTATCGTTAAACGTAATTACCGCTTCTGCAAGATCAGCGGTACGAACGAGGTCTCCATTATACAACGGTGTAGATTTATCTATGCGCTCCCAAACAACGCGGTCGTTAAATTTACGCTGTGCAATGCGGTTTTTGAATGTAATTATTGCAATTGCTTCTTTGTCTGTTCGACGTGCCGAAGAGTTTAAGTCTTTCCAGAAGGTCAGTACAAAATACACTGCAACAGAAAGACAGGCGGCGGTCATAAACAGATCAAGGAGCAGCGACTTGAATTTTGTTCTCTTCCGCATCCAAATTCACCTTACCAAAATCTGGTATTGGTATTCCAAGCAGATTGCGCATTTCATTTAGAGTTTTAGGTCCCATAGGACCTACCGCGCGTGCACAATCAGTATCTACAACAAATTTCGGGTCATACCCAAAGAATTTCTGAATATTAAAGCCAGGCATATTTACTACGCCGTAAAAGTGCTGCTTACCTTTTCCCTTTACTTCAAAATCTACAGGAATCTGTTCAACTATAAGCTCGCACTCCCTGTATTCCGGACGGATTGTAAAATTATTTTCAGGACATTTTATAAAGTCTTTTTTAAGAATATCTAAAGTATCCTGAGTAATCAGAATATCTGTTCCGCAGGGCTTATTACTTGCTTCAGTTCGGCTTGCAAAGTTTACAGCATCACCAATCGAAGTATATTCCATTTTTTCAAAGCTACCCATAAAGCCGACTGTTGCACGACCCGAGTTCAAACCGGCACCAATTCTGATATGAGGCTTATATTTTGCAAGCGGTTCTTTTTCGTGTGCTTTGGTAAAGGCAGCGGCTTCTTTATTATAAAGCATAAGTGAGTAGCGCATTGCAATACAACAGGTTATTGCGCTAAGGGCATCCTGTCTTACATAAGCATCGTGAGCACGCTTTGCCTTCTGATATTCCTTTGATTTTGGATCAAGCTTTTCCCAATCAAGGCTTTCCTGACGGAGCACTCCCCAGGCCGCCATAATAGCATCACCTTCAAACTTATCTACTACTCCGCCGGTACGTGAAATACAGGCAACCATGCGGCTCATGTAGTCATTCAAAAAGCTGATGATTTCTGCAGCAGACTTTTCGCCAAAGCGGTTTTTAAATCCGTCAGAAATTGCAGTAAAACCTCGGATATCGCTGAAGAAAATTGTAATATCTTTTAGATGCGGTTCAAAATCAATTTCCTTTTTAATGATAGCCTGAGTTACACCTTTGTTTGTAAGCTTTGTAAAGGTATTTAAGATTTCGCGTTCATGCTTTGTACTTCGCGCAAGGACACCAATTTCATCACGGCGTTTTACCTTGAGGTCATTAAAAAGCTCTGTATTAAAGTTTCCTATATTGATTTCATTTACGATTGAAGTAAGAAGCTTAAGCGGGCTGCTCAGAGACTTAGAAAAATAGTAAATAATCAAAACAGCAATAGCGAGAATTGAAATTGTTATATAAAAATTTCGTCTGGTTGTAGTTCTTACGCCTTCAAGAATGATTTCGGTTTTTACAGTTGTAATTACGGCACAATCTCCCACACTGAGTTTTCTGAAAGCACCGATGTATTCTTCACCCTTTGAACGGTAAGTAATCTGACTGTTGTTTGCAGGGCTATCCTGCATTGCACGAACAATTGAATTTGTACTTTCGTCCTGAGCAGACATCATAAGCTCTATATCACTATGAATCAGGACAATTCCGTCTTTATTTACGAGGAAAGATTGATTTACACTGCTGGTAGAAAAGCTGTCGCTTAAATCTTCTGATGAATAAAGAAAGGCCACTACAGAATTTTTGCCGCCATAAGTATATGGATAAAAAAATGAAAGCACCGGAACAGAAAAGAACGGAGAAGCATTGCAGACTTCTACATATCCGTTCATTGCCTTTTCCATAGACTCGTCTTCCTGCATAAAATAATCGAGAGCAGAACTTGTTTCCAGCTCCCGGGAAATAAAATGCATGGTATTTACAAAGATTTGAGATCTATCGGGCAGATAAACAGCAATTATTGATTTATTACTGTCAAAAAACAGATTTTCTATGGATTTAAGTTCAGTTTCGTTTCCACCGGCAGCATTAATGAGTTCAATAAACATTCCAACAGTAGAAACTGCCGTATTGATTCGGTTTTCTGTATCAGAAGAAGCACGACTATTAATAGAAAGATTATTTTCTTCTGCACTTGTACGTACATCTGCGGTTACAAAATATGAAACCGCATAGGTAACGCCGCCAAGCGCAACCATAAGGATAATCGAAATAATTGCAATAAGCTTTACACCAATTGGTGTACGAACTCTATCCTTCCCCTGCTTTCCTGTTTTTTTGTTTGTGTTACTGTTCATAATATCATTCAATTATATTCTATATTCCAGGGCATTGCAAATACGCACAAAATTTGGAACGAATGAGTTCTGCTATATGCTGAATCTGTTCGTTTTCTGCAGTATACGGTATTCTGATGCTGCCAGGTATATCCCGTATGTAGGTATACTGCTTTTTTGCATATTTACAGCTATGATGCCTTATTAATTGTCGGCATTTTTCCTCATTTTCTGTACATTCTTCTATATTATAACAATTTGATATAATTGGTTCTCCGTTTTCATTAAACCACTCGCTGTAACCAATTGCTTTAAGGCCCGGACTATCCGCGCCATAGCCCTGTTCTATCAGAGAAAGAACTTCCTGTTTAAGGCCTGCTTCAAACATCTCGTTAACCCGTATACCAATTCTTTCATAAAGTATTTCCCGCGGAGGCTCCAGTACCATAAAGAGAAAATCATATTTATCTCGAAGCTTTCCCCCGCCATCTGCCTTAAAGCTTGACCTTGTTTTTCCAGATAAATAATAAACCTCGAGTGCCCGGCATATTCTGTAAGCATCATTTACATGTATTTTTTCTGCACTCTGCGGGTCGATTTTTTTTAATTCTTCATAAAGTGCTTCATTTCCTTCTTTTGCAATCCGCTCCTTAAGCTGATTCCGTAGCTTTTCGTCTGAAACAGGAGTCGGTGCAAGGCCATATAAAAAATTTCTGATATAAAAGCCGGTTCCACCCACAACTACAGGAAGTTTTCCACGGGCATAGATTTCTTCGCAGGCTTTATCGGCGGCGTCTACAAAATCTGAAACATTATACTGCTGGTTCGGATTAAGAAGATTTATAAGATGATGCGGAATTTCTTTGCAGAGTTCGCTATCAGGCTTTGCAGTTCCAATATCCATCTGTTTATATACGGCCTGAGAATCTGCACTTATGATTTCTGCTTTAAAAATAAAATGACTGCCCTTCGGCGAAAAAAGCTCGCGTGTTAAGGCAGTCTTTCCAGAAGCTGTAGGCGCAAAAATTACGAGTACCGGAATTTTTGCTTTGCTTTGGGTATTAGTCTTTGTGTTCAATACGGTATGTTACTCTGTTTGTAAAAAGCTGTTTTGCGGCTGCACAAACAACCTTATCCTGATTTGCTTCAATTTCCGGGTCGTTTACCTTTGCCATCTGAAACGCACGAAGACTTGCAGCAACTGTAATTTCGTAAATATTTCCATTAAATTCAACTAACTGTTCCAAAGGGAAAACCATACAAACCACCTCAAATATAATAGAATATATTAACAATTTAAGCAGTTCGTGTCAATTAGGAGCTTTACTTGTCACCCCGAACTTGTTTCGGGGTCTATTGAAATAGATGCTGAAACAAGTTCAGCATGACGATGAATATATAATATTTCTTGACTTTCGGGCGGCTCCGGTTGTGCCGGAATCGCAGCGCTGCATGGTCATTACAATGGTAAGTCTGTTTTTGAGATCTATACTTACATAAGGACCAAGCCAGCCATCCCAGCCGAACTCACCTTTTTCCGTAAATACATTACAGCGGCCGGGTTCTTCGGCTACCCGTAAGAGATTACAGTAAGTATAACCTGAGAGGTGTGGCATTTTGATGTCGAAACGCTTTTGAAGCTCTGGAGTAAGGCGGGCGTTGCTGAGATAGCGCACGGTGTTTTCGTTCAGGAGGCGGCGCCCGTTGAGAACTCCGCCGTTTGTAAGCATAAGTGCAAACTTCATATAATCATCAATAGTTGAACAAAGCCCAGCGCCACCGCTTTCAAAAGCCGGTTCATGATTCATTTTATCCTGAATTCCAAGATTACAGCTGGTAAAAAGCTCAAGATGGCGCTTTCCCGGATTTTCAGAATCAGACCAGTCTTCTACCGAGCGGTAAACCTTAGCAAGTCTATTCTGTTTTGTATCAGGCACATAAAAAGCTGTATCGTTCATTCCAAGAGGCTTAAAAATCCTTTCTTTCATAAAATCACTTAGCTTCATGCCGGAAACTTCTTCTATAACCGCTCCTAGAATATCAGCTGAAAGCCCGTAGTTATAATCAGTTCCAGGTTCAAAGCTTACAGGAATATCAGAAAGACGACGGGCAAGCTCACGGGTTGTAATTTTATTGGCGCCTCCCTCTTTTTCGTCCTCATTAAGAAGTGCAATTAAATCAGAAGTCAAATGCTCACCAGGCGGGCAATCTTCACACCAGGCTCCGTATGTATAGCCGCTTGTCATATTTAAAAGATCCTGAATAAGAATCGGTCTTGCTGCGGATTTAGGATTTCCCTTGCGGCCTTTATCTGTGCATACCTTTAGATTTCTGAATTCAGGCAGATAGCGGAATAATTCATCCGCAAAATCAAGTTTTCCCTCCTCCATCAAAAGCATAGCGGCAACGGCGGTTACCGGTTTACTCATTGAATAAAGACGCACTATTGTATCTCTCTGATACGGGAGGGCATTTTCTATATCTGAAAGTCCTGACTGCCAGTAACCAATTTCATTTCCATCCTGACAAACAAGAAGATTAAGGCCGGATGCCTGCTTTTCTCGTGTAAAATCATCCAGTACCTTTTGAATATTTTTAAGCTTTGCTAAATCCATAAAATAATTTTATACCAAATGAATATGTAAAGCAATCTAATTAATATGGATTGAGGCTTGATATTATAAGTACAAGCCTCAAAACGAATGAGTCAAGGCTTTAAGCGATAGCGTGCCTTGACCATTCGTATTGCTTCGCTGCGCTCGCAATGACGAGGCGACGAGGATTACTTTGCTACGTTACGTTTGCAATGACATCGCAGTGACGTGGCAATCCACATTTATGGATTGCTTCGCTGCGCTCGCAATGACGAGGCGACGTGGCAATCTACATCACAAATAAGCGTAAATATTTCAACTTTATTCAATAAATTTCTTAATTGTATAAATAGAAGATATGAAATATAATTGAAAAAAATTAGTTAAAGGATTTACTTATGGGAAATAAAGAACTTATCGAAAACGGCTCTGCCGTTCTTGGAATTGAATTTGGTTCAACACGTATTAAGGCCGTGCTGATTAACGACAAATATGAGCCGATTGCGGGCGGTTCATATACCTGGGAAAACACTCTGGATAACGGAATCTGGACTTATCCTTTGAGCCAGATTCATGAGGGGCTTCAGACCTGCTATGCAGACCTTAAAAAGGATGTTGCTGAAAAATACGGCGTAAAGCTTACAAAGTTCCGTGCGGGCGGTATATCGGCTATGATGCACGGATATCTTGCTTTTGATAAGGATGAAAATCTTCTGGTTCCATTCAGAACCTGGAGAAATACAATTACAGGCCAGGCTTCTAAAGAGCTTTCAGACCTTTTCAACTTTCCGGTTCCTGAACGCTGGTCTATTTCTCATCTTTATCAGGCTATTTTGAACAAAGAGTCTCATATTTCTAAGATTGAAAATGTATATACACTCGCAGGATATATCCACTACATGCTCACCGGTAAAAAAGTGCTTGGAGTTGGAGACGCCAGCGGTATGTTCCCTGTAAAATATGAGGGCGGCAAGGCTGACTACAATCCTGATTTCAAGGCTAAGTTTGAAGCACTGCCTGGCGTAAAGGCTCTTGGTCTTAAGCTCGACTCAGTTTTCCCTAAGGTTTTGATGGCAGGAGAAGCTGCCGGCGAGCTTACTGAAGCCGGAGCTAAGTTCCTGGACCCTGCTGGTGATTTGACTGCCGGCATTCCGTTCTGTCCTCCAGAAGGAGATGCGGGAACCGGTATGGCTGCTACAAACAGCGTTGCCGCAAAAACCGGTAATATTTCTGCCGGAACTTCTGTATTCAGCATGGTAGTTCTGGAAAAGGATTTGAAGAAGGCTTACCCTGGAATTATTGATATCGTAACTACTCCGGCAGGTCTTCCTGTTGCTATGGTTCACGCTAATAACTGTACAGGCGAGCACAACTACTGGATGGATTTGTTCTATGAAGTAGCTACTTTGATGTGCGGCGCTGAAAATACTCCTAAGATTGGCAAATTCTTTGATAATCTGATTGGAAAATCTCTCGAAGCTGATAAGGATTGCGGCGGACTTCTTGCCTACAACTATCTTTCCGGTGAAACTATTACAGGCTTTAATTCTGGCCGTCCTCTTTTTGCACGTGCAGAAAACGCTAAGTTTAATATTGCAAACTTTATGCGCGTTCAGATGTTTGCTTCTCTCGGCGCATTGCGTGCAGGTATGAATATTCTTTATGATGAAGAAAAGGTTCCGGTTGAAAGCATGACAGGTGCGGGCGGTTACTTTAAGACTGAAGCAGGTCTTAAGTATATGGCAGCAGCTATGAAGACCTCGGTTAGTGCTATGGAAACTGCGGGCGAAGGCGGACCTTGGGGCATGGCATTGCTGGCGGCTTTTGCGGCTGACGGTAAAAAAGACCTCGCAGACTTCTTGAACAAAGAAGTATTTGCATCATGCAAGAAGACGACTTCTGCTCCTGAGGCTGAACTTGTTGAAAGCTTCAATATTTATTTTGAGAGATATATGAAAGGTTTGGCAATCGAAAAGGCTGCAGTAGAAAATCTTTAAAAATGTGGTTTCGATACGCCCTTTCGGGCTACTCAACCACCGCGGTGATTGAGTGCCGCGAAAGCGGTGTATCGAAATCACCATAATACACGAGGAAAGAAAATGACATACGAAACACTAAGAAATCAGGCTTACGAAGCCAACATGAAAATCCCGGAGAACCACCTGGCTCTCTATACATGGGGAAACGTTTCTGCTTTTGATAAGGACAAGGGCGTTTTTGCTATTAAACCTTCTGGAGTTCCTTACCCGGAGCTTACCCCTGAATCAATGGTGATTATTGATTTAGACGGAAATAAGGTTGACGGTTCTATGAATCCTTCAAGCGACACCCCTACCCACGCAGTTCTTTACAAAGAATTTGCTATGAATCAGGGTGGAGATGTTGGAGGAATTATCCATACTCACTCTACCTGTGCAGTTGCATGGGCTCAGGCTGTGCGCTCAGTGCCACTTTTTGGAACTACACACGCAGACCATATTCAGAAATCAGTTCCTTGTACACCTTATTTGAGCAAGGAAGCAGTTGAACGCGACTACGAAAAAGAAACGGGTCTTTTGATTGTAAAGCACTTTGCAGAGCTGGGATTGAATCCGAGCGAAGTGAACATGGTTCTCTGCGGAGGTCACGGACCTTTTGCCTGGGGCAAGAATGCGGATAAGGCAGTTTATAATGGAACAGTTCTGGAAGAAATCTGTAAAATGGCTATGTACACTCTGCAGATTCGCCCGGATGCAACAGAATTACCTGATTATATTGTAAACAAGCACTACATGCGTAAGCATGGACCTAATGCATATTATGGGCAGGGAAATAAATAGAGTTCCTAGCTCCCGGTCGTGATTCACAGGTCAAAAACGCGGAATAATCCGCTAGACGTTTTTTGGGGTATGGAAACCATAATAATGCCGCTCCCGCGGCATCCCCAAAAAAAGTCTTTTTGCCCTATGCCTCACTCCCTCGCGCCAAAAACACGTTTTCTCCGTACATAAACTTAAATCAAAATATTACCATTTATTTCCCCACCAAAACTGTGTTATAATAAAGAAATGAACCGCTCGTATTCTACATCTGCCATCATTCTGTCACTCAGGCCGCTTGGTGAAAATAACTCCAGTGTTACTCTGCTTACTCCGAATGAAGGTATAGTTTATGCAGTTCTTTATGGCGGACCTAAGAGCAGGCTGCGGTCTCTGGTTGCCCAGTGGAATTCTGGAAATGTCTGGCTTTACGAAAATCCTGAAAAAAAACAAATTAAAATCAATGACTTCGAAGTAACAAACTATCATTCATCCTTCAGCCAGAATCTGTTTAAATCCTACGCAGCCTCTCTTGCAGCTGAAATAACAATAAAAACCAGCAGTGCCGGTAGTTCTGAACAATGTTTTCGGCTCGTTTCAGGCTTTTTAGATGGAATGGAACTCTGCAATGAAGAGCAGAGCCGTCTTGGTCTCCTTCGTTTTCTGTGGCGTTATCTTGAATTACTCGGAATTCAACCTTCATCTCATGCCTGCTGCAGCTGTGGAAAAATATTTTTAGATACACAGTTTGCACCAAAAGCAATTTCATACTATAATATTATGGAAAATAGTTTTATCTGTCCTGACTGCGCTCAACACGCAACGGGTGAAAATATGGTTGGCGTAAGTTTTGAGGCGCTTCAGTATCTTTCTGCACTCTCATTACTTTCTCCTTCAGAAGCCCGCAAACTCACAATTGATGAAGATATCTACGGACAGGTAAGACAGCTTGTTTTCTTTCTGATTGAAAATAGCATAGACCAGAAATTGAACTCGATCGAAACTGGGATGGGGATTTTGTGAGAGCTGATACATCTATTAACGACACTTCCAACTGGATTAAAAAAGCTGTTACAAAGCAGCAGATTGATCCGCTTTGTAATTTATATAATATAACACCTCTGCTTGCGTCAATTTTTGTAAGACGTGGAATTACTGAAGGCCGCGACCTTTTATATTATCTTGAAGATGATTTACGTTTTCAGCATAATCCTTTTTGTTTTAATGAAATGGAAGATGCCGTTGAACGTATTCTGCAGGCAAAAGAAGAAGGTGAAAAAGTCCTTATATTTGGTGACAGTGATGTAGACGGAATTACAAGCACGGCAATTTTATATGAGCAGCTTGTAAGAATGGGAATCGATGTTCAATGGCGGCTTCCTCTTGATGATGATGGCTACGGTTTAAATCTTGAAGCTATAGATGATTTTGCAGCACAGGATGGAACTCTTATAATTACTGTAGATTGCGGCATTTCAAACAATGATGAAATTGCTCATGCAAATGAATTAGGAATTGAAGTAATTATTACAGATCATCATAATCCTCCGGAAAATCTTCCTGAAGCAATAATAATAATTGATCCTAAACTCGAAGATTCGGGTTATCCGTTTGACGGAATTTCTGGAGCTGCGGTTGCCTATAAACTTGTAAGTGCACTTCGTTTTGCAGACTCTGACTTTTACGGAGCAGAAATCTGTATTCTTGAACTTACAGAAAATGCAGAAGAAAAATGTTTTTATGCAGACTGCGTTAAAATCAAAAATCTTGTAAAAGTTAAAGAGCTTCACGAAAAGATTTTTCCAGGAAAAACTTCCATCTACGACCTCAAACTTCCCTATTTTTTACAGGGGCAGTTAATTTATTCCTGGGATTCACGATACACACAGACAATTCTTACAGAGCTTTTTGGACATGGAATTGAATTTAATCTGAATGATCTTAGAAATGAAATCTCAAATATAATTCCTTCTGTACGGAATAAAACTGCAGCTCAAATCAAAGCCCTTTCACAGATAGCAAAGTTCTCAGGCGAAAAGGCTTCTGAGCTTGAAAGTATTTTCAATCTTTACGTTACTTACTGCAAAAAACTCGTATCACAGAAAAAACCTCAGCAGATTGCCGACGAACAGAAAGATCTTCAGCTTGTTGCGCTTGCCGCTCTGGCCGACATAATGCCTATGAAGGATGAAAACCGTATATTCGTAAAAAATGGAATTTCATCTATCAAAAAAAACAGACCACGAGCCGGTCTTGCAGAGCTTTTTAATAAACTGAATCTTAACCTTGATGCACTTACTTCAACTGATCTTTCATGGACAGTAATTCCTGCCCTCAATGCCGCAGGCCGCATGGGAAAATCAGATCTCTCACTTAAGCTTTTGCTTTCTGAAAATCCGAGGGAACGAGAGCAGCTTGCAAACTCAATCTATGATTTGAACGAGGAACGAAAAGAGCTTGTCTCTACTGCATACTTTAAGGTTCACGACACGGCGCAGCAAAGTCTTTCAGTTCATGCAAACAAACTCTGTGTTTTTGTGGACCAGTGCATTAATAAAGGAGTAACAGGTATTGTTGCTGCCCGCATCATGCAGGATTTCAATGTTCCGACTATTGCAGTCTCTTATGAAAATCAAGTTTACACCGGGTCTATGAGAAGCTGCCGCGGATTTATTGCAACAGATTTTCTGGACAGTCTTGGTGATATCTTTATTAATCATGGCGGTCACAATTTTGCAGCAGGCTTCAGTTTTTATGAGGAAAATCTTGAATTATTTTTGAATAAAATAAAAGATGCCGTTCCTCAAATAAATCTTGAAGATGAATGTCATGATATTTTTGTTGATGCAGAAATTCCGCCAGAACACCTTACACCAGAAAATTTCGGCCTTATAGATACATTTGAACCCTGTGGTGCCGAAAGCCCCGAACTCATTTTAATGACCCGCAGTATCAAACTGATTGATACAATCGTTCTTGGCAGAAAAGAACCTCATCATCTTAAGCTTGTTTTTGATACAGGCAAATATAAAATCCCGGCAATTTTCTGGGGCCAGGCAGAAAGACTAAAAAAAGATATTTCTATCGGAAAAAACTATGATATCCTTTACAATATGAGCCGAAATTATTTTAACGGCACAGTTACAAAACAACTGATTATTAAAGATATGATTCTTTCAAATTAAAAATTTCGAGGAGATTTATAAATGAAAAAAATACTGCTTTCAATTCTTTGCATTTTTCAGTTCAGTCTTATTTTTGCAGCCAGCGCAAAATACGAATCAGAAAATTATAATCTCAATCTAAATTATAATGATGTAATTACTCCAGGAGATGCAATTTTTGTACGGTTGAATATTACTGTACCAAAAACACATAAAAAATCAAAAAATGAACCCGAAAAAAAAGCTACACTTCAGCTTTTGCAGGATAAAAAAGTAATCGAATCTGCGCCATTCTATTCTCTTAAATCAAAAAAAACAAACATTACAGAAATGCTCTGCGGAATCCCAGTTTCGCTATGGCTCAAGGATGGAAACTATAGTCTTAAACTGATTTACGCAGATACCGACACTGATATTAATGAATTCATTCTGCCTAGCCGTCTTGTAATGCGAACATTCCCGGAAGAAGTTCTTCAGCTGGATGACAGAAACACAAGCATAAAGACAGATAACAGTCCTGAACGGGCAGCACAGATTGATAAATTAAATGACATTCTTTTTACGACAATGCCATCTGATATTTATTCCCTTAAAAAATTTACAACACCTACAGAATCTCAAAGATATACCGCCTACTGCGGAGACCGCCGCACTTACGTTTATTCAAATGGAAAATCTTCTACAAGCCTTCATTACGGAAATGATTATGGAGTTCCAACCGGTACTGAAGTCAAAGCCTGTGCCGCAGGAAAAGTTGTAATGGCAGAAAGCCGCATTTCTACCGGCTGGAGCGTGGTTGTTGAACATCTTCCGGGGCTTTACAGTCTTTATTATCACATGAACGAGCTTTCAGTAAAAGAAGGTGATATGGTAAATCAGGGACAGCTGCTTGGAAAATCTGGAGCAACCGGACTTGCAACAGGCCCCCACCTTCACTGGGAAGTACGCCTTAATGGAAGTGCGGTACGGCCAGAGTTTTTCTTAAACGACTTTGCCTTTGAAGAAGACTAATGGATTGCCACGTCACTTCGATCCTCGCAATGACGTCTTTACCACGTTACCTAATTCCTTGCCACGTCACTTCGCTCCTCGTAATGACTTTATCACGTTGCCTAATTCCTTGCCACGTCATTGCGAGCCGAAGATGTGGCAATCCATTACAACTCTTCTATTACATAATCTCCGTTTGCCGTAAAGCTGATTGAATAATAACGGTCAGGACGGCAATTCGAAAGGTCTACAGAAAAACTTGTTGCAAGACCAAAACGGGGAACTCTGTATTTACCCGTTGCAAAAGCCGCAATTTTATAAAGCTGTTTTCGCTCACGTAAAGTAGAACCATAACCAAGCAGCATACACTGCCCGTAATCATTATAATATTTTTCAAGCAAAGTGCCTTTGGTGCGTTCTCGGCGTTCTTCTATAATCCGGTTTTTACCGTAAATTCTGGAAGGAAAAATAAAGTATTTTCCGCCGGCAGTTACTCTCGCAAATTCCACTGCAAGATAAGAACCACCCCAGGAACGTTCTATTACTGCTATTTCATTTCCATTTGAATCAATTATAGCAAATGTACCGCTTACTGTATTTCCTTCTGATACCGAAGAACCAGTAGAAAGACTTGAAGAACCGTAGATTTTAATTCTCAGAAATTCCTGAGGAATATTTTGAGAAAGTCCCATTGCAGCATTCCAGCAGGCAAGATATGACAAGCAGGTAAAAACAAGATAAGTAATAACAATCAGCATAAGTAAAGGAGATAGAAGCTTTAGGAAATTATTCTGCTTTTTCAAATAAACTCCTGTTATACTGAATCTTCTCAGCATAGCCGTTCAGAGATTCGCTTATAATGCTCAGCTGAAGCATTTTATCAGCTTTCAGCCGCCGCATCCAAAGTTTCGGACGACACTTTATTGTATTAGTTCTAAGAACTGTTTTTCGTCAATTACAGGTATACCAAGTTTTGCAGCCTTTACATTTTTTGAAGAACCGCTTGATGTATCATTTGTAACAAGGTAAGACAAATCCTTTGTTACAGAAGATTTTGTCGTTCCGCCGTTTTTCTTTACAAGCTGTTCTGCATCTGCTCTTTTCATTGTAACAAGCTCGCCTGTAAAACAGAAGGATTTTCCAGCAAGAATTCCACCGCCTGATTGTTCCAGTTCTATTGTACCGGAATCAACCAGCTGCCGCATTTCTTCTGCATTTTCAGAAAGTCCTTCAACAATTGTATGCGCCATAATTTCAGCAAAACCGTAAACTGCCGCAATCTGATCTTCATTTGCAGCAAGCAGTTTTTCAAGAGAATCAAAGCCTGCCGCTATCAGTTTTTCAGCAGAAGTTTCACCAATTCCTTCTATATCAAATGCACCTACAAAGGTTGCAAGCCTCATGCGGCGGTGATTCTGAATGGAATTATAAACCTTCTGTGCTCCAAGAGATTTTTTATCTGCTTCCATGCTTTCTTCATTAAGAAAATATGGAACAAGATCCTCAACCTGGAGAGTATAAATATCAGAAATCCCCTTAAGCCTGCCGTCATTAAAAAGCGACGTAATAAGAGTTTCTCCGAGGTCTCGTATATCAACCACCTGCTGATATTTTAAGAGCTGGTGAAGCACACGCTTTTTACACGCCTTGTTAGGACAGAATAACCTGCTGCATTCATCTACGAGCTGAGTTCCGCAGACCTCGCATACTTTTGGAAATTCAACCGGCTTTGTTTCAAGATCTTTTTCTTCTACAACACTTTCTATCTTTGGAATGATTTCGCCACGCTTTACAACAACAACATGACTTCCAATATGAACACCAAGCTTACGAAGAGTATCGGGATTTGCAAGACTCGCACGCTGAACGCGGGTTCCATTCAATTCAACTTCATCAAAAATTGCAACCGGAGTATAGGTTCCGCCGTTCACACTCCATTCAACTTCGCGTAATGTAGTTACTGCTTCTTCCAGACTGAATTTAAAAGCAATCTGATGGTCTGGTCTGTCACGACTTGCATCTGCAAGATTTATAACACGCTCTTTTATAACAAGCCCGTCAATATCATATTCAAGAGAAGAACGTTCTTCCATAACCTTTGCACGGTATGCTATTACGCGATCCGGCGATTTACAGATTACAAGCTTTACAACATTAAATCCGCAGTCCATGAGCCAGCGGATTTTTTCTTCTTCATAATTAAAATAAGAATTTCCGTCAGTAGACAAGGCATCGTATACGATGAACTTTAAGAACTCACTGCCCTTTCCATCCTTTCGTTTCATAAGACCATTTGCCGCATTACGACAGTTTGCCTTATCAGGAAAGTGAGTTTTATGAACCTCGTGTGTCATTATTACTTCACCGCGTATTCCACCGGTAAAAGGAACAAGAACTCCGTCTTTATAAATGGCAGCATTTACACCGCCCATCTTTCTGGCATTTGCAGTAATATCATCACCGATTGTACCGTCACCCCGTGTTACAGCCCTTTTTAGATAACCGCCTTCATACTGCAATTCAAGCGAAGCACCGTCCAGCTTATATTCTACAAGATATTCGTCGTATTTATGTTTTTCTGCCCACGCTAAAAACTGTTCCGGATTGGCTGCCTTTTCCTGACTGCCCATCGGCATAACATGCTGAACCTTAGCGAAGTTTCCAGAGTCAGCTCCAACTTTATGCAGAATCGGGTTAGTCGGGTCTAACTGTTTTAATTCATCCCAAAGCTTATCGAATTCTGCGTCACTAATTTCGCCTTCGCCGTCGTAGTAGGATTTCTGATAGCGGGTAATGAGGTTTTCGAGTTCTGAGATTCTCTGAGATTCAAATAAGTCCATTTTATTAACCTTATAAAAATGTCATGCTGAACTTGTTTCAGCATCTCAGTCTAAGAGATTCCGAAACACACATTCGTAGCAGGTGCGTGCGAATGTGGCGTAGCGTTCGGAATGACACTACAATTCTATTCTTTGATGAAGTACAACTCTGTTATGCTTCTGTCAGCCTTGAGTCCCTTGCGCTCAAACTTGGTCTGAGCACGCCACGGCTGTGGTTCTGCAAAGCCATCGTATTTATTTTTCAAATGCTCAGTCTGCCTCAATTCTTCAAGCGCAAACTCTGCATAATCAATTATATCAGTTACAAAATAAATATATCCGCCTGGGGCAAGCTTTTGAGCAAACAGATTTGTGCGGGGCCGCTGCACCATACGGCGTTTGTGATGACGTTTTTTAGGCCATGGATCTGGAAAGAAGATATGAAATCCATTTACAGAATTATCACCAATCATATATTCCAGAACTTCAAGCGCATCATATTCAATAATGTAAAGATTCTTTAAATCGCGTTTTTTGATTTCTGAAAGAACTTTGCCTACTCCCGGAGTATGAACTTCAATACCAAGATAATTGATTTCAGAATTTGCTTCAGCAAGGGCAACAGTTGCATCACCCATTCCAAACCCTATTTCAATTACAATAGGATTTGTATTTCCGAATATATCTACAAAATTTAATTTTTTGTGTTCAAAGGGAATGCACCAGGAAGGAGCAAGCTCGTTATAAGCACGCTCCTGTGCGGCAGTCATACGGCCGGCACGTAATACATAAGTTTTTACTTCACGCCTCAGATTCGAGGGTGGAACCTCAGCATTTTCGGCAGTTTCGCCGTTTTCTACGCTTTCTAATTTATTTTCCATATTTTCCATTTCCTTAATCATCTTCTCCCGGAACAACTTTTCGCTCCGGTTCCATACAGATTACCCTGCCGTTATTTGCATACCACATAATTCTGTAGGTATCTGCTTCACGGAATACATTCCATATTCCGCGGACTGTTCTGAATTCATCTGGCCTCGGACCAAAAAAAAGAACAGTTTTTTCTTTATCATAAATTATGATTTTTTCGTATCCATTTTTTTTAATGATTTCAGAAGATAAATCTGAAATCATTATATCATAAAACTCTTCATCATAAGTAACCTTAAATGTAAATGAAGTTTCTTTTTCATCTGCATTATAATATGTTACCTCATAATAACCCGCAGGTATTTTTTCATTATCAGGCGGAACAAGATTATTACAACCAGCCCACTGAAGTCCATCGGCAGCTAACCTCTGAATATCAGAAATATACCATGTATAATCCGTATCAAGCGATTTTATTTTCAGAGTTTCGTATCGTTTTACATCAGAAACAGATGCCATATAAACAGCAAGTCTTGAAGACGGCGGCAAATCTTCTGAGGTATAATCAAAAATTACAGAATAATCAGGCTGAAATATTTCTGGAGTATTTTGAGAACACGAAACCACAAAAAAACAAAATAAAACAGAAAATACAAGAGAAAGGCAACTGATTTTTTGATGGTGACTTTGCATATACGGCATCAGAAATTGAAATTAAGATTGATGACGGTAAGGTCTGAAGCAGAGAACTGATTAACCAGTGATTCAAATTTTACGTTAACCTTTTTACATGCATCATCAAGATAAGAAAGATAGTACAAGCCCAAGTCTGTTCCTTCCTGACCTTCTGGTAATTCACGATAGAAGTCAATAAGGGACTTTTTATTTGTATTAGAAGACTTTGCAGTCTCAATGTTATCTTTCATTTCCTGGAATTCATCATCTTTATTATAAAGTGTAATCGAGAGCCTTCCCTGCTTACCGATAGAAGTAGAACCGCCTCCAAGCTTCCATGAAAGGAATACAAGCTCGTGCTTGCGCTGAAGTTCCTGAACGATTTTTGCACGTACCTCAGGATCAAAAATCAAGGCATCAATATCATCGATTCCGTGGTACATTGTTTTTGCTTCTTTACGGATATTTGTATTTTCGTTATTAAGGGCAAGCTCCATTACCATTACGGAAATATATTCAGCAACCTTGGATTTATCCATGTATGAAGAAAGCAAATTACGGATTGCCACATACATTTCTGAAGCGCCTTCATTTTTAGCAAACAAAGTAATTATATACCAGTTCATAAGACCAAGACGGTTCATAAACTTTTCTGACATTAAAAGGTATATATTTTTTTCTTCAGAAGAATAATCTTCATTTGTCATAATTGACTTCCAGATTGGATCAAGAATCTGGCGTCGTGTACTCTGAATTGTAGCTTCCTTGTTCTGTAAAATTGTACGAAGCTGACGTTCAGACATATTTGTACGTTCATCAATAAGATGAGAAGGATTTGCACGGTTATGCTTACGTACACATTCACATTGTATAAGAGCAGCATAAACATCGCGGTCAAACTGTTTGTAAAGCAGGGAATAAACAATTACTTTAGACAAATCCATGACTTCCTGACGGGAAGAAACGAATTCAGACATTGAAATTTCAATTTTTGAGATATAATCCAGAAGAATCATGCTCTGGATTGACTGAGGAGAAAATTTATCGAGGGAGATTCCGTATTCCTCAACATTATCTGCCAGACGGAATCTCAGAAGTTTCTTATTATGACTAATAAAATTTGAAGCACCATCTTCTGTCAGTATGACTTTGAGAGGAAGCTCCAGAATAAATTTTTTATCTGATCCCATATATCCTGCTAAACTAAATCTTTTTTTATTATTTACTATTATACACGATAGGACTTGCATTGTAAACAATAAAAATTTAAACTAAGCATAATGAGATTACGCAAGAGATTTTACTGCATTTTCTTACTTCTCCTACTTGCACTTGAGCCGGTTTTTGCAGGCAAAACGCTTTATGGAACGGAATTATGCAGTTCTGTGTACAATTTTCTCAAAAAAAACGGCTTTTCACCTGCTACACAGAGTCTTGTAACTTCCGGTGAAAATGCTTTTCCCTATAATGTAATTGTCACCTTCCCTTCAAATAACGGTAATGAAGCTGAAAATCTTATTTTCATAATTCCACAGGAAGATGTCAGCGAAAATCAGAATGTCTTAAAAGAAACTCTTTCTGCCCTTTATAATTCACGTACAGAACGTACTTTTAATATAATCGTGCTTTTTGCTTACGGAGAAAAACAAAAAATAGAAAAACCTGATATGATTTTTGGAACCCAGGTTTTTATTGAAACCTTAAACTCAAATCATAACTACACAGCGGTTATTTTAGATTTGAATAACACAAAAAACACTATTGAGTTCTGTTCACAGGGGATTATAGCGCCGTCATGGCTTATTCAAAATACCTACTCGAGCTGTCAGGCTTCTGGAAACAGGGTTGATATTCCAAGATTTTTTGTCAGTCATATTGCCTCATATAGTTTTATACATAACAGAATTCTTTCGATTTTTTATGAAAATGAAATTCCTGCAATTTTCTTAAAGCTTGCTCCACCAGCAAATCAAAACATTAAACAAATCATACTTGATTCTACAAAACGTTTTGCCTCTATAAATAATAAAAACTGGGAACGACACTTTATGATGGTACGGCTCTTCGGGCATCTTTACATGCTCACAGAACAGATTATCTTAAGAATTGTTCTTCCGGTTATAATGCTCTGGATTTTATTTATTTTTATTCTCGTATTCATTAATTCACGGCTTAAACGCAGGGCCTGGTCTGCAATTAGAAAAATCTGGTTTACGGTTCCGGTAATCTATGCGGCACTAGTTGTATCTTTTATACTCGGGCGTTTTGTATTTATCAACATGGGAACTTCTTTAAGCGACACAGCCAGAGTTTACGGAATTCTTGCAGTACAAATTTTAACAGCACTTTTTCTGCTGAGTCTTTTTTTTATTCTCATTCTTTCACTTAATTTCAGCTTTGAAGAAAGATCCATTGACTATCTTCTGGTTATCTGCTGTTTTATAAATCAATCTGTTTTTATTCTTATTGATATATCACTTTCACCAATTTTTGTAACAATCTGCCTGCTCTCATTTATTGCCCTGACAATCAGAAACAATGCGCTTCATGTAATAATTTTTATTCTGATGATTCTTCCTCTCATTCCATACGGAAACGCTGTTCTTTTCAGTTCAAACATACGTCAGCTTTCAACCTTTATAGAATCAAACAGAAATATAAGTTTTATAATTCCTCTGGTTATCTACCCTATTTATCTTATTCTTTTCAGAACACTTATTTCTATCCGTAGCCACAGTAAAAAAATGCATACTGTAATTATGGGAGCTGTTTCGTATTTTATTTTTATTTCAGTATTTCTTATAATCCTTGGTTCTGTACGCACAAAGCAGGTAAAATCAAAACAGCCGTCTGCTCCTGTTGTACAGGTAAGTCTTGAAGACAGCGACCTGATTCAAATCAGTTATAGTGATAAAAAGATTTTTGATGATTTAATAAGAACTCTGAATATTGAACTGAAAAAAGACTGCATTCTCTGCGATGTTCAGGTTACAGCTCAGACTCAGACTCCTGTTTTATATACAGATAATGATTATAAAATGATTTCGGAAAATTCCGTAAGATTCAGTATTCCAGACTATCCTCCTAAAAAAATGACCTTCAGTTATGGTACTACAACGGAGCCGTGCAAAATAATTGTTTCGGCCGTTATCGAAAATGCAAGTGATGAAAGTATTCAAGAAAATGATAATAAAAAAGAAGGAATTGAAGATAAAGGAACCAATTCTTATAAATTCATAAGCCAAAATTATACAATTGGAGATATCGAATGAGCATAAATCACTGGTATCTTCATGTAGATCTGGATGCTTTTTTTGCCTCTGTTGAACAGCTGGATAATCCCCAGCTGAGGGGAAAACCTGTAATTGTCGGCGGAAAGCCAGAAGACAGGCGTAGTGTTGTTTCTACTGCTTCTTACGAAGCACGGGCATTTGGAGTTCATTCTGCAATGCCGACATTTCAGGCTTATAAACTTTGTCCTCAGGGAATTTTTGTACACGGGCGCATGCAGCGTTATGCTGAACTTTCACATCAGATTATGAATATTTTCCGTGACTATTCTCCAGACGTAGACCAGATGTCTATTGACGAAGCGTTTATAGACCTCAGCGGAACAGAAAAGCTTTTCGGCCCGCCTCAGGAAACTGCCCGCAATATAAAAGCACGTGTAAAAGCCGAAACAGGACTCACAGTTTCTGTAGGTCTTGCTTCTACAAAATATCTTGCAAAAATTGCTTCAGGGCTTTCTAAACCAGACGGCTTTTGTGAAATAAAACATGGAGATGAAACAAACTTTATGCTCTCTCTACCTCTTAATAAGGTATGGGGACTCGGCCCAAAATCTCTTGAACTAATAAGAAAGAAGGGACTTACCTCCACCCGTGATATCTATGAACGCGACTTAGATACTCTCGAATTTCTTTTCGGCAAAAATATGGCGTTCTTTCTTTATAATGTTGTACGCGGAATAGAAAAAGAATCCTTCAGTCGTGAAACAAAATCTCATTCAATAAGCGCAGAAACGACATTTCCTTATGACCTCACCGACATCTACACAATCGAAACCGAGCTTCTGGAACTGGCACACGGAGTTTTTTTCCGTTTACTGAAAGAAGAAAGTTATTCCCGCACGGCCTTTGTAAAAATCCGATATGATGATTTTTCCACCTGCACCGTTCAGGAAACTGTAAACCGCAATATAATTACTCTTGACACTTTTTTCGAAATCATAAAAAGACTTTTTGAAAAACGATATGAAAACGGGCGTGGTATAAGACTTCTGGGAGTTGGCTTCGAAAATATTGTAAAAGAAGAAAAACCTTTTCAGCAGGAACTTTTTGACATAAACCGCGATGAAAAAAAACAGGCTGTAGAAAAAGCAATTTTAAGTCTTTCAAAAAAACATCCTGAAATAAAAGTAAGCAAAGCCCGCACACTAAAAAATATACTGGCTGCATTTCTTGCAATGGGAATGATTACAGCCACCCCGTTAAAAGCACAGGAACTTCAGGAATCAGATAATAATACAACTGATTCTCCGGCCGCTGTCTCTGAGCTGGAACTTGAAGAACCTGCCACACTTTTTGACTGGGATATAAACGACAAAAATCATGTAGATCTCACGGTTGAAGGTTTTTGGGACGGCAGATTTGTACAAAACCTTGATTTTACATTTGCAAATGGAACTGCCCCGGCTTTTTCTGCCGCACCTCCTGTGTTCAAACAGGAAGTTGAACTTTCAGCACTTCTTCTTTTGAATAATCACTGGTATCTTGAAGCTGATTTTGCAGACGAGTTCAAAAAAAACACCGTTGCAGCCGGATATAAAAGTGACGGCTTTGTACGTCACGCAAGAATTGCAAACCGTGGAATTACTATGCCGCAGGGCTATTCCGCAGATATTTTTGGATATTCAGTTGCAGGCGGTGACAATCAGGCACCGGGAATTCTTGTAAACCTCGCTACCCCCCAGGAACGTCTTCAGGCTGATTTTGTCGCACGCTATGATATGACATCTCCCAAAACGGCAACCTTTTACGGAATGAACAGCGTTACAGATACCGTTCTTGAGCTTTCTGATTTTATGTACGGCAGGGAATTTCGCTTTCCTTCCTCAGCTGCTTCCAGCCTTAATTCTATTAGCGGAATTTATATTAAGAATTCAGCCGGTACAGGATATAAAAAACTTACGCCAGATGAATATGCAATTCTCCCCTCAAAAAACAGACTTATAATTTCTATAAGGTCTGGCGGTGGAATAAAAACTGAAAAAAAAGTTCCTGAAATTCTTGTTACCTTTGACAATCCACAAGCCGTTCAGACAATTATTAAAGCAGGCGGAAGCTACAGGGATTCAGAATCATTTTTCGGAAAGATACAACAGCTTTTTTCTTCTGCACAAGCAGCCGCTCCTGAAACTGAACAAAGCAGCAGCATATCACAAAAAATTTCTCTGAAAGATTATGCTTATCCTCTTGAAAGCGAAATTGATGGAAAGCCAGCTCTTAAAATACAAAGTTCAGAAGGTTTTTCACCGTTTATTTGCACTGCCTTTTATGAGGCAATTACAGGCTCTGACGAAAACGGAATTTTAGATGTAAGTGTAATTTCAAAAACCACAGAACTTACAGATTCAAGATTCTCTTCTGTAGAAATGCCGGAACTTTACACAGCCCTTCTTGATGATTTTATCGAAGACAAGCATCAGTATATTCAAATCATAAAGAATAATTCTTCAGGCAACGCTGATGAAGCTGAAGAAGCATTCCCCTTTGCATCGCTTTATCCTAAAGCCTATCTTAATTCTGATTATAAAAGTGAACTATATATAAGAATCCGCAGTTATAGTCCTCAGAAGGAACTCAACATTGGAAAAGACGCAGCTGCCGGTTCAATTGTCGTTTATAAAAACGGAATAGTTGTAAAAGATTTTAAATATAATAAAAATACAGGAACAGTAACCATTACAGAAGGCGTTTCAGATACAGACACAATCAGAATTACCTGGCAGGAAGACACCGAAGATTTTTCTGGCGGAAGCGTAGTTTTTGGTGCAGGCGTAAAGGCTAAGTTTTTACCGTCACTTACCGGAGACCTCAGTATTACAGGACGATGGCCGGTGAATAATGATGATGAACGAAAACTTGAAAATGAAACACCTCAGGATGGTTTTACTGCTGTGTCTACGGGACTTACCTTTGAAAAGGAATATTTTAAGATTTCAGAAAAAGCAGCCCTTGGCATTCACAAAGAAGACACATCTTCTCCAGATTTTCAAAATTATATTTCTGCCGAGTTTGAAAAAAAAGACAACGTCCTTTTAGTAAATGATTTTCCTGTTTTAAAAAATGTTTATGCTTCAGTATCTTCTCTTCAAAGTACAGGAAAACTTTCCGATCCAAAACTCAGCATAAAAACAGATTCCCGGGCAGGAGCAACACTCAGCGGAATTACCGCCGGTGCAGAGCTTTCACTTCTTCAGGAAAAAATTACCTTTGCAGGACATTCTGTAAAAACAGATTCCAGTATCATACCTGTAATCAGTGCAGAAGAAACATACAGATATAACATACTTACAGAGCAGATAAAAAAACAGGATTCTTTATTGCTGGATTTTTCAAGACTCTATGTCCCCTTAAAACTTTCATATAAGGCAGGCGCAGAAGACAGCTTTCTTTATGGCCGTCAGAATGAAGAAGCAGCATTAATCTGGAATCAGATGTTCGGAAATTACGGAGCAGGACTTTCTTCAAAACTTTCAGTATCACAAAAACAAAACGAAAGTTTTACAATTCAAACGCCGCTTGATTCCGCACAGTATTTTGAAAAATGGCAGGAGATTTCAAGAATCCAGTTTTCAAACGGAAGCAATACGGCAGTTAACAGAAACGAAGCCTTTAGCATAGAAATTTCCGGAATTATTCCGTTAAATTCCCAGGGCACTTTATCGTTTAATCCAAAAGCAGTCTGGAACCTCGAAGGAAAATATCTTAAAACAAAAGAATATCTTTTTACAGATGGAGAAGGTCTAAGCCTTCTTCTCCCCTTTTCAACAGGCCTCGTAGAAAGTGCCATTGAAATCTCAAGAAATGCAAGTGTAAGCACACCGCTAAAAAATGAATATTTTCTTGTAACAGACGGCTCGTATTCAGAAGATTCTAAGGAAGTACTTACACGTCAGAATGACAGAAAATGGTTTTACACATCTGCACCTTTTTATGAACTTTTTGATGATTCACTCAAAGAACGTGTAACAGGTGAATATGCCGGTAAATACGAAATACGATTTGGAAGAAGGCTTTCAAATTCTTTTGCAGATTTATTTCTTCCCGTTTCGGCAAGTGCTGCATTTTCGCGGGAGCTGAACAATCAGCTTGATCCGCATTCAGATTTATGGCAGTTAAAATTCACATTAATGAATGCTTCAATAAATAACTTTGGAAGTACCAGCTCTGCAAAAATCTTTGACTGGTTTTTACAGGAAGAAATAACTTCAAGACTCACGGCAGCAATTAAAATCCCGTATAAAAAGAATTCTGATATAAAATATCAACTTAACGGTTTTGTTCAGATTATGCTTTATATAAAAGACAAAACAACCCTTACTTCTATTTTTGATGCAACAGCAGACAATACCCCAGGATGGAAAATCAAAGAAACAATTATTTACGAAAGACCTTCTTCAACAAGTTTAATTTCTTCGGCAGTTTATTTTTTGATTCCAGATTCAAAACAAATTCCTTTTGAAATCACAAGAAAAGACAGTGTTGTTTTAGAAGCAGGAAAAATTGAAACAGGATTTTCACAAAACTATTCTTTTGAGCATTCCGTAAGCCTTAAGTTTAAAAAATATTATTCAATAAATGGCGGAATCGGCGGAAGCTTTATACACAGACAGGACCATGCTGCAAAGATTTCATTAAATATAAATCTTGGAGCACGCGCGGATTTTTAATAAACTCCCGAAATTCTTTTAAGGCTGTTACTGCAAAGGAGCAAAATATCCGGTTTCATCTCGACCGCTTCTGTTTAAAAGATATACCTCAGCTTCAAGCGGAAGATAGTTAGTTCCAAAGTTTGTCGTGAGCGCTGAAGTATAAGAAAGCTGGTAGATTCCCTGCGGAAGTTCAATCAACTCTTTTACAACATCAGAAAGTCCCTGCGGACGGAAGATATAATAAACATCTCCGGCAGTACTTTCACTGATATAAGAAAGTTCATCTCCAAGAGCTCCCTGATCCAGTTGAATAACTGAAAAAGCTATTGAGTTATTATTCATGTAAGAAGAAAGCTCTGCAAGATTGTATTTTTCAAAGCTTAGCCGGTTTGACGTACCGGCAGTTATAAGAATTATGCCTCGTTTTTTTGCTGCATTTATAAGGTCGTTTGAAGCAAGCCTGAGTGCAAGATCGCAGGCTGCCGAAGAGGTCTCTTTTGTTTTTAATGCCGCAAGGCTAAAGTCCCCGATTAAATCAGGTTTTCCAATATACTCAACAGCAGGAATCGCTCCGGCCGCAACAATCCTCAGCACCCCGTTACCATTCATCGCGGCGGCAATTTCCTTTACACTGCTTTCAATTTCACGTGCATAAATTGATGAATCCACAGAACGGTCAATAATTATCGTTATATCAGCCTCAGTATTATTTGAAGCAGCACCAAGCATTTTAAGCTTAGACACCGGACGAAGATTTTCAGTAAGGTAGAAATTTTCTTCCTGAAGACCTACAACAGGCTGGCGGTGACGATTTTCTACACGAAGCTCTATAGTAACATTCGGAAACTTAGAAGCATCTATCTGTTCAATCTGAACAAAGAGCCCTCCGACAAGCTCCTGCACCTTAGACATAACATACACTTCGTTAGCAGTAAAATCAGTTACAATTACATTACCGTTCACATCAGGACTAGCCGAGGTCACTCGAGTCGGTGCGTTTCCAGTTCTCACATATTCAAAGAGGGCTCCAGTATCTGCATCCACAGAAAGTACACGGTTAGAATCGCATACAATCAGGCTTCCATTCCAGAATTCAAGAGCTTCAGGCTTTAGAAATGTATTTTTTTCTACCAGCTCGCGGATATAGTTTCCGGCTCTGTCAAACTCAATAATATTTCCGTTCTGGTCATCAGCAACAAAAACCCGCTCGTCTATAACGGCAATTCCCGTAGGTCCTTTTAGCCCTGCAAAATCCCCGTCAGTTCCGCCAAAGAAAAAAACAGGCTCTCCGTCTTTATCGAAAACATCTACACGACGGTTTCCGTAATCAGTTACATAAATACGTTCCAGATAATCCTGTGCAAGATACAGAGGTCCCACAAGCTGGCCGTTTGCCCTTCCGCGCCCTCCGATATACTTTTCAAAACGTCCGTTATTATCCAGCAGCGCAAGACGGTCTCCAGCATGTTCACTCACAAGAAGCTTTCCGTCGTGAAGGCGCAGAATATCACTCGGGCGGTCAAAGCCATTAATCGGTCCTTCAACACGATTTATTACTTTTCCATTCTGATTCAAAAGAATAAGTTCATTTGTGTTATAGGCCGCAATCCACATAGTTCCGTCATAATTAGGCTGAACCGCAACCGGACCGCTGAAAATCATATTTCCCTGAAATTCACCGGGGAATGCACCCGCTTCAGAAAAACGCATAAGCTTGTCAGTAGAGTCTCCGGTTACACGACGCTCACGAACAATCTCTATTTTATTTTCAAGTAAAAGCCCGCCGTAACCATTTTCGCTTGCATTGTTCCAGTAGCTTAAAGCAGAGCCTTCAAGACCTGCCTTATAATAAGCCTTTCCTAACCAGTCAAGAATAAGATTATCATTCGGAAGATAAGCAAGAGCCTTTTCAAACTGAACTATAGCTTCATTAAAAGCGCCCTTATAATATGCCTGAACACCGCGCCTGAATTCCTCGGAAGCAAAACCTTCATTGCCGGTTCTGATTCTGTCTTCGGGAATCCGAAGTCCCGCATCATCTGTAGTAATCTGCGCAAAGAGCGCACACACTGAGAAAACGGTTAAAAAAATCAAAGCGGCACTTTTTTTCATCGGCTAATGACCTGCCTTTAACATTACGGTTTTTATATGGTCTGCAATCTCAACGTTTGTTGTATCAATCTGTTCTGCCTGCTGAAGATATTGCAGTGCATCCTTATATAATCCAAGCTTATAATAAACCCAGCCAAGAGAGTCCAGGCAGGCTGCTGATTTTGGTGCAGATTTAACTGCCTGCTTACATAAAGAAAGTGCACGTGTTAAATCTTTTTCCTGGCAGGCAAGAACATACCCCAGTCCGTTCAGCGAAGAAACATTATCAGGATCTTTTTTAAGAGACTGCTCATAATAGGTCATACAGCGGTCTGTATCATTCTGCTCCCAGGCAATAAAGGCAATTGCGGCATAAACCGAAGCCTGTCTGTAACCGGTATCCAAAAGCTTATTCAATTCAAAATCTGCAAGACGCTTACGTCCTGAAAGTGCATAAATAACAGCAAGCAGAAAACGACACTGCAAAATGCGTTCAAGCTGACCGCCGGAAGTAACTACCTGTTCCAGAAATAAAAGTGCATCATCATAACGCTGAAGCTTGGTATAGCATAAACCAAGATAATAAGAGACTTCCATTTTATCTGCGGTTGAATCTGAAGGAAGAGCCAGAAAGAAAGCAAGAGCCTTCTTATATTTTTTCTGAGTATACAGAAGTTTTCCTTCGTCTAATATAGTATTGTCCTGCAATTTCCCCACCCTATAATAACTGTTCTATTTTACACCTTAAATTGAATACCGTCCACTGTTTCTGCGGCAAGAGGCTCTGCATATACACGGGAAACAGCAATATACCCCTGTTTTACGACATAAGCATCACAAGCCTCATCCGCTCGTGGAACAGCTCCGCCGGGCACAAAATGAGTTTCTGTTACTCCCTTATTATCAACAATCTTTAGACGGTCTCCATAATCACGCACACACAGCTTCTGACAGTATTTAACTCCAAGATAAGAATCTCTTGAAGCGCCGTTTACATTTACAAATAAGCGCGGAACCTCAGTTCTTGCCATAGCCATCAGCTGTTCAAGATTATTTGCTGCAAAATCTGCCATTGCCTCATATTTCATGTTTTTACGGCATTCTGGTATCCATTCCTCAGGATCTACACTGAGTGCTATTGCGGGAACGCCGTCTAAAACAGCCTGTCGTGCCGCGCCGCAGGTTCCCGAATATATAATATCCGTTCCCATATTGGCACCTTCATTTATTCCGGAAATCACTACATCAAACTTAAAATCAAATAAATCACTTTTAAGGCCTATACACACACAGTCAGAAGGATATCCTGAACAGGCCCAGCGATTTTTGCTGTCTTCATTCAGAATATTTGTATTATACATGGTTATATGATGCGAAACCGCAGATCTGTTAGAGGATGGCGCTATCATATAAACTGAATGGCCGTCTTTTTCAAGCCGCGCCGCAAGCACCTGTATTCCCTTTGCCTGTATTCCGTCATCATTTGTAAGCAGAATATTCATCGGCTCCCCTTATTCTAGTCCTTTACGATAGAGGCACCGTCTGCCGGCTCAACTTCGTAAACATCCGGATGAAAGCCGAAAATCTTTTCGAACTCGGCAATTTTTGCCTTAAAGTTTTCAACATCTCCCTCGCGCATGATTGCATAAAGGCAACGGCCAAAGCCCTTTCCCGTAATTCGTCCGCAGGTTACAGGATTACGCACAAAGTCAAGATTAGGCTCAAGCTCGTTTACACGCTTTAATATCCAGTCAATTTCCGGGCAGGAGATATTAAACATATCACGCATAGTTTCATGACTGTGATTTACAGAACGGGCAAACTTAAAGAAATCTCCCTTTTCAATTCCTTCCCGGGCATCCAGAACATCATTATGCTCATAAAGAACTGAAAGAAGCTTTCTTCGGATATCCTCACTTACAACAGAAAGCTGTTCGTTTATATCAGTAACATCATCAATATAACGCCAGCCGCCGTATACATTCTGTTTTCGTTCCCTTAAATCTCCCATTATAAGAGCATACTGAGGTTCATGAAGGCTTTCTTCATTCCAGACAGTTACACGAGGCACCTTAGTATCAACTAAAAGAATCTTTTTATCTGCAAAATCAAAAGGAACATAATCCCAGGTATTCTTAAAGTGGTCTGTAATTATGATATTTTTCTTCTTTGAAAAAAGAGCTGCAAAGTTATCTGCAATATAGTTATTATTCTGAAGGAATCGTCTGTTTCCACGCTCAATTACCTGCAAAAGCTCCATATCAGAACAGTTAAGTTCAAAAAGCTTTTTAATTGCAACTGCTGCGGCTACTTTTGCGGCTGTAGTTATTCCAAAGCCGGCAGAAGGCATGATTGAACTATAAATTGTGATATTCATGCCGCCGAGTGTAAAGCCGCCTGACGTAAATCCGTATACAATCGCTTTTACTGCATTTGCCCAGCGGTCTTCTTTTTTCATCTTAAGAGAAGAAATGCTTCCCTTTTTTCTTTCATTCAGCTGATGAAAATAAAACTTAAGAGAAGTATCTTCTCTTTTTGAAACAGCAACATAAACCGGCAGATTAACTGCCATGGACATAGTTTTATCTTTAAAAAACCAGGAATGCTCGCCTATAAGGTGAAATCTTCCCGGAGCCTTTGCCACAACATCGGGTTTTTCTCCGTACTCCAATTCGTGCGCATCATTAACTGCTTTCATTTATTGGATTCTCCCCCTTTTATAAATACCCTATTTTACCTTGAAATTTTTCAATGTATATTGTTAAAATAATAATATAATGGAATTGATTTTACAAGTTATTTTTTCTTCAGTTTTCTCAGGTTTTATGCTTTCGGCAGCAATTCCGAATGAATTCTATCTTTTCGGTTGCCCTGTTTATACACTTATAGCTTTTATTCCACTCTACCTTATATTTAATAAAATTAAGAATTTTCGGCTTGCTTTTCTTGCTTTCTTTTTGCAAACACTTACAACACATTTAATTTCAAGCTTCTGGCTTGCATATTTTAAGGATTTCGCAATATTTACGCTCGGGGCTTCGGCTTTAGGAACAGCCTGCATTGGCGGAGCCTTTGGTATTTACTTTTTCCTGCCGTATTATTCTTCCGTCTCACAGAACAAGCTGAATGAAAATGCACTGGTTCTGCCGCTGCTTCAGTCTCCTGTATTCAGAGTTCTGTATTTTGCTGTACTATATACCCTTTATGAATGGGTTAAGTCCGCAGGCTTTCTGGGGTATCCATGGGGAACAGTTTCTTCAGCAATGTTCAAGTGGCCTATACTCATGCAGACTGCTTCTATAACAGGAACATACGGTGTTACCTTCCTGATAATTTTGTTCAATGCGGTAGCAGCTGAGTTCTTATTATTTTATTTTTCAAACCGCAGTCTCCAGAAAACCCGTCTCAACCAGAATATTCAGGCCGCAAAGCTACTCTGTGCTATTTTTGCACTAGTACTGATTCACGGAGTTTATCAATACGATAAGGAACGCAAGCCTGTAAAGGAAATAACAACTATTCTTGTTCAGCAGAACAGCGACCCGTGGAAAACAGAATCCGACACAGAAACAATCCTTACTTCGCAAAAACTCACTAAAGAAAAATTTGAAGAACTGGCAGAAGAAGGACGCAAGGCAGAACTTGTAGTATGGAGCGAAGGCTGTCTTTTACATCCGTTCCCTTACGGTGAAAAATATTACAGATGGTTTCCTGAAACTTCGCCATTGCAGGATTTCATTCGTGCATGCAGAGTTCCTTTCATTTTAGGCGGCTGTTACTACCGAGAAGAAGACGGTAATACAGGAAACTCCTTTAATGTAGCTCATTTATACGATTCTGAAGGAAATTACAGGGGCTATTATGCAAAAAATCACCTTGTTCCGTTTGCCGAAGCACTCCCGTTTATTGAAATTCCGATTGTTCATGCCTTTATGGAAAAGATTATAGGAATTTCTGCCGGCTGGGCACCCGGAGACCAGTATGTTTATTTTGATATTCCCTGCCACGTTACAAAAGACTTCCGTCTTCCTGCTGTAAAAACCATTAATCTTGCAAAACCTTATTACATTCAAAGGGAAGAAGAATCTGTACCGAATACAGTAAGAATTTCAACTCCTATATGTTTTGACGATGCTTTTACAGACATTATGCGTCCCCTGTTTTTAAACGGCTGTGAGCTTTTTGTTAATATTACTGATGATTCCTGGTCTCTCAAAAAATCAAGCGAAATCCAGCACTTTGTGATTGCATCTTACAGAGCCATAGAATATCGTACTACCCTTGTCCGCTCGGCTAATGCAGGCTATTCCGTTGTAGTTGATCCGTCTGGAAAGGTAATTGCAGATCAGCCTCTTTTTAAGGAATCTTCTGCAGCCTGTGATATTCCAGTTTATGAACATAAAATGACCACTTATGCCCTTTTTGGAAACTGGCTCCCTTATCTTTGTCTTATTCTCTTTGCAGTCTGCTGTGCCTATGCTTACTTTACATTCAGTCCTTATGATTTTATTCCGAGTGAGCGTAAAATCAAAAAGGGAAAAAAATCAAAAAAATCTGACAAAAAGAAAAAAAAGAATTCTAAAAATAAAAAATAGTCAATAGCAATTCTGATTTTTTGGGGATTAAGCATAAAATATTTTTTTGTCAAGAAAAAAAGTTTAAAATAAATTCGCAGAATTTCATAAAATTCACTTGTTTATCCATATCTAGTGTACTATTATGTAAATATCAAAATATAGACGCTAGAAACTAAAAAGTGAGAGGAAACAATGCGCTGCCCCTACTGTGGTAACATTGAGGACAAAGTCCTTGAGTCAAGAACGATGGTAAACGGTGAAAGTATCCGCAGACGACGCGAATGCCTTGCATGCGGCTACAGATTTACCAGTTATGAACGTATTGACGAAAAACCCTTTATGGTTATCAAACGCGACGGACGCCGTCAGCCTTTTGACCGCATTAAGCTTGAAAAAGGTATTGAGCGGGCTCTGGAAAAACGTCCTGTTGCGACCTCTATGGTAGAACAGCTTTCCAATGACATTGAAGATCTCGCAATTAAAAAAGGTCGAGAAAACCGCGAAATTTCTACGTCCGAGCTGGGAGAGCTTGTGCTTGAAAAATTATATGACATCGACAAGGTAGCTTACATACGTTTTGCATCAGTCTACCGGCATTTTGAAAATCTCGATGAATTCATAACCGAAGTCAAAAACATAGAAAAGAGGGGAAATGAAAAATGAGCGATCAATCAATCTTTCCGGAATGGAGAAGCTTTCTGGGAAACAGTTCAGATTCTGAAACCAAAGGTTTTCTGAAATCTGTAGTTAAGCGTTCTGGTGAAATTGCAGACTACGACAGAACCAAAATCGAATCTGCTATCGGCAAGGCAATTGAAGCTGTAGAAAAACGCAAGGATCCGGACAGAGCTGCACAGCTTACAGACATGGTAGAAGAAAAGCTCCGTATCCAGCTTGCAGGAAACCGTGCACATTCTATTCCTGCCATCGAAGAGATTCAGGATATTGTAGAAAGTGTTCTCATTGAAAACAAAGAAGTTGAAGTTGCAAAGGCTTACATTCTTTACCGTGCCCGCCACGAAGCAATGCGCGATGCTAAGAGCCTTATGATTGACATCAACAAGACTATGGACGGCTATCTTGCTCAGAGTGACTGGCGTGTAAATGAAAACGCAAACGTAAACTTCTCGCTCGGTGGTCTTATTCTCCATAACTCAGGAACAATTACTGCAAACTACTGGCTTAACAATATTTACTCAAAGGAAATTGCAGAAGCACATAAAACAGCCGCTTTCCATATCCATGACCTTTCTATGTTCTCAGGCTATTGTGCAGGCTGGTCTCTCCGTCAGCTGATTGTAGAAGGACTCGGTGGAGTACCAGACAAAATTACCTCTACTCCGGCTACTCACCTTTCTACCCTCGTTAATCAGATTGTAAACTTCCTTGGAATCATGCAGAACGAATGGGCAGGTGCTCAGGCATTCTCTTCATTCGATACATATCTTGCACCTTTTATCCGTGCAGACCACCTTACAGAAAAACAGGTTCGTCAGTGCATTCAGTCATACATTTACGGTGTAAACACTCCAAGCCGCTGGGGTTCACAGGCTCCGTTCACAAACATCACTTTGGACTGGGTATGTCCTGATGACCTTAAAAACAAAAAGGCAATCGTAGGCGGTAAGGAACAGGATTATACTTACGGCGACTGCCAGAAAGAAATGGATATGATTAACAAAGTATTCATTGAGCTTATGATTGAAGGTGATGCAAACGGCCGCGGCTTTGCTTACCCTATTCCAACCTATAACATTACACGCGACTTTGACTGGAACTCAGAGAACGCTAAGCTGCTCTTTACAATGACAGCCCAGTACGGAACTCCAAACTTCCAGAACTTTGTTAATTCAGACTTGAACCCTAGTGATGTACGCTCTATGTGCTGCCGCCTTCAGCTTGATAAGCGCGAGCTCCGCCGCCGTGGTGGTGGTCTCTTTGGTGCAGACGAGTTCACAGGTTCTATCGGTGTAGTTACAATCAACATGCCTCAGATCGGTTACCTTGCAAAAGATGAAACTGAATTCTACAAGCGACTTGATTACCTTATGGAACTTGCAAAGGAAAGCCTTTGTACAAAGCGTAAGGTTATCCAGAAGCTTTATGACGGCGGTTTATTCCCATACACAAGACGCTACCTCAAGACCCTTGTAAATCACTTCAATACAATCGGTCTCTGCGGTATGAACGAATGCTGCTTAAACTTTCTTGGAGTAAATATAACAGATCCTAAAGGAAAGGCATTTGCAGAAAAGGTTCTTCAGCACATGCGCGAAAAGATGCAGGACTTCCAGGAGGAAACAGGAGATCTCTTCAACCTCGAAGCAACTCCTGCAGAATCTACATCTTACCGCCTTGCCCGTCACGACAAGGAACAGTTCCCAGATATCATTACAAGCGGAACTAACGAACCGTTCTATACTAACTCTTCACAGCTCCCTGTTGATTACACAGCAGATGTATTCGAAGCCCTCGATCATCAGGAATCTTTGCAGACTAAGTATACCGGCGGAACAATGTTCCACGTATTCATGGGTGAAGCTCTTAAAGACTGGAAGAGCTGCGCAGACCTTGTACGCACAATTGCAAGCAAGTACCGCATTCCGTTCTTTACTGTTTCGCCAACATACTCTATCTGTAAGATTCACGGCTATCTCATAGGACAGCAGTTTGAATGTCCTAAGTGTAAGGCTGAAAAGGAAAAGGCCCTTAAAGAAAAACTTAAGGCTCTGGAAGCAGAAAAAGAAAAGGTTCTTGCAGAACAGAAAAATTAAAGATTTTCGGCCTCAGTGCCGAAAATTCTAGTGTACATAACATTGACAAACTACCAAATCTACACTATATTTAGTGTGGGTGTAAAAAAATTAAATAATTTTGGGAGGAGAAAAAAGATTATGGAAAAAAGAACACTTGCACAGATTGAGGCTGAAATTGCAGAGACAAAGGAAGCACTCAAAGACGTTCATGGAACCGAGACTGAGGTTTACGCTCGCATCGTAGGTTACTACCGCGCCGTAAAACACTGGAACAAAGGAAAGCGCGACGAGTTCGACCAGAGAAAAATGTTCACTCTCGAAGCCAGCAAGGAATACGATATTACTGCTGCTGACCAGCCATGTGTACGCAAGGCACCTGCAAAGATGTCTGCCGCAGAACCAGCAGCAGATTTGAACAGCGTAACATACGAAATGTATACAAGACAGACCTGTCCTAACTGTCCTCCTGTAAAGGACTTTATGGCAGACCTCGAAATGCCAGGCCGCTCAATTGATGTTGATACAAAAGAAGGTCTTGCAGAAGCTGCAAAGAAAGGCGTATTTGCTTCACCTACAGTAATCTTCTACAACGAGGCTGGTGTAGAAACTGCACGCTGCCACAATGTTGAAGAACTTGAAGCTGTATTCAATAAGGTAAAAGTAACTGCATAATGTCAGAGCTTGACCTGAATAAACCTGCGGGCGTACTTGTAAAAACCACTTGTGTGGATTTTCCGGGGCGTG
>CAMVDX010000018.1 GCA_947166355.1 uncultured Treponema sp.
TCTAATAGATTTTAGAATTTTTAAATAGTAGGTTCCTTAAGTTGATGATGTTGGGTTTTAGGGGGTAAGCAACTTGTTGCGTCCCCCTAGGGGGTGGGGTAGCCGAAAACGCCGCAGGCGGTTGAGGCGTAGGGCGGGGCTCCGCCCTCCTAACCTGAAACCTATCTATAGACTATTTCCCGCAAATTCATTATTTTATATAGTATAAAATCTTAATCTAATTTTTAGGAGATATAAAATGGCAGATGTAAGAGTTGCTATTAATGGTTTCGGCCGTATTGGTCGTTTGGCTTTCCGTCAGATGTTTGACGCTAAAGGTTATGAAGTAGTTGCTATCAACGATTTGACAAGCCCAAAAATGCTTGCTCACCTTTTGAAGTATGATACAGCACAGGGTGGTTTCTGTGGTAAGATTGGTGAAGGAAAGCACACAGTATCTGCTACTGATGATTCTATCATCGTAGACGGAAAAGAAATCAAGATTTATGCAGAGAAAGACGCTGCTAACTGTCCATGGGCAGCTAACAAGGTAGACGTTGTTCTCGAGTGTACAGGTTTCTACACATCTAAAGAAAAGGCACAGGCTCACATCACAGCTGGTGCTCGCAAGGTAGTAATTTCTGCTCCTGCTGGAAACGACCTCCCAACAATCGTTTACAATGTAAACCACAAAACTTTGACAAAGAACGACAACATCATTTCTGCAGCTTCTTGTACAACTAACTGTCTCGCTCCTATGGCTAAGGCTCTTAATGATGCATATCCAATCCAGTCTGGTATCATGTCTACAATCCACGCTTACACTGGTGATCAGATGATTCTTGATGGTCCACAGCGCAAGGGTGACCTCCGCCGTTCACGTGCCGGAGCTCAGAACATCGTTCCAAACTCAACAGGTGCTGCTAAGGCTATCGGTCTTGTAATTCCTGAATTGAACGGAAAATTGATTGGTTCTGCTCAGCGTGTTCCAACACCTACAGGATCTACAACTCTTCTTTTCGCTGTAGTTAAGGGTAAGGACATCACTAAGGAATCTATCAACGCTGCTATGAAGGCTGCTGCTACAGAATCTTTCGGATACAACGAAGACGAAATCGTATCTAGCGATATCATCGGTATGCGCTATGGTTCACTCTTCGATGCTACTCAGACTATGGTATCTAAGATTGATGACGATACATATCAGGTAGAAGTTGTATCATGGTATGATAATGAAAACTCATATACTTCACAGATGGTACGTACAATTAAGTATTTCTCTGAGAACTGCTAAGTTTAGCTAATGAGTAAAAAAGACGCACTACGGTGCGTCTTTTTTTTGAGTTCGTATGAGTTTTCATTATCGTTTTATCAGACTGTCGCAATTTTGCTGCGCAAAATTGCTCCGTGCGGCTCTGCCAGCATCGCCGCATGGTACGATAATGAAAACTCATATACTTCTCAGACATTTTCGGTAAAAAGGTTGCGAGTGACGCAGCAACCGCCGAAAATGCCGAGCGCCCCTGCGCGAAGGGGTAAGAACAATTAAGTATTTCTCTGAGAACTGCTAAGTTTAGCTAATGAGTAAAAAAGACGCACTTCGGTGCGTCTTTTTTTTTTGAGTTCGTATGAGTTTTCATTATCTTTTATTCGACTGTCGCAATTTTGCTGCGCAAAATTGCTCCGCACGTTCCTGCGCCACTGCTCGGAACGTGGGTATGATAACGAAAACAATTCTCCGAGTTCTCTGCAATGACGGTAGGGTGCCATTGCGAGTCGTCTTGGTTGTCCACGTCATTGCAGGGAGCCCTTAGGCGACGTGGCAAGCTACTAGTCGAGGAGGGCGAGAAGCGATTCCTTTGGCTGTACGCCTACGCTTGACTTATGGAGCTGGCCGCCTTTGAAGCTTGCTACGAACGGAATGCTCATAACGCCAAACTGCTGTGCGAGGTCTGGTTCGTCGTCTACATTTACCTTGCATACCTTAATTTCAGGATGCTCTTCTGCGAGCTCTTCAATTACAGGGCCGAGCATGCGGCATGGGCCGCACCAGGTTGCCCAGAAATCTACGATAACCGGTTTGTCCGATTCCAAAACTTCCTTCTGAAAAGTGTCTTTTGTGATATTTAATTCTGCCATAAAAATCTCCTTACAGTTAGATTGTGTACAATTAAAATATAACTTGCTTTTTTTATATTGTCAAGATAAATTGTATACAATTTAATAATTATCAATTTTTGTTATTACACGGTGGGCGTTCCGTCATTACGAGCAGAAGGCGCGGAAATCTGCACCTCGTAAGCAATCCATAATCATAGATTGCCACGTCGCATTCGTTCTTCGCCATGACGATTTTTTTTTATTGCGCGTTGCGTTCGCGAACCTGAGTGATAACGAAGGTGAGTCGGATACTGCTAACGCCCAGCCGCAGGGCAGGTTACTCTGCAACGGAAGCATATTAAACCTTTGTTTTCTTAAATATTTTTTTTTCAAAACCTATTGACATTTATTTAATAACCTAGTAAACCTATGGGTAATTAAAGATTAACTACCGCAGACGCGGAGTTTCAACAAAAGGAGAATACATCTATGAAAAAAATCATTTCTATTGCGGCAGTTGCTTTGCTCGCTGCTTCTCTCTTCGCAGAGACAATTAAAGTTGGTGCTACACCAGTTCCACACGCAGATATCCTTAATCTTGTAAAGGATGATCTTAAGGCAGAAGGAATTGACCTTAAGATTGTTGAGTTCACAGACTATGTTACACCAAACGAAGCTGTAGAATCTGGCGAAATCGATGCTAACTACTTCCAGCACATTCCTTACCTCGAGTCTTTCAACACAGAGCGCGGATATCACCTTGTAAATGCAGGCGGAATTCACGTAGAACCATTTGCTCTTTATTCAAAATCAAAGAAAATCAAGACCCTCAAGGATATCAAAAAGAAGGCTCGCATTGGTATTCCTAATGACCCTTCAAACGAAGGCCGTGCACTTCTTCTTCTTCAGGAAGCTGGACTTATTAAGATTGATCCAAAAGCTGGAATTACAGCAACTCCTTCTGATATCACTTCTAATCCTTTGAACCTTAAATTTGTAGAGGTAGAGGCTGCTTCACTTCCACGTGTTCTTGCAGATGTTGATGCTGCCGTAATCAACGGTAACTATGCAATTCCTGCAGGACTTTCTGCAAAGAAGGACGGACTTTTTGTTGAAGGTTCTTCTTCTCCATACGTAAACGTAATTGCAGTAAAAGCCGGTAACGAAAACAAGGCTTCAATAAAGGCTTTGATTAAAGCTTTGCAGAGCGACAAGGTTCGCAAGTATGTTGATGAAACCTATCCAAACGGCGAAGTTGTTGTAGTATTCTAATAGATTCCGAAACAAACGACCGTAGCTGGTATGCGGTCGTGATGTAGCCTTCGGAATGACATAAATTGCCGTCATTGCGAGGAGCGAAGCGACGTGGCAATCCTTTAATAGATTGCTTCGCCTGCGGCTCGCAATGACGTTTTTTTTTGCTTGTAATGCTTTTTTATAATATTGCAGTATTAACTGATTAGGGGTATCATCCTTTTATGTCACTTCTTCGGGATATAAAAAAATACTGGCCGCTGCTTTGCGCAGACGGTTTTTATTATCTTTTTACCGGACTTTCTGCCGCAGTCATCAATAAAGAAGTTTATGCAATTTTGTCTCCGCGCCTTATTTCTCTTCAGAGTATAATAGGCTGGGGCGGGGGAGTTCTGCTTGGCTTTATGTGGTCACGCTGGAACAAAAAGCTGCTGCCACTTATGCTGCCATTCTTCGCACTCCAGGCGACGGCAAGTATTTTCTATTTCATCTATTCTGAAACTACCCTTAATATGTTCATTTTCTGGGTGATTAGCATGGGCATGTATATTTTCTTTGGTGGAATCAGTGATAAGATTTTTGAAGGCGCCAAAGCCTGGTTTTTCAAAAAGAGCGAGGCCCGAGCTTCTTATGATAACCTCATAGACATGACCGGAAGCATTGCAGGCTTTGCGGGTTATTTTCTTGCCATGCTTTATGTGCCTTCTCTGCGTATGGCAATTTTCTTTAATTTTCTTGCAACCTTTTTATGGTGTCTTGGAATCATCTGGTATACCTTACGCCATCGTGGTGATTTGAAAGATGAAGACAAGAGTTCAGGAGAGCAGTGATGGCTGGCCACAAAACAACGCACACTCAGCTGGAACGTTTTCGCCTCATTGACAGCCTTCTTGCTGATGGCGAGGTTCTTTGTTTTGAAAATATTCTTGATTCTCTGCGGCTGGAGCTGCGCGATGATTTGCTTTCGGAAAGTTCTCTTCGCCGCGACTTCCGATATATGAAAAACGAGCTTGGTGCGCCTCTTGCCTATGATAAAAAGCGGCACGGCTGGCATTATACCAAGCCTTTTAAGCTGCCGGCAGAGGCTTTTAGTGATGATGAGATTCTTTATCTGAACTTGATAAGGGGACTTGTGAATCAGAATTCAAATGATGATTTTTTGTATAAATCCTTTGATAAGCTGCTGAATAAAATCACTCCGGATAAGAGAGATGATGAAAAAAAGACCCTGAAACAAGTTCAGGGTGACGGTACCCAACATCTTGTTGAAGAATCTCGTTATGCTGAAGAATCATGTCATGCTGAACTTGTTTCAGCATCTATACAAGACCGCTTCTATATCGCACCTCGTCCCAAGCAGCTGATTGATGAAGGCGTGGTAGAAAAAGTTCTCGAAGCTATCAAAAATAATTATCTGCTGGATTTCAATTACTTCAGCAAATGGGAGCCGGAAGAGCGTCACAGAAAAATCATGCCTTTTCAACTTGTCTTTGACAGTGGAAGTTTGTTCCTATACGGTGCCGGTAGTAAGACCCCGAAAAATCCCCGCCTTTTCAAGCTTTCAAAAATGCATGATGTCCAGGTGATTACTTTCCGCACTTTCGACCTGCCCGCTGGTTTTCGTTTTCATGAAGATTTTGAAAAAGGCAGATTCGGGGCTTTTCAGTATGATGAAGCCTATGATTTTAAAATTGAATTCTCTGGTGAAGCGCGCAATGTGGTGAGGGAATGTATCTGGGCTGATAATCAAATGATAGAAGAAAATCAAAAAGATGGAAAAACTACGATTTCATTTTCAAGCTCTCAGTGGATTCCAATTTTCAGATGGCTGCTTTCCTTTGGCGAAAATGTCCGCCCTCTCGAGCCTGACTGGTTTGTAGAACAATGGAAAGAAACTGTTCGTAAAATGTCAGAAAAAGTTAGAAAGTAAAAAAAAATATTACCTTGTCATTAAATGACTATCTCTTTAATCTATAATTATTTTAGATTTTGTAAATATGGAGGCATTTCTATGAAAAAGTTTAAAATTATTATAGCAGTTATTTTTGCTGTCGCTGTGATTATGGGAGTTTCTGCTTGTTCAAATTCAAGCAATAGTGGTGGAGGAGGAAGTAGTGGAAATTCAGAGCCAGCTAATCCCTTTGATGGAACTACCTGGTATGGAAACACTAAAGATGGTTTTACAGGCGAAGTAAAAAACGATGTAAAGCTTCTTGTCTTTGATAAGACTGAGTATAATGGAACAACGATATATCGATGTTCAAATGTAGATCATCTTTTCTTTGGTGGAAGTGATAACTTAGAACTTAGAAAAGGCCAGAAACTTCCCTATACTGTTGAAAAAAAATCAGATGGTAGTTATGTAGCAACCACTCAAATCCTTAAATATTCAGTAGTTATTCCAAGTGCTGATTCTACTACAGGTTATATTTCAATAGAGCATAATAATCAGACTCTTAAAATAAATATTAATAAGAAATAGTTTTACATACAAAATCGCAGAGAGTACAGATGTCGCCTGTGGTTCCGGGAAGCTTTTTTTTTCGGGACCGCAGGCATTTTTTTAGTCCGTGGCGGCGGTAGTGGGAGAGGCCTTCCTCGTAGCAGATTTTTATCATTGGATTGGCGGAGGCTTTCTGCATGATTGTTTCGAAGCTGTCTGTGATGCGGCCTATGAAAAGAGCGGGATTTTCGTTTGCAAAACCGCAGCAAGGCGCTATGTTTCCGTCGGCGTGAACGTAGAGAATGTTGCCGGGCCCCTGGCAGTAATCTTCCTTGAACCAGCGTCGGGCCTGCCAGGCGCGCGGGTCTTCTGAAGTGTAGGTGCGGGGCAGGGTGTAAACTGGAATGTCACTGAGAGACAAAGAAGTCTCGTCATTGCGAGATATGTACGCCGTAGGCGTACGACGCGAAGCAATCCATTCGTTGTATGGTGGATTGCCACGTCGCTGCGCTCCTCGCAATGACGAATCTTGCTGCGCTCCTCGCAATGACGAATACAGCTGCGCGCCCGTCAAAGCAGCAGCCGCTTCCACGGTCTGAATATTAATCGAATCCTCTCCAAAAATCTCCTGAACCTTGCGGATAAAAGTTTCCATACGATCGGTAGTTTGTCCGTGGTAGGAATCCCAGCTGAGGCCAATCTTTCCGTCGTAGCCAGCATCGTATAATTTTTGAAGTGTGGCGAAGAGGTCTGCTTCGTCACGCCACCAGTCTCCGTTTGTCATTATCTGATCAAACATTAGGTCGTGAGAAATTGCCGCCTTTGTCACTTCAATCAAAAAATCAAGATACAAAAAAGGCTCGCCGCCGGAAAAGCCGATGCGGTCAATTACGGGAAGTGGAGTGCTGTCTGGTCCCGGCTGTCCACCCGCTTCCACGCAGCTTTCAATCAGTTTTACAGCATCCGCAATTTCCAGCTTGTGAGGCGTGCGGTTAATAAAGCAATGCTCGCAGTGGAGGTTGCAGGCGGTGGTTGTAGAAAAAATAATTTCGGTTGGGTGGAAGCCTTTTGATTTCATATTTACGATTATATAGTTTTTTTAATTATTATACAGAGCTATTTTTGTTATAAGAGATATAAATAATGAAAAATCTGTAAAAATATGCTATATTATACTTGGAGGTAAAGAGAAATGCCTAGTATTAGTCGATTCTTCGGAATTGTTATTTATATGTATCCAGATGATCCTAATCCTCCTCACTTTCATGCTCTTTGTGATGATAGATCTTGTATTGATAAATAAAGCAAAAGCAAAAGGTGATTTAACAAAAAGAGAAAAGAAACTTGTAGAGGCTTGGGCTGAACATAGAAATGAACTTTTGAATAATTGGGATTTAATGATGAGAGAAAATCGGGTCAATGATATTGAACCTTTGAAATAGGAGATGTGAATTATGTTTAAATGGGCAGTTACTGCAGTTCAACCTAATCCAGATTTTACTCTTCTTATCACTTTTGCAAAAGGAAAGAAACGTTTATTTGATTGTAAAACAATTTTTAATCGTAAATATGCAGAAAGATTAAAAGATATAGATTTTTTTATGAAGGCAAAGGCTGATCATCAAACAGTTATGTGGACTGAAGATTTAGATATTAGTCCTGAGTTTTTATATGAGAATAGTGTTAAAGTAAAATAATTAGAGGTGAGTCAATGAAACAAATGAGTATAACTGAAGTGAAAGATAACTTTGATGATGTTATTACGTGGATTGAAAGTGGAAAGGAAAATCAAATTATTGTAACAAAATATGAGAAACCGATTGTTAGAATGGTTCCATATACTTGTAATGATAATTCAGAAAAGAAGTAAAAAATGATTAACGCCCCCCTGCTTTGTTGAAGTTTAAGTCAGCGGTATTTTTACATTGAATTTGTCCATAAAACTCATTATATTTTATTATATATCGTAAATTTCCCTGCATTGTTTGTGGGGTAAATATAAGGAGTTTTGATAAAAAAATGACATCCATGTCATTTTTTTATCGTAAGCTGCGTTGCAGCTTAGATTCCAAACATCCATGTTTGGCGGCTTTGCGCCGCGCATTAGAGGTAATTATGATTAAGACCGTTAAAGACGTAGACTTGAAAGGCAAGCGCATCATCATGCGCGTAGACTTCAACGTACCAATGAAGGACGGAGTTGTACAGGATGATACTCGTATCATGGCTGCACTTCCTACTATTAAATACATTCTCGAGCAGAACCCACGTTCTCTCGTTCTTATGTCTCACCTTGGCGACCCTAAAAAGGACGTAAAAAAGGCTCAGGAAAAAGCTGAAAAAGCTGGAAAAACATGGACAGACGCTGATGCAGAAAAGTTCATCAACGGTAAGAACCGCATGAAGCCTGTTGTAGAATATTTCGCTTCAAAACTCGGAAAGCCAGTTACCTTCCTTCCAGATGCACTCGGACAGAAGGCTGCTATTGATGCTCTTCCAGAAGGAGCTGTTGCAATGCTCGAAAACGTTCGCTTCCACAAGGAAGAGACTTCTAAAGATCCTGCAGAACGCGATGTAATGGCAAAAGAACTTGCTACATACGGAGACATCTTCGTAAACGACGCTTTCGGTACAGCTCACCGCGATCAGGCTTCTACAGCTTCTATCGCAAAGTTCATGCCAGTTGAATCTGTTGGCGGCTTCCTCATGGAAAAAGAAGTTAAATACATTCAGCCAATGGTAACAAACCCAGAAAAACCAATGACTGCAATCATCGGTGGTGCTAAGGTTTCTTCAAAAATCGCTGTTTTGGAAAGCCTTATGAAGAACGCTTCTACACTCATCATTGGTGGTGGTATGGCTTATACATTCCTCAAGGCACAGGGACACTCAATTGGTAAGTCTCTTGTTGAAGATGACTTCCTTGATACAGCAAAGGATCTTCTTGCAAAGGCTGAAAAGGCTGGAGTTAAGATTCTTCTCCCAGTTGACCATGTTGGTGGTGCTGAGTTTGCAGATAAGGACCCGGTTGCAGTTGATGCTGTAGATCTTCCAGATAACCTTATGGGTATGGATGTTGGTCCTAAGACTGTTGAACTTTACAAGAACGCTATTCTTGCTTCAAAGTCTATCGTATGGAACGGACCTGTTGGAGTATTCGAGTTCGAAAACTTTGCAAAGGGAACTGAAGCTGTAGCACGCCTCGTTGCAGAAGCAACTTCTAAGGGTGCTATGACTGTAGTTGGCGGTGGTGACTCTGTTGCCGCTGTAAACAAGTTCAATCTTGCAGACAAGATGAGCCACGTTTCAACTGGTGGTGGAGCTTCTCTCGAATTCCTCGAAGGAAAAACTTTACCGGGAATTGCAATTCTTGCAACAAAATAGTCGGGGCTGTCAAAATAGTATTGTCATGCTGAACCTTCGCAGCATAGCTGCTCGGAGACTCGCTAAAAACAGTCCACTGGACTGTTTTTACACTGCATAGCAGTGTCGCTCCCTATGTTTCAGCATCTACACTACATCTGGTTCTATAGATTCCGAAACAAGTTCGGAATGACACTAGGATGTAAACTTATTGGTCATCCCCGATAAGGTCGCGACAGCGACCGACTTTCACACGGACAGTCAGTCAAGCTGACTGCCGCGTAAAACATTTAGACTCCCGACAGGCTCCTTGCCTTCGGCAACTCGCCTGCGGGAGAAATCAATTTCGACACGACAGCTTCGCTGCGTGTCAAATCATAAGGCCGTCCGCTTTTCGCTTTACGACGGTCTTTTTTTTTGCGTTTTTGAAATTCCGTGTTATAATTCTTTTATGAGAAAGATTTATCTGTTATTTACAATCTTTATTTTTACGGCAGTACTTTTTGCAGAGCAGCCGTTTTTTCTGAAGGACTGGATTATCCCCGACGATTTTGTCTGGGGAGATGACAAAAATGTTCCTGCGATTTCCGGTACCTGGTTTTATCAGAATAACTCAAAAGACCAAAAAAATCCGTATGTTACCTTTAATGATATAAATAAATCAAACATAGATTTTCCGCCATATTTTACAGAACGAAATCTCCTTAGCTGGGATATGACTTATGAAGAAATCCTTGATGCTTTTAAAGATAACGAAGAGTTTTTTATCGATGACTATGTTTATCCTCTGTATAAAAATGAAGCAGTAAAGGGGATAAGCTTTCTTGATATTATCCAGATTATCTGCAGAAATGAAAATCATATAAATATAGAAGTTTATTTTCCGCATACTCCGACCGTGGAAGAGAGATATGCTTCCAAGCCGTCTTACTGCTATATTTATTACAACAGAAAAGGCCTGAAAGAAAACGAAATGGAAATTCCTGATACAGAAAGATTTGAACTTCTCTATCGGGAAATTTGGGATGAAAATACTCCGGATGAAAAAAAGATAATTGCGCTTACTTATTTTTCTGCCCGGATGTATGATTTTATTCCTGCAAAATATGACTGCAGCCTTCTTTTGGGAAATAATAAAAAAGATGCGGCAGATTGCTTAAAGAATAAGTTTTCAGTAAAAAATACCAGTGAACTTCTGGATTATGTTCAAAAGCCGGATTATAAAAACGTTAACAAGTATTACGATGCGCTGATGGAGTATGATAGGCTTTTACAGGTGATGGATGAAAATCCGGATAAATACATTATAGAAGTCGGCGCAGAAAAATATTACAGCCTGACTCAAATTTCACGAATGTTCTTTATAGACAAAATGCGTGATTATTTAGGGGAATATGGTGTTGCTCCTTATGTAGATGTAGACAGGCTTTTTGCCCTTCGCCTTGGAGTAGGGGCTGGATACATTACCCGTGAACAGTCTATGGAATACGGGCTTCCTATAGCCGAACAGCTTTTAAAACAGTACAACTCCTTTTATGATTTTGCCGCTCACATTGCAGCCTATGAGTCTTATCTGGGAGTTGAAAGCGGCAAAACAATTGAATGGGCTCAGAATACAATGTTTAGGTTCAACGGAGCAGATAAATATATGCCCCTGGATGAAATCAACTTTGACGCTTCCCAAGCAGGTGAAGCTCTTGTATTTGATGATGCATATTATAAGCCGGAGGGCGAAGCTTTTACATGGTATAGTATTCGACAGGAAAAATTAGGTTGGAGAGAAGATGTACCCGCGTCCATAAAGAAAATACTTGCAGACTATAAAAAAGTTCCCTGTCTTGATGATTTAATAAATCAGATAAGATGTCTTGACTATTCCCCTCCAGAGAATCGCAGTAAGTTTTTCGGAAGATGTTATCAAGAAACCTGGGATAAGCTCCCTGAAAATGAACAATATGCAATTGCTTTTTCAAGTAATCTTTTTGAGCTGAATGAACAATATCATCTTGATTTTGAAAACAGGATTCGGTTTTCAAGGGACTCAGGCAATCCAGAAGAACTTTTGCGCGACTCATGGGGAATAGTAGATTATGACGGACTGATTGAAATGTTTAACAGTCTTGAGGAATATGGGCACTCCGGAGCTTATAAAAGCCTTTCCGAGCTCCTTGATAAAAATCCGGATAAGGAAGCTCTCCAGATTGCTGTTGATGAACAGCTTTCCATGCTGGATGCAACCAGACTTCAGTTTGTAAAAGAAACGCGGGACATGCTTGGCAGTCATGGAATAGAGGCCTGGGACCAGGGGCGTGAGATTACAATTTTGCGCTGGGGGATTTCCTGCGGTTATATTTCCAGCAAAGAAGCAATGGCGCTGATTGAACCTGTAGTTGAGCGGATTCGTGAAAATTATGTGTCCTTTTATGATTACATAGCTCATTATATTATTGGGCGTCAGTTTTATGCACTTTATGAAGGTAATAATGAGCAGCTTGGAAATGACGCAAAACAGGCTGCTCTAACTGCGGAGGCTTATATCCCCTTTGGCTCCCTTGAGTTTTCTGCTGTAAATGCTGATAAAGAACATATGGTAAGCTTTTCAGATTGTATTATTCATCCATCCTATTCCTTCACAAGATGGCAAAAAGTAATGGAGCTTTATACACAGGATTCTGTTTCTGAAGCATCCCTTAAACAGCTGGAACAGTTTGAAAATGAAATGCCCGAATGTAAGAATTATTTTTCTTACTGGCATACAACCATGCTTTATTATTTACATAAGTATGATGAGGTAATTCAATTTGTCGAAAATAATATGACCTACCTTGGAGCCTTGCAAAAGGACAACTTTGATTATGCGAACTCAATTTATATTTATATCTGTGCTTTGAATGACAGTTTTAAGCCGCAAAAGGCTCTTGCCGTTTACAATTCCCAGCCAGAAAAATTAAAGGATAATGTATATTATTATTATCAGTATGCCCTTTCAAATTATCTTATGCTCAGCCTTTGTGATTCGCAGAGTGAATTTGATTACTATAAATCAGCAGCAAAAAATGCCTTTTTACTTTTGAAAAATAATAATTATAACCTTAATGAATCTATCGAAAACTGGCTTAAAACTGTACAATAAAATCAGAGGTGTTTAATGTTTGCGAAGGTAAAAAAGCTTTCGGTCATTCTGATGATATTTCTGCTTTCGACAGGGCTTCTGACTGCTCAGGTCTTTTCAGAAAAAAATCCACCTGTCAGATTTGAAAAAGACAGGGGAGAAGATCCGAAAGAGTTTTTTGAATATGAATACAGACAGTTCTGGGACTCTCTTTCTGAAGTTGAACAGTTTGCAATTGCCTGTTCAAGTAATATTTTTGAACGCAATAATCAGTTTCATCTGGATTTTTCCAACCGCATTCGCTTTAATAAATATACCAGGGAAGGCATTGAGGTTCTGAATGAGAATTGGGAAATCTTCAATTACGACCAATTAATGGAAAACTTTAACGACCTTTCAGAAGGTGAGCAGAATCTGACTTATATAAAGCTTAAAAATCTGCTCGAAAAATATCCGGAGCTTTCTGTAATCGAAATAGGCAAGAAAGAAGATTTGACAATTACCGAGGTCTCAAGAATGTACCTGGTAAAAGATATGAAGGATGTTCTCGGAGTTCACAATATAGAAGCCTGGATTGATGCAAGAAGAATTTCAATCATCAGATGGGGAATTGGCGCAGGTTATATATCTTTGAAGGAAGCAACAAATCTTTTGCGGCCGGTAATCAGAAAAATAAAAGATGATTATACTGATTTTGAAGAGTTTATAGCGCATTGGGTTGCAGGCTACTGCTTTAATGAAGTATATAATTCTACCTGTCCTGAATGTACAGAAAAACTTCTTGCTGCAATAGATTCTGCGCGAGCCTATATTCCTTTTGAAGAACTTTCTTTTACAGGAAAAAATGCTGACAAGACTCACTGCATGAGGCTCAGCGAATGTGTGTATACTCCGTCAGAAGAAGCGGCAAAAATGATTCCTATTCAGAAAATCTATAAAAATTACTGGTCAGAAGAACCGTCTGTTTCAATCCTGCAGGAGTTTATTAAAGAAGAAGAAAATTATCCTGAAATATCAGATCTGCTTTTGCTGCCTCGTTATGTTTTGATGTGGACTTACTCTTCTGCAAAAGAGCGCATTTCTTATGTTGAGTCCAAACTTGATTATATTAACTCCCTGCCTGAAACTTCACAAACTTATTCTTTTGTAATTCAGGTTTATCTTAATGATTTGAATAAGACTTATAATCCGCAGAAGGTTATAGACATTTATGAAAACCTGAATAATTCCCTGCAGACAAATGAAAATGTTTATTTTCAGTACGGATATAGTTATTATCTTCTTGCATCTTCCTGCCAGTCAATTATAGAAAGGGATATTTATATTTCACGGGCAGCTGTGGTTTTTAAGAGATTGAAAAGCCGGGGTTATGATATTGGTGAGAATATGAACAGCTGGCTTGAAAGTGTGGAATAATTTTTGGGGAGATTTACAGACTTTTTAACATCTTTTTATTCTGATACATTTCTACGTCGGCGCGTTTTATTACATCATTATAACTTTTATCTTTTGAACTGTTGAAAACGGAAAAGCCTGCCGCAAATGATTTTTTTTCTACAAGGGTACATTTTTTCATTATTTCTCTTTTTGTAGTTTCGTCTACGATGAGTTTTAGTTTTTCAAGATTGTCATAATCCTCATTCTGAAGAATGGCAACAAATTCATCTCCGCCGATTCTGTAAACGGGGCTGTGCTTAAATATATCACAGATTTCTTTACAGCAGTTGATTATGTATTCATCGCCTCTGTCATGTCCAAAGGTGTCGTTTATAATTTTCAGATTGTTAAGGTCACATTCGCATACTGCAAATTTTAATTTATCAGGTGAAAGCTTAATCTCCTTGTCGAGCAGTGAAATCATATTATCATAGGAAATGCGGCTTAGAACTCTTGTTAATGCATCATGGTTTGAAATATCCTTTTCGGTATTAATGGTTTGGATCATAACATGACGCAGCATATTCTGAATGAAGATATAGAGGAGGGTAGCCGCAAAGCAGACAGAAAGATAACTGGAATAAATGGTGCTGTCGATTATTGTTGCAGCCTGACCTATTATCATTATCAGTGCAATGATGATTAGATTTAAGAGACTTCTAAGCTTTGCTCTTATTCCGATTATTACAAATACAAAAAGAATGTATGCAAAGCTGATTCCACAGAAGACAATATAAATCCAATAATGTCTGCCGCGGTAATAAATTGCAGCGTTATCTATATAGTAGATAAATCCATTAAAAATGGAAATAAATTCCAGAATAACATTTACAGACATTGTTAAGGCAAGCGGTTTTATTGTTTTTTGCATTCCGCAGCTTCGTGCAAGTAATACACCAAGAAAAGGTGAAATTGAAAACTCTGTAAAGGTAAGCAGTTTACGAAGCCATGAAATGCTTCTGTTCATATCGTTCATGGTGACACAGGTGTATTCACAGGCAGCACCTATGGCAACAAGAATAAAAGTTATTCTGAACCATTTTATATCGCCTTTTGTTAAAATCGTATTCTTTCCTACATCTATGGCAAGAGAGGTCATGGTGAGAATGCAGATAATCATTACGACAGTATAATATGGGTTCATAAATCTATCGGTCACACAAAATAATGACACAATAATTTTACCACCAAAATCCTCTATTGTAAACAAATCATAAATTTACTAAAATAAATTAAATACGGTATTGCAAGGCCACAAGCTGACGCACACGTCATTGCGAGGCTGTAAGCCGAAGTACACGTCATTGCGAGGCTGTAAGCCGAAGCAATCCATATTATAAGGAGTTAAATTATGGCAAGAACACATTATATTGCTGGTAACTGGAAAATGAATACAACAAAGGCTGAGGCTGTTGCGCTCGCAAAAGACCTTGTTGAACAGTTGAAAGGAAAAACTAACAAATACATGATTGGAGTTCCTTTTGTATACCTCGATGCAGTTGCACAGGTTGTAAAGGGAAGCAACATCATTCTTGCAGCTCAGGATTGTGCTGCAACAGATAACGGAGCTCACACTGGTGAAGTTTCCTGCGCTATGCTCAAGGATATCGGCTGTCAGTGTGTAATTCTCGGACACTCAGAGCGCCGCCACGAAATTGGTGAGTCTGATGAGCTTATTAATAAGAAGGTTCGCAAGGCTCTTGCAAGCGGTCTCGAAGTTGATCTTTGTATCGGTGAGCTTTTGAGCGAACGCGAAGCCGGTGAAGCTGAGCAGGTTTGTGCTTTCCAGCTTTCTGCTGGTCTCGCTGGTGTTACAGAAGAGCAGATGAAGAATGTAACAATTGCTTACGAACCGGTTTGGGCTATTGGTACTGGTAAAACTGCTACTCCAGATGATGCTCAGGCTATCCACAAGTTTATCCGCGGATACATTGCAAAGCTCTACAATCAGAAGGTTGCTGATGAAGTTATCATCCAGTACGGCGGATCTATGAAAGCTTCTAATGCTCCAGAGCTTCTTGCTCAGCCAGATATTGACGGTGGTCTTATTGGTGGAGCAAGCCTTAAAGCTGAAACTTTCGTTCCAATCTGCGTATTGTAATAACTCGTCATTACTGACGTAATTAAAAGTCAGATTTAATTGTCATGGGGATGTCCAAAAAGTATTGTCATGCTGAACTTGTTTCAGCATCTACACTATATCTAGTTCTATAGATTCCGAAACAAGTTCGGAATGACACTAAGATGTAAACTTATTGGTCATCCCCATCTGTACCAGTTTGTAAGGTATAGATTATCGGGACATGTCCGATGATGACAATTTTTTTTTCTAGAACATCTTCTTTTTCATACTCTTTTTGTGAAAAATTCACGGTTTTTTATGAAAAGGTACAGACTACTTTCTTTATGCCTTATGTTATAATCCCTACTCGGATTATAATAGAGAGGTATAAGATATATTTAAAAATATGCAATTAAAAATACGATTTCTTTTTACATTTCTAGTATTTCTATTTATATCTTCTTCTATGTCTGCGCAGATAGTACGGGTCAAAGGAACTGTATTACAGATTTCTCAAAGCAGCGACGGTTCTATTTACGCAGTTTCAGATAATGATTCAGTAACTTTATATGACGCGGCAGATTTTTCGGTAATTGCCGTAATAAATGAAAAAAAAGCCGTTAAAACCTCATTCAATATGGCAGAAGACGGGCTTTATATAATTATAATGACAGAAAACGGAATGTTTTCAATGCGAAAGCTTGAAAAAACAGACGGAAGATGGACGTACTATCCTAATTCTTCATACTATCAGGCCGACTGTTCCGGTAAAACTCCAATGACTGCCAGAGCTTTCAGTTCAAATTCTGATTATGTTGCGGCGGCTTATAATGATAAATCAATTCAGCTTCATTTTCGTTTGAGGGTAACACAGAGTTCTATTACAAAAAGCGTCAAGGAGCATTCAACTGCGGTTTACGGGCTGGAATTCAGTCGTAACGGAGAATATCTTGCTTCTGTTTCAAAAGACGGTACGGCACATATCTGGAATACCTGGAATATGAGCCGTCAGGCAACCATTAAAAATATCTATACGAAATCATTAATTCCGGTATATTTCAGTGCAGATTCAGATTACATAATTTGCATGGATGGAAGAACTTCTTTTCGGGTATGCGATTTAACTGGAAAAATCCTCTATAGCGTTATGACGGGTCATTCTATAGTATCCCTAAAGCCTCTGAAAGATCCTGACCTTATTGCAGTGCTTGATGATAAAAACGAATTTATGATTTACAGTATTTCTGACCGCATACCTATTCTTTCTGCATCTGCTGCGGCTATGCCGCCTATTACTGCTTTTGAATTTAATGATAAAGCAACTTATGCTCTTGTAGGCTGTGAAACTGGCGCGGTTTATGCAATAGAAACTCAGGAATATACTGATCTTGCAGATTTAATCCGTGTGGAAAACGGTGGCAGTGCTGTTGCTGCTGTACAAAGATTCAGCAGTTTTTCTTTATGTGCCGGGGCTAACTATCTAAATGCTCCTTATCTTTTATCCGGAAATTTTAGATTTGAATATAAATACTGTAAAAAAACTGCGCCGTGGTACATAGGAGCAGGGGCTCTTGCTCAGGTTGGATTTCCGCGTAATGAATTTCCATATTCTTATGAGATGAACGGCGAAGCTGCCAAACCTCCATATTTTTGTTCTGCGGCTGTTTATATTCCTACCGGTTTTATTTTTTCTCCATGGGGCAATTCCATCTTTTTCAAAACTGATTTACGGGTAGGGGCAAAAGTAAACTCGATTGCTTTTGTGTCTAACAGTCATAACGGTTATATGGTTGGTAATCCTTCTTATTCATTTTTTGCAGGTGGCGGATTAGGTATGATTCTGAGTATTTTTGAATTCGATGTAAATTGTGAATACGACACAATCGGAAAAGTTACTCCATCTGCTTATGCTGGAATCTGTATCAAACGCGGGGTGAAAAAATGAGGAATATTAATAGAAAGATTTATGTTTTACTTCTTCTCCTGCCTTTTGTAATGATTACGGCCTGTAAGGTTTCGTATGATTCTATGCTTCAGGATTTTAATAATAAATATTTTGCACCGGCTGTTCAAAAAGAATTGTCTGTAAACGATGAAGGTTTTGAGGCAGATGGTATGCTTGCTCCTTATTATGATTTTTATGACGGATATAGTTCAAGTCTGGCAGGACCGGCAGATGCTGCTGCGTACAACTGGAAGACTCCGGTGCCTGATTCAGAGCCTGTGGAGTATAGAGAACTGTGTAAAGAGAGAGTTTTTAATTTTATGCCTGGTATAGATTTTGCCTCAGGTTCAGAAACAAAGGTGATACTTACCGTAACCAATAATGCGGGTACGGAGTATATAGATTCTACAATAATTAGAATTAATCGGCAGTTGCCGATATAAGGAGGATGAGATGAAAAAATTTGTAAAAAGTTTTTTCATGGCCGCTGCAGCTCTTTTGCTGTTCGCAGGTTGTTCAAACATCGTTGATGACGATGTAACGGTTTCAGGAATGTCTGAGATGGGAGAGGCAACTCTGAAAATTTCTATTGAGGGCAGAGAATCTGCTGGTAATAATGAATCTCGAATGATTAATCCTACTGCTTACACTTCAAGCGAGACATTCGATAAGATAGTACTTTCCGGTGTTTCTGAAACTCAGGAAATTCTTAAGGATGGCGAAGGTAATGAAGGTCTCAATTTGACTACTGCCTTAAACAGTGGCTCCGCAGAAGTAACTCTTTCTGCTTCTATCTGGTATCTGACACTTTCTGCATACAAAGGAACTGGAGCAAATGAGAAACTTGTTTTGCAGGGAAGAAAACGTATTAATCTTAAATCAGGATTCCCTTCTACTCCAGTAACTTTTTCTCTTTCTGCAGAAGGACTTACAACTCAGGGTGGTGTAAACCTTGAATTAAAGTTTGCTTCTGGAGTTGATACTGCAGATGTAGCATCAGCAAAGGCTATGCTTTATGATATTTTAACTGGTTTATGTATTGATTCCCAGAATGCAACTTTTGCAACTGGAACAAAAAACTTTACATATGAAAAAGATGGTTTGAATCCGGGAAGATATTCATTTGCTGTTGAATATTATAATGCTGAGGATACTAAGATTGGTGTTTGGGGTGATATTATTGCTGTAGCACCTGGAAGAACAACTAGTAAAACAGGAGATGCTGCACTTACTGTTCCAGATGTTCTCGCTAAGAGACCTGATGCACCAACAAACTTCCATGCATATCGTGTAAATGGTTCTGAAACAGACGACGGTTATTATAATGTTCTGTTTACATGGACACGAGGAGATAAAAAGAATGAAGAAAACTTTATTCTTACTATCAATCAGTATGCAGATGCTGCTGCAACAAGTCCAACTGTATATAAGATTTTTGGAACTGAAAGTGATGCTGCTAATAATAAGTATGATTTCTTTGAATGTGCAGATCGTGTAGCTGGTAGACTTAACGCAACAGAGGAGAGTTGTATTGTTCGTCTTCCTACAGGTATTTTGTTCGATGCAACAATTCAGGCTTATAACTTTGTTGGTTATTCTGATTATAGTTCAACAGATGATGGATATCAGCCAACACCTCGTACTGAAGCAACTGACGCTGCTTCAGGAAATCTGCCAGAAGGAGATGCAATTCCTGCAAATACAGCTTTCGGTGCTGAAAAGATTAACCGTGCAAAGATTGTATTCAATCTTAATGGTGGTGCTTATCAGGTGTCAGGTCAGGCTCCTGTTACTGGAAGTGTTGTAAAGTATGCTTCTTATTCAGGTACCGCAGCAACTCTTGCAAGTCTCTTTGATGCATCTGCCAGCAATCTTCTTAATGGTGTTCGTCCATTCCAGGGTTGGTTAACAGCTACTGCTGGTGGTGTTGCAATAACAGAATATACATATGAGAATCTTACAGTTTACGCTAATTATAATGAAGTTACTCTTGGAATTGGATATGAAATTGCAGTAGAAAACTGGGGTACTATTACAGCAGCTGCAAGTGCAACAGTTCCTGGAAGTTCCGGAACTGCAACATGGGATAATGACTCTAAGACTCTTACAATTGATGCACCGTCAAATCCAGATATTACATTCTCTGTATCTGATACAGGTGTTACTGAAATTGGTTACAATATTGACAACGGAGAATATGGTGCAAATGGTTCTGGTTCATCAATAACATTTACTAAGACAAATAAACTTAGTGCTCAGAAACATACTGTTGTTGTTGCTGCAAAAAAGGCAGACGGTAAATGGTATGGTGAAGTTATTTATGTAAAAATCATGCGCTAATTTTTTAGCGTTTGAAAAAAAACTATTTTTTTTGGCCGGGGCGGGCTTCCGTTCCGGCTTTTTTATGATTTTCCGGGTTTGAAAATATGTCATTGTCGGGACAGGCCCGACAATCCGGTAGTGAAGTCAATTGACGAAAAGGGCTTTTTTCATTAATATGTATTACACTTTATTTGATTAATAAATTTTGGAGAAATAAATTATGGGTACAATTGGTGTTGTTCTTCTGGTAGTTTTTGTTATCGTTTGCCTTCTTCTTGTTCTTCTTGTTTCTATTCAGGATGATGGAGAAAACGGAATGGGCTTGCTCGGCGGTCGTGGTACTGCTGCTTTCGGTTCACACTCAGCCAGTGTTCTTACTAAAACAACTTTCGTATTGGTTTTCTTGTTCTTTGCAGTTTCTTTTGGTCTTGCTATGCTTAATAAAAAACCAAAGTTTGAAAAGGATCTCGTTCCTGCAACAGCTGTAGAATCAACTGAATCATCTTCAGAAACTACTTCTGAATGGTGGACAGAGTCAGAGTCTGCTGAATAAGGAATATTTATGCTCAGCAGTTTCATTTCTCCTTCTGTTATAAAAACAGGAATGGAGAGTTCCGAAAAAGAAGAAGGCTTTGCAGAGCTTCTGGAACTTTTAGTTGCAAAAAATCCTAAGCTTGAACGAAGAGAAGCAATGGAAGCCTTGCTTAAACGGGAAGAAAAAATGAGCACTGCTGTGCTGCCGTTTGTTGCCGTTCCGCATGCTTTGTGCAGTTCTGCGGGCGATACTCTTGTTGCAATGGGAATCAGCAGGGAAGGAATAGAGTTTGAAGCTCCAGATCCTGAAACTGATAAAACTCATCCTGTTGTAAATATAATCTTTGAAATCCTTTTTGAAGAAAAGGATACGGAAACCCACCTTCAGGTTCTGCGTAATATTCTTGAACTTGTGAGTAAGCCGGATTTTGTAAAAAATGTTTTACAGGCCAAATCTTCACAGGAAGTATATGACCTTATAGAATCTATGGAAATGTAGCAGAATAAACAGGAGGCGTATATGGCAGAAACTACGGCAGAAATTGATGCAATCAATCATCTTCTTGAGGTTGAGAAAAACGCCTCTACACTTATAAACGATGCCGCACAGGAAGCTGAACGCCGCCTTTCTGCTGCACGCGCACAATATAATTCTGAATACAAAGCAGGATACGATAAAGTTGCCGGAGACCTGGAAGCTCAGTATCTTGAAAATCAAAAAACAATCGAAAAAAAATATAACGACGAACTCGAAGCTTATAAACAGTCTCTGGCTGCTAAGCCTCAGAATTTTGAGTCTTTTTCAAAGCTGTTAGACACTCTGGTCGCGCAGTAATCAGCATCATCAGGAGAAGCCGCTATGGATAAGTCTGGTGCTGACGCATTTGTTTTTGCAAAAGCAAATGGAATTTTAGGAAAATCATTTGTAAAAAATCGTGCTCCTCTTTTGTTTGAAGCAAAGTCTTTGACAGAGCTTTGGACTCTCATATTTAAGACTCAACCGCCTGCAGTGCCAGAGGTAATGCTTGCACAGGAAATAGAAAATAGGGCTTTTGAAAAGTTTATAAAAGCATATACACAATTTATCAGCTGTTATGATAAACCTGACCCGGTATTGACCGACCAGCTTTTTATTTACGAAGCAGAAAATCTTAAGGAAATTGGTGCTGCTCTTTGCAGTGGAGAATCAAAGCTTCCGTCTGTAGTAAATTTGGGCGAAAATTCTGTCCTTCATTATGACCAGTGGCCGGATATAGCCGCAATCACAAAAGGAACAGTTTTTTCCTGGTATGATCATGTTCCGGGAATTCACGAGCAGCAGTCGCTTGAATTTAAAATTGACCTTCAGGTTTGCCGTCATTTGTGGCAGTCTATTTATCATGAAAAGGGCGAAGCTCACGCCATGCTTGAAAAGCTTTATAAGCGCGAATTTATAATTCAGAATATTGTATGGTCACTGCGAATGCGTTTATACTATAATATGAAAAAAGAGGATATAATTCCTCTGCTGATTCATATTACTGACTGTCCAAATATGCAGGATCCTGTTGCCGCTCCGGCAATTAAACTTCTGGACTGGCCTCTTGATGAATACGAGCGCTGGGAAAACTGGAAATATGCTTCGCTTTTAAATCCCCGCGAGGATGGACAGGTGTGGCAGATTGATCCGGTTTGGATTGAAAGAAAAAATAAGGTTGCAGTAAATAAGATGGCTGAGGTCCTTTTTCATCAGTTTCCGTCAGATTCCTGCTTCCTTATCGGCTGGTATAAAATAAAGGATTTTGAGCTCAGCTGTATCAGAACGGCTGTGGAAAGTTTAAGATTTAATGTAAGTGCACAAGATGCGATGGATGCAGTAGGCATTGCTTCGCAAGGAGGGCTGAATGGCTAAAACTGCCAGGATGAAGCTTCTGGAACTCATGGTTCTAAAACAGGATATTTCGTCTGTAATTGAATATATAGGAAAAAAAGAAAGCTTCCAGTTTCAAACAAAGCTTAAGGATTCTTCGACTTCTAAAAAATCAGAAGCTGGGGAGTCTTCTGAAGCTGGTTTGAGCGGAGGAATGGGCGGTGTTCAGGATAGTCTTGATGCTGGAGAAATTCCTGCTTATGGAGCTGATTTAGACAGTCATTTTTATGAAGGTCTTAAAAAAGCCTGCAACGAGCTTGGTTATGAGAAGTTGAATTTTGATATTTCAAGCAGTACAGCGCCAAAGGATTCTGAACGTAAGGAAGCTGCTAACCTGATTGCGGCTTTTACAGATTTGGAAAAACGTCTTGCAGAAGTAAATGATGAGGTTTACAAAGTTCGCGATGCCTATAAAGAGGCTATGGCTTTTTCAAACCTTCAGGTTTCATATTCAGAGCTTGAACATCTTTCTTTTCTTGCCCTCCGCATAGGAAAAATTCCATCAGATAAGTTTGAAGATTTGCGCGACAGCCTTGAGGGCGCTGCGGTAGTTGTAAAGCTTGGAGATGATGCTTCTCATATTCTTGTTGCTTCTTCTAAAAAAGGCCGTTTTGCTCTTGATGCAGAATTGAAACGACATAATTTTGTTGAGCTTGAAGTGCCTTCAGATTTTAAGGGAGTTCCTGAGTCTGCACTTAAAGGTCTTGCACAGAAAAAAGACGAGGCTGAAGCCCGCCTTGCAGAATTAAATACAGAGAAAGCTAACTTTGCAGAAACTCACAGGGCTATTTTTGAACGCCTTATGGGAAGCTTTGCAATCGCAGTTCAAATAGAAGATATTACACGTCGTCTCGAATCTACTGAGCTTGTTTACCGCATTACCGGCTGGATTCCTGAAAACGAGACTGAAAATTATATGAAGGGGCTCGACGAACTTACCGAGGGCCGCATTGCAATCCGTGCATACGAGCCCTACGAAGTCCCTTCTGTTATGTCGGGCAAGGAGCAGGTTCCTGTAAAGCTTCAGCACGGAAAATTCGTAAAGAGCTTTGAACGTATGATTTTCTCATACGGTTCTCCGGTTTACGGTGCAATTGATCCGACTCCTTTTGTTGCGGTATTCTTTACGCTTTTGTTTGGAATAATGTTCGGAGACTTTGGACAGGGCTTGTTCTTTGTTCTTTTTGGAATTCTGATGTTGTGTAATGTAATAAAAGTCGGCGGCTGGAATAAGTTTGCGCCGATTTTTATGGCAATAGGTGTTTCAAGCTCGCTGATGGGACTTTTAACCGGCGAGTTCTTTGGAACAGAAACCGTGCTTGAGCCGTTCGCGGAGTTCGTAACCGGACTTTTCGGCACCCCTCGCGCACCGATTCTCAAGCTCATGCCGTCTGCCGACCCTAAATCAATTTACGTGATGTTCGGTGTGTTCGGTGTTGCTGTTGCAATCGGCTTTGTTATTAATACCTGCGGTTTACTTTTGAATATCATAAACAACTTTATGCGAAAAAAATATGCAGAAGCGATTTTCGGTAAGAATGGAATTGCCGGGGCTGTTTTCTTCTGGTACGTAATTGCCCTTGTGCTCCGCATAGTTCTCGCAAAACACAGCGTAGCCGTTTACGATATTGTAATAATTGCCGTTTCCCTTTTCTTTGCGGCGTTCGCCGAACCGTTTGAGCGCGCAATGGAAGGTGAAAAGCCTGTTTTTGAAAACGGCTTTGGCACTTATGTAATTTCCGGCGTTGTAGAGATTATCGAAGTTATTTCAGGATATCTTTCCAACACCATAAGCTTTGTGCGTGTAGGTGCATTTGCCCTTTCGCATGCAGTTTTGAACTTTACGATTCTCACGCTTACAGAAATGGTAGGCGGTCAGACAACTCCGGGCGGAATCCTGGTACTGATTGCCGGAAATGCGCTGATTATCGTGCTCGAAGGAATGATTGTAGCAATTCAGGTAATCCGTCTGCAATACTACGAATTCTTCAGCAAGTTCTTCCACGAAACTGGTAAAGAGTTCAAGCCTTTCCGTTTTGAGGTCCAGTAATGGAGAAAAGTTTATTATATAGACACTAAGTTTATATATGCCGGAGGCGAAAACAGGTGCAAATAACATCTGCACAAGCGAAGCGCGGAAGCCGTTATTTGTACATGTTTATCGCCGGGAGGTATATATACGATATAGGAGTATTTTTATGAAAAAGAAGATTTTGTCTTTTATCACTTTACTTGGAATGGGCGCTGCAATGTTCGCAGAAGACGCCGCAGCTGCATCTGCTGCTTCATCTGGCGCAATCAAATATCTCGCAGCCGCAATTGCTGTAGGTCTTGCTTGTATTGCGGGTGGTATGGCCGTTGGAAAAATCGGTGCTGCCGCAATGGGCGCAATGAGCGAAAATCCTGAGCTTTCCGGAAAGGCTCTTCCTTTCGTAGGTCTTGCAGAAGGTATCTGCCTGTGGGGTATGCTCGTTGGAGTTCTTATTCTGTTCAAATAAAAAGCTATTGAACAGGACAACAGGAATCCCGATTTGAAATTTTATATTATTGGCGAACGCGAATTAGTTCTTGCCTTTAAGCTGACGGGAATAGATGGAGCGGTTGCAGAAACCAGAGCCGAGGTTCTGGATGCATTTAACCGTGTAACCGGAAAGGGCGGAATTGTAAATGTACCTTCCGGCGAGATTCCCCGCGTGCTCATTCTTACGGAACAGGCTGCAAGTCAGATTGAAGACGAAGAAATTGCGTGGCAGAAAACAGGAAAATTTCCTCTGATTGTAGAAGTGCCCGGCTTGAACGGACATCTTAAAGGTAAAAAGAGCCTTTCTGATGCTATAAAAGAAGCCGTCGGTGTTGAGGTTTGAGGTGTAGAATGCAGGAATTACGATCTACAGATATTCTGGATAAAGAGATTCAGGCGGATGCCCGCAAAAAAGCGGAGCGTATGCTTGCAAAAGCAGACAGTGAATGTGAAAAGCTGCTTGCCTCTGTTGAAGCTGATATTGAAAAAGCCGCCGAAGAAAAACAGCTGTTCTTTAAGCGCAAGCTTGAGGCTTTTGAAAAAGACCGCATGGCAGTTGAGCCTCTGGAAAAAGAGCGCTTTAAGGTTTCGTTTATTCAGAATACTGTAATTCAGAATATAAACAAATATCTGGAAGGGCTTTCAGAAGATAAGCGGCTCGCCCTTGTTACTCATAATTTTGATTTTAATACAGAACACCGCCTTAATGCTTATGTTTACGGTTTTTCAGCTGATGAGGCAAAAAAGTTTCTTTCAGCAAAGCTCAAAAATAAGCTTATTTCCTGTGTGGAGACTAAATTCAGTGCAGAAATTCTTGAAGATGATATAGGCCTTGCAAAGCCACAGGGAATCATTCTTGAATCAGATGATAAAAAAATCCGCTGCCGTCTTACTTTGAATGAAGTGATTGAAAAGCTTCTCGATACAAACCGTGCAGAACTCTGCAACGTCTTGTTCGGAGGTGAAATATGATAGAAGGAAAAATTACCCGCATTTCAGGTCCTATTGTTTATGCAGAAGGACTCGACGGCTGCGGTCTTTATGATGTAGTTGATGTCGGCGAGAAAAAACTGATTGGTGAAATTATCCGCCAGAACAAGGGTAACGCAACAATTCAGGTTTACGAGGAAGACACCGGTATGCACATCGGTGAAAAGGTTGTGTGTACACAGCGTCCTCTTTCTCTTCGCCTTGGTCCTGGAGTAGTTGGAAATATTTATGATGGTATTCAGCGTCCTCTTAAAGCCATGTATGAGCATTCGGGCGGCTTTCTTTTGCCTGGAGAACGCACTCAGCCTCTGGACGAAAGTAAGTTATGGCATTTTGATGCAGCTGAAGGTGTGGGCGAGGGAACTCCAATTAAACCTGGCATGGGGATTGGAACTGTAAAAGAAACTGAATCTATTACAGAAAAAATAATGGTTCCGCCGACAGTGCGTGGACGAGTTCTCAAAACTTTTAAGGGAACCGGTGACTACACCGTAAACGACGTAATTGCCACCACAGAGCTTGATGAAGAAATTCAGCTGGCTCAGTACTGGCCTGTTCGTAAGCCGCGTCCTTATGCACAGAAGCTTGGAGTTACCGAGCCTCTTATTACAGGTCAGCGTGTAATCGACGTTTTCTTTCCTTTGAGTAAGGGTGGTACAGCCGCAATTCCTGGCGGCTTTGGAACTGGAAAAACAATGACTCAGCATGCCGTCGCAAAATGGTGTGATGCAGACTTAATCGTATATATCGGTTGTGGGGAGCGCGGAAACGAGATGACAGAAGTTCTCTCCGAGTTTCCGGAACTTATCGACCCGCGAACCGGCCGCTCAATTATGGAGCGAACAATCCTTATTGCAAATACTTCTAACATGCCGGTTGCGGCCCGCGAAGTTTCGCTTTACTCAGGAATTACACTTGCAGAGTACTTCCGCGATATGGGTATGGCAGTTGCAATCATGGCAGACTCAACTTCGCGCTGGGCGGAGGCTTTGCGTGAGCTTTCCGGCCGTATGGAAGAAATGCCTGCTGAGGAAGGCTTTCCAGCCTACTTACCGACCCGCCTTGCTTCTTTCTACGAAAGAGCCGGCCGTGTAATTTCGCTTGAGGGTCAGGAAGGTTCAGTCAGCGTAATTGGAGCTGTTTCTCCTCCGGGTGGTGACTTTTCTGAGCCTGTTACTCAGCATACAAAGCGCTTTATCCGCTGTTTCTGGGCTTTGGACCGCGAGCTTGCAAACGCCCGCCATTATCCTGCTATCGGCTGGATTGATTCTTACTCAGAATATGCAGATGAGGTTCGCGACTGGTGGGAGGTTCATAATCCGCTTTGGGGAACCTTACGTCAGGAAGCTCTTGAGCTTTTGAAAAACGAAAACAGACTTCAGCAGATTGTTCGCCTTATCGGACCTGATGCACTGCCTGATGCAGAGCGTCTTGTTCTGCGTGTTGCAGAAATGATTAAGAACGGTTTTCTTCAGCAGAATGCTTTTGATGATATTGATAAATATTGTTCAACAGATAAGCAGATTGCGATTCTGGAACTGATTATGGAATATTATAAACGGGCCGCTTCCTGCATTAAGGCCGGCGCTCCGTTGACACAGGTTTCTACTCTTCCTGTTTGTGATGAAATTGTCAGAATCAAGATGGTTTATAAAAACGAAGAGATGGACAAAATTAACGAAATCAAAACTCGTCTTGATTCGCAGATGAGTGAAGTTGAAAGAATGTATCACTAGGTGAGTAAGGCCCAGGCGGCAGGTGATAGATAGTAAAGCGTTAAAAAAATTGCGGAAGCAATTTTTAGCTTTTCATCCTTGGAGTTAATAGTATGAAAGGAATAGAATATCGTGGTGTTACTTCTGTAGACGGACCTATCGTTGTCCTTAAGCGCACCGAAAATGTTTTTTATAATGAGACCGTTTGTGTACGCGATCGTCTTGGCGAAAAGCGTACCGGAAAGGTTGTTGATATTTCTGATGAAGCTGTTGTTGTTCAGATTTTCGGAAGTACAACCGGACTCGACCTTGATGAAGCAACTTTTGAATTTCTGGAAGAGCCTCTTGAGCTTCGTGTAGGCGAGGGACTTCTCGGCCGAGTTTTCAACGGTCTGGGTAAGCCAATCGACGGTTATCCTGAAATCATTTCCAGCGAAAAGCGAAATGTAAACGGAAACCCAATGAATCCGTATGCGCGAATTTATCCGCGCGATTTTATTCAGACTGGTATTTCTTCAATTGATGGAATGAACTCTCTTGTTCGCGGACAAAAGCTTCCGATTTTTTCTGGAAACGGTTTGCCTCATAACAAGCTTGCCGCTCAGATTATTCGCCAGGCAAAGCTCCGTAACAGTAACGAAAAGTTTGTAATGGTTTTTGCGGGCATGGGTATTAAATACGACGTTGCAAAATTCTTTGTAGACACTTTTGAAGAGTCAGGAGTTCTCGCAAACGTAGTTATGTTCCAGAGTCTTGCCGACGCTCCTTCTATTGAGCGTATCATTACTCCGCGCTGTGCACTTACCGCTGCAGAATATCTTGCTTTTGAAAAGGGAATGCACGTACTTGTCGTTATGACTGATATGACAAACTACTGCGAGGCTCTGCGTGAAATTTCTACAACCCGCGGTGAGGTTCCTGGCCGTAAAGGATATCCGGGATATCTTTATTCTGATTTGGCTGAGCTCTACGAACGTGCCGGCCGTGTAAAAGGCAGCGAAGGTTCTATTACTCAGATTCCAATTCTTACAATGCCAAATGATGATATTTCGCATCCGATTCCTGACCTTACCGGTTACATCACCGAGGGCCAGATTGTACTTGGCCGCGAGCTCGCACAGCAGGGAATTTATCCGCCGGTTTCGGGACTTCCAAGTCTTAGCCGACTTATGAAAGACGGTATAGGCCCTGACATGACACGCGAAGACCACGCAAATGTTTCGAGCCAGCTTTTTGCTTCGTATTCAAAAGTGAAGTCGATTCGAAATCTTGCGGCAATTATTGGTGAAGAAGAACTCAGTGAGCTCGACCGGGCTTACCTTCATTTTGGTGAACGCCTCGAAAAAGAATTCTTTGGACAGGGTGAATACGAAGACCGCACAATCGAGCAGACTCTCGACCTTGGCTGGAAGATTCTGAGTGAGCTTCCTCGCGAAGAGCTAACCCGAATTAAACCTGAGTTTATTGAAAAATATATGCCGGAGGTTGAGAACTGACCGTCATCCCGAACTTGTTTCGGGATCTCATAATCAGAGATGCTGAAACAAGTTCAGCATGACGCTGTATATAACTATGGCAAGACTTAATATCGCACCGACAAAATCAAACCTCCTCATGATGAAAGAACAGCTTGCAGTTTCTACTAACGGCTACGAGTTGCTCGAAGAAAAACGCGAGATTCTTGTGCGCGAGCTTATGCATCTTGTGGAAAAGGTTAAGCTTTTGGAAAAAGAAATTGACCGCACAATCGGCGAGGCGTATCCGGCCTTTAAGCGCATGCTTATGCTCGACGGTGCTGATCAGATTGAACGTATTTCTCATGCAGTTCATTATGATTTTGAGTTTACAGAAAAACGCGTAAACATCGGTGGAATGAGTTTTCCGACGATGGATGTAATTATGCCGCAGAAAGAGCTCTTTTATTCTTTCATCGGTACCGATGCAAATATGGATGCAACCATCAGCAAGTTTTTTGAGCTGCTTGTTCTGCTTTCACAAATGGCTTCCATACGAACGATAGTTTGGAGACTTGCAGAAGAGGTTCGCAAAACTCAGCGTCGTGTAAACGCCCTGGATAAAATGATTATTCCGCAGGCGCGTGAAACCAAGGCTTATATAGAAAGTGCGCTCGAAGAACGAGACCGCGAAAATATTTTTGTACTCAAGGCTTTGAAGAAAAAAAATGGCGCAAAATAAAAAGCCGTGGTAAAATTATATTTGTAAGTCAACCTGATCCTGAAACAAGTTCAGGATGACGTTTCTGGATCTGTTATATAAGATTCCGAAACAAGTTCGGAATGACGGAGAATTATGGCGAAAAGTTTCTTTAAAAAAATGATAGTCGCAGTGAACGGACACCGCTCATCTATTCATGCATCAATGTATGCAATTATGATGGCGCGTACCTATAACATTGAACTTAAATTTGTTTATGTCGTTGATACTGCAACCATAAAATATCTTGCTGCAAATAAATTTCTTATTTCTGATGAGCGCTATAATTTTGAGGAGCGTCTGAATGAAGACGGCGAGCGCTACCTTGCTTATGCTCAGATGCTTGCCGGCTCTAAGGGTGTAAAATGTGAGACCGAACTCAGAAGCGGCGGAGTTTTTACTGAGATTCTTCATTGTGCAGAAGATTATGAAGCCGACCTTATAATCCTTGGTGGTAACGAAAAAGATGAAAACCATCACACTGGAAAAAGAAATGTGCTTTCTACAGATCAGAGTGAAATTCTTGCTCATTCAAAATGTCCGGTTATGATTATTCAGAAGCCTGATATTGAAAAAATCTTCAAAATATTCTAAAAAATTATCTTATACATGAAAGATTTCTATAAGATTCTTGGGGTGCGTCCGAATGCAACCCTTGCAGAAATTAAACGCGCTTACCGCGAAAAAGCAAAGCTTCTCCATCCAGACCTCACAGGCGATTCTTCCAGCCAGAACGCATTTAACGAAGTGGTACAGGCATACCGGGTTCTCTCAGATATGCGCCAGCGTTCAATTTTCGATGAATCTTTTTTTATCAAAATAAAACGCTCTTACAAAAAAGCTGATTCCTTTAATTATTACGACTGGCTAAAAGCCCGCGAGGACGAAGAAAGTCGTGCCAAACTGATTTTTTATACTCTCATGCACCAGAAAGAAGACGAAGCTGTTGCTGAGTTTAAGCGCATGCAGATGAATCATTCAGATTTTTCTCTGAAAAAATGGTTTACCCGCGAAGACTTTATGGATTACGGTTACATACTTGCAGAAGAACTTGTAATTCGCGGTGAATACTACGATGCAATAATTCTGCTCGAGCAGATTATTCAGATGGAGTATTCTTATCACTATTTTTATATTTTCTTTCCCGAAGTTTTAGATTTTACTCTGAGCATTCTGAAGCACAACATAGATACAGTAATTTCAGACGAGCTCGCCCTCGATGTCTACGAACGCGCCCTGGACTTAAACCTAGGAGTAAAAAACGACGCCTTCTTTCTCCGTAAAATGTCCGAAGAGTATCGTCGTCTGGGTGATTTGAGCACCGCAGAAATATGCTTAAGAGAATCGGAAAAGCGGTGTTAGATAAGACATTCGGCAGTTATAAAAAAATCTGATGGGCTTCTGCATTATATACGTTTTCTGTAAAACTGGCGAGAGGGAGCGGGGCGTGGTTCAAAAACACTCTTTTTGTGGCTGCTGCGAAGCGGCAGGTACAATAGTTTCTATACCACAAAAAGCGTGTAGCGCATTATTGCGCGGTTTTGAAACCACGCAGCCGTGACCGGAAGCCATGGTTTTCTCAAATTTGTTATATAATGCGTGACTCCATCAGATTTTTTTATATGATTTCTGTAAGTCTTATCTAACACCAGTCTAGCCATAATTCTTGCAAAGTGCTAATATATTTCCATGATTCAACTCAAAACACCAGAACAAATTGCCGGCATTCGTAAAGTATGTCATATCACCGCCGACATGTTTAATGAACTTATTCCAAAGGTAAAAGCCGGAATGTCTACTAAACAGGTAGACGATATGTTTAAAGATTATATGATTTCGCACGGCGGAAAGCCTGCCTGGTGGCGCGAAGATTTTCCTGGTGCTACTTGTATCAGTATTAATAATGAAGTTATTCATGGAATCCCTTCTAAAAAGCGCATTATCAAAGACGGCGACCTTGTAAGCATAGATGTTGGAATTGATATGAACGGTTATATCAGTGATACAACCCATTCGCTTTTGATTGGAAATGTAAATCCTAAAGTTCGTAAGCTTCAGGAAGTAACTGCCGAATGTCTTAAAGCCGGAATCGCAGCCTGTGTAGTAGGTAACCGCATCAGCGACATTGCAAATGCCGTTTACGAAATTGCAGACCGCAACGGCTACGGTGTAGTTTATGATTACTGCGGACACGGGGTAGGGCTTGATGTACATGAAGACCCGAGTGTTCCAAACTGTCCGTTCCGTGGTCAGAACCCTAGAATCAAACCGGGAATGGTTCTTGCAATCGAGCCTATGATTAATTTGGGAGTGCCGGATGTAGAAACAGCAGAAGATGGCTGGACGGTCCTCACCTGTGACGGCAAAGTAAGCTGCCACGAAGAACATACTGTAGCTGTTTTCGAAGATCACACCGAAGTTCTTACCGCCCTCGATTATAAATAGATTGCCAGCCGCAGACGAAGCAAAACTCAAACATGGATTGCCACGTCACCCTTTGGGTTCCTCGCAATGACGTCGTCTACACGTCACCCTGACACACGTCATTGCGAGCCGCAGGCGAAGCAATCCATTCCCCTGGCTTAAGCCGGGAATCTCTCAAAAATAAGAAAACATTTATGTTACCTTTTCTCATAATTTTAGTTATATTTAATGTAAGCGCTTTAAAAAATAACTAAAATAACTGTGATATACGTCCACGTCAAGGCACTCTTCGTTCAGGAACTTGACTTGTCCGTTTATCAGATTTTTTAAGAGGAGTATAAAACTGCTATGAAAAAACTGACTAAGGTACTTGCAGCAGCCTCAATGCTGCTTCTGTTATCTGCTTTTCTTTTCGCAGATCCGCCTAAGAAGACAGACTCATCATTAAGTGTAATCGAAGCACTTCAGAATTCTTTCCGCTCCATCAGTAATACAATGCTTCCTGCAGTTGTTGAAGTTGATGTAACCGAAACAAAGACATATACAAATCCATTTGGCGGAATGTCAAATCCGTTTGAATTCTTTTTCGGAAACGGAAATAGCGATGATGAAAGCAAAAAAAACAATCAGCGTGAATATGAATCAAAAGGTCTTGGTTCCGGCGTAATTGTAAGAAAAACAGGAAATACTTTCTATGTACTTACAAATAACCACGTTGCGGGCTCGGCTACAACAATCAGCATCAAGCTCAACGATGGCCGTGAGTTCGAAGGTAAACTTGTTGGTGCAGACAGCCGCATAGACGTAGCTCTTGTTTCTTTTGAATCAAAAGATTCTTCTATTCCGGTAGCAGTACTCGGAGATTCAGACATGGTTCAGCCGGGCGATATCTGTCTTGCATTCGGAGCTCCGCTTGGATACAGCCAGTCTGTAACTCAGGGTATCATCAGTGCAGTTGGACGTAGTGAAACTTCAATGTCTTCAATGAGTGATTATATCCAGACCGATGCCGCTATTAATCAGGGAAACTCTGGTGGTCCGCTTGTAAATATTTACGGTGAAGTAATTGGAATTAATACCTGGATAGCGTCTAGCTCGGGCGGTTCAGTTGGACTTGGCTTTGCAATTCCAATCAACAATCTTAAATCTGCAATCGATTCCTTTATCAAGAAGGGTAAGGTTGTTTACGGCTGGGTAGGTGTTCAGCTTGTTGATGTTACAGATGAATATAAAGAAGAGCTTGGTGTAAAGGGAACTGAAGGTGCATTTGCGGCAGAAGTATTCTCTAATTCTCCTGCCTTCAAGGGTGGAATCAAACCTGGTGATTATATTATTGAAGTAAACGGCAAGAAGGTAAAATCTACAAGTCAGCTTGTCCGCGATATTGGAAACCTCGAAGCTGGAACAACAGCTAAGTTTACAGTAATCCGTGGAGGTAAACAGCTTTCAGATATTGTCGTTAAGATTGAAGAGCGTGCAAACGAAAGCGATATCAATAATGGTAAGCTTTGGCCAGGCTTTATTGCAAGCCCACTTACAGATAAAGCCCGCGAATCTCTCAAAATCGACGATAAGAAGGTAAAGGGTGTAATTGCGACAAATGTAGAAGAAAAATCTCCAGCCGCAAGCCTTCGTATACAGAACGGCGACATCATCACCGCAGTAAACGGCAAGAAAGTTACAACCCTCGCCGAGTTCTACGCCGAACTGGCCGCAGCCCAGAAGTCAGTAAACTTCGACATTTACTCGAACGGCGGAACAATCACTACAGGAACCTATCGTTTCTAAACGCGGTTGCTGATAATTCTGATATTTCGGATATTTCGGAATATTTCAAAAAATATTTTTGTCCGCATACTAAAAGAGTGCTATAATAATGGTCTATGAAAAAGCTATTGTTTGGCACTCTTTTATTTTTGTTTTCTTCCATTTTTGTTTTTTCTCAGGGACTTGCAGATGTTCCCGTGAATCAAAATTTTCTTGCTGATTATGTAAGTAAAAACTGGACTACAGAAGATGGTCTTCCTGGTATGACAATTACATCAATCATACAGGACAATAAAGGCTATATGTGGATTGGAACTTATGATGGTCTGGTCCGTTTTGATGGTGTCGAATTTACAACCTTTAGCCGTTCCGTTGATATGAAATATGATTTTGCCTCTGTGCGTTCTCTTTGTCAGGGGCAGAATGGTAATATATGGGTAGGGCATAATGATGAAGGTGTAACCTGCTTTTGTCAGAATGGCGAAATAAAAAAATATTCAATGGTCAATGGCCTTACAAATAACAAGATAAACTATCTTTGTGAAGATCATGAACAGAATATCTGGGTTGGAACCGCTGCAGGAGTATGTTATATAACTCCAGAAGATGAAATAGTAATTCCTGCAGGACTTGTTGAGCTGGGGCAGGAAAATATTCTTGTTTCAACGGTTTATTGTGATACAAGTGGAAGAATCTGGCTTACAACTGGAGTTGCAAACGAGATTTTTGTATATGAAAATAAGAAATTTGAGCGGTTTACAGGCATAACAAAAATTAAGAATCCTGCAGTTCGTGTGATTAAGCAGGATAAAACGGGTGCTTTCTGGTTTGGAGTAGATCCTCATTTTGCTGTTTGCTTAAAGAATGGTAAAGAGACTGTTTATGATTTAGGCCATGACCATTATCCGGGAACTGGGGTTAATGATATTATTCAGGATAAAAATGGAAACTATTGGTTTGGAATGGATTCTGGAATCACAATAATTCATAACGGTGTTTATACATATCTTGATAAGCGTAATGGGCTTTCTGATGAAATTGTAAGCACAGTGTATGAGGACAGGGAAGGAAATATCTGGCTTTGTTTTGATCGAGGCGGTTTGAGAAAACTGAGTCGTGGAAAGTTTACAACTGTATCAATGAATACAACTGTAAATGCAATCTGCGAAGATACAAGACGAAAGCTAACCTGGCTTGGAACAGATAATGGTGTGTACTGCTATAAAGATAATAAATTTATCGAAAATAAAATTACGGAACTGACAAAAGGTGATCGTATTCGCCATGTTGCTTTAACGGATGACAATGAACTTTTAATTTCCTCATATTCAGATAAACCTCAGATTTGTGTAAAGCCGGATGACTCAGTAAAAATCTGGACTCAAGACGATGGCATTTATTCAAAGTGTAGGATTGCAATTAAAACTTCTTCCGGCGATTATTATGTTGGTACAACTCAGGGGCTGAATATCATCCATCATGAAGATGGACACATTACAAAGCTTACCCGTAATGACGGTTTTACGAATCATTACATTATGTGGCTTTATGAAGATGATAAAAATCAAATCTGGGTTGGAACAAATGGCGGCGGTATTAATGTTCTTAAAGACGAAAAAATAATCAAGAAATATTCAACCGACGAAAATGAAGGCGGACTTGCAGGAAATGTAATCTTTAAGATTCTTAAAAATAACAACAGCATTTGGATTGGAACAGGAACAGGACTCTCGAAATATATAGAAGAAACTGATTCATTTGTAAACTTTACTTCCCGTAACGGAATCGGTACAGACAGTGTTTTTCAGATGATTTGTGATTATACTCAGACAGTCTGGATGACAACAAATAAGGGTGTTTTCTCGGCAATGCTTCCTGAGATGGAAGAGCTTGCTGCAGGAAATCGCAATAAAATTTCTGTAAAATATTACGGGGCTTCTGATGGTCTTATAACGAGCGGTGTAACTTCTACATCACTTTCTGCAAAGGATTCTCTGGGACGTGTCTGGTTTACTCTTGTTGATGGCTTTGCTATTTATGATCCTGTAAAATCAGAACAAGAAAGTGCAGCTGCTCCGGCTTTGATTCAACAGTATACAATTGATGATGATACCTTTGACTATAAAGATAATGATATTGTACTTGCTCCGGGAGTGAAACGTCTTTCTTTGAAGTTCACAGCATTCAGTTATATTTCACCCGAAAATATAAAATTCAGCTATATGCTTGAGGGTTTCGAAAAAAAGTATACAGACTGGACTTCTGCAAGAACGGTTTCTTACACCAACCTTAAACCGGGAAATTATCGATTTGTTGTTATGACAAAAAATGCAGACGGAATAATAAGCAATCCAACTGAGCTTCAGATTATCAAAAAACCGTATATCTGGCAGCAGGTATGGTTTTGGGTTATCGTTGTGATTTTTATTATTTGCTTTACGGACTTTTTTGTTCATTTAAGAATTAAGGCGTTGAAGACAAAGACCGAGGAAGAACGCAACTTTAATAAAGCAATAATCGGAGCTTTTGCGAACTGTGTCGATGGTAAGGATACTTATACAAACGGACATTCTATTCGTGTTGCAAAATATACAAGAATGCTTGCTATAAAGCTGGAAGAAAATCCTGAAACTGTAGAAAAGTTCTATAATATTGCTCTTTTACATGATATTGGAAAAATCGGTATTCCAGATGCAATTCTTCAAAAGCCTGGAAAACTTACGGATGAAGAATTTAAAATCATGAAAAGTCATGCACAACGCGGATACGAAATTCTGAAGGATGTTCAGATTCAGGAAGATCTTGCCGCTGGTGCTCATCATCACCATGAACGCTTCGATGGAAGAGGCTATCCGGATGGGCTCGCCGGTGAGAATATTCCTTGGGTTGCACGCATAATCGCCGTTGCAGATACCTTTGATGCTATGAGCTCAACTCGTCCTTACCGTAGCAAGCTGCCGGAGGAGTTTATTGTAAATGAAATCAAAAAGAATGCCGGTACTCAATTCGATCCTAAGGTTGTAGAAAAGTTTATGGAGTTATACGAAGCAGGCGCTTTTGCGGATGTATTCAGTAAGGCATAATCTGTCACCCCGAACTATAAACTGTCACCCCGAACTTGTTTCGGGGTCTCTTTTTTGATATAATCGCTCTATGTATCGTTTATATGTAGAGCGCCGCCCCGGCTTTGAAAACGAGGCTCGCCGTTATCTTTCTGAAATCAATGGATTTTTGGGAATTGCCGGAGTAAAGGCAGTTCGTTATTTCAACCGCTACGACATTGAAAATGTGAGCGAAGAAGTTGCAAAAATTGCCGCAACCCGCATTTTCTCTGAGCCACAGAGCGATTTTGTTTTTACAGAAAAATTGCCTGAACACTCTGGCCGCGAAATCATCTGGGAATTCCTTCCGGGTCAGTACGACCAGCGCGCCGACTCTGCTGAGCAGTGTCTTTCTTTGCTTCGCGCAGGCTTGCAGGCTGAGGGTGTAAAGACTCTCTCTGAGCCACCTGTTGTTCGTTGTGCAAAAATCGTTGTTCTCGAAGGCGATGTAAGCGACGAAGAAATCAAAAAGATTCAGAGCTATCTTATTAACCCTGTAGATTCACGTCTTACCGACGATACAAAACCTGAAACATTAAAAATGCATGTTGAAGAGCCTGCAGACATTCCTGTTGTAGAAGGCTTTATCAAGATGAATGACGAAGAGATTGAAGCATACCGCAACAAGATGGGCCTTGCTATGGATCATGCTGATATCGTATTTCTTCAGGATTATTTTAAGGGCGAAGGCCGCGACCCTGTTGAAACAGAAATCCGCGTTCTCGACACTTACTGGTCTGACCACTGCCGCCATACAACCTTCCTTACAGAACTTAAGGATATCAAAATTGAAGATGGTCCTTATGCACCTCTCTTCAAAAAATCCCTTGAAAATTACCAGGCTATGCGTACAGAAATGTATGCCGGCCGCACAGATAAGCCAGTCTGCTTAATGGATATGGCTGTAATCGGAATGAAGTATCTTAAAAAGCACGGAAAGCTTGAAGATATGGAAGTTTCGGAAGAAAACAATGCCTGCTCGGTTTATATAGACGTACATTACACCGCAGATGAAAATGGTAAGCCACTTGCTGCCGATGATCCACGCGCTACAGAACGCTGGCTTATGATGTTCAAAAACGAAACTCATAACCACCCGACAGAAATTGAACCATTTGGTGGTGCCGCAACTTGTCTTGGTGGTGCTATCCGCGACCCACTTTCTGGACGCAGCTGGGTATATCAGTCAATGCGTATTACCGGTGCTGCTGACCCTACAGTGCCACTGTCTGCCACTATGAAGGGTAAGCTCCCTCAGATTAAGCTCTGCCGCGAAGCTGCCCAGGGCTTCTCAAGCTACGGTAACCAGATTGGTCTTACAACCGGTCAGGTAGAAGAAATCTACCACCCTGGCTATGCCGCAAAACGTATGGAGCTTGGTGCCGTTATCGCTGCCGCTCCAGTAGATACAGTTATCCGCGAGCGCCCTGAACCGGGTGACATCATCATTCTTCTTGGTGGTGGTACAGGCCGCGACGGTATTGGTGGTGCGACTGGTTCTTCAAAGATTCACACTGTAAAATCTGTTACAACTGCAGCTGCCGAAGTTCAGAAGGGTAATGCAGTTGAAGAGCGTAAGATTCAGCGCCTCTTCCGCAATAAAGAAGTAAGCCTTATGATTCGCCGCTGTAACGACTTTGGTGCAGGTGGTGTTTCTGTTGCTGTTGGCGAGCTTGCTCCTGGTCTTGATATCAATCTTGATGCAGTACCTAAGAAGTACGAAGGTCTCAACGGAACTGAGCTTGCAATTTCTGAAAGCCAGGAACGTATGGCTGTTGTAGTTCGTAAGGCCGACGTAGACCGCTTTATTGAAGAAGCTAAGAAAGAAAACTTAAACGCTGTTGTTGTTGCAACAGTTACAGATACAAATCGCCTGGTTATGAAATGGCGCGGTAAAACAATCGTAGACATTGGCCGCGAGTTCCTCGATGCAGCCGGTGCTCATCACGAAGCAACTGCCCTTATTGAACAGCCTGCAGAACCAAGTAAGTCTCCGCTCTGCAATCCTCTTGAGTCTGTTGCTGCAGAACTCAACAAGCCAGTAAAGTGCGAAGGCTGCGTAAAGAATCATCTTACAGACGCATGGCTTGCTAATATGAATGACCTTGCCTGCTGTTCTCAGCGCGGTCTTGGCGAACGCTTCGACGGCTCAATCGGCTCAAGCACAGTTCTCTTCCCATACGGAGGAAAATATCAGAATACACCGGAAGCAGGTATGTCTGCAAAGATTCCTGTAATGACACCACGCGAAACTTCAACTGCCAGCCTTATGGCTTACGGCTTTGACCCACGTGTTGGTAACTGGTCTCCATGGCACGGTGCAAAAACTGCCGTATTGAGCAGCCTTGCAAAAATCACCTGTATTGGTGGTAAGGCCCGCACATCACGCCTTTCCTTCCAGGAATTCTTTGGCCGTGCAGTAAACGAAAAACGCTGGGGCTATCCTGCAGCCGCTTTGCTTGGTTCTATAGACGCACAGGTTGAATCTGGTTGTGCTTCAATTGGTGGTAAGGACTCAATGTCTGGAACCTTCGAAGATATCAACGTTCCACATACACTTGTAAGCTTTGCCGTAACACACGACGAAGCTCAAAATGTACTTTCCGGTTCTTTCAAGGTAAGCGGAAACAATATCTATATGGTAAAGGTTCCATATTCAGATCTTCTCGAGCCTGATTACGAAACCTTCCTTAAAAACTCTGATGTACTTTACGAACTCAACAAGGCCCGCCGCATTGCCGCAATGTATCCTGTAGGACCTGGTGGTATTGCAGAAGCAGTTACAAAGATGGCAATGGGTAACATGGTTGGTGCAAGTCTCGACGCAAATGCGGTGGTTGAGTGCTCGCGAAGCGAGTGTATCGAAACCACAAGCAATCTCACTGGTTTCTTCCTCCCAACCTACGGAAACATCATCGTAGAAGTTCCATCTGCTCATGTACCAGAATTTGAAAAGGCAGCCTTTGTGCCAGGAACTCTCGTTCAGCTTGGTATGACAACAGACAAGCCTGCAATCGTAATCAAAAACGCCGTTCTCGGTGGAGTTACAAATCCTGAAGTTGAAATCAGCCTTTATGACTGTGTAAATAAATGGGAAGACAAACTTAAGGAAGTATTCCCACGTGTTAGTGGAGCAGAGGTACAGCCAAAACTTCCTGACTGGGCAACTGATGTTCACAAATCACTTTCAGACATCCGAAAGGCACCGGCCTTTGTTCAGCCAACAAGCCGTCCAAAAGTTCTTTTGCCAGTATTCCCAGGTACTAACTGCGAAATCGATATGGCCCGTGCCTTCAACCTGGCCGGTGCAGATACAAAGATTGTAGTTCTTCAGAACCGCACACAGGCTCAGCTTACAGAGTCCCTCGAGAACCTTGCCCGCGAGCTTCGCGACGCACAGATTCTCGCCCTCAGCGGTGGCTTCTCGAGCGGTGATGAACCGGACGGTTCTGCAAAGTTTATTGCGAACGTACTTAAGGCCGGAAACATCAGCGAAGAAGTTATGAACCTTCTTAAAAAACGCGACGGTCTTGTACTCGGAATCTGTAACGGTTTCCAGGCACTTGTAAAAACTGGTCTCGCTGTATACGGCGAAATCCGCGATATGACTCCAGATATGCCAACTCTGACTTACAACAGAATCAACCGCCATATCAGCCGCATCGTCCGCACACGCATCGTATCTGCTACATCACCTTGGGCAATGCACCCAAGCGTAATAGATCAGCGAAATCACCTTATTGCAATCAGCCACGGTGAAGGCCGCTTTGTTTGTGATGAAGCAACTGCAAAACGCCTCTTCGAAAACGGACAGGTATTTACCCAGTACGTAGACGAGTTCGGCCGCCCTGCAATCACAGAGCCTGATAACCCTAATGGTTCAGCATTCGCAATCGAAGGTATTACATCTCCAGACGGACACGTACTTGGTAAGATGGGACACTCAGAGCGCGGAGTAGGCATGGACAAGAATGGTGCAAGTCTTGATCTCTTTAAGAACGTAGGTGGAAATCCTCTTACAAACGAGAACGAGACAACCTGCGAAAATCTCTTTGCAGCCGGAGTTGCATACTTCAAATAAAAAAAGATTCCCCGGTCAAGCCGGGGAATGACACTTTACAAAATCTGTCATTGTCGGGCTTGGCTCGACAATCTATTAAAAGGAACAAAAAAATGAAAAAAAATATAACAATACTTTTTGCAATCATTGCATCTCTTTTTATTTGCAGCTGCGGTAAAGCTGCCGTAGATTCAAGCGGATGTTTTTCAAACATTGATGATGCAGTTTCTAATGCACAGAAAAAAAATCAGGATATTCTTGTTGTTGTTACAATGTGTGGTGATGATGCTCAGAGCCAGAATTTTGTAGATACAATTATCCGTGATGAAAAGTTTAAAAATGATATCGCTTCAAACTATTCTGTAGTAAGAATGGATTTTTCTCAAAGTTCTTATGAAGCAACTGTTGCTGCAGAGGACGCAAATGATACTGCAAAAAAGAATGCAGAAAAACGTGCACAGACAATGCAGGATAATACACAGTTTGCAAATCTTCTTAATGTAAGCGTAACACCTATGGTTTATATTCTTTCAAAAGAAGAATATTTGATTACAAGCATTTATTATGATTCTTCTGAAAAATCTTACGAAGGTTTTAAGGCTCTTCTTGAAGAGAAAAAAGAAACTATTGATGAAATGCACAAAATGATTTATCAGACAAAAATCGGAACTCCTGAAGAAAAAATGAATGCTATTGATGCGTTGTTTGAAGCAACTGCTCCGGATAACAGAATTTTCCTTACAGACCTTCTTGCTTCAGCTAAGAAGATTGATCCAAATAATAAATCTGGAATCCTTGGAAAGCTTACTCTTGCAGCAGCAGATTCACAGGCAAAAAAAGCTCTCAATTCTGGAGATTTTAAAACTGCCGTTACAACTTATCTTTCTGTAGAAAATGAACCTTCAATTTCTCCTGAAGATAAACAGCAGTCAGTTTATACTGCGGCTTATATTGCAGCTGTTTCTGAACTTGAAGAGAACTCTGTGGTTATTGAATATCTTCAGAGGGCAATTGACCTTGCTCCAGACAGCGAAGAAGTTCCTGCAATTAAACGGGTTATGGATGCCCTTGCCGCTCAATGACAGATGGTAGCCCCGCCGGTGCCTCAAATATGACATCCGGCATTTTGCCTGTTATCGTAATTATTCTCATAGTACTGATTATTCTTTCCATGTTGTTTTCTATTTCGGAAAGCTCCTTTCTTGGAATGAATAAGCTGCGGCTTCGAATCCTCAGAAAAAACAAAAACAAACGTGCTATGATTGCGGGGCGTCTTTTAGACCGCCGTGAACGCCTTATCAATACACTTCTTGTTTCTAATGATATAGTAAATATTTTTCTTTCTTCTATTATTACTTCAATTGCGCTTGAGATTTTCGGACAAAAAGGAGTTGGAATTGCCACTCTTATTGCAACTCTGCTGCTTTTGATTTTTGGTGAAATTACTCCAAAAACAGTTTCTACACGATGTCCTGACCGAATAGCTTATGCACTTGCTCCGTTTGTACAGGTTGTGGTTGTGATTATGCATCCCGTGGTTGAAGTGGTAACTTTTATTGCCCGCTGTGCTCTGCGTATTTTCGGCATTAAAACTAATCAGAAAAAGCAGTCTTATACAGAAGAAGAAATTAAAACGTTTTTTGATATGAGCTCAGAAAGCGGAGTTATAGAAGAAAATGAAAACCGTATGATGAGCCAGGTCTTTAAGTTTTCTGACCTTGAAGCTCAGCAGATTATGGTGCCGCGCACAAAAATTCGTGCAGTTCCGCACGATGCTACTTACCGCGACATTGTAGAGCTTTCGCAGCGTCTAGGCTTTACTCGTTTTCCGGTTTACCGCAAATCCATAGATGATATTGTAGGAATCATATATTTAAAAGATATGCTGGCTTATAAGCAGAATCCGCAAAGCTTTGATTTACAGAAAGTTATGCGTCCGCCGCTTTTTATTCTCGGCACAAAAAAAATTACTTCAGTTCAGGAACTGCTTTTTGACAGCCATCAGTCAATGGCAATTATTGTAGACGAATATTCAGGAACAGACGGGGTTATTACAGAAAAAGATATTTCGCGTGAAATTTTTGCCTTGCCGGGAGACGACTCTCTGCGCGGTAAGGTTTTTGATTTTGACAATGTAGAAGATAAATCTAATTTTACAATAAATGGCTCTGTGCTTTTGCGGGATCTTAAAGAGGATCTCCACATTCCGCTGGAATCAAATATCAACGAAACAATCGGCGGCTGGTTCGCAGAGCAGATTGACCGTATGCCGCAATCGGGTGACACTGTAGAATTCGAAGGCTTTCTTTTTACTATCAAAAAGATTCAAGCTCACCGCGTAGAAAGAATTCAGATTTCAAAACTGCCAGAGCAGAATAAGGAGAATGACGAATGACGCTTTATCATATAATTCTGACAATCGCTCAGCTTGTAATTCTTATTCTCTGTGTAGGCTTTTTTACTTCTTCAGAAACGGCATATCTTTCGCTGCCAAAGTTAAAGTTACGAAGTATGGTAGAGCAGGGCAGGCGTAATGCAAAAAAAGTTGCAGCCCTTAAAGCAAATATGGATCGCCTTCTCACAACGGTGTTAATTGGAACTAACTTCCTGAACTCTCTTGCTTCTGCCCTTGCAACTGCTCTTGCAATAAAACTTCTCGGCAGCAAAGGAACTGCTGTCGCTCCTTTTATCACGGCATTTTTTATTACAACCTTTGCACAGATAGTTCCCAAAACTGCGGCTGCTCTTCATCCCGAAGCTTTTACTTGTTTTTCATCTCTGCCGCTTCTTGTTCTGGAAAAAATCTTCTTTCCGATTATCTGGCTTTTCGAAAAACTTTCTCATGGAGCTGTTGTTCTTGCAGAAAAAATCTTAAAGCCGGCTGGTGCAATCGTAACAGAAGAAGAACTTAAGACGCTTATAGATGTAGGTTCAAATGAAGGAACAATCGAAAAAGATGAAAGCCGACTTCTGAATAAAATCATCAAATTCAATAATCTTCTTGTGAACGATGTTATGAAGCACCGTTCAAAGGTAAGCATGATTAAGCAGGAAGCAAACTACGAAGAAGTTATTACGCAGTTCCTTAATACAGGCTTTTCAACCTTAACTGTTTACAGTGGAAACCGGGAAAATGTTGTCGGTGTTTTAAATTACAAGACCGTGCTTTTTTGTGCAGAAGATACTGATAAAGGAGAAGGTTTTGCGGGGCGTCTCATGCACAGCGTTCTATTTATTCCGGGAACAATGAGCGTGCTCGATATTCTTCAGCAGTTCCGTACGAGTGAACACAAGTTTGCGGTAGTTTTAGATGAGCAGGGCCAGACCGATGGAATTATTACAATGGAAGATATTCTAAAAGTTGTTTTTGGCCACATGACAGATGAAAACACTTCTGATAATACTGCTCCAGAAGATAAGGTAGAACTTATTTCTTTAAATACTTTTATTGTTCCGGGTGATATGAAAATTGATGACGCAAATGAAATTCTCGGCCTCGCATTAGAATCCGATGAAATGAATACTGTCGGCGGCTGGCTTCTCGAACAGTTTGGTTATCTGCCGTCTTCTGGAACCGTGCTCATAAAAGACCGCAATCTTTTTACCGCAGAAGATGTAAGCGGCCGTCGCATTGTAAGTGTTAGAGTGAAAAAGAGTAGTTAAGACTAACAGACCACAACAGTCTTTGTACGCCGCCGGAAATCTCAGCATTTTCAATCCATTTTCCTTTTTCTGGAACTTCATTTTTCGCAAGTGGCTTAGAATAGTTTTTTCCTTTTTGGAGCGGAATATATTGAATTGTTGCAGAAAGTCCGGCGCTGTGATTCTGATTAAAAATAAACTGAGCTCTTGTGCCAGCTCTGAGCTGCCAGATATTCTCAAGCTTATCCCAGTAGGCTTTGCCGAAAGGAGCAAGAGCGTCACCGTTTCTTAAATGATAGTCCATTGCATTTGTAAAGGTTAGGGCAGGGCTAAAGCAGAACTCAGCGCTCATAAAGGTTTTTGGAACACAGGTTGTCTGAACTTTTATTCCTAAAAGTATAGCGTTAGATTCCTGTCTGTAGGAAATTACTTTGCCGGAAAACTGTTGTTCTGAAAAATTATCTGATTTATAACTGCTAAATCCATCGGAGCCGGAAAAGCCTATGTAGTCATAACTGTAAGCTGCAAATGGAGTAATCTTAAAATCCTTTGGAAGAAAAATATTTCCGCCTATTCCGGCAGAAATAGACAGACACTTTTCGAGCCTGTTATCATGCTTTGAATAATTTGTGAGCTCATACGGATCATCATTTTCCCATTTTGGGTATCCGACTGTAGTACCTACAGAATTCAGCCAGTCATAATCCTGCATATATCCGCTGCTTCCTGGAGCCGCAATGCAAAAGTTTACTCCGGCATATACATAATCAAGAATATCAAAATCACCTGAAATTCCAAATTGAATGATATTTTTTACATCCCAGTCCAGTTCACTTTCTTTATGATTTTTATTCTGGCAGGCAGTATCGAAAACGAATTCTTTTACAGAACCGTTTAAAATGCCGATTTCAGGTGTAATTCTGAAACTAAGATAATCTTTTTCTTCTTTCTTTGTTTCAGCAAATACCGCAGAGAATATCAATAAATAGAAGAAAAACGTAAAGAAACGCTTCATCGAATTATACCCCCTAAACACAACCCCGTCCTCGCGAGCCTTTCCCTCGTCATTGCGAGCGCAGCGAAGCAATCCACACACGCCCGTCATTGCGAGCGTAGCGAAGCAATCCACAATCGTAGATTGCCACGTCGCTCTGCTCCTCACAATGACCAACCCCCTCGTCCTCGCGAGCTTTTCCCCCCGTCATTGCGAGCGCAGCGAAGCACACGCCGCTCCGTCATTGCGAGCGCAGCGAAGCAATCCACAATCCAAAGTCTACGCATCATCTTCTATCGGATCCACTCCGAATATCTTCGCAAGCTGTTTTCTCGTCGCTTCCATATCCTTAGGGTAGGGCGCTGTAAAGACCATTTTTTCGCCAGTACGCGGATGTGCAAATTCAATCTTATAAGCATGAAGTGCAAGTCTGCTCAAAAGCGGTCTTTCTTCATATTCATCGCCGTTCCATTTCTTTTTGATTTCGCTAAGGCGAACAGGTTTCTGATTTCCGCTGTACAGAGGATCACAAACAATGCACAGTCCGTTTTCTGCAAGATGAACGCGAATCTGATGTGTGCGTCCGGTTTTTGGCTTTGCTTCAATCCAGGAATATGGCCCGCAGGTTCCTATTAATTTGAATTCAGTAAGTGAAGGCTTACCGTTTTTTTTATTTACAACAGTACGGTGTCGAGAATCTCCATCCGGCAAAAGCGGAAGCTTTACTTCAAGCGTTTCCCAAAGCGGATGTCCGTATACCAAAGCATGATAAGTTTTCTGAATCTCACGTTTTTCAAACTGCATGGAAAGATTTCTTTGTGCATCTTCATTCCTTGCATAAATTATTAAACCGGAAGTATCCTTGTCTATTCTATGAACGGCAAAAAGCTTTCCAAATTCTTTCTGCGCTTCCAGATCCAGCCGCGGAGCCTCTTCATTATACCTGTCAGCCGCAATCAGAATGCCGCTTCTTTTATTCAGTACCACAATATCATCATCTGAATAAATTACACTATAGTCCAGATTTTTCATATATTACCTGCTTTATATTGTAGATTGCAAAAAACACCTCGTCATTGCGAGAATCACGTCATCGCAAGGCATCTCTCCGTCATTGCGAGCCCATTCGTAATTGCAAAAAACACCTCGTCATTGCGAGCGAAGCAATCCATATTAACGGAACTCCCCCATGACAATACTTTTTGGACAGCCTCTCTTTCCAATTATACAAAAAAATCACACTTTTTTAAACTTTTTTCCAAAATCTTTTCCTAAAAAAGAAAGTTCTGAAACATATTATATATGCGGGGAAAGTGTCACTGATAATGCACTGGTAGTCCCACGGATATTTATCCCACGGATATTTATCACACGGATATTTATCACACGGATATTTATCACACGGATATTTATCACACGGATATT
>CAMVDX010000019.1 GCA_947166355.1 uncultured Treponema sp.
CGCGGCAGCCACAAAAAGAGTGTTTTTGTACCACGCCCCGCTCCCTCGCGCCAAGCTTACGTAAATCTTTTATAATGCGGAAACCATGGCTTTTTGCTAATAGCTAATAGCTTATAGCTTATACCTTACTACTATAATTAAAAGATAAAAATACATATAATAAAAAAATATGGCGGAATTCATATCAACATTTATTACCGGGTTTCAGTGTGTGGTGGAGAGTGACCTTACACAGCGGTTTCCAAAAATAAAAATACTTGGGCTTTATGATGGTCTTATTCATTACCGCTTTGACGGAGATTCGCGGGAGCTTGAAAAAATCATTTACTTTAATAATACCTTTTTTGTTCTTAAAAGCATGAAAGGGAAGGGACTGAATTTTAATTCTCTTGTAGGGTCTGTCTGCTCTTCAAAAAATTATTTTCTGGTAAATAAAGGCAGTTTTAGAATCCGTTTTGTTCAGGAAAATCAGTTTGCTAAGGTAGATAAATCTCTTACACACCGTGCAGAAGAATATGTTCTTGCAAATTCAAAACTTAAACTGGACAGACTTTCTCCTACAAATGAAATCTGGTTTTCAATACGGCGTGAAGGCTTTGCATTCTGCGGTGAACTTATAACCAAACGCGAATTTACAGAAAAAAATCTGAATAAGGGAGAGCTCCGGCCGGAAATTGCATATTTTCTCTGCTGCTTTGCAGATGTTCAGCCTTCAGATATTATTTTAGAGCCTTTCTGCGGTTACGGTTCCATTCCGGTTCAGCTTGTAAAAAAGTTTCGTTTTCAAAAGCTTTACATAAGTGATATAGAAGAAGAAAGACTTGAGCCTACAAAAGCCCGGAAGCAGATTGCTCAGGCGCCGGAAGGGCTTATAGATTGCCGCATGGCAGACGCGCTTTCACTGAATCATATAAATGACAACTCTATCAGCCTTATAATTTCAGATCCGCCGTGGGGCTTTTTCGAAGATATTGGTGATATTAATGAATTTTACAATAAAATGTTTAAGTCTTTTTCTCGCGTACTTTCACCTGATGGCCGCATGGTAATTCTTTCTGCACGAAAAGAAGAGCTTGAACAGACAGCTTGTGCAAATGGTTTTAAAATAAAAAACAGCCTTCATACCCTTGTAAACGGTAAGAAGGCCTGTGTGTATTTAATCTGCCGATGATGGAGCGCTGCACTCGCAATGACGGAAGAGTTTGCTTTACTGTGCCAGATACATCGGGGTGAATCTGTCGCTATTGTTGATAGATTTCATAACCTCTACAGGAACTCCGAGCTGAGCTGCAGCCTTAGCATTTTCAAGCTCTAAAGCTTTGCCTGTAACCATATCATAAAGAGTCTGCTTTCTCTGGTATTTATAGGTTATAACTTTAATGCCAGGTTTTTTAAGTTCATTTTCAGCAAGTTCACGAAGCATGTTATCCCAAGAATCAATTGCGTCGATTAAGCGGTGTTCGAGAGCCTGCTTTGCAGTGTAAAGCCTTCCATCAGAAAGCTTGCAGCAGGTGTTATACTGAATGCCACGGCTCTTTGCAACAATAGATACAAACTGGTCATAACATTCATCACACATTGCCTGCATAATGGCTTTCTGTTCGTCTGTGAACGGTTCGTTGTAATTCATCATATTTTTGTTTGCACCAGAATGAATTGTTGTAGACTTAATGCCAAGTCTTTCAAATAAACCTGTTAAGTCAAAGGATTCTCCCATAATTACACCGATACAACCGGTAAGTGTATTGCGGTTTGCATAAATCTTGTTTGCTGCACAGGAAATATAATAGCCGCCAGAAGCTGCCATAGAGCCCTGGTAAACATAAACAGGTCTGCCTGTAGTGCGGTAATCCTGAAGGGCAAGATATACTTCATCAGCCTGGTAAACAGCACCGCCCGGAGAGTTGATGAAAACTGCAAGAGCAGAGTTCTTATCATTTTCCTTAAGAGCTCTAATTGTATTCATAAGCCATTTCTGATTATAACTTACGTTTGCTTCTGAAATAGTGCCTTCAATATAAAGAGCTGCAATAAACTGGTTCTTATAAGTTTTTGCGGCAACAGGGTCATAAGAATCAGAATCTTCTGCAACACGATAAGTATCAGTGGTTGAATTTCTTAAATTATCTTTAATAAATGAGCTGCGGATTGTGTATAACGTATAGCCTGCAATAAAAATCAGAAAAATGATTAATACAAATAAGCCTGATTTTGTTGATTTTTTCATTCAGATAAATCCTCCGGTTTGATTCTGCCTGTTTCAAGAGCTTCTTTTATAAGTGCGTGATAGGCATTTGTATAAGTCATGTTCTTGTATGGAGAAAGCCAGAGTTCAAGAATTCCAAGAGTGAGGACTGCAAGAATATCCCAGCCGATAAAGCTAAGGTACATTACAAATAAATCCCATTTATGTCCCCTTGTAATTTCTATACTGATGCGCATGGCCTTTGTTACAGAAAGTTCTTTGTATTCTACAAGGAGATAGAACATCTGAGAGTATGCAATAGTCTTTATAATTCCCGGAATAATAAGCAGAAGTGTCCAGAGGAATACCCAGAGAATCTGCCAGAGAATACCGAGAATAGCGCGTGCCCAGTTATTAAAGCCTTCAATAAAATCTCCAAAGTTTACCGGTTCCGGTGAGCGGGACATTTTAAGATAAAGATTGATGGTTGCAACTTCAAGAATTGCGCTGACGATAGACTGAATTAAGGTAGTTATAAAAGAGCCGTGTACATTCTGAACTGCATTATAAGCTGCATTCAGGTCACCTGTAAAAAGCGCATAAAAGTATCCGCTTCTTGAAAGCTGCAATAAATCCGGCAGGGAAAAAATATTCATTATGATAGCAACAAATATTGTAACCAGGATAGGTGTACCCCAGCGACCAGAGAGCTGAGTCTTTGCAAAGCTCTTGTACTTTTTTCGTTCAAACATAATTTATCTCCAATTTGTTTTTTTTTGTTTTATAATGATAATACTAAATACAGGATATTTCAAAGGATTTTTGATATAATAAATAAAAATATTTCTGCGATATATGGAAATGACAGAATACGGTAATATTAAAATACGGGCATAACAGAAGGCGAAAAATATGAAATTAATCTGCGGACCTATGGCAACTATTTCACATCCGGCATTTAGAATTCTTGTGGAACGCTTTGGCGGCTGCGATGAATACTTTACAGAAATGATAAATGCCGGAAGTCTCTTAAATTTTGGTCCATTTGAAAAGTTTTATATAGATTCTACTCCCTGCCCGGAAAAGATAGTCTGGCAGCTTACTGGAACCGATGAAGAGCGAATGAAAGAAGCGGCTGTACGGCTTGCAGAACTCCCCGGAATTGGTGTAGATATAAATATGGGCTGTTCTGCTCCTGATATCTATAAAACCGGAGCCGGCATAGGCTGGATGCTTAAAGACCGCTCAGAAACAGAAAATATGGTAAAAGCTGTCCGTTCTGTTATTCCGTCTGGGCGGAGACTCAGCGTTAAGCTTAGGCTTGGAGATGAGAATTTTACAGAGGATGATTTTTTCAGCTTTTGTGATATGCTTGTGAATTGCGGTGTTGAGCTTTTGACACTTCATCCACGGACAAAAAAAGAAAAGCTTGCAAGACCTCCACGTTACCAGTTCTGCCAGAAGCTTGCGGAACGGTATAAAGCTGGCGCTCAGGGAAGCCGGACGATTCCTGTTTATCTGAACGGAAACGTTAAGGACAAGGCTTCTTTTGATTATGCTGCTGCGTCATGCCCTGATTGTGCGGGAGTTATGATTTCTCGTGCGGCAGTTATAAAGCCCTGGATTTTTAAAGAGGTGTTGCAGGGTTATCACAATAATATTAATATGGAAGAAATATGTTTTTCCTATGTTGATTTAATAGAAAAATATCAGCCAAAGGAATTCTGGAAAACAAGGTTGCAGAGATTTTTTACATATTTCTGTATGAATTTCAGTTTTGCCCATTATGCGCAGACTCAGTTTATAAACGCAGCAGACAAAGGTAATGAAGAGCTTCGACAGGCGATAAAAGATTTTTTTGAAAAATGTCCCGAAGAAAGAATAAAAAGTGTATAATATAATTAGGATGAGAATATAATATGAGTGAAAGTGAATTGCCAGAAGAAAAAATAGAACAGGAAGAAGTACAGGATTCTCAGATGTCTCAGGAAACAGGAGAGGTTAAGCAAACTGAGGAAGCTCAGAAATCTCAGGAAAACTCAGAGGCTGGAAAAGTTGAAGAATCTCATGAAAAACTGTCTGCTGAAGAAATTCAGGATAAGGCAGAGGAAAAGGCAGCCGCAGAACAGGAAACCGCAAAACCTGTTATTCAGGTTCCTCTTGCTCCACGTTGTGAAAACCCGATTATCGGTAGAAAAGTATTCTTTGTAAATCCTCCTCTATATGTTGAAAACTATCTTCAGCCGGAATTAATGCAGCATGAATATGAAGCCTATATTATTAAGGATTATAAATATACCAAGAATGCTTTAAGATTGTTTCCGGATGCGCTCTGCTTTATTTTTATTGATGATGAAATGAGCTATGACGGCTGGTTTAATTATATTCTGTCTTTCCAGCAGGATGAAAAATTAAAAACAATTTTCGTCGGTTTGATGTCTGCCATGATTCCGCAGCAAAAACGAGAAAGATTTATGATGAACCTTTCTCTGCCCGGCGGATTTATAATGCTTAATGAAGTAAAAGGTTCCGCATTAATAGAAAATGTAATTGGAATTCTTGAGTTAAACGGGGCAAAAGGAAAACGAAAATATATACGCCTTGATTGCGATGAAAACATTATTATTAATGGTTATTTTGCAAATCAAACACAGCTGCTGCAGGTTTCTATAGCAAATCTTTCATCTGTTGGCTTTACCTGTTATTTTCCTAAAAGCTATGGCTCGGTTCTTGTGAAAAATATGATTGTTCCAAGCTTTTCTATTACTCTTGGAAGACGTTCCATTGCAACTCCATCAGTAGTTTTTGATGTAAAAGCTCTTAATAACAATACTTACTTTGCAGTTCTGCTTTTCTTAAAACAGGTGGGGGCAGAAGACAGAAAAGTAATAAAGAGTTTTATTTTCGAATATATGGAAAAGAGAGTAGATAATCTGATTTATGCAGATCCACCAGATATAGATGATTATTTAGGTAAAGCTTCAGACGAGGCAGAGGCTGAAAATGAAAAAGCTTCGGAAGGTGAAAAGAAAGAAGAACTCAAAACAGATTCTAAATCTGAATCTAAATCTGATGATGCAAAAAAAGAAGAGTCTGTAGATGAAGTTGAAGAAATTGAGGAAGCAGAGGAAGTAGAAGAAACAGAAAAAACTGAAAAGACTGAAGAGGCAGAAAAAGCAGAAAAAGTTGAAGAAACTGAGGTAGAAAAGAAGACAGACGAAGAAGTAGAAGAATAGATTGCGTCGCTACGCTCGCAATGACGTCGTTGCGAGGAGCGCAGGGCTTCCGCATTATAAAAGATTTACGTAATCTTGGCGCGAGGAAGCGGGGCGTGGTACAAAAACACTCTTTTTGTGGCTGCCGCGTAAGCGGCAGGTGTAATAGTTTCTATACCACAAAAAGCGTGTAGCGCATTATTGCGCGGTTTTGTACCACGAAGCCGCGACCGGAAGCCATGTTTTCACAAATTCGTTTTATAATGCGGAAGCCCTGGCGAGGAGCGAAGCGACGAAGCAATCCATTTGCATACAATCTCTTTTTATGATAATCTCACATTTACAACTTAAAAGCCATTGGCGGCCTTACCCGGTGCGTCGTGGCGAAAAAATCAAAAACGGCCCACGCCAGAGTCGTAAGGAGATATAAATGGCAAATACTAATGACACACACGCATGTACCTTAGACAAAATCATCAGCTTGTGTAAGAGAAGAGGCTTTGTATATCAGGCTTCAGAAATCTACGGAGGTCAGGCAGGTGCATGGGACTACGGTCCACTCGGTGTAGAATTCAAAAGAAATATTCAGAATGAATGGTGGCACTACATGACTCAGCTGCACGATGATGTAGTTGGTCTTGATTCTGCAATCTTCCAGCATCACACAACCTGGAAGGCTTCTGGTCACGTTGATCACTTTAGTGACCCTATGGTTGACTGTATTGAATGTAATGCACGCCACCGCGCAGATAAATTAATCGAAGACTTTATTGCAGCTAATCCTGATGTAAACCCAGGAAAGCCTGTTGATACAATGACTCACGATGAAATGAAAGCTTTCATTGATGCAAATATCAACTGTCCTACATGTGGAAGCAAAAACCGCAAGTATACAGCCGTTCGCGAGTTCAACCTTATGTTCAAAACATATCAGGGACCAATCGCAGACGACAGCCATTTGATTTATCTCCGTCCTGAAACTTGTCAGGGTATCTTTACAGACTTTAAGAACATTGTTCAGTCTAACCGTATGAAGGTACCATTTGGTGTTGCTCAGGTTGGTAAATCTTTCCGTAACGAAATCATCTTTAAGAACTTTATTTTCCGTACCTGCGAATTTGAACAGATGGAAATGGAATATTTCTGTAAGCCTGGTACAGAAGACGAAACCTTTGACCGCTGGAGAAAAGACCGCTGGCAGTTCTACTTAAAGTACGGTATTCCGGAAAAGCAGCTCAAGTGGCACCACCACGACAAGCTTGCTCACTATGCAAAAGACGCTTACGATATTACATACAACTTCCCGATCGGATTTGAAGAGATTGAAGGTATTCACAGCCGTACAGACTTTGACCTTTCTCAGCATCAGACATACTCAAAGAAGGATATGTCTTATATTGATCAGGAAGATGGAAACAAGAAATACATTCCTTATGTAATTGAAACTTCTGCCGGTTTGAACAGAAACTTCCTTATGTTCCTTTGCGAAGCATACGAAGAACAGAACGTTGCAAAGGCTGGCGAACCAGAGGACTACAGAACAGTACTTCACCTGGACCCACGTCTTGCACCAATCACAGTTGCAGTTTTGCCTTTGATGAAGAAGGACGGACTTGCAGAAAAAGCAAAAGAAATCCAGCACATGCTCAAGGAAGACTTTGTAACAGACTATGATACTTCTGGAACAGTAGGTAAGCGCTACCGCCGCCAGGATGAAGTTGGAACTCCATTCTGTGTAACAGTAGACTACGATACAATTCAGGAAAAGAAAGAAGACGGCACTCCAAACGAGCTTTACAATACAGTAACAGTACGTTACCGTGACTCAATGGAGCAGGAACGTGTTGCACTCGATGACCTTGTTTTCTTCATCCAGAAAGCAATAAAGCAGTATAAGCCGGTAATCAGATAAAAAAATAAAATGCGGGTCCCAGCGACGGCAAAACCGAAAAAGTAATCCCCCAGGGTACCCCAGACTTCGCGATTTTGCTTCGCAAAATCTTGGCGTAACCCTGGAACCCCCTTTTTCGTTTTGCCTGCGTCCCACATTTTCTTTTTTTATCAATTTCCCGTTAAAAGGAAAAAAATGGAATACGTAAGGTTAGGAAAAACAGATTTATTGATTTCTCGTGTTGCCTTTGGTGCTATGAAGCTGACCGAGGCTGGTGGTGACGAAAATGTTGCACTGCTGGTTCGCAAGGCTTATGAGTCGGGAATAAATCTGTTTGATACATCGCGAAAAACTCCTGAGAGTGAAAAACTTCTTGGCGACGCTCTTTATGATATCAGGCGTAACGTATTTCTTTCTACCACTACGGCAGCTAAAACTTCAGAAGAAATTAAACGAGACCTTGAAACAAGTCTTATGACACTTCACTGTGATTCTATAGATTTGTATCAGCTTGAAATTGAAAAATTTCTGCCATTGCCTGGTGGTGCAGATAAAATTTATGATACCCTTGCAGGTTTTAAAGAACAAAAAATGGCCGGCCATATTGGCATAGTAACGACAAATCTTGAAACTGCTAAAAAAGCTGTGCTTTCTGATTGTTATGAAACAATTCAGTTTCCGTTCAGTATGATTAGCAGTGATGATACTGTTGAACTTGTGAAACTGTGTGAGGAGCATGATGTCGGTTTTGTTGCAATGCAACCTTTGTGTGGTGGCGTTATAGAGAATATTCCGCTTGCGTTTGGTTATCTGCATCAGTATGAAAGCGTGCTTCCAATCTGGGGCATTAAAAATCAGGACGAATTAAATCAAATTTTATACTTTAATGAACACCCGCCTGTGATTGATGAAAAATTCCACGAAGATGTAGAAAAAATCAGGATGTTTTTTAATTAATGAAGAGTCGGCAAGCACAGCTTGCCTCTGTGGTGGAACGAACGATAATACGTCTGGTCAAGGCACGCTTCGCTTAAAGCCTTGACTCAGCCGTTTTGCAGATTGCATATGATTATCAATCTGCAATCCTAAAACGACCCTGACGGCTCGTTTTTTAACGGATTTTCGATAGTAGCCATTAACTGAAAATACTGATATCGACTTCTTCAGTGCCGTCTGGAGACTGGCTTGTGGACTGAGGATGCTGTTCGTTCTGCGCCGGAGTTGATTGTGCAGGTTGTGAAGCTGGAGCGGTCTGTGCAGCAGGGGCAGACGAAGTTTTTATTTCTGTGTTGATGTCTGAATGTACTTCTACAGTTTCGGCATCCATAGAATCATCTCCCTGCTGAGCATGTTCAATCACTTCATATTTTGATTTAATAAGCTTGAGAATATCTTCTTTTTCCTGCTTTGTGAGGATTCGAAGAATGTTGATGCCATCCTGACCGATAGTAAAAGTTTTGTATGAACCGTCTTTTTCTTTTTCTGTAAGCAGTTGAACAAGCGGTGTTTTTGGATTATCTGGATTTGTGTCTACGACCTCGGCAACCTTTCTGTTTGTAAGATAAACAAAAGAGCCGATAGGGTAGAGAGAAACTGTATACAGCAGGGCTTTAATTACTGAGCCGTCAAATTCATGTTCTTTATTCTGAAGCATTTCAACAAGCGCTGCAAAGGTTGACTTTTCATCTTTATAGCTTCGAGGAGAAGAAATGGCTTCGTAAGTACAGGCAACTGCAATGATTTTTGCATTTGAAGAAATAGCATCGCCTGTAAGTCGGCGCGGATAACCTGTACCATTTTCTTTTTCATGATGTTCAAGAACTCCAAGCTGAACCGCAAGTGGAAAATCCAGATCCTTTATGATTGTATAGCCGAGAACTGTATGCTTTGAAATCTGAGCCTTGTCTCTTGGTGCAAGCTTTTTAGAAGTCATGTAAAGCTGTGGCGGCAGTCGAAGCATTCCAATTTCATGGATAATACTTGTTACGCCAAGTTCAATCATTTTTGAAAGAGGCAGATGAAGCTGAAGTGCAATTGCAAGACAGAGTACTGTTGTACGCATTGAATGAAGAATAAGAAAGTTTCTGTCTGGTTCCTCTATAGTCGAATTTACACGCAGAATATAACGGCGGTGTTCCTTTATGAAAATGCAGAGTTCTTTTACAGTATCCGAAAGTTCATCCTGATCGATTTCTTTATGAGTTGCGTAGTGAGTGAATACAGATTCAATATAATTCATGTATTCTTCATAAACAGAGCGAACAAGATCCATGCGGGCCTGATCGCTGTTACCTACAGTAACGTTTTTAGAATCTTCAATTGCCTTTTTTACATTCAGACCAATTTTTTCTTTAGGTGCTTCCGGTTCATCTGAATTATCTGTGTTTGAGGAAACTCCAATATCTCCACCAAGACTTACCGAACCTTCACTGAGAACAGTTTCAAAACCCCATGTTTTAAGGGCTTTTATAAGGTCATCAGTTACGAGAGCCGTTTTAGGGAGGAGAAGAAAGGTGCTGTCAATCATTAAATCGCTGGTAAAGGTTCCATCCTTACGAAGCAATTCTGTACTAATAGTTTCCATTTTTTTTAGACAATTCCTCTTTTTATATTTTCGGCAGTTATTATCGTAAACTTTAGTATATTTCTTTAGAAAAATCTATCGGAAAGAATTAAAAATGAATAGGGATTTAGGGCATAGGGATTTAGGGAATAGGGAGTTAGGGGATAGGGGATAGGGGATAGGGGATAGGGGATAGGGAGTTAGGGGAATCTGTTTAAATAAAAAAAACTGGAAAGTCTCACACTCTTTCCAGTTTAATTAAAGTAAACATAGGAGATAACACTCAGGTGTCTGGATGTCTTTTCCCACCCGATGATTATTACCAGCTAATAATATTATCGGAAGAGGTGTTTTTGACTTTAGTTTTTTATGAAAAAAATGGAAAAACAAAAACAAATTGCAAATAAGAACGAAAAGCTTAAACAATAAGGTTTTTTTAGGTCAGGCATCTTCATAGCCCTTAAATAAAGCCTTGACACTAAGCCATTTTTTTTAGATTATGTTGTAATTATGAGTGATGAAGCCTTGAACCGTGCATCTTTAGAAAAACTGTCTTTTCAGGATTTAGTGAAGCTTGCAGATGAATATGGAGTTGATGTTCCTGAAGATTTGGACAGACGCTTTTTAATTGCAGAACTGCTTGAGCTGTCAGAAGAAACAGAAGACCATAGCGAAGAAATGATAATTGCTACGGAAGGAAATGAAGAACAGACGACAGTTCTTTCCGGTAACTTTAATGAAAATCAGGTTTCATGTGTATTACGAAATCCAGCCTGGCTTTTTGTTTTCTGGAATATAAACGAACAGGATTCTGCAAGAATCCGTGAAATGCCGGGATCAGTTCTCAAGCTTAGAATATGTTCTCTAACAGATTCTAAAGATTTAAAGCCTGAAGAGGTTTTTGAAGTACAGACTTCTACACAGAGTCAGGAACAGTATGTTCTTATTCCAAAGGGTAAAAAATTCCTAAGGGCAGAGCTTGTTGTTATTACACCTTCTGGAGGAGAAGTTCTGGCTTTTTCTCCTGTTGTTGCAATTCCACAGGGGTCATCTTTTGTAAATGACCTTCAGCCTGGACGTGACACAGAATTCTCTCCTGTTGCAGAGCTTTCTGGAATGAGGGAAATTCTTACAGAACAGTATAAAAATCACAGACATTCTTTTTCTTAATGGCGGGTATACATCATGCAGAAAACTTTAAGCATCATCATAAAAGCACAACAGGACTTTATACGCCATTCGGCAGCTGATTTGGAGTTGAATGCCCCTGTTCTTAATTCCTTTTACGAATCAATTTCATATATATATATTCCTCTTTTGAGGATGGTAGAAAAGCTTGCCGCAGACAATGTAAAATTCCGTTTTGGACTTGTACTGCCGCCTGTCCTTTGTAATATGCTTTCTGATGAAGGTCTTCAGAATGATTATGTACGCTGGCTGGAAGAAAGAAACGATTTTGGTAAAGCAGAACTGCGCCGTAATAAAAGTGATGCAAATCTTTGTGCCATTATCAAAGCATCTATCGAAGAAAATAATTCCTTAAAAGCTGATTTTATTGAAAAGTATGAAAAATGCTTAATTCCTGTTTTTGCTAAGTACATGGAACAGGGATATATCGAATTCCTGGGTACCTGTGGAACAGATATTTTTATGCCGCATTTTGCAGATATGAAGGAAATAATCAGTGCACAGATAGAAAGCGGACTTCATGCATACAGACAGTATTTTGGTGTTGTACCGGAAGGCTTCTGGCTGCCGGAAATGGGCTATGCTCCTGGAATTGAAAAATTAATCAGGGCTTATGGATATACCTATACAATTCTGGATTCCCGCAGTGTTCTTCTTTCTCAGAATTTACCTGAGACTGGAATCTTCTATCCTGTAAGAACTGAAAATTCACTTGTAATCTTTGCACGTGACAGGACTATTGATGCAGAACTCTTTGGCGACAGCGGCCTGATTTATTCAAACTGCTACAGAAATCAGAATAGAGATGCAGGCTATGAACTTCCTCTGGAAAAACTTCCGCCAGAAATGGGAAAGGTTGGAATTCGTTATGCAACCGGCTTTAAATACTGGAACCGTTGTTTTAATGATACTCCTGAATGCCGTTATGATGCAGAAGCAGCTGCAAAAAAAGCTGCCGAAGATGCACAGGTCTTTGTAGGTAAACGACTTGAAAAGCTCTCAAAAGCAGAAGAACTTCTTCCAAAACTTGATTTTGTAACGCAGGTAATGACTCTTGATATTTCAAAGCTCAGTAAAACCTGGTATGAATATCCGCTCTGGCTTGAAAACGTTATAAGAATCGCAGAAAAGCAAGGGCTTACAGTTGATTCCTGCGGAAGTCTTTGTGAAGGTCAGTATAATCTTGAAAAAATTGAGCCTTATTATTCTGCGGGAATTGGTCAGGGTTACGGAGAAAATCTTCTTTCAAGTAAAAACTGCTGGATGATGCGCTATATTAGAAAATGCTGCGAGCGAATGATTGACCTTGCAGGACGTTTTCCTAATGATACCGGTCTTAAAACCCGTCTCTTAAATCTTGGTGCAAAAGAGCTTATGCTTGCGCAGAGTTCTAATCTTGCAAAGATGATAAACCGAAGCGAATTCCCTCAGTTTGCAGAAAAGCGTTTTAAGGAATCTATTGCAGCCTTTACATCAGTTTTTGATTCACTTGGTTCAAATACTGTAAGTACAGAGTGGCTGACAAATCTTGAAGCTCGTGATTCAATTTTTCCTTGGATGAATTACAAGATTTTCTGTAAGAAACGGTAATCTGATATACACAAAAAAAATGAATTGTCATGCTGAACTTGTTTTTGCAGCTATGCTTTATTTAGGTCTGTAGATTCCGAAACAAGTTCGTAATGGATCTACGGTTTGTAGATTCCGAAACAAGTTCGGAATGACACTATGTTTTGCAGGCTTACTCTAAGAGCATACTCTCTTTAATCTTTCTGAACATGTCAATTTGTCTCTGTGCACTCTGAATTCCCTGAATGGCAGGGTCGAAGCGGTTGTTCAATTTTACTGCTTCCTGCCAGACGGCAATTGCCTCTTCCCATTTTGCTTCGGCATAATATTTAAGTCCAAGCTGATAGTATTCATCAACCTTTGCATCAACTATACTTCTTCCTTTATCGCCAAGCATGATTTTTGCAGAAAGGCCAATGCGGTTTACTGGAGCAAGAGAGCTTGTTAAGTCCAGACTGTAATTAAGATTTAAACGGATTTTTGCAACCTCAAGTTCAAAGCCTGCACTTAACCGTGGATTTGCACCTTTTAGTGAAAATCCTGCAAGAAAAGATGCAAATGAAGTAAACTGAACAGACAGTCCTGTATTAAAATATGGAAAATGTAATTTTTGTATATCCTGCAGGTTTAGAGGCTGCACAAAATCAAATGAAACTGTTATTGGTTTAATGAATTTGAGGGAAATTCCTGCCGAGACAGTTGTTGGAAGCGGGTCATCTGTTATGACTTCTTTTCCAAAGCCTGTAAAAGCAATTCCGAGATTCTGTGCTGAAACTCCAATTCGAACATTTGGTTCACGCGAAGAATAGAATTTCAGGAAATTGAATTGCATCATGATTCCGATGTCTCCCATAATTGCAAGCGCACTCTGAGCAAGGCCTGAGCCTGCAATTATTGCATCGGTTTCGTTGTCTGTATAATTCGGCATGCTCCTCCAGGCCGCTTTGAGATTTCCGCCTATGGCAAGTCCCTTAAAATCATAACCGGCTAGAAGATTGTACGAGCCGTTTAATGCAAATACTGTTTCGGTATAATAACTGCCGTTCGTTCGGTCTCCAAAAATATTATATTCGGTGAAAGGTACATAAAAGCATGAACCGTAAGTTCCCCACGAAAGGTGAGGTATATTTTTAAAGCGTGTGGTATAGGCAAGGGTTTCAAGCTTAGAATCTGCAATCCAGGAATTATGAAAAAGAGAAATCTGGGTTTCTTTCTGGAGCGCACCGGCAGAAGGATTAAACTGAAGATAGCTTATATCATCACAAAGCCCTGTATAGGCTGAACCAAGGCTTTCTGTGCGGCCTCCGAAAGGAATAAGAAGGGAACGGAAAGAAGAAGTTCCTTCATTGCTGTCTACAAAAGGCGTAAAAATTTCACCGAGGCTGTTGCTTATGTCAGAAAGCGATAAAGACGCAGCAAGGTTCAGCGGCAGAATGAGAAAAACTAAAAATGATAACAAGCGGGCATAAAAAGCCTTTTTCTTCATGTTCATTTTATTTTTCGGAATTTTAATTCTTTTCTATAAGTATAATATCTTATTTGCCGAAAATAAAATATAATAATAAAGATGAAAAGGAAAATTGTCCTTATTTCTACAGCATTGATTTTTCTCATGCAGCCCTGTGTTTTTGCCCAGAAATCGCAGGAAAAGGATGATTTGTCTCTTTTTGAAATTGACCGCCTTATAAGACGCACTGAGTATGATGAAGCTCTGCGCCAGCTGAATATCTACATCGAAAAAAATCCGGAAAAATTTGATAATGCACAGACCAGAATCAAAAGGATTATGAATGCGCGTAATCAGTATTCGATTCTTGCCGAAAAACTTATAAATCTTATTCAAACTGATCCCGGAAATAACAAGGAAATTTATGAGATAACGGCTCAGCTGGAAAAGTTTGAAAAGCATCCTTCTGATCAGAATCTTCAGTTTATTGCGGATTTGAAAAAATCTGCTGAGTTCAACTATTTCCGCTCTGTGTTTATGGAAATTCAGACAGAAACTGCAGAACGCTCTGGGCGCGGTGAATATGTCGCATCTGTGGAAAAAGCAAAAGAGGGCTTTTGGCTTTACAGAGACAATTTTTATGACCAGCATGAAGAGCAGCCGGAAATTATTCAGAATGTTGATTCTATTCTTGCTGACCTTGATACAAGACTTGCGGCCTTTGAAGAAAAAAACTATCTGACTCGTTTGAACTCAACAGTAGATGCTTTTATAAAAGCTGTAAACGCAGATCAGTATGAACAGGCTCTCAGCCGTTTTTCTGAAGTTGAAGCTTCATTTGAAAATTACAATAAGCTTCGGCTTGCAATCATCAATGATAGTCTAGCCTTACAAACACAGTTTGCTCAGATTCAGGAAATTGATGCAGATACTACGGATGCTTCATTCCTGCCTTTTATGTTCCGTTTTATTTCCGGAATAGAATCTGTTCCGGGGTCTGGAATTCTTGGCGCGGTCGATGCCTGGTGGAATGATTCTGCCGGTAAAATGAATGAGGCTGTATACGCAATGCTCTTAAAAAAATATGAGCTTTATTCTAATGCTTTGAATCAGCCTTTTGTTGATGGCGTTCAAAAATATGCTCTGCTTGATAATCGCGTACTTGATTTGTATAAGATCTCGGAAAGTACGGAGACAGAACCTCTGAATAATCCGTATGCTGATTATTATACCTATACAAATTATGCTTCGAGTCTTAGTGATGAAGCGTTTAGAATTTCTGGAGTTTATGAAAATGTCCGCTCTGCGCAATCTTCTCAGCAGCAGATTATCGCCCGTCTTAAAAATGGAAATCTTACAGATGCGGAGCAGGGTGAGGCTGTAAAAAATCTGTTTGATTCAAATGAAAATCTTCAGAAGCTTATCGGCATAAAAGAAAATCAGCTGCTTGAAGGCTTTTCATGGGCTATTGAATACGAGGCTGCCAGCGAAACTGCGGAACGTCGTGACTTTGAAGGTCTTTCACTTCTTTATTCACAAACTCTCGATAAGGTGTTTGAAGAATCCTCTCAAATTCTTTTCACGAGCTGGACTCAGATTGCAGAATATTATTCTGGAAGCTCAGAGGCAATTTATCAGAATGCGCTTGCCTATTCAAAGAGTGCAGATATTTATAGAGAGGGCTTTTTTACAAAAATTCCTGACCAAACTTTAAGACTTCTTAATTCAGATATTTCTAAATCAATTGAATATCAGGATAGTTTTTCTTCTGAGCCGGAGCTTGATTTTGGAATTTACTACAGCTATCCTGATCTTTCTTTGAAGATTGCAAATTATACGCAGGAATGTGTGGCTGAGGGAACTCGGGAAATTGAAAGATATCAGACTGTCCTGAAAGAAAATTATGAGCTGCACCCGCAATGGAAGGATAATGAAGAAATTACTCTTCTGCTTGAAGAGACGGAGGCTGTGCTTGAAAATCAGAAAAGGAAGCTTTCGGAAATTAATATAACAGCAGGAAATCAGATTGCCGCAGCCCGTTCGCAGATGAATGCTTCTCAGCTTGCCAGAAACGAAGCCGACATCCGCTTTACAGAAGCGCAGGCAGCCCTCCGCAGGGAAGATTTTGAAACTGCCCGTAAAAAGCTTCAGGATGCACTTACAAAATATGATGAAGCTTTGAATGCCCAGAATGATGAGGTGCTGCGTGCTGAAACTGATGAAAAACTTCAGAGTCTTGGACAGAGTATTGCAAAGGCTGAAAACGAATTTGTAGTGCGCGAGGTGCGCGAGCTTAAGACGCTTGCCAAGGATGCTTACTTTAACGGCCGTTTTGAAGATGCCGAAAAGTATCTGAATCAGGCTAAAATCCGCTGGGCTGTTACAAATGTTTCTGAAGACGAAGAAATTACAAATCTTTTGAACTTTGTAAATACTGCGGTTTCTATGAAGACGGGACGTGAGATTCTTCCTTCTGCACCGCAGTATCCTGAAATGTCTCAGCTTTTAAATATGGCTTATCAGTATTTTGATGAGGGAAGCCGTAAGATTGGAGACGGCGACAGAGAGGGTGGCGTGGCAGATCTTACTCTTGCGCTCGATAGTATACAGAAGCTTCAGTATGTTTATCCGCTGAATCAGGAAGCATCAATTCTTACCTTGAGAATTAACCGGCTTATGGATCCTCAGAAATTTACGGAAGAGTTTGCTCAAAAAATTGAAATGGCAAAGCTGATGTGTCAGAGTGTAAATACACGTCAGGAAGGTTATGCAAATCTTCTTGATTATTATGAGCTTGAACCAACCTATAAAGGGCTTAAGGATTTAATTTATCAGGTTGAAATTGATATCGGAATCAGACAGAAGCCTGTAACAAGCTCTGGAACTTCTAGGGCCATGAAGCTTATTGCAGATGCAAAATCAATTTATAACTCTGCCGGAAACGATACTAAAAAGCTTGAAAATGCCCTTTCAAAGGTTGATGAGGCGCTGGCGCTTGTTTCTGATAATAAAGATGCAATGGATTTAAAAGATAAGATTACGACAAAAATCGGTGGTAATACGGCAACAGTCCTTTCTACTGAAGATGAGCGTCTTTATCAGCTTGCAATTCAGAGGCTTCAGAATAATAATGTAGTTGGTGCGAATGCAATTGTTGAACAACTTTTAAAAAAGCCTCAGAATGTTAATTCGCAAAAGATAAAAGATTTGAAAAATAAGATTGAAGCAAGGAGCTAGGTTTTACTGTGCATAAAGATTTCGGCAGATTTAGATTTGTAAAAACACTACTTCTCATTATCTTTGCTTTTGTGATTACGGGTGCGGCTTGCGGGAATCTTTATGCGGCTGATTTTTACTGGGAAAATCCTGCCGTAATTACAGATACGGATTCTAGATTTCCGGTAACGCTACGCATTCCTGGGGCCGGCGGTGAAAAGAGCGGCGAAGCTGTCAGTAAGGCTGGTGGCAGGGGTGACAGTAAGAAGCGCGGCGAAGCTGAGGGTGGAGCTGACAGTAAGTCTGGCGGAAGGAATGTCAGTGGTACGGTTCTTTTCTGGCAGGAGGTTGAGACTTCTGCAAGGCAGATTTATCTTTCATGCCGCGTTTATTCTTCTTTAACAGATAGTTTTGAAAACCGCCGCTTTGCGGGGCCGTTTACTTACTCTGGTGATGAGGTTCCGGATATTTATACTGCTGCTGTTTTGAAAAAAGGAACTGTGGCGGTTGCTGTAATGACGGGGCTTTCGAACCTTTCAGTTTTTGTTTCGGATGACGGCTGTAAAAGCTTTTCTGAGGCTAAGCTTGCGGGCGCTTCTTCGATTACTGTTGCGCCGCGAATTTATGCGACGGCGGCAGATACCTTTCGCCTCTTTACTTCTGTAGGTGAAGAAAACTCCTTTACAATTTTTTATTCAGACTCTTCTGACGGCAAGAAATGGTCTAAGCTTTCTCAGTTTCAGAGTGCTGTATCATATCGAAATCCTTTTATTCCGGTGCTTGCAAAAACTTCATTTGGCGATGCCGTTATATTCCAGGCACAGTATACTTCTGCTGAGACAGGACGTCTTTCTTATCAGCTTTACATGACGGTTGATAACGGTAAAGGCTGGAGTAAACCAGTTCTTCTTACGGGGCGTAACTCGCTTCCATCAAGAGGCAGAAAAGAGTTTTATGAATATCAGAACCAGAGACCTAATCTTTTTGAATTTAACGGCACTGTTTATATGGTCTGGGAAAGAACGGAATCTGTAAACTCTGAAATCTGGCTTTGTCAGATAAATCAGGATGGAGTAATTAACGGAACCGTTGAAACAATTTCTGCTCAGGGAAATGCAAATCGTCCGGTTCTTTTTGATTTTGATAATTCACTTTATCTAACGTGGTTTGATACAAGACGCGGCCGTGAATCTGTTTACATGGTAAAGAAAAACGGAAGCTACTGGAGTGAAACAAGTCTTGTGGAAGACCGCAATTCAAATATGTTTGTGCATCCGCTTATTACAAACGGAAACGAAGCAGACGCTTATAGAGAGACTCTTTCTTTTATCTGGCAGCAAAGAACTTCATCCGGAAAAAATTCTATAGTAATTCTTCAGCCGGATAAAAGTGTTTTACCGCCTTCTTTTGTTCCGCTTTCGTATAAAAAAGGAAAAGCCTCTGCTTCAAAAAATGTTCAGATACAGATTGTATTTCCGGAAGATTCTTCAAATATTGCGGGTTATTCTTATACCTGGAATCGGGGTGGCGGAACTGCTCCTGCAAAACAGATAGAACACTTTCCAAAGGAAAATAAAATAAATCTGAAAGCTTCAGAAGACGGGGATTATTATCTTAGTGTTCGTGTTGCGGATTATGCGGGTAACTGGTCTGAACCTGCTGAAATCTCTTACCGACTTGACCTTACACCGCCAGAAGCTCCTCAGATTCTTATTGAAAATATTGATTCTTACGGCTTTGTTGATTCAAATAATTACAGTCTGAACTGGAATGCTTCGACCTCTCCTGACGTTTACAGTTATCTTTACAGAATTGATTATCTTGGTGGAATTCCAAAGACAATTGCTGTTTCAAAAAAACATCCTATGAGAATTCCTCTTGAACAGGTTGAAAAAATCCGTGAAAATCTTTTTGCAAAATATGAGGATGTGCTTTCTAAAAGCCGCCGTATGACAGGAGAAAATGCAACCTCCACCCGTAACCTAACTACCGTTCGTTATTATAACAGGGCAAATGGTGTATATCAGCTTTCAGTTTCAGCAGTTGATGAGGTTGGAAATATAAGTGAACCGGCTAGTGCACTTTACATTCTGAATAAATATCAGCCTTCAACCTATATTACTTCTGTTCAGCAGATAAGTCAGGAAGCAGGAGAAACTCTTCTTTCAATTTCCGGCGGCGGCTTTACCTATGACGGAACTGTTTCTACGATTTACATTGATGCTGATGGAAAAGCACCTTATGACCTTACTCTTTATGCTTCTGAAAACGGTTTTAAAGTTCAGTCAGACAGCCGCATTAATTCAGTCAAGCTTGGAAGTGACCTTGATGAAGGAAGCTATAAGATTGGACTTGTTCATACTGACCGCGGACTATATTTTACAGGCAATGTATTAAAAATCTCACAAAGCGGTACGTTAAAAATCGAAGCTGAATATGAAAGACAGAGCCGCTTAAACAGCGAGTTCCATAAGTATAAATACAAGCTTGCAGTAAGTCTTATTATGATATTCCTGATTATAATGATTCTTGCTGTAACTCTTTTATTCATTACGATAAATATCCATCAGAATATACATGAAAATAAATTAACACAGGCCGAAGTTTCTTCGCTTGTAACAGGAGCTGCCATGCCGTTAAAGAATCTAAAGAAAAATTTTAAGCATCTTCCAAGCTTAAAGAAAAAGCTCATCGCATTTGCATTTTCTCTCGTAATTGCCGTAGTAATTGCAGTTACACTTGAAAACGGATATAAGGTAATAAGACTTCAGGAGCAGACCATGGCAGCAGGTTTGCAGAACCGAACTGAAGTTCTTTTGGAAAGCCTTCATTCGGGTGTAAAAAACTTTTTCCCGGCAAACAATCTGCTTGAACTCAGTGCACTTCCCGGCCAAAAAGATGCCATGTCCGAAGTAAAGTATGTTACGATTATCGGTCAGCAGATTGATTCTGAATCTGCCGAAAACCTGAATTATGTCTGGGCAACAAACGATCCCGATATTACAGATAAAATTGATAACTACTCGCTGATTTATGGTGAATCTGTCTTAACTGAAAAGAGTATTCTTGATATTTCAGAAAAGCTAAAAGAACTTGATAAACAGATTGCCTCAGATGTCGATGAGCTTTCAAACAGAATTGATGAGCTTAGTCGAGAAGCAGAAAGACTTTATGCTTCTGTTATTGAAGAAGATACTCAGGAAGCAGAGCGTCTTTCTGATGTAATTGCCGAGCTTAGAAATCAGCTTGATGCGCGCCTTGCAGATTATTCAAAGGCTGCTTCAAATTCTTTCCCACAGTTTGATACAGAAAATCTTGACAGGACAATTACAGATTATGTGTTCTATCGTCCTGTAATGTACCGAAAGGGAACAAGCGGAAACTATATTCACAGTATAATTTATCTTGAGCTTTCAACTCAGAGCCTCATAGACAGTCTTAATGCAGAAATCAGAAAAATTGTTTACTTCTCCCTGATTGTGGCTGCGGCTGCCGTTGCCTTTGGAATTTTTGGAGCCTGGCTTTTTGCTTCTCTGATTGTACGTCCGATTAAAAAGCTTGAAAGTCACGTTATTATGATTGGTCAGACGAAAAACAAAATAAATCTCAAAGGAAAAGATGTTGAAATAAAATCTCGTGATGAGGTAGGACGTCTTGGAGATGCTGTAAATAACATGACTCACGAGCTTATTGCAAATGCTGAAGAAGAAGCTCTTGCAATGGACGGTAAAGCTGTTCAGAAGGCATTCCTTCCGCTTGTTGCGTTAGGCGCAAATAACAAAAATACTTTTGCTGAATATGAAGATAAAGAACTTCAATGTTACGGTTACTACGAGGGTGAATCAGGCGTTTCCGGTGACTACTTTGATTATAAGAGACTTGATGATACCTGGTTCTGTATTATCAAGTGTGACGTTTCTGGACACGGAATTCCTGCGGCCATCATCATGACTGTCGTTGCTACAATTTTCCGCCGTTACTTTGAAAAATGGAGCTACGCAAAAAACGGAACGAATCTTAATAAACTGGTAGAACAGATTAATGATTTTATTGAAGGTCTTGGATTGCGCGGAAAATTTGCAACTCTCATTATCTGTCTTTTGAATGTAAAAACCGGCGAGCTTTATATGTGTAATGCGGGAGATAATCTTGTTCATATTTACGATGCGGCATCACATGAGTTAAAGCTTTTGACGCTTGCTTCGGCTCCAACTGCCGGCGTATTTACTTCTGACCTTGTCGCAATGCGCGGTGGCTTTGTAGTTGAAAAGACTGTGTTGAATCGCGGAGACATTCTTTTCCTCTATACTGACGGTATTGAAGAGTCTACACGAAGAATCCGCGAGCTGGATTATAGTGTTCGTCAGAATGAAGTTGAAGTCAAAAAGATGAATCCGAAAACTCACGAGGAAGAGGTTGAGATTAAACTTGAAGACGCAAAAGAGGAGTTTGGGCCTGAGAGAATTAAACAGGTAATTGAAGCAGTTTATAACAAAAGAAAATTCGTGCTTACAAAACAGGATAATCCAAATACTGCTGAGCATCTGGAATTTGATTTTACAAAATGCGAGGGTACGGTTTCTGAATCAATTATGGCGCTAGCATCTCTTGAAAAGGTGTTCCGCCTTTATAAATCTGATAAGGTTACTCAAACTGATTACATAAAAATCGATAAAAAGATTGACGAATTCCTTTCAAAATACTTTAATATGTATGAATATTATGCGGCTCATAAAGCAGAAAATGCTGATGGTCCGAACTATGTGGATTATGATCAGATGCTTGAAGACGAGCAGTCTGATGACCTGACTCTGCTTGCAATTAAGCGAATCTAAAAAACTATAGGAATATGGGGGTGTTGTATGAATATGGATGAAATTGGAAATAAAGTAAAAGATCTTTTTTCGCGCGGAACAAAAGCTTCTAAAGAGGCTCTGGAAAAGGCTGGTGATAAGGTTCAGGATTTTACAGATAAGAGTGTAACGAAGATTGAGATTCATAAAATTGAAACTAAGCGTGACTGCAAATATGAAGAGATGGGACTCAAGCTCTCACAGATGCTTTTAGAAGGAGCCTCTATCACCTGTGATAACGCAGAAGATATAAAGATTTTAAACGGCTTACAGGAAGAAATAAAATCCCTCTCTGAACAGATTAAAAATAAAGAACAGGAATTATAATCACACGGATTGAGGCATTATAATGAAATGATATGCCTCAAAACGAGTGAGTCAAGGCCTTGAGCGAAGCGTGCCTTGACCACTCGTATTAAACACGGATTTGTGTGACATTACCGCATCTGTGCGCCATCATGTACCCTGCGGAATGTTTCTTCTCCGGCAAGAATTCGTACCAGTTCCATTGCAAACTCTTCTGCGGCGCCGGGACCTCGGGAAGTTACAAGGTTTCCGTCAGTAATAAAAACCTTGTTGCTGTAACCGCTCTGGTAGGCTTTTGCAGATTCGCCCTCCATTCCAGGATAGCAGGTCCATTTTTTACCCTCAGGAATTTTAGTTTTTCCAAGAACAACAGCAGGTGCGGCACAGATAGCTGCTATAAGTTTTCCGTTATCCCAGGCTTTTTCAAGATGTTTTAAGAGCGGTTCGCATTCTGAAAGATTTATTGCGCCTTTTCCGCCGCCCGGACATACAACACAGTCAGGAAGCGTATCGCTGTACTGCTTAAGGTACGAATCAAGGCTCATGTCCATAATCATAGGAACATTATGAGAGCTTGTAACAATCATAGTATCATTAAAGGGCTTTCCCTTTACACCAACAGTAATAACTTTTACATCAGCACGTCTCAGATAATCAACAGGGGAGAGAGCTTCAATATCTTCAAATCCATCTGCGAAAAATACAGCAGCAGTTTTCATTTTATATCCTCCGCTGTATATTATATACTCATTATTGATTAAAAGCCATATTTACTTCTTTTACCGCAGAAAGCAGGTCCTCTACCGCCTTGTCTGTAGTATGTGGACCGAAACTGAATCGAACTGCATTTTCTCGGAGCTTTGGATCTACATGCATTGCTTCGAGAACTGGGCGTTTATTTTTCTTTGCAGAGCAGGCGCTGCCGGTAGAAATTGAAAAACCTTTTGCATCAAGAGCGCGGAGCATTACGTTTCCCGGAATATTCTTAAAAGCGGCCTGTACGACATAAGGAGAAAAAAGGGATGGCTTTTCGAGTCGGCCAGGTGGTACGATAGTACAGCCCGGCAGTTCAGAAAGCTTTTGAACAAAGCGGCATGTCCGGTCAGCATCGGATGGGTTTTGTTTGTTAAAATAGCGTTCAAGACATTTAGAAAATGCAACTGCGCCGAAAACATTTTCTGTTCCGCTGCGAAGTCCTTTTTCCTGCCCGCCACCGCGTAAGAAAGGTTCAATTGCATCTTTTAGATATAAGATTCCAATTCCCCTTGGACCGCAGATTTTATGAGAACTCAAAGCTGCACTGTCTATTCCCTTATACGAAAGATTCAGATTGATTTTGCCCGCTGCCTGTACGCAGTCTACATGAAATTTTGGACGGCGTTTACCTTCGCAGGCTTTTGTGATTGCATCAGCAATATCATAAATCGGCTGGATAACTCCAGTCTCATTGTTTACAGCCATTATACAGATAAGAACCGTGTCATTTGTGATAAGAGAAGTAACAGCTTCGGGTTGAATAATTCCGTCACTGTCTGAAGGAATCTGAATAACATTCCAGCCGCAGTTTTTGAGAGCGTCTGCCTGTTCACGGATTGCCGGATGTTCTATGGAACTGACAAGAACCGTTCCTTTCATAGGCTTTGCTAGCACTGAAAGAAGCGGAATCTGATCGCTTTCTGTACCGCCGGAAGTAAAAAAAACTGTTTCTGGTTTTACACCAAGAGCTTTTGCCGCTCGGGTACGGGCTGCTTCAAAAAGCTCGCGGGCTTTTTTTCCAACTGCATGTGTGCTCGAAGGATTTCCCCAGCATTCAAGAGTTTCTTCAAGAGCTTCTTTTAAAATATCTTCATCAGCAGGGCTGGTTGCTGCCCAGTCAAAATAGTGTTCTTTTTCCATGATTTCCTTTTTTAAGTGGATTGCTTCGTCACTACGTTCCTCGCAATGACGGTTATTTGTCACCATGTTTCTTGCAATGACGGTTTTTCGTCACTACGTTCCTCGCAATCCTATGGCAAAGAAACGTCATTGCGAGCCCGCAGGGCGAAGCAATCCATTTTTTACTTCAACACTGAACTAATTAATTTTTCATCAACTTCTTCTATTGAGATGTCTGTAACTGCCTTGCACAAAATCAGACGAATTCTGTCGGAATCATTTTTTTTGTCTGTGCGCATGATTGTTATAAGACGTTCTCCAAAGCCGCCGCCCTTTACGAAAGACGGAACTGCAGACGTTTCCCAGCCATATGCTTTAAGAATAGAAAAAACTTCATCACGGAAAGCCTGAAGGCAGTAATCCATTTTATATGCGAGTTCAACAGCCCGTCCAATTCCCCAGGCAACTGCAGAGCCGTGAGTAATTGTACCAAGCCCTGCAATACTTTCAAGTGCATGTCCAAAGGTATGTCCGAGGTTCAGCGTAGCGCGAATTCCTTTTTCGGTAAAATCTTCTTCTACAATTTTTCCCTTAGCCTTTACACATTTGTTGATAATCATTTCAAGTGTTTTAGAGTCTCGGGAATTTATTTTTTCTGAATTGTCGCGGAAAAAGTCGTAAAGCTCCTTATCAAAAAGGAGTGCAGTTTTAAATGCTTCGGCTAAGCCTGAATTATACTGATTTTCAGGCAGATATTGTACAAATCCTGGAAAGTAAAAAAGCTTTGTCGCCGGGAAAAAGGTTCCTATTATGTTCTTGTAATTTTCAAAATCACAGCCGGATTTACCTCCGACAGAAGCATCAACCATAGCGAGCAGGGTAGTAGGAACAAACTGAACTGACGCTCCACGTTTATAAATAGAAGCGGCAAATGCAGTAATGTCGCAGATTACTCCGCCTCCAATTCCGATAAAAATATCCTTGCGGGTAAAATTTGCGTCAAAGGCTGCTCTTACGATTGTGAGAACACTTTCTATTGTTTTATAAGGTTCGCCGGAACCAAGAATCAAAAGATTATCTTTTCCGCATACACCGTCATCAAATTTTGAGATGAAGCTTTGCATACATTTAAGACTTGCAACTGTTGCATCAGTAACAAAAAAACGTCTGCGTTTTTCTTCGGCTTCTTTTCCTTCAAAAAATAAAGCTGCTAAATCCGGCGTGCCCTGAATAAAATTGATATGCGATTTGTCTGTACCTGAATGAAGGGCAGGATACGAAATTGTAAAACTCTTTTGACTCATAGAGAGTATTTTAGTATTTTTTATCCATTTCGTTAAGTTCTTTTATGTTTTTTTCGAGTCTTTCTATCTCACGGTTAAGCATTTTTTCGTAGTTCAATTCGCCTGTGGCTATGCGTTCACGCTCATCTTCCCAGTTCTGTTTTGCGGTAATGAACATAAAATTAAAGGATGACGCATTAGCCTTTTCCTGCCAGATTTTTGCTTCCTGCCAGTAATAAAGACCTGCCTTATAACAGGAGAGGGCTTTTTCCATATTGCGAAGATATTCGTCTTTCCATGGAGCATCGTAAAAGTATATGCACTTTTTATCGTAAGTGCGGCCAAGACGAAGGTGCTGTTCAATAAGCTTTAGGTTTATGTGCATCTGAAAGAGATAGCGGTATTTTTCCCATTCTTTTTCTGTTGTGATTTTTGCGTCTGCAAACTGAGGATTACAGAAATCTGCCTGAGCTGCTTTTTCAAGCCAGTAGATATTTTCTATGCAATCATCAGGATACTGCTGGTAATGAACGTGATAAAGCTTGTACCAGTCTTCTTTGTATTGCACCATATATGCAAAAAGGGGCGAACTGTGAATTAAAATAATTGAGACAAGTAAGATGATTGAAAATATACGCTTTTTCACGATTTAATTATCGGAAGATGAATAAAAATGTTAAGAGTTCTCAAAAATCAAAAAATGCTTCCGCTGCAAAACATATTCATGCCGCGGGCGAGCTGGGTTTTGTGAAAAAATCCTGCGGTTTTGCTTCGCAAAATCCTCGGATTTTTATTATGGCTAAGCGCCAAAGCCCCCTCGATGCGGCATGATATGTTTTTCCGCTCTCGCATTTTTGATTTTTAATAATAGTATTATCTTTTCAATATTTTCCAAATCTCAGCGCTTATTTCATCAATGCTCTTTTCCGCATCAATTCTTACAATTTTCATTCCGCTCCCGGCTGCTGTTTTTTCATATTCTGAGATAACTTTTTCATACTGAGCGGCAATTTTCTTTTGTTTTTCAATGGTTTCGTAGATTTCCTTTTTTTCACCGCGGGCTGTAACGCGGCCGAGAGATACTTCGGGATTAATCACAAAATAAAAAAGATATTCCGGAAGCGGAAACGGCGAATTTAAAAGGCGGGGAAGTTCTTCTCCGCAGGAAACACTCTGATATGCCATGCTTGAAAAGAAATATCTGTCGCTTACAACAATTTTGCCGCCCTCACAAAGCTCCTGAACTCCGCCTTTTCCAAATATATGCTCGCAGCGGTCTGCGGCAAAAAGATAGGCGTTTGTTTTTTCATCAACACTGAATTCACCGCCAAGCATACGGCGCAAAAAACGTCCTGTTTCTCCGGTGGTAGGTTCTGCAGTAGCAGCAAAATGCTCCGGTTCACGCTCAACCAGCTTTTTTATCTGAGTAGAAGTTCCGGCCCCGTCTATTCCTTCAAAAACTATAAAATTCTTTAATACCATAACTTTCATTATAAAGGTATGTTTGTTTTATTACTATATATTAATGTAAAAATCCGATATAATAGATAGGCTAAAATGGGCTCACTATACAAAAACGGCCGTGTCCGCAGTTACATTATGATTCTTCTCGCAATTATTGCCCTGCTTATTTCTGCTCCGGTAAAAAAGGTCATTACTTTCCGAGTAAATGATAGAATCAGTGAGTTCACAAGTCTTTTGTATGAAAAAACTGGACTTACCATTTCTTATGACCGTCTTTCTCCTTCAATTCTTTCAAGTTTTTATCTTCGCGGAATCAGACTTTATGATAAGGAATATGAGCTTTTATCAATAGATAAGACAAAAATCAATTACAGTATTCTGAATGTATTGCGGGGAAATTTTCAAAAAGGTATTTCAAGCATTGTTCTTGATGGTATAAATATTGATGTAGATGAACTGGCAGAGCTGATTCGGTCAATTTCTGCAATAAATCGGGGGTCAATCGATATAAGCGAGATAAGAAAACTTGTTCCTGAGAATGTTAAGCTTAAAAATATTAATCTCGAATATAATGATAAAAATGTTGATGCTGTTCTTACTGTAAAAAGCCTTACAGTAAGCAATCCGCTTAAAAAAAATACAGTTGAGCTTCTGGCTTCTGCAAATGTAAATGCCTCTGTATATTCTATTTCAAGAAAAATTTCGGGAAAAATTGATATTTCCGGTTCTGTCGCAGAAGGCTTTAATGGTTCGCAGTTGAATTTAAAGCTTAGAAATCTTACCGACGGTGAGTATAAGCTCAATAAACTGAATCTTCATGCTTCGTATTCAGATGACCGTATAGATATCCACACAATTCAGGCTGTAAATCCTGTTTCATTCGGTGTTTATTATAATTTGAAAACGGGAGATATAAATGCTCAGATACAGATGGATGGCCTTACTCCTATTTCTATGCTTGCGGTAAATTCGCGTCAGAATCAGCTTGAAAAACTTAAAAATCTTAAAATTTATACAGATACAATTGTAAAAAGCAAACTAAAGGAGAAAACCCTTAATTATATAACAGATACAAGACTTATCATTCCAGATGAAGCCTTTTCCGGTGGACTTGATGTCAGTTTTTCTCTTTATGGTGATGAAAAGACTGCTGAATTAACTGATTTTTCAGTTAATGGTCCGCGCTGCAATGCAACGGCCAGACTGTCGTATATTTATGATACGAAGCAGTTAGCCGGAAACATAACGCTTCCTGAGTTCATCCTCGAAAACGGCAGTATAATATCAACCGAGCTCTATATAGATCCCCTTGAAAAAGGCTTTACGGCGTTCTCACCGCAGGTTATTCTTGGAACGCGCTGGCTTACAGCCCTTCAGCTTTCGATGATTCCGCAGTCAGATTCCTATGATATTAATTTAAGTCTGCAGGATTATTCGCATGTCGAAGAATCAGAGCCAGGACAGTTTAAGCTGGATGGCAGCTATCTTACCGCGTCTAAATACTTTCAGTCGAATATTACACTTTCAAGTCTTTACTTAGACAGCATTGCATTACTTGCAGCTCAGTTCTTGCCTGAAAAAAAAGCTTCTGCAATCAGTTCCTGGCAAAGCAGGCTTGAACCGTACCTTCTTTCTGGTGATATTTATGCTTCTACAGATTTTAAAACCCTTGCCTATAATGTGCCTTATGTACTTCTTGCAAACTCAAAAAAAGATAATCAGGCTCTTATGCTTGCTGTAAACGGTACAGACAACAACATTCAGCTGGATAACCTTTCCCTCGTTTATGGAAAATACAAACTTGAAGCTTCGGCTTCTCTTGATAAGGCTCCAGATTCTTCTGATATGTTCTTTGTCGCTGATATTAATGCCGATTCTATTCCATACCATTTTACAGGAACAATTATGCCTGAAAACTGCGTAATTTCCGGAGATTATGGAACTGATTTTGAACTGCGTTTTGGAAATAATAAAGATTTTTCAGGTCATGCAATCCTAAAAAGTCTTCCTTTAAGAATTCTTGATAATTCTTTTGTAATTACTACATCGACAGAGTTTAATTATGATCCTGAAAACGGACCGTCCATCAAGCTTGGAAACCTTGAAATTGAAGAAGCAGGAAGCAGTATTTCTGTAAATCCGAAGGTTACTCTTTCGGGTAGTGCAACAAGATACGGTGCTGCCATTGATACAATTTCTTATACAGACCTTTATTCTACACTTGAAGGAAATGCAGACCTTATACTAAACATAAATGAGCGGATTTTTGATTCTGCAGGTCTTATGCTGAATTTAAAAAATCCTATTACAGAGGAAGGTATTTCGCTTGACGGCAGTATTTCTAATCCAGAGCACCTTTTACTTTCAAAAGATGTACTTTTAAATAATATTTATATAAATCTTCAGGCTCAGCTTAAAAACTTTGGCTTAAACCGCTTCGTTCCTCAAAAAAATGATAATAATATGATTTCGGGTATGGTATTTGCTTCGGGCCCAATAATGCATCCTTATCTTTCTGTAAGTGTTGATTCGGTTTCTATTCTTTTTGCGGCAAATATGTTTCATGGCAGGGGTACTGTTGTTGTAGAAGACAGGGATGTTTCTATATCTGATTTGAATATCGATTTTGCAAACCTCAATATTCATAATATTCAGGGAACGGCTTCTCTTGAAGACTTAACTCTGAATGCTACAGGCGAGTTTAATTATTCGCTGATGGATAAAAACATTTCTGCTCCGCTTAGTCTTTCTGTAGGAAATGCTATTGTGCCGGCCGGTAAATATTTTCCTGACTCAATTTCTGCAACCCTTTCTACAAAGGCAATTTCTGGTTCTATGGTAAAAAAGCCGTTCCCTCTGAATGTTTCGGCAGTTTATGCTGGAAGAAATATTTCTATCTATTCTTCTGATAATGCAGGACTTTATGGTTCTTATTCTCTCGACGGACTTCTGGAGCTGACACTTGATAATAAATCCTTTGCAGCTGCAAAACTCGATGGTCTTGTAAATTCAGAGACGCTGAATCTTGAACTTTATGATGTTTCTATTGATTTGCCGTCTGTTTTAAGCTATCTGAACTTTGATGATTTACTTGTGGTAGAAAGCGGAAATGTAAACGGAAATCTTGTTTTTACCGGTACTATGAATGATCCTGATATTAATGGACTTGCAATACTTTCTTCGCCTGCTGTAAAGATGCCTTTCCTTACAAAGCAAAGAATTACTGCTCCTGATATTATGGTTTCTGTCGTTAATAATGAGATTCATGTGACCGAAACTATGCTTTCTGCCAAAAATAATCAGAGAGTTCTTGCTTCGATTACGGCTTTCCTTAATAAATGGACATTTGAACATCTTGAAGGTTCGTTTAAAACATATAAAAATGATCAGTTCCCTATAAACTTTAAGACAGATTTCTGTTCTCTTGACGGTGCTGTTAATGCAGATATAAAGCTGTATTTTGAAAATAACATTCTGGAGCTTACGGGTGGACTCTTTGGTGAAAATGTAGACCTGGCTGTACAGCTTTTTGCCATTTCGAATATGGTGCTTTCTGATAATTCTATGAATTCCAATTCTCTTAAGATTGTAACCGATATTGATGTTACGCTTGGAACTCATGCATCTGTTCGTCTTGACCCGCTTTTACGGTGTATTTTTGTTCCGAATACAAAGATGAAGGTTATTGTAAATCAGAGTGATGATATTTATATGATAGACGGTGAGCTCAAGCTGAAGAGTGGCGATCTTGCCTACCTGAACCGAAGTTTCTATATCAAGTCAGGAACCGTAAAATTCAATAAGGATGATATTACAAATCCTATAATTACCCTGAATGCCGAAACCCGTGAAAAAGATGAAGCAGGGCAGACTGTTAAAATCGTGCTTTCTGTAGAAAATCAGTATCTTATGGATATGCAGCCAAAATTCTCTTCTGTTCCGGCAAAATCAGAGAGTGAAATTCAAGCTCTTTTAGGACAGATAGTTATTGCAGATTCAGATAATGCAGCATCTCTTCTATTTTCTGCTTCAGATTATGCAATTCAGTCTACGGTTTTACGTCAGACTGAAAATAAGTTGCGGGACTTGCTTAATTTTGATATATTCTCTTTAAGAACCAATGTATTGCAGAATACGTATAATTATAGTATTGCAAGAAACATGGAGAAAGAAAAAGAGAATCAAAGGGTTTCAATCGGTAACTTTCTTGATAATACAACTGTTTATATTGGTAAATACCTGGGAAGTTCTTTATATGTCGATGCTATGCTTCATGTTTCTTTTGAAGATGGTAAGACTAATGATATTGCGTCTGCGGGTAAAATCCTGTTCCAGCCGGAATTTGGTATGGAACTGGAGTCACCTTTTGCGAATATTCGTGTAAACATGGCTCCAAACATTAATGCTTTATTAAAAAATCAATTTGTTCCTTCCACGTCGGTAACTCTTTCATGGAAATTTACTTATTGACGGGAAGATGGAGAAAAAGATGTATCGAAAATTGTGTGCTTTTTTGTTTTTTGTTCTTGTATCAGTTTTTTCAATTCATGCGCAGAGTGATGAGTGGTACTGGAACCAGCCGATTTCTAAAATTGATTTCAGCGGATTAAATAACATAAAAAAGTCTGAACTTCAGGGAGTAATAAGTTCCTTTATAGACCAGCCTTTTACAGACAGTTTATATAATGATATTTTAGACAGACTTTACAGCCTTGATTTTTTTGAGGATATAACTCCTTATGCAAAGCATGATCCGCGAGACGAAAGCAAGGTTCTTCTTGTTTTTGAAGTTATTGAACATCCGGTAGTTTTAACCATTAATTTTATAGGTAATAAAAAAATCCGAAACGGCGAAATCCGTGAAAAAATTAAAACTAAAGTCAGTGATGTATATGTAGAATCAAAGGTTCTTGCAGATGAACGAATTATCAGAAATTATTATCTTGAAAAGGGTTATACAGCTTCTTCGGTTTCTCATACTGTTGAGCAGACTGAAGCCGGAATTGTAATCAGTTTTACTATTACTGAAGGAAATAACTCTGTAATCACAGAAATCAATTTCACTGGAAATACAATTGCATCGAATCGTGCCCTTAAGAATAAAATTTCTCTTAAAGAAGTCGGACTTTTCCGCGATGGCGCATATCAGCCTTCTGTTCTTGAAAAAGATAAACAGACTATCTTGAAGTATTATAATGAAAAAGGTTATGCAGATGCAAATATTCTGGATGTAAAGGTTGATTCTGTATTTAATGAAGAAAAGCAGAGAGATGAGCTTTCCATCTTGTTTGTAATTCAGGAAGGTGCTCAGTATGTTTATTCTGGTCTTAGAATAACTGGTAATGAAATTTTTAGCACTGCAGAGCTTACCCGTTCAAGAAAACTGAAGGAAGGCCAGATTTATAATGATACTAAATTTCAGGAAGATTTTAACAGTATAACCAGTGTATATTGGGAAAACGGTTATATGTCGAATGAATTCTATCCGGTTCCGGTAAAGGATTCTGACCGTCATGAAATTTCTTATGATCTTACAATTGTCGAGCATTCAAGAAGCCATATTGAAAATATCATAATTAAAGGAAATACAAAGACTAAGGAATTTGTAATCAGACGTGAAATTCCTATTCTGCCGGGCGATACATTTTCAAACGATAAGATTGCAAATGGACTTAGAAATCTTGTAAATCTCCGTTTCTTCTCTACAGTAGTACCTGATGTTCAGCAGGCTACAGAAGAAAATCTTGTGGATCTTATTTTTACTGTAGAAGAGCAGGCAACTTCTTCTGTTCAGCTTGGTGTGTCTTTTACCGGCGCGGTTGATCCGGGAACTCTCCCTGTTTCGCTTTTGCTGCGCGTTGAGAACTCGAACCTTTTTGGTGAGGGAAGAAATATTTCTGTTGGAACTCAGATTTCAAATACTGATCAGGTTGTGGATTTATCTTATTCTCAGAGCTGGACAGGAAACCAGCCTATAGCCTTTAATTCATCTCTTGCATTCAGACATTCTCTTACAGATACTTTTGTAAATTTCTGGACTCCTTCACTGGAACTTGTTCAGGATCGTTATGCAACAAATTATCACAGCTGGGATATAACCTTTAGTAATGGTCTTTCCAGACGCTGGACTCCTGACTATGCAATTTTCACTTTGGCAGGTGGCCTTTCTACATCTCTTCAGAATAACACCTTTAACGAAAACATTTATATTCCTGTAGATACAGGTGTATCTCTTTATGCTAACAGATGGGGTATTTCAAATTCTGTTTACGGAAACTTCTCTCTTGATAACCGTGATATGAATTATGACCCTACAAGCGGCTGGTTCTTTAGTGAAAAGATTTCATGGTATGGTCTTATTCCGGGACTTGAAAAAGAGTTCTTTGCACGTTCTGATACAAAGCTTGAAGGATATTTAAAGCTCTTCGATCTGCCTGTTTCAGAAAACTGGTCATTTAAGCTTGTTCTTGCCGGCTATACAGGATTGTCTGCCGTCATTCCATATTCTGAAATCAGTGAAGGAAATAATGTTTATATTAATGGTATGCTTGATGGCCGTGGCTGGACAGATATTTACCGTGAGTCAAAAGGTTTGCTCATGTTCTCTAACAAACTCGAGCTTAGAATTCCTATTGTTACCGGAGTTCTCGGTATAGACGGTTTCTGGGATGCAGCGGCTTCTAAGCCTAAACTGCAGGATATAACAAGCTTTAAACTGGAGGATTTCTACTTTAGTTTTGGTCCTGGTATAAGAATCCTTCTTCCTCAGTTACCACTGCACCTTATGTTTGCATGGCGATACAGAATCATTGACGGAAAACCTAAGTTTGCAGATGAACCATTCCAGTTTGTGCTTTCATTCAATATTGTGAACTATTAAAATTTATTATATTATAGTTGAGTAATGGACTTGTCATTTTCCGGTCAGGTATAAAATGGTCATTTGCCTGCCAGACATGCTTGCCGGGCAAAAAATGTCATTCCCTGACTTGACAATAAATGTCATTCTCCGGCTTGACTGGGGAATCTATAAAAAGGATTTTATGATGAAAAGATATTTGAAGGTTTTAATTTCACTTGCAGTGCTTGTTTTTTCTTGCGTTCCTGCTTTTTCACAGCAGATTACCAAGTTCGGAGTAGTTGATACAGCAAAGGTTTATGAGGCCTATTTCAGAAATACAGCCCCTGTAAGAAATTATGAAAAAAAGAAGGCTGAATTTCAGGAAGAAATCAATAAGCAGGTTGAGGCTATCAAAAAACTTCAGCAGAAAAAACTTGATTATGAAAATGCCGGAAACGATGCTCAGGCTATGAAAACCGAAGCTGAAATTACTAAGAAAACTGATTATCTTACAGAGTATACAAATGCGAAGAATGTTGAGCTTGAATCTATGCAGAAAACACTTTTGAACTCAGATGATTTTTATAAAAAACTTTACAGTACACTCGCTAAAATTGCAGAAAGCGGCAGTTACAGTATGATTTTGAGCCTTCAGGATTCTAATTCAATTCTCTGGTATTCATCTTCTGTTGACATTACAAACCAGGTAATTACAGAGCTGGGACTTTAAGGTCAGGGCTTGTCTGAAATGGCTGACGAAGAAAACCTTACCCCGATGATGATTCAATATCGGGGAATAAAAGAAAAGTACAAAAATGAGGTTGTATTTTTTCGCCTCGGTGATTTTTATGAAATGTTTGATGAAGATGCGGTAGAAGTATCGCGTCTTTTGAATTTAACACTTACGCACAGAGCCGGCCGTCCTATGTGCGGAATTCCTTATCATGCAGCAAAAATCTACATTGCACGTCTTTTAAGGCTCGGGAAAAAAATTGTAATTTGTGAACAGGTTGGAGAGATTCCAAAGGGCGGTAAGGGAATTACCGAACGTAAGGTTGTTGAAATAATTACGCCGGGCACTGCGGTAGAAGCTGAGTATCTTGACGGTGGTCGTGCAAACTATCTTGCGGCTCTTTGTGTTACAAAGGCTAGAGTAGGTTTTGCATTTATTGATGTTACAACCTCTTCATTTCGTGCAACATCCTGGCCTGCTTCAAAGATGGCAGAAAACTTTGGAAAAGAGTTAAATCGTGCAGCTCCACGCGAGTTTTTGCTTCCATCTTCCCTTAAAAACAATGCAGACATTCAGAGTGTAATAGCTTCATACGGTGCTCTTTCTGTTTCATATTACCCTGACTGGGATTTTTCGCCGGAGCTTTCCTATAAAAAACTCACTGCTCAGTTTAAAACTGCAAATCTAAAAGCTTTTGGACTTGAGACAGACAGTCCTGAAGTTGTACCGGCGGGCTTTCTTCTTGATTATCTTGAAAAAACGACGAATACAATTCTTCCTCACATTAACTCAATTCGGGTTTATAGTGACAGTGAGTTTTTGATGATGGATGATTCTTCCCGTCGTAATCTCGAAATTATTTCAAATATGCGCGATGGAAGTTCCCGTTATACTCTGTTGGAATGTGTAGATTTTACAAAAACTGCAATGGGAAGTCGACTTCTTCGTAACTGGCTTTTGTTTCCTCTCACGAATCTTCGTCAGATAGAAGACCGGCAGACAAAGGTTGCAAACTTTGTAGAAAACCGCAGTCTGCTTGAAAAAGTAAAATCTGATTTGGGTGGAATTCTTGATGTCGAACGTCTTGCCGGCCGCATTGCAATGGAACGTGCTCATGCTAAGGATTTACAGGCTCTTAGAGCAAGCCTTGAAGCATGGACACGTATAAAAGAATATCTTATTTCCGAAGCATGCCCTGACTCAATGTATTTTTCTTTTATTTCAGATGAAAATGCAAAAACAATCTGTAATCTCATAGAAAAAGCAATCCTTGACGATCCTGCAACCTCTCTTACAGACGGCGGAATAATAAAAGCCGGCTGGTCAGAAGAGCTGGACCATTGGCGCAGTGTTCATGACAATTTCAATCAAATCCTTAGTGAATACGAGGCAGAAGAAAAGGAAAAGACTGGTATTTCGACACTGCGCGTAAAATATACCAATGCGGCAGGATACTTTATAGAAGTAAGTAAAGGTAAACTGTCGAGCGTTCCGTCTCATTTTATTATGAGGCGTGCTCTCGTAAACGGTGACCGCTATACTACTGAGCGGCTCCAGCAGCTTGAACAGGAATTAAATGAGTCATCTACAAAAATTCTTGAACTTGAGCGAGATCTTTTTGTAGAAATCCGTACTTCTCTGGCAAAGTATATTCCGTATCTTTTACAGGTTGCTGATGAAATTGCCAATATTGATTCAGAGTGTTCTTTTGCACAGGCCGCTATCGAGCATAACTGGGTAAGACCTGAAGTCGAAGATTCTACTTATTTTGAAATAAAAGATGGTCGACATCCGGTTGTAGAAAATCATCTTCCTACCGGCGAATTTGTGCCGAATGATGCTCTTCTTTGTGCCGGTAATGACGAATTACCATCATTTGCCCTTATTACCGGGCCGAATATGGCAGGAAAAAGTACATACCTGCGTCAGAATGCGCTTATAGCACTTCTTGCACAGACTGGTTCTTATGTTCCGGTAACCAGTGCAAGACTTGGAATTGTAGACCGCATTTTCTGTCGTGTTGGTGCTTCAGATAATCTTGCAAAGGGAGAATCTACTTTCCTGGTAGAAATGACTGAAACTGCAAATATCCTGCATGCGGCAACAAAACGTTCGCTTGTTATTATGGATGAAGTAGGGCGTGGAACTTCTACTGAAGATGGTCTTGCAATTGCACGTGCTGTTTCTGAGTATCTTTTAGATACTATCGGCTGTAAAACATTTTTTGCAACTCATTATCACGAGCTTTCCCGTATGGAACATTCACGACTAAAAATGTTATGTATGGATGTTCTTGAACAGAATGGTTCTGTAGTTTTTTTGAGAAAAGTAAAGGATGGCGTTACTGAAAATTCTTATGGAATTCATGTTGCAAAGCTGGCCGGTATTCCTCAGAATGTTATAGACCGTGCAAATGTTATTCTTTCACATATTCAGTCACTTGCAAGCAATAATCCTGTAATATTTGATGAAAACGAGCTTGCAGAAAAATCTGATTCTCTTAAGTCTGAAAATAATGCTCAGCCGGCATCTGTTACTCCGGGACTTTTCAGTGATGAAGAAATAATTATTTCAGAAATCCTTTCTACAGATACTGACAACCTTACTCCAATTAATGCTCTTCAGACAATTGCCAGATGGAAGAAAACTCTTTCTGGACAATAAAAATTCGACAAAAATTCAGTTTTTTTGTAATTTTTTAACATTTTTTTGATTTTCATTTCCTTTTTTAGAAAAATTTGACTCATATTATAGTATGAGGAATTTAATTTTTGAAGCAAAGCAATCTGTGATACAGGTTTGCAGGCTTTTCTACAGCTTTTTAAGCGGAGGCGTCGAGTGCGCTGTGTGCGGGAGTCTTGTTTTTACGGGGCCTGTATGCAGAAAATGTCAGAAAAAGTATTTTTCGGTAAAGAATGCCCTGATGAGCAAAAGGTGTGTTTGCTGTGGGCGTACTTTGTTTTCGGAAAATGAAAAATGTACGAGGTGTCGTGAAAATCCGGTACTTGTTTCTACAGATAAGGTAATTCCCTTGTTCTCTTACAGATTGTGGAATAAGGAGCTTATGTACAGATGGAAGAGTATGGATGAAAGAATGTTTTCACCGATGTTTGCAAAGGCTATAAACGGAGTTCTCAACGCTGCCGGAGAAAAAGTAATTGTGCCGGTTCCTCCAAGAAAAGGAAAAATCAGAAAGAAGGGCTGGGATCAGATAGAAGAACTGTGCGTTTTTCTTGAAAAACGATACTCCTTTACAGTGCTCAGGCTTCTGGAACGTAAAACGAAAAAACAGCAGAAAAAGCTTTCGAGATCAGAAAGACTGGAAACTATAAAGAATTCTTATACTTTATGCTCTCAAAGCGTATTGAACAGAGTTCTAAAGAACTTTTCAGGAAAAATCCCCGAAAAGGTATGTCTTATAGATGATGTCTGTACAACAGGAGCAACGCTTGAAAGCTGTGCAGAAATTCTTAAGTCGGCCGGTGTAAAAACAGTAGACGCAGTAACTCTTTTTACAGTAGACTAGCGGACTGAAAATAAAATAAATGATAAGGAGGAAAACGGTTATCTTTACGGAATCTTTTGAATCGCTGTGAAGTTTGCATTGCAAAATCTGAAATTTAGGAGTATTATTATGAAGATAGTATTATTATCTTGGAGGATTTATGGCAAGTGATACACAGTTTCAATTGGTAACATTTCATCTTGGGGAAGAATTATACGGTGTTAACATCATGGATGTTAAAGAGATTGTAAGACTTCAGAATGTCCGAATCATTCCTAATGCTCCATACTATGTAGAGGGTATTATCAATCTTCGTGGTGAAATTATTCCAATTATCGATTTGCATAAGCGATTTAAGATTCAGTCAGTTACTAAATCTGAAGATATAGAAATGGAAGGCGGCTTTATTATCCTTAATATCGATGGAAGTAAAATTGGTATTATAATTGATAAGGTAGAGCGCGTAGTTTCAGTAAAGGGAGAAGAAGTAAAAGACCCTCCTCAGATGCTGAGTGGAATCGGAAATGAGTATATTGAAGGTGTTGTTCGCGAGGAAACAGGCTATCTTATTATGCTGAATACCCGCAAGCTCTTCAACGCAAAAGAATTACAGAAGATAATCGAAATTCAATAAATGATACAGACATACAGTACAACTATTCGTAGAAAAGAAATGGATGCGGTTCTAACCTGCATGGTTGATGAAAAAATCGGACCTGGAGAGTTGAACGCAAGATTAATCCAGACGGTAAAGGAATTTACAAAATGTGACGGGGCAGTGGCTCTCAGAAGCCCTGCCATTGCCTTAAAATATGCACTTCAGGCACTCGATTTTGAAAAGGGCGGAAAGATTATGATTTCTGCCCTTGCTCCTGCCTGGCAGTATCAGACAGTTGAAAGCCTTGGCTATGAGCCGTTGGTTCTTGATGTAGATGAGGTTACAGGACTCGTTACGGCAGAAATTGTAAATGCCGGTATGCAGGAAGGTGGAAGGCTTTTAATTCTCCATGAAACAGAAGGTATTCTCCCTGATTTTGAAGGAATAATGGCTCTTGGAATTCCTGTAATAGAAGATATTTCGCAGAGTGCAGGAGCTTCAGTTCCTGTTTTATCTCCAGAAGGAGTACCTACAGAAGAGCGTAAGCTTGCAGGCTCCTTTGGAATTTATACAATTATGGGACTTGAGGAGCGTGATGTTCTGACAGCTGGTGGTGGAGCAATTCTTATGGCACCCGGCCGACGTGAATGGATCGTTCTAAAAAAATATTCTGATGAAGCACCTCTTACAGATCTTCTTCCTGATATAAACTGTGCGCTTGCATGGGTACAGGTTAAAGAATATCCTCGTAATGAAAAAACTCGTAAAGAGTTATTTGCAATGTTTCATCAGGCTTGTCTTATTGGCCGCCATAAGATGTATGCACGAGAAATGGAAAATGGTTCTACAATGAGCTGTTTCCCTCTTATTCTGGCAAGTTCTTTTAAGGATGTAAAGCAGTATGCTTCGCGTAAGGAAATTGAAGTTCAGCTGGCATACAATAATACTGTAATTGCACTTAAAGATGAGCTTTCTGAAAAATGTATTCATGCTAAGTCTTTGTACCTGCGCTGCATACATGTTCCGCTTTATCCTCGTCTGACACACGCTGAAAGTGCAAAAATTGTTAAGGTTTTAAGTTCTCTGCCGTAATTTGCATGCCCTGAAATAACCACCCGAAAAAAGGATAGAATGAATAAGGCACTGATAATTATAAATGTTAGCAAAGATGAATCTATGACTCTCGCCCGGGAAATCGCTGCATTTCTGAAAAAAAATGAAATTGCATACGATTTTCTAAGTTTTGACGGCTTCGTAGATAATACAGATTTTAAAGGCTATGATTTTGTGATTTCTCTTGGTGGCGACGGAACTGTTCTTTATGCAGCCCGCAATGCTTCTAAATACGGATTACCTGTGTTTCCGGTAAACCTTGGAGAATTCGGATTTATTGCATCTGTTCAGCCTGAAGAATGGCTTAAGGAATTAAAGTTATTTTTAGACGGTAAATCTGTATTTGAAAAACGTTCAATGCTCAAGGTTGAAGTAAGACGTGAAGGTAAAAAAATATATGAATCTTTAAGTCTTAATGATGCTGTTATTTCTGCAGAACGCGGAGTTTCTACTATCATGCTTTCTGTAAAAAGAAATTCACTGCCGCTTTGCCGGCTTAAAGCTGACGGGCTTATCGTCGCAACGCCAACCGGTTCAACTGCATATTCTGCCGCCGCTGGAGGTCCTATTGTCTCTCCGGAGGTTGAGGCGTTTGTTCTAACTCCGTTAAATTCCTTTTCTCTTTCAAGCCGCCCGATTGTGCTTAGTCCAGATAGTAATCTTGAGATTACCGTAGAAAAAAGCCGCATTAAAGGAATATGTCTTACAGTAGACGGTCAGGAACCGGTTGAAATTAAATGTGGAGATGTTATCTCCGTTATACTTAATAAAAAGAAAGCAAAGCTTGTGGCCGGATCTGAAGAAAAGTTTTATAACGCACTCAGATCAAAATTAAACTGGTCGGGGGTACCTCATGCTTGAAGATTTAACCATAAAAGATTTTGCTCTCATAGATCAAGATTATCTTGAATTTTCCAAAGGCTTCACTGTTCTTTCGGGCGAAACCGGTGCCGGTAAGTCAATTTTAATTGGTGCACTCTCATTTCTTCTTGGAGGAAAAGCAGATGTTCAGCAGATTCGTGCCGGAAAAAAAGAGGCGAGTGTAAGCGGAACTTTTTTACTTCCACAGGGGCTTCCTGTTCGTTCGGAAATTACTGAAGATGATGAACCGAGAAATGCACTGGAGTGGCTTTCTGTTCACGGAATTGAAATTGAAAATGACCGTGTTCTTTTACGCAGAATAATACGCGATACAGGAAAGGCCGGAGCCTGGATTGGTGATACTCCTGTTACGCGCACAGATCTTGCGCAGTTTTCTGCCTTTCTTGTAGACATTCATGGGCAGCATGAGCATCAGTCTCTTATGAAGGTTTCTGAACACAGAAAATATCTTGATGCGCGTGCAGGAATTGTAAGTCAGGTAGAAGCCTTCACGCAAAAATATGCAGAGCTTGTTCAAAAACGTAAGCAGCTTGCTCAGTATAATATGTCTGACAGCGAACGTCTTCGCAAGCTTGATATGATGAGCTTTGCCGTAAAAGAAATAAGTGAGGCCAAACTCAAGCCGAACGAAGATATTGAGCTCGAAGAAGAGCAGGCTCGCCTTGCTTCATACGAAAAAATCTATTCTGATGTTGATTCAATTGATCAGATGCTCAGCGACAGCGAAAACGGAGTAACAGGACTTCTCAAAAAAATCAGGCGGGACAGCTCGCATGTAACAGAACTCGACAAATCACTTTCAAAGCTTGATGAACGTGTAGAATCTGCCTTTTACGAGCTTTCTGATATAGCAGCAGAATTTTCTGATTATAAGAACAAGCTTGTGTATGATCCTAACAGGCTCAAGACTGTAGAAGAAAGACTGTCGCTTATTTATAATCTTAAGAAAAAATACGCATCTTCTGTAAATGCTCCGCTTTCCGAGGTCTTCTCATATTTCGACGAGGCAAAAAAATACATGGAAGAAAACGGAGATGGCAATAATAAAAAAGAAGCTCTCACCGCAGAAATAAAGGCTCTTGAAAAAATTATACTCTCTGAGGCAGAAAAGCTTTCTCAGGCAAGAAAAGCAACAGCTTCACAGATGAATTCAGAGGTAGACCAGATTCTTTCAAAGCTTGGAATGAAAGGAACTACATTCTGTGTACAGATTAATCAGAAGGCAGGAACTGAAGTTGAACAGCTTTGCGGTCCATACGGAAAAGATGATATTGAGTTTATGATAAGTGCAAATCCTGGAAATCCTCCGCTCCCGCTTGCAAAAATTGCCTCGGGTGGTGAACTTTCCAGAGTTATGCTTGCACTCAAAACAATCTTTGCACGAACGGACAATGTAGAAACTCTTGTTTTTGATGAAATTGATACTGGAATTGGCGGAGAAGTTGCAGTTGCTGTAGGAGCACATATTAAAAATCTTGCAAAAAATAAGCAAATTTTCTGTATTACACATCTAGCGAGCATCGCAGTTTATGCCGATAATCAGATTAAGATAGAGAAAAGTGTCTCTGGAGAAATTACTTCATCTAATGTTTATCCTGTGGAAGGCGAAAAGCGTGTTGCTGAAATTGCCCGCATGCTTTCCGGTGATTCTGATACAGCGCAGTCTCTGGAACACGCTCGTTCTCTTCTTGCTAAATTCAGCGGAGGTAACTGATGTCAAAGATTTCAGAAGAAACAAGGCTTCATTTCAGCGAAGCTATCCAGCCGTATAAGGGAAAAATTACTGCGACCCTCGAAAAAGAAAAAACAATGCTTAACGGCATGCACAAGGGTGATATTGACTACGAAAACAAAAAGCTTCTGCTTTGTGAAGATATGATTTATGCTGCTTCACTTTATATGGCTCAGAACAGTCTTTCTCTTCGCCTTATGGAAGTAAAAAATAATGATGCCCTCAATGATGCCCGAAAGCTTTTGTATAAAGCAATCATTTATCTTGAAGAAATTGTATCTGATACGATTGATGTCCCTTATTCAGAGCTTACTCCGCTTCTGGAACCTATTCATAATGTACCAATTATCCGCCGCTTTACACTTATCCGAAAGCTTGGGCTCGCAATTACAATGCTTAAAGATGCCTTTGGTGACAACAGTAAATGGAAATGGTCGTTTGTAGAGCTTGAAGGTCGTTTTGCAACGGTTTCAAAAAATCTTATTGATATGAAAGCCTGTGTAAAGGATTATTTTGATCCTTCCTGTGCAGATTATGAGACTACTGTTTTATATATCAGAATGATTCAAAAGCAGCTAAATGATTCTGCAACTGCCTACCGCGATAAATACGAGCTTTCTACTCGCCGTATTGATGATATGCGCAATGCAATTAAATATCTTCTTGCTCTTCGTAAGCTTTATATTGCAATCGGAGATTCAAATCAGGCAGAAGAAGTAAAGAAAAAGGCTGTGGTCTGGAAGGATAAGATGGATGCTGATCATAAAGCCGGCTTGAGTAATTAAGGTTGAAAATCTTTTTTTATCTTAATAACGACTGACTCAATGCTTTTAGCTAAGCGTGCATTAACCAGTCAAATTTCACGGAAATGAATTATGAATAGATCTCTTGCATTAAAAATATTTGAAGGATTCTCCATTCAACGTTGGAATGATTTAATCCGCCCCTTTGAACTTGTTGAAATGGACAAAGCCGGTGAAAAAATGGTTCTGGCTTATATTATTGGAAAATACGAAGAAAACCGCAAAAAGTATGTAGACTGGAAATGGTTAATTTATGCTTCTCTGTTTGATCTTCTGCGAAAAATTTCTTTGTGCGATATAAAAGCTCCCGTTCAGCAGATGCTTCGCCGTCAATTTCCTGATGAATATATGAGACTGAATGAATGGGTTTTAAACGGTTATAAAGGCATTATGCCGGATGAAGACTTGTTTTCAGAATTTACTATCTATGTAGGTCAGCAGTCTGGAAATATTCCTATTCCGACTGAACTTAGAACTACCGTAAATATTTACCAGGCGGCACATAAATATTCAACAATCCGCGAGCTCGAAATGCTGTCTGTTGTAAATGAAAAGGAACGCCTTAAAAATATTCGTAATGAGCTTGAGCTGGAAATTCAGCCGTACCTTGAGCTTGAAGGACTTCAAAAGCTGATGACACATCAGAAGGCTTTTGATTTTATCTTAAAAATTGAACAGCTTAGATTCCAGACAAGATGGAATCAGACTCCGCGTGTTCCTGCAACTTCAGTTCTGGGACATTGTTTCTTTGTTGCAATAATGACTCTGCTTTTGGGACGTGAATATAATCCTGGAATGTGCGACAGGCGCATAATAAATAATTTTTTCAGTGCGCTTTTTCATGATCTTCCTGAATCTGTTACCCGCGATATTATTTCTCCGGTAAAAACTGCAACCGATGATTTACCAAATATCGTAAAAAAGATTGAAGATGAAATTGTGAATAAAGAGCTTGTTCCTCTAATGGAGCCTTTTTTTGAAAAGGAAATAATTTATTACACAAGTGATGAATTTACAGACAGAATTCTTGACAAAAACGGCAATATTAAGCACGTAAGCTGGGAAGAGCTGAATACAAAATATAATAAGACTGAGTTTGACCCGATTGACGGACGCCTTGTCCGCATCTGCGATCATTTTTCAGCACTCATGGAAGCTGATATTTCAATAAAACACGGAATTACCTCTGAACATCTTACCGGTGGAAGGGAAGGAATATTAAGCCGTTATGCAAAAGATGAAATAATCAGCGGAATTAATGTTAATGAATTTTTTAACAAGATAGTTGAATAATAAAAATATCATAAAAATATCGAACATAATTCCGTCAATTCTTTCTATAAATCAGCCGATAATATAATTATGAAAACTCACTTTAGCAAAATTATTACTGTAATTTCTATATTCCTTTTTTTCACAACCTCGCTTTTTGCAGACATCACTTATAAGGTAGAAAAGGGAGATACACTATATTCTATAAGCCGTAAATATCAGATTACTGTAGCAGAGCTTCGTACGGCAAATAATCTTTCAGAAAACGATGTAATTAAAGTAGGCCAGAAGCTCATTATTCCTGATGCAGATATAGGAACTGCGGCGGCGCTTTCTTCTACGAAAACTGCCGGCGCTGCGACTTCTTCTACTGTAAAGACAACTGAATATGTAGTTGCAAAAGGTGACACTCTTTACGGAATTGCCCGAAAAAACGGAATGTCTGTTGCAGATCTCATGGCGATAAATAATCTTGATTCATCTGCAGTTATTAAAGTTGGGCAAAAGCTTAAGGTAAGTGCCGCAGGTGCAGCAGTTGCTTCGGCAACAAGTACATCATCAAAAACAGTAGAAACTTCGAAAACTACAGAAACTGTAATCAGCGTAAATGAAAAAGCGCCGGATACCAGAACCTACGGTACAACAATAACCGCAGATTCAAATACAAAGTGGCCGGTTTCTTCACCAAAAATTACTCAGGTAAAAGGAAAGATTTCCGGAGTTCAGCTTTCTGCAAAAACAAACGAACCTGTTCTTTGTATTCACGAAGGAACTGTAATGTATGTCGGTGTATACCGCGGTTTTGGTCAGGTAGTATTTGTTCAGTCTAAAACAGGCTTGATTTATGCTTATACAGGACTTGGTTCTGTTAAGGTTCGTAAAGGGGAGTATGCTGTTTCGGGCAGTGAACTTGGAACCGCCGGCCTTGATTCAATCAGTCAGAAATATCAGATTACCTTTATGGTATTCCAGAACGGACAGCCGATAGACCCGGCAAAAGCGCCGAGAAACTAGAAAATCTACGGTGGTTGAGTGGTTGCGAAGCGGCTGTATCGAAACCACCGTTATCTATCTAAACATTTCTTAAACAATTCCATACAGGTAATCGCATCGTCTAAAGCGCGGTGCGAGGAGCCTTTATCAATTCCAAAATAATCTGCAAGAAAATCAAGTTTATGAGACTCAGTTTCAGGAAAAATAATTCTGGAAAGCTGAAGGGTATCTATTGCATGATTTTTTGTTACAGGCAGTCCGCAGTTTTCACATTCTGCATTAAGAAAGTTTAAGTCAAACTGTGCATTGTGTGCAACAATTATTGTTGAGCCCAAAAAATTGAGAAAATCCCGAATATGTTTATTTATAGGATCTGATGCATCTACCATTTCCTGAGTAATATGAGTAAGAGAAACTATAAAAGGTGATAGTATCTGATCCGGATCAAAAAGCTTAGTCCATTTAGAAATAATGCCGTCCTTTGTAAACTGAACGGCACCTATTTCTATGATACGACTGTTGGTTGGACTAATTCCGCTAGTTTCCGTATCAAAAGCTGTGAAGACTGCGCCTTCTTCGTAAAGCTTGCGCAGTCTTCTTAAATCAGTGATTTTTTTATTTGGATGCTGCATCAATAATCTTCT
>CAMVDX010000020.1 GCA_947166355.1 uncultured Treponema sp.
GATTATTTCAATACCCCGAAGGGTAATGATTTCACATAAACAGTTCAAACCAGCTTAAAATATTTGCTGAATTGATTTACAATCGAACTTCAAGAACTGAAGTTCGCGGGTTGTGTTTTTATGGTAAAAACACTAAAAAATTATTTAGTCAGTTATTTCCTTCCCTGATCTGTCAAAGAGCAGCGCCGCTGTGTTGCGACGGTGAATAAGAATATATACCTCTCTCTAAAAAGTGTCAAGTCCTCATCATCATTTTTTATACGTTTTTTCTTCTTTTTTTGATTTTTTTTCTGCTTTTATGATATAAAAGATTGCCCGGTCTAGCCGGGCAATGACAGTGGGGGGTGTCCGGCAAGAGCTCTGTAAATTACAAGCAGCGGGAAACATTACCCGGGCAATGACAACCTTGGGGATTCCCGGGCAAGAACTCTGTAAATTAAAGACATCAGGAATAAAAAAGGCAGGAAATTAATCCTGCCATAAATTATCCAGATTGAATTGAATTATTTCTCAAATGCAAATTGCAGATTTACAGTTACATCTGCATCTTCAACAATCTGGAAACTTTTCTTGTATTTAAATTTCTTTCCTTTCTTTATATCCATTTCTGTGAATACTGGTATATTATCTCTAATCGGAACTGAAGCAATTGGACGAGCCCAGACATAGTCATTTTCTTCATACAGGAAGAATAACATACCACTGAAATCTTCGGAAACAGAAGAATTATAAGTAACTTCAACAATATCACCTTTTCTTGGTAAATCTCCCTTGAAAAGACTTGTAATATCTACAGCGGAAAGATAATAATGTATGTCAGATGGATTTGTAGTATAGTTAAAATTTCCATCTAAAGTATTAAACTTTAAATCCTTTGCAAGCTTTGATACATCAACTTTATAAGTTTTTGGTGCACGATGCTTAACTGTATCTGTAGAATCTGTAACACGTGAAAATTTTACATCTGTTGATTTTCCAGCAGCAGGATGATTTTCGAGCTGCCATGAAGCATCATAAATCATCTGAAGGTTTGTATCAAAAATCGGAAGGTCTTTTACCTGTACAACTGACTTTCCTCTGACAGACTGGCCGGCTTTTATATCTGTAAAATCAAAATAGTCTGGTTTATATGGCTGATTCCATGAATTCTTTTTTGAACAGTCTGCAATCTGGAAAGCAAGATAAGGTAGATCTTCGCTAAAGGTCATATCATAATTGAAAACAATGAAATCATCTTTCTTAGGCATATCACCTCTGATCAGATGTCTGAATGAAAGTATTTTTCTGTAAGATTTTGCCCATTCTGCATCATCCCAATCAATAGTAAATTCAGAACCATAATCACTATCTGAAAGATCAATCGTATAAACCTTCGGTGGATTATTTACTCCAATCTTTTCGCACATTTCGGCTCTGTCAAAAGAGGCTGTGTCACGCTCGAATGTAATATTTACAGGCTTTCCGATATTAGGAGTTTTACGCCATTCCCTTTCCCACTCTCCGTCATAATGAAGACGAAGCATAACATCCTCCTTAGGTGCGTTAGCTACAGGGAAAAGAATTTTATAGGAAAACGGAACTCCGGCTTTTATATTTAATATTCTGTTATCATAATTTGAAACTATATCCATCCACCAGCCTGCAGCTTCACTGTTGTCTACAGGTTGAACTGACAGTGATTCAATGTCTGTATCAGACACTCCTTTTAAATGTAATTCAATAAAATCGCCTTTTCTCGGAAAAACTCCTGCAAAAAGGGCATCATATCTGCCATCTGAATAATAAAGCGTTGCATCCGGCTCCTTTCTAAAGCTTCTTTTATCCCCAATATCAGAATCACAGATATCAATTACCCATTTTTCCGCAGAAGTCTCTTTAAAGGTATATGAATCTGTAGACTGATTTACTCTGTCAAAAGACATTTTTGCCTGTTTACTTACTTTTGGCATATTCCCATAGTCACCCCAGCAGAGGTCATATTCACAACGTAAGAAGAACTGCCCTTTTGCATCTTCCCGTATAAGAATTTCATGATCAATTTCGTAAGGTACACCAGCCTTAATATTTTCTGCAATAGTTTCACACCAAGAAACATTTGTCCATCCATTTGAATTATCAATAAAAGCTGCCTCAAGATAAGGCAAATCTATATCACTGATAATTTTTCCAGTAATTAAAATTTTGTCACCTTTGCGTGGTAATGCAAAGGCTGCATTTGCAATAAAATCAAGATCAAGGCCATATCCTGAATCGCCAGTATTTTCATCATACCAGTATTCAAACTCTCCGTTTGCCCGGTCAAAGGCATCTGTTAAATCAAGAATCCACACATCTGGTCTTGAAACCTTTGTTGTTTTTGTTTTTGTGTTTTTTGCTGCAAAAGCTGATACAGCACAAAGAAGAAGTACTGCCGTAAGGCAAATCCTCTTAAAATTTGTTTTTTTCATATATGTCTCCGTATAAATGAAATAATATTTAATTATCTTAATATAAATAATGTTTTGTCAAATAATATTGTGTTATTCTTTATTAGATTAAAATTGTCGGGCACGCCCGACAATTAAAAAAAGGTCAGCCAGACAATGACAAAAAAAAGTTAAGCCAGACAGGGGTTCCGCATTATAAAAGATTTACGTAATCTTGGCGCGAGGGAGCGGGGCGTGGTACAAAAACACTCTTTTTGTGGCTGCCGCGGAAGCGGCAGGTGTAATAGTTTCTATACCACAAAAAGCGTGTAGCGCATTATTGCGCGGTTTTGTACCACGAAGCCGCGACCGGAAGCCATGTTTTCACAAATTTGTTTTATAATGCGGAAGCCCTGTTAAGCCAGACAATTAGACGCTGGCGTTGTTGATTTTTCTTATACATTGTGATAAATTACTAAAAACCGCAATGAATGCGGTACAGTTCATAAAATTACAAGGGAAGGTTCTTTGCGTTATTTTTTTAAGGGCTCTCCCTCAATATTATAGCCCGTACAACGGGAACAAGGAGTTTTATTATGGGAGCACGTGGAGAACTTTTTACTACTCAAATTTATCTTGATAATCGTTCGTATTTTTTCAATGTAAAAGAAAACCGCACTGGTGATGTATTTCTGCAGATTGTAGAAAGCAAGAATCGCGATGGTGTTGAAGCAGACCGCCATCAGATTGCAATTTTTGCAGAGGATATGCAGAAATTCCTTCAGGGACTTGAAAAATCTCTGGACTATGTTGAGAAGGACAGAAAACAGCGTCAGAAGGCAGCTAAAGAAAAACGTGCTGAAAAAGATGCTAAATATGGTGCAGGGGCAAAGAAAGTTTACCGCATAAAGGGCGATAAAGCTGATAAGTCAGAAAAGCGCGCCGACGACGGAATCAAACGCACCGGTAAAGTAATTCACATCGTTTCAAAAAAGGATGTTGATTCTTCAGATAACTAACATGAGAAAATGCGGAGTCTGAAAAGAATCTTGCGTAGCGTCATTCCAGCGATGCAAGTCATTTTCAGATGGGAGCATTTTCAGATTTTCAATAAATGACACAAGAAGCAAAATCATTTTACAAAGACCTTCGGAATGTTGTACAGCCGATGGCCATTCAAAACCTTATATCCTCAGCCGTAAACTCTGCGGACGTAATTATGCTGGGCTACATAGGACAGACTGCCATTGCGGCCTCTTCGCTTGCAGGCAATGTAGCATTTATTCTTTTTATGGTTTCTACAGGACTTTCTTCGGGGCTCGTAATGCTTGGTGCCCAGTACTGGGGAAAAAAGGATACCGAATCCATCAAAACTCTGCTTGGAATAGGACTTAGAATCTGCTGTACCGTTGAGATTATTGTAGCTCTTATAGCCGCAGTTTATCCGCGGATTTTAATGCTGATTTTTACAACAGATGAAGCTCTTATTACGGAAGGCTGTAAGTACCTCAGAGCCGCAAGTTTTTCTTATGTCTGTCTTTCTTTTTCTCAGATGTTCCAGGCAGGTTTTAAGAGTATTGAACGTGTAAAAATCGTAACCATTACTTCTACTATCAGCTTGTTTTTGAACATCGGCTTAAATGCAGTTTTTATCTTTGGGCTTTTTGGAATTCCGAAAATGGGAATTACAGGTGTTGGAATTGCAACTTCAATTGCACGATTTATTGAAATGTTAATCTGTTTTATTTATGCCGGAAGACAAACCGACGTAAAATTTTCTGTTGCCTGTGTTTTCCGCCGCAACAAGCTGCTTACAAAGGACTTTATCCGCTATTCAATGCCTGCCGTAGGAAACGAGCTTGTCTGGGGTTCCGCCTTTGCTATGTATTCCGTAATTATGGGACATCTTGGTGAAGATATAGTTGCGGCTAACTCTGTTGTAAATACAGTGCGTCAGTTAGGTTCTGTTTTGTGTTTTGGCATGGCATACGGTGGTGCAATTGTTGTAGGTAAATATATGGGTGCCGGTGATATGGCAGTTGCAGAACGAAATGCAAGCCGACTCGCCAGAGTTACAATTCTGTCAGGAGTACTTGGTGCAGTTCTTTTAATCTGTCTGTATCCGGTGCTTCCATATATAGCTGATTTGAATGAGACAGCCGCACATTACAGAAACATTCTTCTGTTTATAAATGCATATTCACTGATTGGAGCTTCTATAAATACAGTTTTGATTTGTGGCATTTTCAGAGCAGGAGGAGATTCCAAATTCGGCTTTATTGCAGATACAATCAACATGTGGTGTGTTTCTGTTCCGCTTGGACTTCTTGCAGCCTTCGTATTCAAGCTGCCTCCGCTTTGGGTATATTTTATTCTCTTCCTTGATGAGTTTGAAAAGATGCCGTTCGTTATACGCCACTATTTTAAGAAAGGCTGGCTTAGAAATATTACACGTGATTAATGAATTGCCACGTCGCTCGCTTTGCTCGCTCCTCGCAATGACGTGGCAAGCAATAATTAATATTTAAACGATAATCTCTGAATCGGGGAAGGTCCCAGGCGACGACAGACCTCGCGGTGCGCTTTTGTCGGATACCCTTTATGTTTTGCGTATCCGTATTCGGGATACTTTTTATCCATTTCTAACATTAAACGGTCGCGGCAGGTTTTAGCAAGAATGCTTGCGGCCATAACGCACGGATATTTTCCGTCTGCTTTTGGTTCACAGCGGCATTTGATTGGGACCTCGGGGCATCGGGTGCCGTCGGTAATCCCCTTAAGAGTTATCTGACTTAAATCATCAAGCCCCATCCCCCTGCACCACTCCGGCATTTTTTTTTGGAGCTCTTCAAAGGCATTTTTCATTGCAAGCATGCTTGCTTCAAGAATGTTTATTTTATCTATTGTTTTATGATCTACCAGTGCAATTCCCCAGCAGGCTTTTTCTTTAATAATGATTTCTGCAGCAAGCCGTTTTTTTTCAGAAAGCTTTTTTGAATCATTAAGAATTTCAACGGGAAAATCAGGCGGGAGAATTACGGCAGCGGCACAGACAGGACCTGCAAGAGGACCTCTGCCCGCTTCATCAAAACCTATGTCCAGAATCAGAGAATTAGCCGAACTCACTTAAAACCCCTGAATTGAATTATTCTCATCTGTCAGCTTTGTAGCCTTATTTACATAAATCGGTTGAATCAGATTGTTTTTATTTGAAAGTCGGGCCTTAAAAATATTTTCCTTAAAGGATGCTGTAACACCAAAAAGCTCAGCAATACGACCGGAAACGCCGCTTACAAAAAATTCGTTTTTATAAGCAGAAATATTTCCGCCGTCGGCAGATATAACTACACTAGTTTCTGCATTTGTACTGAAAGAAGAATTACGTACAGTCAGACGTGATTTTACAGAAGAAATAAATGATGCATAAGTAACAGCAGTTGCAGAAACCATAGTATCAGAAATATTTATGATTGCATTATATGCATCTATTACAGTACCATTTCTGGCAAAGTCTACTCCTATTACACAATCTTTCATTGTAAGAACAGAATTTTCAAGCTTAATAAGAGGAACAATAGATTTTACACTGTTGTTTGAAATATTATGAATGCGTACTCCAGAAATCTCAAAGGTAGAAGCTTTTATTACAAGAGAACCTGACGGTCCGAAAGAGAGTCTTGCATCACCCCCATCTATAATTTCAAAATTTGCCTGAACCGGATAAGATTCATTTATCTGAAGTTCACCTTTTACACTTAATTTAACAACACGCTGTTTTGTAAGAGCTTCTGCAAGCTGACTAAAGTCTGTAAACGGATGCGCTGATGTACCATCCGCAGAAGCCGCATCTGCCGACGCATCAAAATAATAATTTGACTGATCTATTACAACAGAATACTCTATCGGACTGCTTTGTTTTTCATCAGTTTTTGAATAAGCAGAAATCTTATAAAAAACAGGATTTAAACCATTTTGTCCCCATCTAAGAGAAAAGCTTTCACCCTTTACTTTTTTGTAATTGCCAAGAGGTACATTCTTAAACATTTCATCATCTGATGAATAAGAAAGTTCAGATTCATTTAAGGTAAGAGGTTCGCTTAATGCAACATATAAATCTGCTCCATGCTCGCCTGTAATTTTTAACTCAACACTGTCACGCGAAACAAAGCCTTCGGCATTTGTTTTTATAACAGGAATCTGAGGCGGACGGCGGTTTATATTATATGAAAAAGAAATCTTTCCCTGATAAACAGAATTGGAAAAGACTCCAAGAGTAATGTCACCCGAAACCTGTTCACCGTAAAAAGCGTCTACACCAACTCTTGTAAAGAGCTCGGAGTAAGAACCGTCAATTTCATTCATTATGCCAAGCGCATAAGAATCATCACCTCGAAGATAATAAACAAGACTACCGTCATCATTTTCTTCACGTACAACTTCCGGCTTTGGAGGTAAAACAAAAAACTCAACAGGATTTCCAGAATCATACTCAAGCGGCTGCCATGAAATCATATGACTTACAGAACGGTCTATATGACGCGGCTCTGTCGGAAGAGACCAGTATTCAGAATCAATTTTATAAATTAATTTATCGTCAGTAAAAGAAATAGATTCCCAGTCTGAAATTTCAAACGGAACATCACGGCGACTGAAAACACCTGCCGACTGAGGATAAGTCTTAATTATAAAACGATATTTTACGTTACGTGTTTTATCAAAAACTGTACACGGAACAAAACGCGAAATTACACTTGAAGTAGAAAGACGAATTGTACGGGCCGGAATATAATTTTCATTCTGATTATTCTTTGGAGGGAGGCCGAGATAAAAGGAGAACGCAGACGGAATTACAAGCTCACTTCCCGCACTGTAATTGAGAATTCCGCCTTCAAAAAAAGTCTGTACAAAATTTTTATAATCAGTTTTAGCAGCGTCATCCGGCTGAACTGTGAAAACTACAGAAGTATTTTCTTTTTTTCCACCGGCAGTAATGCGTGTAACTATTACATTTACTTCACCAGTAACATCAAGAAGAACAGGACCATCATAAGCAAAACCAAAGGTCTCAGGATCTGTACCATCAATAGAATAGAAAAAATCACCACCTTCAGAATTATCAATTACAAGCATCTGCCTGTTTGCCCAGACACCTTCTACAGGACTGAGCAAATTTATTTCACCGGTCAGCGGAAATGCAAGCAGAGCAAAAATTAAAATAAAAACTGAAAGAAACTTTTTCGTCATATTCTATCCTTTTTATTGCAGACCTTAATCAGGATTCGAGGAAAGGCCCGAGAATATCGCGTAATTCCGGATCCTTAGAATAATAATTCTTTTCAAGCTCTTCTTTTGAAAGACCTACAAGCTCATGACTCATATAATGAATCCAGCGGTTTTCATCTGGATTGTTGATAACGAATTTTCGGCAGTAATAATCAGGCTGAATAGGAAGCTGTTCTTCCTGATAAGTAAAATATTTGTAGTCATGAACAACTACCTTAATGTCTTCGCGAGGCATGCCGCGGCTGTTGATAAGTGTTTCTACGAGAGAGTTGATTGTGCGGCCTGAATCAAAAATGTCATCAACTAAAAGAATCTTATCACCTGGTCTTAAATTTTCCGGCGGATAAGTCCAGCCATCAATAAAAACTTTAGTGTGCTGTGCAACATCAGAGTAAGAGCGTGCAACAACACCTGCGTACAAAACCGGATGAAAGCTTTCCCGTTTACTGATAATCTTAAAATACTCACTTATAACATTTGCCATGTAAGCACCGCCACGAAGTGAACAGTAAATTACATCAGGAATAAAACCATCCTTGTAAATCTTATGTGCAAGTTTGAGAGCATCATTTCTTACAACATCATATGGCAAAAACTCTTTAATCATAAACACCTCAATAAACTTTGACAACCAGATACTGAAACAAATTCAGTAATCAAGATGCGTTTTTAAGAAACTGAAATTAAACCAGTATAAAATAAAATTATAACGCTTTTTTATCATTTTTACTATATTTTTTTTTATGGATTGCTTCGCTTAGCTCATAATGTCGACTCTTGTCATTGCGAGGAACATAGTGACGAAGCAATCCATTTCAATAATTGCTGGCACAAATAACTTACTATAATAATTGCAAAGGTAATGGCAAGAACATCGCAGCTTTCCAAATGAACCTGAGCCTGCTGCATAAGGGAACCTGCTCCCCTTTTCGGAATGCTCAAAACTTCACCGGCAGCCACAACCTTCCAGGCAAGGCCAAAAGCGGACTCTGCTCCAGAAAGAAAGGCCGGCATTGCAGAAGGCAGCCTTATATACATAAATGCCTTAAAGCCCTTTATGCCGCGGGAGTTTATTCTGAAAAGTTTTTCAAGATTTTCCGGATTTTTTTCAAAACCTTTCTGACTTGAAGTAATCATAATCGGAAGACACATAAGAACTGCAACAAAAACAGGAACCACACCTGAAGTGAACCAGAAAAGAGCTGGAAGAATCATGGCAATTACAGGAGTTGCACGAACAAGCTCAAGAGGAAATTCAAGAAACGCAGAAAAAACTTTTGAATCGGCCGCAATAAGACCAAGAACAAATCCTGCGACGAGTGAAATCACAAACGCAAGCAGAACACGAAGAAAAGTAACGGCAAAAGCATTCCAGAAAATTATTGTATTTAACAGTTCAAAAAGTCTTTTTAAAACAAAATGCGGATAAGGAAGTATCAGCGGAGCTGCAATTACTGCAGCCAGCACATACCAGACAAGTAAAAGAATAATTGGAGAAATAATTTTACAAAAACGCTCTCTTGTCATTCCTTTCTATTTCGTATAATAAAATGCCTCGTCCGGGAGTTTTCCGCCAATTGAAGTTTTATCATTTTCAAGAAAAAGACTTAGAAGCTTTTCCAGAGAAGCTTTTGCTGAAGCAGCCGGAATATATGTATAATTTGAAACAGGAACTGCTTTTTCTACAATATCAGCCGCAAGACCAAGACTGAATTTTTCACAAAGATTTCCAGATGCAGCCGGATTATTAATTGTCCAGTTTACCGCATTTTCATATTCAGAAAGAAAAGACTGAATAAGCTCTGGATTTTCCTTAATAAAAGCAGACCGTACAACCATTACAGACAGCGGATAAATTTCTTTTTCATTTGAAAACTTAAGATATTCATTTTGAAAGTCAATCGCAGTTCGGACTTTATTTGATTTTGACTTTGCGATAGTTGAAAATGGCTCAGGAACAACTGCATACTGAATTTTTCCAGAAATCAGCTGAGCGGCAATTTGTGCTGTCGGAATTGAAAAATCGATTAAAACAGAAGCATTTTCGGTATTACCAGAGTCGCCTGAATTACTGCAGGAAATATTATTTTCTTTCAGTAAATATCGGAACATATATTCTGGTGTAGCTCCCTGACCTGCAACATAAACAGTTTTTCCCTTCAGGTCTGACAATTGATTGATACTTTCATCTGTTGTAATGAGGCTAAGATTTCCATAACCAACAACGGCACAGCAGATGATAGATTTATTTCCTGAATTGTAAACCTTTGCTGCAACATTGGCCGGCATAAAGCCGATGTCGATTTCTTTTTTTATCATTTTTGGAAGCAGGGCCTGAGGGTCAGCAAATTTTTCATAAGTAAGCTCTGCTTCTATACCTTCTGCGGAAAGTGATTTTTTATTTTCCATAAGGAATGCAGCAGGTACACAGGTTGGGCCGTTCAAAAGGCCTACGCGAACCTGTGCAGTTTGTGCAAATGCATTAAGACAAATTAAACTTACTAAACAAAAAATAATGAATATACGTTTCATAAACAGTTATAGATTGCCACGTCGCCATAGGCTCCTCACAATGACGATGTAAATCGCCATAAAGCACCACGCTATGACGATGCAAATCGTCATAAGTACCACGCTATGACGACGTAAATCGTCATAAGTACCACGCTATGACGACGTAAATCGCCATACGTACCACGCAATGACGAGATGCAAATCGCCATAAGCACCACGCTATGACGATTTAAATTGTCAAAGGCTTCGCAATGACGACGGCTACTGTCATTGCGAGCACGAAGTGCGAAGCAATCTATTACAATGGATTTCTTCGTCGCATGGCTCCTCGCAATGACGATTATTTTCCTCCAGATTTTCGAGCTTAACTTTTATTGTACCATTATTACAGTCAATTGCAACAGTATTATAATTCTTTCCGGCGTTTGAAAGAAGCTCCATTGAAAGCGGGTCTTCAATTTCCTTGCGGAGCAGGCGCTTCATAGGACGTGCTCCCATTGCAGGATTATATCCGTTTTCAATAAGATATTCCTTTGCCTTTTGCTTGAGACTGATTGTAAGGCCTTTTTCTGCAAGGCGCTCTCCGAGTTCTGCAAGCTGAATATCGAGAATCTTTGCAACTTCCTTTTTGGTAAGTGCATCGAAAACAATTACATCATCAATTCGGTTTATAAGCTCAGGGCTTAGAAGTTTTTTGAGCTCATTCATTGCGCCGGCCTTGATTTCTTCGTAAGGCATAACGCCGTCTGCATTCGCAAGAGTTCCAAAACCTACGCGGCCTTCGTTTGTAATCTGGCGGGCTCCTGCATTACTTGTCATGATGATTACAGTGTTGCGGAAGTTTACAGTGTGACCAAGATTATCAGAAAGTTCTCCTTCTTCAAGCAGTTGTAGCAGGAGATTGAAAATATCAGGATGAGCCTTTTCAATTTCGTCCAGCAAAACAACCGAGTACGGATGACGGCGAACTTTTTCTGTAAGAACACCACCCTCTTCATAGCCAACGTATCCAGGAGGCGCTCCAACCAGGCGGCTTGCGGTATGCTTTTCCATATAGTCAGACATATCAATTCGAATCAGAGATTCTTCACTGCCGAAAAGATATTTTGCAAGAGCTTTGGCAAGTTGAGTTTTTCCGACACCAGTAGGACCTAAGAAAATAAAACTACCGACCGGATGTTTTGGTGAAGAAATGCCGGCTCGGGCACGGCGGATTGCACCGCTAATTACACTTACTGCGCTGTCCTGTCCGATTACTGTATTATGAAGTTCATCTTCCATGTGAACAATACGCTCTGCTTCCGAAGAAGAAAGGCGTTCTACAGGAACTCCAGTCATTTCACTTATAATATGTTCAACATCAGAAACAGTAACGCGCTTTGTACCGCTGTTTCCATTCTGCTTCCAAAGATCACTGTAAACATTAAGACGACGCTTGAGGTCAATTACCTTATCGCGCACTAGTGCCGCACTTTCATAATCCTGATTTTTTACCAGGGCAGTTTTTTCTTCAATAAGCTGGCTGATGTTCTGCTCAAGCTCTGCAAGCTCTGTAGGGCGTGCTTCTTCCTGAATTTTTTTTGCAGCTCCTGCTTCATCAAGAATATCAATTGCTTTATCCGGCAAAACCTTTTCAGGAATATAGCGGCGGCTGAGTTTTACAATTGCCGGAATTACTGCGTCATCGTAAATAACCCTGTGGTAATTTTCATATTTAGTTTTAATTCCGTTGAGAATCTTTTCTGTTTCATCATCTCCAGGCTCTTCCACCTTAACCACCTGGAAGCGGCGTTCAAGGGCAAGATCTTTTTCGATATGGCGGGTATATTCCTTAGTAGTTGTTGCACCAATAATCTGGATTTCACCGCGGGAAAGTGCCGGCTTCATAATGTTAGAAGCGTCCATTGTTCCTTCCGGTCCACCCGCCCCGATGATTGTATGAAGCTCATCAATAAATAAAATAATGTCTTTATTTTCCTGAAGCTCCTTCATCATTTTTTTCATGCGCTCTTCAAACTCACCGCGGTACTTGGTACCTGCAACAATTGCGGCAAGGTCGAGAGAAAGAATACGCTTATTCAAAAGTCCCTCAGGAACTTTACCGGCTGCAATGTGCTGGGCAAGGCCTTCAACAATTGCAGTTTTTCCAACGCCAGGTTCGCCTGTAAGAACAGGATTATTTTTTGTACGGCGGGAAAGAATCTGAATTACGCGGTGGATTTCTTTATCGCGTCCGACAACAGGGTCATCTTTATTTTCGCGGGCAAGCTTTGTAAGGTCACGGCTGTACTCTGCAAGGAATGACTGTTTTTGTCCGCCATTTGATTTATCGTGAGGCTGTTTCTTTTCTTTCTTTTCCTCAAAAACTCCGAAAAGTCCGCCACCGGCATCATCATTCAAAAGACTGCGGAATACAGAATCAACAAGATTTTCTGCATTCTGCTGGCGGATAGAAGAGCCACCGTCTGCCTGAAGTTCCATTACCGTAAAGCGGGCATCCATAATCGAGTACCCCTCAGAGGCAAAAAACTTTGCAGTTACACTGCCTTCATCGCGAATAGCTGCTAAAAGTAAATGTTCTGTTCCAATATAATTATTATGAAGAGCCGAAGACTCAATATCAGCAATATCAATCATAAACTGATAACGACGGCTTTTTGGAATAGAATCCAGGGTCGGTGAATGAATGTCATCGCGGAAATAAGTTTCTACTGCCTGTTGTAATTTGTCGGCATTCAATCCAAGCTCAGTCAGAGCTGAATATCCTAATCCTTCCTTTGATTTTAAAATTGCAAGAAGCACATGCTCTGGTAAAAGCTGAGGGCTTCCGATTTTTCTGGCTTCATCCTGGGCCAGAACCATCAAGATTTTTTTTGCTCTAGGAGACAGGTTTTTCATTAACAATATCCTCAAAGGCCTGCTGAATTACAATTGTCCTGAGTCGTTTTATCTGCAAAGCTTCACTGGACTTAATATCATCCTCAAAGGTAAAGGCAAAATTGTCACAAAGATATTTCAGATGTCCGTCCTTTACACGGTAATAAAGACCGTTCAATTCGTTTTCTTCAATACCTTTTACGAGCTTTAATTGAAGCCCCCACTTTACTGCCGATATTATGCTCACCGCCTCTTCATAAGAAAGCAGCAGCGAATACATAGCACGAGCGTAGCTTTGCTTAAAAAAATTCAAGACTACTGTAGGATTATTATCGGCAAAATTCGACCGAATCTTGCGTTCTGTTTTTAAAATTACGCTTACAACTGAGTGAATTACCGCCATCTGGTCCAGTTCTGTACCTTCTGCAGAGCAGGTTGTGCTTATATCAAAAAGACAGTTGGAAAAATCAGCAATTTCATCACTCTTAAAAACCGGATGAATGCCCAGCTTTTTACTGCGGACCATTTCTACAACCGACTCAAACTGGCCGGAAAGCACAATTGACGGAATAAAAATGCGAACAGAAAACTTAAGACCGGTTCCACAGTCCTTTATATATGAAGTAAGGTAGCCGAAATCGATATTTGCAGCGAACTGCAGCTTAGTCTGCAGAAATTCGTCCACCTTGTAGACCTTTTCCATAACTTTTTCGCAGTCCAGGCCCGAAACAAAGGCCGAAATCTTAATATGATCGCATTCGTTTACCAGACAGGAAGTGCTTTCGTCAGAATAATTAATAATCACGGCGCTGCAGTCTTCTTTTATGATGTTTTTATCGCTTAAAATCTGCCGGCCAGGCACTGAAATCTGGCTCATATCAATAAAATGCCAGCCTTCCTGATTAGAAAAGGCATCATAGGCCAGAGCCTGAACTCTTTCCCTGTCATCGTCAGTCATTTTTGAGGAAAATGGAAAATCTGCAAGATTTCGGGCAAGCCGGGCACGGGTAGAAATGACAACATCATCATTTTTTCCAGGCTCAGCGAACCATGCACTTGCATTTGCCGTGCTGTCTGCCATTTTACTGTTGTCCGTCTTTGATTTCCGTGCCATGATTCAAAACCTTAAGATAATCTCTATATAAAGCAGCCTTTTCATAGTCTTCTGCAGCAACTGCTTCCTCAAGCTTAATCTGCATGGTCATACGGTCTACAAGAGTTGAACGGTAGCCTTTTAAATGCTTTGGCAGAGAGCCCTTATACTCACCAGAAATACCATAATTTTCCAGACTTTCCCGGAATTCTTGGGCAAAGGTATAGTAGCATTCTGCACAACCGATTTTTTGAGACTTTCTGATTTCTTCATAAGTGCTTCCGCACACAGAACAACACTTCATAGAGCTCCTAGTGGTAGAGCTAAAAATTGCTTTCGCAATTTTTTTAACGCTCTGCTATTTAACACCGCCCGCCAGCGGGCTTACACATATGCTAATTCTTTCTCAAAATATCAAGAGGTTTTTCACGACCAGCTTTACGCGAAGGCAGATACGAAACCAGAACCGAAAGCAGCAGAACTGCAATTGCTATAAGGATAACCTGATTTACAGGAATTTCAACTGGAATTTCACTTAAATAATATGCCGGATCCATAAGATGCACCTCGCCTCCACCACCAAGTGCGCTGAACCAGTTAACAAGCCGTTCAAGACCATGCACCAGCTGATTTGAAAAAACAGTGAGTAAAATACCGGCAGGAAGCCCAATTACAAGCCCACCTGCACCACAAGCCATAGCCGCCAGCAGAAAGGCAAAAGTGATTCCGCGAGGTTTTGCTCCAATACTTTTCAGAATTGCAATTTCTTTCTGTCGCTCCATTACAAGCATTACAATTGCTGATGAAATATTTACCGTAGCAACAAGCACAATCAGCATCATTACAAAAACAAGCATAACCTTTGTAGAAGAAAAGTTTTCAAATTCAGCAGTATGAATCTGATCCCAGCGGTAAACATTTGCATAGCGGCCAAAATTCTCACTCACACGTTTTTGGATTGCAACTAATTCCGGAGAAAAGGCATTTTCAGTTTCCAGCATTACATGAAAAGTTGCCGTTTCCATAGAAAGTGAAGAATAAGCAGTTTCCAGCGGAATAAATACCCAGAACTGATCGAGTTCCTGATACCCCGAAGAAACAACCGCCGCTATACGGAAGGTTGAAAGTTTGGGTACAATCTTAGAAAAGCCGTCTTCTGAACCAGGTGCACCGGCTGTTCGAGTCGTTATAATTCTAAAGGTATCTCCGGCATGAAGCTCTAAGTCCTCTGCCATTTTTTTTCCGATTACAGCAGGCGCGCGTTTTTCATCATCAGAAGGATTTACAAACGAATTTATATCTCCCTCAATAATCTCAAATAAAGAAGCATATGATTTATTCTTTACAAAAACATCTTTTTCTACTGCGCGGATTTCGACTCCACTTCTTGCTTTTTTTCCGGCAGCAAGAGCAGAAACATCAACTTCAGGATAAACTCCTGTTATTCCCTTACAATCTGCGGCTGTCTGTGCAAACTCTATAAAGTTTTCAGCAGTTTTTACTCGGCTGATATTTGGTGCAATATAAGCCTGAATATGCGAAGAAGAAAGTCCAATTATGCGCTCCGTCATTCCATTTATCATTCCGTTTGTTACAGAAGTAACAACTACAAGCGGAACAATACTTAGACCTATACAGAGAACCGCTCCGAAAAGGCTTTTGCGCGCAATAGACTTTTTTTCGGATTTAGGAAAAATGAGACTTTTTGCAAACATCAGAGAATAAGATAAAGAGTTAATCGAACTCATTTAAGCCTGCCCTCAACAATCTTAAATTTTTCATCACCATTTGCTGCAAGTCCCATATCATGAGTAACAAGAATAAGCGTTTTTTTATATTTATCTGCCATTGAAAAAAGCAGTTCACCTATTTTCATGGCATTAGCAGGATCAAGGTTACCTGTAGGTTCATCTGCAAGAATAAGATTTGGATCATTTATAAGGGCACGAGCTACGGCAACCCGCTGACGTTCACCGCCAGACAGCTGCGACGGAAGATGATTCATTCGTTCAGAAACGCCGACATCTTCAAGCAGGCAGGAAGCCCGTTCCATTGCTTCTTTTTTTGGAATACCCGCAATGAGAGCCGGCATATAAACATTTTCAAGAGCTGTAAAATCCTTAAGCAGATAATGAAACTGAAAAATCAGTCCAAGAAAGTGCGCCCGATATTCAGACATTTTTGATTCACTGAGCATTGTAACATTCCATTCACCGGTCTGCGCATTTCCTGCTGTAACGGTTCCGCTTGTAGCATTATCAATTCCGCCGATTATATTAAGTAATGTACTTTTGCCGCTTCCACTTTCACCGGTTACTGTAATTTTTGAACCTTCTTTTACGGTTAAATTCAGACCTTTGAGAACAGTAAGTCTTTCGCTGTCTGTTACATAAACTTTTTCCAGATTTTTTATTGTAAGGATATCTGCGTTACTCATTATGAAGAACCTCCGCAACTGTCATTTTTAAAACATTTCTGCTTGCCGCCCAGGATGCAATTAAAGGAGAAAAAACTCCGAACAATGTAATTGCAGCAACCTCGCCCGGAAACACTCTGGCAGGAATTGAAGCATACAGAGTATATGAAGAATTAACCTGAACATATTGCAGGTTTTCGTGATTTGTAATTGCCGTCACTAAATACTGAAGACCATACATAATTTTTGCTGCAATAATAAATACAACATCAGTATTAAAGCTGATTATAAGCCCCAGAAGAAGCCCGACAAGAGCGCCGAGAGTTCCCATTAAAAGACCGCGCATAATAAAGATTGATTTGATTCCATTTTTGCGCGCCCCCATTGCAGAAAGCACGGCTATTTCTGTACGGCGTTCAAAAACCAGACGGCGCATTCCGTTATAAATGTTAATTGCAACTACCACGAAAATCAACGCAACCAGCAGCAAAAGCATATTTTTTTCAATTCTCAGAGCACCAAAAAAAGTACGATTAAAAGTCCGCCAAGACTGAATTTGAGGCTTAGAACCATTAAACTCTCCGAGCGCTTTTTCAAGATTAGTCACAGCCTTAAGATCATCATCATAATTCTTAAGTTTTATTCCCCAGATTTTTTTAGCAGACTGACCAAAATATTTTTCTGCAGATTCTGTACCAACAAAAGCATAAGAACTGTTTATTTCGCTGTAACCGGTTGTAAAAACTCCAGTTACCGTAAAAAGTCTGTCAGTAGAAAAAAGGTCTACATCACTTCCGCCGCTTAAAACAAGAAGATTTACAGAACTTCCGGTATGAACTCCAAGATTACGCGCCAGTGTACTTCCAAGAACAATAGAATCCTTTTCAGAAAAATCAAAATTTCCCGAAATCATTTTAAGCTGTTCTTGAAACCCCTTATCTTCAGAATACATTGTTTCATCTGCGGCACGAATATTTACCGCAACAGCACCACCCTTTCCACCTGTCATAAGAGCCTGAGCTTCATAAAAAGGCACACAGGCAGTAATTCTTTTGTCCGCTTCACAAGCTTCAATGAGTTCAGTTTCCTTAGAAACCGGAACATCTGCAATCCGTAAATGATAAGACGATACTTCCAGAATTGCATCAATAAAGCTCATCTGAAAACCATTCATTACACTCATAACAACAATCAAAGTCATAACACCAAAACAGATACCAAGTGTCGCAAGAGCAGAAGTCACAGCCGAACGTCCTTTTCTGTCCACTCTGGCAAAACGACGGGAAACGGCAGAAATCCAGCGAATATCAGTTATAAAATTACTGTATTTCACTCTGTACCTCCTGAGCATTCTGATTTGTCTGTTCATAAAGCTTTTCCCTCAGTACCTTGTCATCTTTGTAATAAACATCTTTCAAACGGATTCCATTCTCATAATAAGTCTTTACTGAAAGCTCATTATCAAAGAAGACCTGACTTGTATATGAAAGATTATCAGAAGCATACTTATTTTTCATTTTAAGAACATCATTTTCGTAATAGCTGAAGTCAGGAGGAACATCACCTTCATTGTAGGTATATACATATTTTTTTGCAAAACTGTAATCAAGTTTTTTATAATCCTGTTTATATTTATATTCAATATTTTCGTCAGATGTAATTTTATTATCTGCATTATAAAGGCAATGTCGTTCTGAAACCTTATATTTCTTTTCCTTTACAATTACATATCGAGTAATTTTTTGAATTAAAGCAGAATCATTATATAAAATTTCTTCATAATCATTTTCAGTGGAAACAGTTTTGGAAATAACCTTATAACCATCTCCTTTATATTTGAGATTTTCCGATTTGATTAATTTTTCAGAATTTATTTCAGTAATATCCCATTCCTCACGTTTTACAATTCTGAATAATTCATCATAAAAAATCCGCTTTATTTTTTTTCCGTCAGCATGAATCACAATCTGTCCGTTTTCAGATTTTTGAGGAACTAAAATTTCATTACCAGCTTCATAAAATTTAAGCTGTCCGTTCTCTGAACTAAAAGATTTTCCTTCATTATTATTTTCAAAATATTTTTCAATCTCATTAGAAACTTCGGAAGCTTCTGCTATTTCAGAGTTCTTTTCGGTTATGTCAGCTTCTTCAGAAAGTTCTGCCTGCTGATATTCTTCAAGAGATGATTCCATTTCATTCATCTGTTCAGCAATGCGTTCTTCTTCTGCATGAAGCAAGAGTTCTTCTACCCATTCTGCATTATCAAGTGCCGGGCTGTAAAAATCAAACAGAGAAATAAATTCGTTTTCTGCATCGTCAGTAATTTCATCATCAGCGTTTGTTGCCTCATCAGAATCTTCCACTTCTACAAAAGCTTTGACATCTGTAGTTTGACCTTCATTCTGAACTTTCTTTTTACAGGAAATACAGAGACCTGAAAAAAACAAAATAGCAAAGAGAAGAACAAATTGAATAAGACTAAAACGATGAAATCTTAAAAGCACTTTTATTCCTTAGTCTCCAAGAAATTCATCAATGTATTTTTCCGCATTAAATTTTCCGATATCTTTATAACCTTCACCTGTACATACAAACGCAACAGGAAGTCCAAGCTCACGGCCGATTGAAACAGCAACACCACCTTTTGCAGTAGAATCATATTTAGTCATTATTATTGCATCGATTTTAACAGCTTCGTTAAAGACCTCGGCCTGTCGCAGAGCGTTCTGACCTGTAGTTGCATCAATAACAAGGAGCTTTTTATAACAACCTTCATCGGCCTTTAAAGAACAAGTGCGGTCAATTTTCTGAAGTTCACGAACAAGGTTTTCTTTATTATGAAGACGGCCTGCCGTATCAGCAAGTACAAGCCCGGGGCCTTTTGCTTTTAGCGCATCTGCAGCATCAAAAACTACAGCAGAAGGATCTGAACCATGCTGATGGCTTACTACACGAACGCCTGTTCGTTCACCGTGCATTGCAAGCTGTTCAATTGCCGCAGCGCGGAAGGTATCTGCACTGGCAAGCACAATATTGTCCAGCCCGCGCTCCTTAAAATACGAAGCAAGCTTTGCAACAGAAGTCGTTTTACCAACACCGTTTACACCAAGCATCATCCAGATATTATGCTTTCCTTCTTCAGGTTCTAAATCAACTGCTTTAACATCCTTCAAAAGAAGTTCCCGAAGCTTTGCGATAATTCCCTGCTGTTCACGGATTTTTTCTTTTGAACAGATTTCGTTAAGTTCATCTACAAGTTCAAAAGCTGTCTTAGCACCGACATCTCCTTCAACGAGCATATCCGTAAGTTCATCATAAAAATCATCATTAATTGAACTGTTCTTTGAAAACAAAGATTTAAGTTTTTCACCGAATGATTTCTTCATCTTCTTTAACTCCACTATCTTCAGTTACCGGAACTTCTTCCGGTGTGTAATATTTAAATTCAGTAACATCACCCTGCCGTGCATTCTGCGGTAAAACAGAATCGGCAGCAAGCAGATAACGCACAAGCTCATAGCCCCAGAAAACTCCGCAGCCTATAGAAATTATACGTGTAATATTTGTAGCGTTCTGCCAGCCTCTTGCAGATTCATAATCAGCCAGACCATCTTTATAAAGTCTTACCTGATTCAAATAATTTCCATAAGTGTAGAAAGTCGGAATCAGTGAAATCATAAAAAGAGTATACGAACCATACATCCACTTTCGTCTTGTGTTTATATATGTTGAACGATTTCTGGGTACCGGTTTTATTGTAACATAATTTCCATCAAAATTTAATTTTTTAGGAATATAAAAAAAAGCCGATTCCCCGTTTTCTGCAATAAACTCTCCAAGTATTACATTTCCATTTATTGAAATTTGAGATTTTCGTTCTCCAAATTCTCCCGCTATACTTCCTTCTACAGTAAGAGCCTTTTCACTGTTTGCATAAAGAGTTCCATCAAGAGCTTTTCTAAGGCCAATCTGCAAAGCACCTACCGTTCGTTTTTCAAACTGTACGTTTATATTATATTTTTTATTTCCATCAAAAAAGTATGTGGTTCCTGCAGTACGGTAGCCTTCACTAACAAACTGAATATTATGTATTCCCGAATCAAGAACAAATCTTCCATCCTCTGATTTTTGCAGAACATCATCTATATATATACCTGCTGCAGCCGCAGCTTCTGGAGGCTCCAGTGTAACAAAGATTTCAACCGGCATTGCATTTGCAAGATAAGGAAGAAGCTGACGGGAAATACTTGAAGTTATAAAATCAACATCAGATACAGTTCCCACTTCCATAACTGAACCTGATTTTTTTGCCCCAGGATAAATATATAAATCTACAGACACTGAAATAAAACCTTCATATTCAGAAATTGTTCCTGTGATGAGGGCATTAATTCCTGCTGAATAAACTTCTTTCTCAAAAAGCTGTGAATCATAACTTTCTGAAGCTTTTTCAGATGGAGTAAAAAGTGCTGTAACATCCTTCTGATAAAAAGCAAGTCTTTCTTCAGTTAAATAACTTTCTTCTTTTACAAAAATATTCTTAAAAAGCTCCCGATATAAATCAATTTCATTTTTTTCTTTCTGTTCTTCGAGATAAAGACCGCTGGAAATATAGTTCATCCGGCGCTCAGTTTCATTCAATTCCTGCTTCTGTTTCTCTATATTTTTTTTAATTTTTTCTTCGATTTCAGCAATCTTTTTTTCTTCTGCTTTTATGCCGGCTTTAAGCTTTGAATCAGAAATCGTATTGATAACTATTGAATCGCGCTTTTTGTATTCGCTGGTAAGCTGAAGATAAAGAGACTGTCTTTCAGTTCTAAGCTTATAAGCTGTTCGCTCATATTGCTCATCTGGCATTACATTTCGTTTTATAGAGTTACTGAGTTTTTCAAGAATTTCTGACGGAATCGTTTCTGCAATGCTTGAAGTTACAGCATCTTCTTTCTGCCCTTTTGAATATTTAAACTTTTCTGCGCCGACAGTCCAGACATAACTTTCCGAAACTGCGGCGGTAGAAAAAAAGAGAAAAATCAGAACTGCTGCAAATCCGCGAAGGATTTTATACTTCGTCGTCATCGTCTCCAGAGCCATCCATTGGCAGGCCTTTCCATTTTGCAACAAGATATGCATTCATAAAGTCGTCCAGGTCGCCGTCCATTACTGCCTGAATATTTCCTACAGAATGTCGTGTACGGTGATCTTTTACCATTGTATAAGGACAGAAAACATAAGAGCGTATCTGGCTTCCAAAAGAAATATCCTTCTTTTCTGCCATGAACTTTGAGTTTTCCTTTTCCTTCTGCTCGCGGTAATATTCGTAAAGACGGGCCTTAAGCATGTTCATACAGGTCTGGCGGTTCATAAGCTGACTGCGCTCTGTCTGGCAGGCAACAACAATACCGGTTGGAATATGAGTAAAGCGAACAGCAGAGTCTGTTTTATTTACATGCTGACCGCCCTTTCCCCCCGCACGGTAAGTATCTACACGGAGATCTTCCGGCTTAATATCAACTTCAATTGTATCATCCAGAACAGGATAAACATAAACAGAAGCAAAGCTGGTGTGGCGGCGGGCATTTGCATCAAAAGGCGAAATGCGGACAAGGCGGTGAATACCACCCTCGCCCTTAAGATAGCCGTAAACAAAATCGCCGCTTATCTGAATTGTAATTGATTTGATTCCGCCTTCAGCTTCGAGTTCATCTACAACTTCTGTTTTATAGCCGTGGCGTTCTGCCCATCTTAAATACATTCGGCTGAGCATAAAGGCCCAGTCACAGGCTTCTGTTCCGCCGGCGCCAGCGTGCACTGTAAGAAAGGCATCATTCTGGTCTACTTCACCGGAAAGCAGGTTTAAAATATTCAGCTTATCAAACTGAGCTTTTGCGGCCTCGTACATTGAGCGCACTTCTTCCTCATCGCTGGCTTCGCCAGATTCTGCAGCAAGCTCGTACATTGCTTCGAGGTCATCCATATCTGTAATTATTTTTTTCCAGGGTTCTATGCGGTTTTTAAGTCTGCGAATCTGACTCATAACCTTTTCTGCAGCTTCGTGATCATCCCAAAACCCCGGGGCTTCAGTAAGCTTTTCTTTTTCTGCTATTGCTTTTTCGATTGCAGCAGAGTCAAAGACGCCCCCAAACGTTCATAATTTCTTCTCTTAACTGTTCAACTGGTAATTTTATTTCTTCTAACATAGTTCATAGAATACACGAAAAATGAGTTTTGAACAATGGAAGGGATTGTATGGATTGCTTCGCCTGAGGCTCGCAATGACGAAGTGTCTGCTCGCATTGACGTATATATTGCTCGCAATGACGTATATTGCAAATCTTGATTTTCTGCAATTCTAACTATATTATAATATACATGAAGAAAACACTTTGTTCCTTATTTTTGATTTTTGCAGCTGTTTTTTTATTTGCAGAGCGCCCTATTGTCCGCGACATTCAGGCCAGAGCCGGAAACGGCACAAAAATCCGCATCACCTGGAAAATACCGGAAGATCCGGAGCCTGCCATCAGCTTTTTGATTCTTTACCGCACAAACGAACAGATTTCTTCATATTCTCAGCTTGCTTATGTTGAACCGCTTGCGACGCTCTCTGCTGATTCAGAAAGCTACACAGACACGCTCAATGATTTAAGTGATTATTATTACACTGTTATTTCTATGACTGACGTTCCTTATGATGTCGTACTGCTTTCTTTCAATTCTACAGTAACGGGTGTGCATCTTACTGCAAAGAAAACTGATGATAAGGATGAATTAAAAGAAGAATACGAAACCGTTTATCCTGACGGAACCCTTAGAAAAACTCCGCTTCCTTATCTTGATATGATAGAAGGAATAAATGCGGAACCTCTGGTTTCAGATAACACTGCAAATCAGGCTGAAACTCTTGTAGCAGGTATAAGCGGTTCGGGCAAAAAAGCAAAACTCACCCCGCATCTTTTTGAAGAAGATTTAGTTTCGCCAGACGGAGGTGATGACTATCTTCTTTTCCAGATTCTGAAAAATTATTTTGTTGCAAAAAAATACAGAGAAACTGTTGATAAACTTAGTCAGCTGATAGGAACAAACATTTCTGACAGTACAAGAAATCGCGCATGTTTTTATCTTGGAGAGGCTTATTATCTTCAGGGTAATTACGAAGAAGCAGTACGCTCCTTTGTAAAGGTACAGGCCGCTTATCCTACACTTGCAAAAAAATGGCTTGATTCATCACTCGACAGATTATAAAAAAAATTCATGTACTAGCAGCAGACATCAGGCATAAAAGAATGACAGTCAGCAATAATTTATCTATCTTATCTTTCTCAGCAAATCTATAATTGCAGGTCGTTCTACAGCCTTTTTGATTTCTGCAACAAGTTCATCACCCCGGACTTCATTATTCACGACAGGATTTCCTTCTTCATCTGAATTAGGTACAGTATCCATTCCTGCTTCTGTATTCTGTTCCGGCATACTCACAAGAACAAGTTCATCGCCTTCATTAATTCTGTCATAAAAACCATGACTGGTAATTGATGCCTCAGACACCTCTTCGCCAGCCTCGGTTACTACAAGCATTCCTACAACATCATCATCTCGGAAGAAAAGTCCTGTTCCTGAATCAGCTGTTTTTACAGCACCCTTCTTTACAATCTTAAAGGTGGCATCTTTTATGATATTTTCTGAACGGCCGAGGTCTATCAACACAGTCTTGCCGTTTCTCTGCAAAATCTTTCCGCGCACCGTAAGCCGCTCAAGCACCGAGTTCCTGAAACGTCTGAGCACGGTAGAAAAGCGGTTATTCCCCGTCGCGTAGTATTTTTCACTAAACGCCTGAGTTCCTGTTCTGCCCGAGTACATAGTTGCACTCAGCGATATATCATCTTCGCCCTCACTAAGAGAAACCATAACAAAATAATCAAAATTATTTGCACGTGCATTCTTAAAGGCTTCGGCATAGCCGGCGACAGGAGTTACCTGAGTTTTTACCGAAGTAATTGCAACACCAGAAAACACATCTGCACAAGATAGTGCCGTCAAACGGTCAGAATCAGCATGATTAAAAGTAGAAGTATTTTCAGTATAGAACACAGCTATATTCCAGCGTATTTTATCAAGATAAAAAGCATCTACCTTCCACCGTTTTGAAAGCGTATCAGCAAGCAGTGAATCATAAGCTTCTATTGTATCATTTAGAGAAACAGAAAGCCCCGTGTCAGAATTTTCATTTACAAATTTCAGCTGACTTAAATAAAGCTCGTGCATTCCGTTGAGTTCAAGAATATCAGCATAAGCAAGACGTGCATCTTTATTCGACGGATCAAGCATAAGAGCACGCTGATATTCATAAGTACTGCCGGCTTTATCATAACGGCTGTCATACTGACGGGCATTATTCAGATGATAACCAGCCCAGACCGCGCGTCTTGAATCATCCAGCTCAAGCTCATTTTTTACGGAAAGCTCAAGCATCATGCGCATAAGCTCATCCTGTGGACTGATAGTAAGACCTGTATCCCAGGTATTGATTGCCGCTTCTGTTTCTCCAAGTTTAGCCTGAGCAACACCTTTAAGATACCAGGCAGAAGAGGTATTGCGATCCCGGCTTATTATAAAATCGCATAAATCTATTACTTCGCTGTAACGATGCTGATGATAAACTATATCAGCAAGCAGACTGTAAGCCTGGTCATAACTTCCCTTAATTTCAACTGCAATCCGGGCATGTTTTTCGGCGCTCTTATAATCCCCCTGCATCATATAAATGATTGCCGCAAGATAATGCACCTCTGGCTCACCCGAATAATACTGCATAGCCTGACGAAGATAATTTTCTGCCTGTGTATAACGTTTTGTTTCTGCGCACACAAGAGCAAGCGAGAGCAAAGCCTTTCTGTTTGAAGCTTGTCGTTTTAAGGCTTCAACATACTGATTTTCTGCGCCAGAAAACTTTCCGTCATAAAGTTCAATTTCTGCAAGCCCAAAATGTGCATCTATGTCGTTCGGATATTTTTTCAAAACCTCATTAAAAATCTGTCTTGCTTCATCTGTACGGCCAAGCGCAAGCAGAATCATTCCCTTAAGATTTTTAATTTCACTTTTACCTTTTTCGTATTTTTCTGCACTCTCAAGATACTGGAAGGCAAGGTCAAATTCTCCAAGATGATAAGAACAGTCTGCAAGGCGGAACCAGGCATCACTGAAAGCCGGATTTGAATTCACTACTTCAATAAAGTACTGCGAAGCTGTATACCAGTTTTCATCATTCTGAAGCTCAACCGCCTCGTTATAAAGCTTTAGGACATTTTTTGAGTCAACCGCAAAAAGTGGAGAAATAATCAAAAACAGAGAAACAAAAAGACCTGCTATTTTTCTATTCATCATCCATTCCATCATTTATATTTTTAATTATTTTAACCATATTGATTCGGTGGCCTTCCATATCCTGAACAATAAAATCATAATCATTCCAGCTCACCTTTTCATATTTTACAGGAACTTTACCAAATAAATCAAATACAAAACCACCCAGAGAATCAAAATCCTCATTCGGGAAATTTGCATTGAGGCTTTCATTCAAATCATCAAGGTCTACACGAGCATCGCAAAGCCAGACATTTTCACTTACTGTAAGAATATCCTCCTGCTCTTTGTCAAACTCATCCTGAATATCGCCTACAATCTCTTCAATGATATCTTCCATTGTAACAAGACCGGAAACTCCGCCGTATTCATCTATTGCAATTGCAATGTGAAGATGATGTCTTTTAAACTCGCGGAGCAGAGAATCTATACGCTTACTTTCAGGAACAAAATAGGCTTTGCGTGCAATCTGAGCAAGATTAATTTCCTTCTTTTCAGAAAGACATTTGATTATATCCTTAACGTAAAGCACACCAATTACATTATCTATTGAATCTGTATAAAGCGGAAATCTTGAATGTCCGCTTGCAACAATTTTTGTAAAAAGCTCATCCTGAGGAGTATCGCTGGAAATAAAATCCACATCAATTCGCGGAATCATTACTTCCTTAACCGAGGTCTTAGAAAGGTCCTCAACCCCCTGAATCATGTCTTTCTTTTCTTCGTTCAGAATTTCCTGCTGAATACTTTCGGCCTCTTCCGCAGCAGTATTTTTTTTCTTTTTCTTAAACAAACTCATACTATTATTTTTTCATCCTTTAATTTTTCCAGAACTTTTTCCTGAAGCACAAGCATCTCGCAGACAGGAGCGATTCCTTTTTCAATATGCTCCTCTCCGTGGTCCATTCCGTTCAGATGCAGAAGTCCGTGAACAATCAGACGCTTAAGCTCGTCATTTCGGCTCTCATTAAAATATTCGGCATTCACCGGCAAAGTATCAAGGCTGATTACAATATCACCGACACATTTCCATTTGCCCTCTTCGTCTTCATATACTTCATCATTTTCGAACGAAAGGACATCTGTTGCACTGTCAATCTGGCGGTAATTTTTATTCAGTTCCTGAATATAACTGTCGTTACAAAAAAGCATGGAAACCTCTTCTCCGTCAAACTTCAGTTCATCCATCACTTTTTGAACAAAGGCTTCGACTCCACTAATCCATGCAGGCTCGGTAACGCCTTCCTGTACAGAAATAAACACACGGTTCATCAGCGGCTCTCCTTTGTTTTTGCAGAAGCAGTTTTCTTTTCTTTTTTTATAACTTTTGTTCCGTCAGCTTCTTTTTTTTCTGATTTTTCAGACTTTTCTGATTTTTCAATCTTTTCTGGTTTTTCGCTTTTTTCAGATTTGACAGCTTCCATTAAAGGCTGTCCATTTTCGTCAGTTTTTTCTTCTTTTACATCATCCGGATCCTGCTGATTCTGATACTTTATACGGTTATGATAATAGCCGGTAAGAAGATTCACAAAGCAGGCCTTGATTTTAGAAATATCGCGGAAGGTAAGCTCACAATTATCAAGCTGATAGTGCTCCACCTTTTGATTTACAAGAAGCGAAATAAATTTTTCAAGACGCGGAAAAGTCGGATTTTCGAGTGTATGACAGGCAGCCTCCACAGTATCTGCGAGCATTACCACGGCAGATTCCTTTGTTGACGGTGGATTTCCAGGATAAGCAAAATCCTCAGGATTAAGAGTCGGATCCTTTTCCTTTGCAGCATTGTAAAAATATGTAATTATACTGTTTCCATGATGCTCTGCAATAATATCAATTACCGCCTGAGGAAGATGCAGCTGATGTGCTTTTTCCACACCTTTTCGCACATGACTTTTTATTACCGAAGCAGAAAGAGTCGGGTTTAAATCATTGTGCTTATTTTCCATATTGGCCTGATTTTCTACAAAGTATTCGCTTTGATCCATTTTTCCAACATCATGATAATAAGCACCAACTCTGGCTAGCAGAGAGTTTGCACCTATTTCGCGGCAGGCTGCTTCTGCAAGCTGAGCTACCATCATAGAATGATTATAGGTTCCGTTTGCCTGAATCTGCATCTGCTTGAAAATAGGAGTATTAGTATCACTCAAATCCATAAGACGGAAAACCGAAGCCGTATTAAGAATGATTTCAAGCGGAGTTAGGAAACCCAGTGTAAGAATTCCAGAAAGGAAACCGTTTGCAATAATTCCTATAATAAGCTTAGGAAGCTCTGTAAAGGTCTCATTAAAAATTACAGAAAAGAAAATTACATAAACAATATTGAAAATGGAAATCATTATTCCTGCAAAAACAAGATCAAGACGACGTTCTATTTTACGTACAATTGCTGAAGCTGTAAGAGAACAGGCAAGCGTCAAGAGAAATGTAGGAATCTGCCAGTTAGAAGCAGCCAGCACTCCCATAGAGAGCACGATAGAAAGAAGAAGTGCAGAAAGATTTCCGTAAAGAATCGTAACAATCATTATTAAAAGTGCAGAAGGAATTACAATGCAGATGCTGTACGGATTTGAAAATAGAGAAAGCTTTCCACAGAAGGTAGTAACCGCATAACCGATTAAGAAAAAAATTACGTGAAGCAGAGGTTCCTTAAACAAGAGTTTTCTATTTACAGAAATGAATGTAAAAAGCAGATACCACATTATTGCAAGCAGCAGAATATAAAGCTCGTTGTTTGCAAATGCCCTGTAATCTATATAAAGCGGAGAAGCAGACATCTTCTTAAGCTTTGCATACCCCTCTTCTGTAATAGGAAATCCCTTTCTGATAATTTTTTCGCCTTTTTCAACAGAAACAGGATCCATATTATCAGGAGCAAGAGAACGGTCCGCTATAATCGTTCTGTCAGAAATTTGTCCGATTTCAAAATCAGAAATTGAGAAATTTGCAATAGTCTGTGTTGTACTGATTTTTACAAAATTAAGTGCAGACACTGCCAGAAGTCCAAAGAAAAACAGGAGAAGGAACGGATAATTCTTTCTGATATATCCGCCGATAGACTTCATTACCAGACCAAAAGAACTGTCGTTTTCTTTTTCATTCCGAAAATTATTCTTTTTCATTTTCATACGCCTTCACAATTTTCTTTACTAACTGATTTCTTACAACATCCTCTGCCGTAAGCTCCATAAATCCGATATCTTCTATTTTATATAAAATGCTGATTGAATGCATGAGACCTGACTCAACTTTTTTCGGCAGGTCAATTTGAGTTGGATCTCCGGTTACAAAAACCTTTGTATTCTCTCCCATACGGGTAAGAAACATTTTCATCTGTGCACAGGTTGTATTCTGAGCTTCGTCAAGAATTACAACTGCATTATTTAAAGTGCGGCCGCGCATATATGCAAGAGGAGCCACTTCTACAATTCCTGCTTCAAAAAGACGCTTTACACTTTCCGGAGGGAGGATTGTTTCCATTGCATCTCGTAACGGACGGAGATAAGGATCAATTTTATCTTCTAAATCACCCGGAAGAAAACCAAGGTTCTCACCTGCTTCTACTACAGGACGTGTTATAACAAGTTTATTTTTTTTATGATTAAGAATAAGCCGCAGAGCCTCTGCAACCGCAAGATAAGTTTTTCCACTTCCGGCAGAACCTGTACAAAAGACCATATCTTTATTTTGAAGAAGATTTACATATTCTGCCTGACCTTGAGTTCTCGGATAAACACGGCGAACAGCCCCGGGAACAAGAATTACCATTTCTTCAGCGTTAACTTTTCTATTTGTATTTAATACAGAAAGAATTATATCATCACTATTGCGGCCACCTGAATGAACCTCATCCACAATGCGGTCTACTATAAACTGAAATTTCTGGCAGACTTCAGGGGCTGCATTTTCTACGGAAAGCTCGTTTCCACGAGAGAACACAGGAACCCCAAGATGTTCTTCTATGAGCTGTAAATTTTTATCGTTGGTTCCGCATACACAGGAAAGCACATCACCATCAGGAACCACTATTGTATATTCGTTCAAAAAAACCTCTTATTCTATTATTGATTATACACTCTCAATTGTCAATAATTTCCAAAATTTCAGTCAGTCGGCTCGCATAGTCTCGTCTCTGAGCCATTTTTTCGATATTAGGCTACTCCAGTTTCCATTCGCCATAATCATCAATAATCGTTGTCTGCATACTCTGCATTGGATTCCACACAACTCCAAGTGTTATACGCGGTTTAAAATCGTAGAACTTAACTCCGTTTTCAGTTATAAGCCGTGGTTCAATCTTTAGTGTCATATTGGCTTTCCAGTCATGCAAATCATGAGAAATTGACATATTAAGCGACTTAAGCTTAAATCCGGAAGCTTCACGTAATGCGTTATTATCAAATCTGAAAGAATCAATTAAATCTTTTAAGATATTACCAGGGAATCCGCCCCATTCACTGTACATGTCTCCTGCTTCATTATGGAAGTACCAGTAAAGGACAGAGTTCTTAGTAGAAGCCGAGAATGAAATATCAATAAAATTATTAATTCTGAATTTAATTCCAGGAACAAAAGTAAAGTAACTGTTCGTAGGCCGCAAAAGATCAGCAACAACACTTGTATTCAAAGTCGGAGTAAAGGTAATTCTATTAAACCATTTATAATAGGTCTTTGAGGGATACACGTAAGAAAGCGAAAAAGAGTATGGCTGAAATTCCTTTTCTTCCTTAATCTTCCAGCCGTTATCAAAAGTGTAGCCCTGAACATAAGACATAACATAAGAAAGCTGTGCACCGTACGCCGACATTGAAAGCTTAAGGCTGTCATGATTTTCGTCTTCACGATTATAAACATAATTTTCAGAAAGCCGAAGCTTTGAGTTAAAAAGCGTAACGTTCAGGTTCTGAGACAAAGGACTTTTTTTCCATCTGTCAAACTCTTTTGTAATATTATCCTTGCGAACTTCTTCAATACCAGTTCCTACAGAAAACGTTACATAAGGAAATGAAAGTGTAAGAGTTGAAGTATAACGCCTTAAAAGCGGAGGCATAACAGCTTCAAAACGCAGAGACTGATTCAGTTTGTTGTCAAATTCCTTTGCCCGTAAATCCAGACTTAAAGAATTAACAGTAATACATTCATCATCTTCCCAATCCACACCTTTCTCTTCCCAGTCTGGATTATCTGCCGTACCGGTAAACTTTTTTCTATACAATTTAATTGTAGAATTCCATGCAACGTTAGTCTCGCTCACAACCGGAAAATATGAAAAAGGTCTCAAAACAAATGAGTTTGAATTCATAACATCACGGTTCTGTACCTTATAATCTGCGAGTTTAAGATTTTTTATTTCCTTTTCAGTATAGCCGGTAACTTCATCTGTTGAAACATAAGGATGCTCCTGGAAAACCGGAGAATATGAAAATCTGTTTTCTGCCGAAAAAAAGCTTCCGCCATAATTAAAGCGGCTTGAAAGCGACATAGGTAATTTTATTGTATACATTGAAGAGCGTATATCTTTCCAGTCAAAATCATCTGCAGTATGAAGACGTGCAGAAGAATAAGCATACTGAGTTATAACATTCGAACCAAAGGAATAGCCCAGGTTATATGAAATCGTATCATCTATATTTTCTTTATTTGAAGCAAATTCTAGATCTGGAAGATAGTAATTAAACAAATCTTCATTTTCGTCTTCTGAATTCTCTTCTGTTTTTTCAGCTTCTTTAGACTCCTCAGATTCTTCAGACTCTTCGGATTCTTCCTCACCCTCTTTTTCTTCCTTTTCTTTTCTGATTCTATCTTCTTCCAGCTGCTTTTGAGTTTTCAGCTCATCGGGCTTGTTCATTTCAATTACATATTCTTGAGTTCTGGAAGAAGACTTTTTCTCAGGAGGCCAGCGAAAAATAGTTCCGCTCATAGAAAAATTTCCTGAAACTGGAGTTATGAGTGATGGATAATAAAAGCGTCGCAAAGGAGTATAAGACATCCATTCAAGCTCGTAATTATCACGATCATAAGTATAAACTGTTTCAGTTTCGTTATCTTTAATTTGTTTTTTATAAGAAAAATCAGTTGCCTTTGAAACTATATTAATAGACGAGGTCGTAGAAACAGATGCAGAATTAATATATGGCTTTATAAATGAAGGAAGTGCAACAGAATAAGAAGTATTCATATTCCAGACAAGATTTGAGATTTCTGTCTGAGCAATTTCCGTACTACTGTATTCAACTGTATCCAGAAGATATGAAATCCAGTCCATTGATTCCTGCCGGTAATTTTTAAAGTCATAAGCAAAATATGGATCTGAATAAACCGGCAGAGAAATACTTATATTGACCGGACGCGAAAGCTGAAATTCCAGATTTGCCCCATAACGGAACGGCATTTTGATTCCAAGAAAAGACGAACTGTCTGTATACTTTTTTCCTGTAGAAGAAAATGGAAAATATTCCACTCCTCTTCTAAAAACAGTATTACTGAAGCCAAGCGCCGCATAAAAATCAAGCTTTGTAATATAATCTTTCATCGGATGGAGTTTTCCGTCAAGACCGACCATTACACCTACATTCGAATACCAGTCTGCCATGAGTTTTACGTACTGCGAAGTATCGCCGCTGTAATCTTCATCAAGATTATGAAGAATGAATCCCTCGCGTACCTGTTCTTTAAGGGTATTCGGTTTTATGAAATTATAGAAAGCTTTAAGCGAATCTGATGATGAATCATCACTATAAGACGAAGAATTTAAAGGCTTACGTCCCATAAGATAAGTTGTAGTCTGAATGGAATATCCAGGGCGCGGTTCAAAATTAAAAACCGGATTAAAAATCAGTTCATCTTTTGGATAGTAAAATGCCGGAAAATACATTACCGGCACTACACCAACATAAAGCAGGGCATTAAAAAATGCAAACTCTCCGCCGGGAAGAAGCCAGGTTCTTGTTGAATCAATATGCCAGTGAGGATTTTCATCATCGCAGAAAGTAAGGCTTGAATTCTTAAAGGTAACTACGTTATCGGTACTCTTTGCAAAAAGCCTCGAAAAAACAATCAGTGTAGAACCAGACGGCAGATTTAATGTATCGGATTGTGACTGAACAACTTTTCCGTTATCAAAAATACCTTCGAGTGTTGAAGTATTTAAAAGCAGAGAAGTAGCCGTTGCTCTGTCACCTCCTGAAGAACCGTTTTTTGTCACCAGTTCTACCGCACCTTCCGCATAAAGCATTTCGGTTTTTCTGTCATAGGAAATTTTATCTGCTGAGATGTCGGTTATCATAGAACCTTTCTGTACAGAAAGAGAAACTGCACCGATTAAATAAATACAGTCATTTCCAGTTTCTTCATCTTTTTTATAAGAGGTCTGACGGGCATTATTAATTGTAATTATTGTAATTTCCGGTTCTTTTTTTTCCTGTTCCTGCTCATCCTGATTTTCAGCTTCTTCATTCTGAATACTTTCATTCTGCTTTTTTTTACTTTGTGCAAAAACAGTTGTAGTAAAGAGAATAATCAGAATCAAAACAGAAAAAAAACGGCGCAGCATAGTTACTTAAGTCCCAGCTGCCCCTTTATAAACTGGCCGGTGTAGCTCTTTTTGACTTTTGCGACATCTTCGGGTGTGCCGGTCGCAATAATGTTACCGCCGCGGAAGCCGCCTTCAGGACCTAAGTCAATTATATAGTCTGCCTGGCAGATAACGTCCAGGTTATGCTCAATCATAACAACTGTATTTCCCTGGTCTACAAGACGCTGAATAACAGTCATCAGCTGCTTAACGTCTGCAAAATGAAGTCCGGTTGTAGGCTCATCCATTATATATAGAGTTTTTCCTGTTGAAACGCGGGCAAGCTCGTTGGCAAGCTTTACTCGCTGAGCCTCGCCGCCACTGAGCGTGAGGGCGTTCTGCCCCAGCTGAATATAGCCCAGGCCAACTGATTTCATAGTTTCAAGCTTGCGTGAAAGATGCGGAATGCTTGCAAAAAAGTCGCAGGCTTCGTCTATGCTCATGTTGAGTACGTCGTTGATAGATTTACCTTTATAGGTAACTTCCAGGGTTTCTTTATTAAAGCGCTTTCCGCCGCAGACCTCGCACTGAACGTATACATCGGGCAGAAAGTTCATTTCAATTACATTTTCACCCGCACCCTGGCAGGCTTCACAGCGGCCGCCCTTTACATTGAAAGAGAAACGGCCCTTGAGGTAGCCGCGGGCTTTAGACTCTGGCAGGCTTGCAAAGAGGTCGCGGATTGCATCGAAGACTCCAATGTAGGTTGCAGGGTTAGAGCGTGGAGTGCGGCCAATCGGGCTCTGGTCTATATTGATTACCTTGTCTATAAACTCTGCACCTTCTACGCCTTCGCACTCACCTACATCGTAGTTTGTGCGCATAACTCGGTTACTCAGGGCCGGGTACAATACGTCGCTCATGAGGGTAGATTTTCCCGAGCCGGAAACGCCTGTGATACAGGTAAAGGTTCCAAGCGGAATCTGAATGCTTACGTTTTTGAGGTTATGTTCGGTTACGCCGTTTACTTTTATAAAGTTGCCGTTGCCTGGGCGGCGGGTTGTCGGAATATCCATCTTAAGGGTGCCGGCAAGATACTGGCCTGTGAGACTTTCCTTTACTTTGGCAACTTCTGCCGGGGTTCCGGCTGCAACGACGCGGCCTCCATTAACACCCGCACCGGGTCCTATGTCTATCAGATAATCTGCTGTGCGCAGAGTCTGTTCGTCGTGTTCTACTACAATTACGGTGTTGCCGTTATCGCGCAGGCTGAGCAATGTGTCTATAAGTCGCTGGTTGTCGCGCTGGTGAAGTCCGATACTAGGCTCATCGAGAATGTACATGACGCCGCAGAGAGCTGAGCCGATTTGGGTTGCAAGACGGATTCGCTGAGCTTCGCCGCCGCTGAGAGTTTCTGCGGCGCGCTCCATTGTAAGATAGTCAAGGCCTACATCGCGTAGGAAGCGGAGTCTGGCGCGGATTTCCTTCATAATCTGAGCGGCAATTTTCTGCTCGTTTTCGCTAAGCTCAAGCTGGTCAAAAAACTCTATGGAATCTGCAACAGAAAGGCAGCAGAGCTCCCATATGTTCTTACCGCCAACTGTTACACCAAGAGCTTCCTTGCGCAGCCTCTGCCCGTTACAGCAGGAACAGTGGCCTACCTTCATAAACTTTTCTTCTATATTAGTTCTCTGTGCGTCACCCCAGGCTTCTGCGTGGCGGCGCTTCATTTCGTTGAGAACTCCGGGCCATGGGCGGTTATATTCGCTGTAGCCTTCCCCGCTCTGCTTTTTGTAAATCCAGTGAATCTTGCGCTCCGGGTCTCCGTTCCACAGGTACTCAAACTGCTCGGCAGTAAGACGGGAAATTGGTGTGTCCAGGGTAAAACCTTCCGCATCGGCAACAGCCTGGAACATAGTGTGATTCCATTCGCTGTCGGGATTAAAAAATGGAAAAGCGCGCTCATTAAAGCTGAGCGAACGGTCCGGCAGAATCTTATTGAAATCCCATTCCATTTTTTCGCCAAGACCGGTACATTCAGGGCAGGCACCAAAGGGGTTATTAAAAGAGAAGAGTCTCGGCTGCAAATCAGGAATAGAAATACCACAGTCCGGGCAGGCATTTTTCTGACTGAAGAAAACTTCTTCGTCTTTGTCACCTACGCGGCGGGTAACAATTACAATACCATTAGCATTTTTCAGCGCAATTTCAATTGAGTCTGCAAGGCGGCTTCGAACCTCATCGCTCTTTATGATTCGGTCTACAACAATTTCGATTGTATGCTTTTTCTGTTTATCAAGCTTAATTGCCTCGTCCAGATCAGCCATTACGCCGTCAATTCGCGCGCGAACAAAGCCCGAAGCCTTAGCATCATCAATAATCTTCTGGTGTTCACCCTTTTTACCGCGGATAACCGGAGCCAGAATCTGCATTTTAGTACCATCTTCCCAGCCCATAACAGTGTCTATAATCTGGTCAACGCTCTGTTCACGGATTTCTCGGCCGCAATTCGGACAGTGAGCATGACCACAGCGGGCATAAAGCAAGCGGTAAAAATCATATATTTCAGTGATTGTACCCACAGTAGAACGCGGGTTTTTATTTGTAGATTTCTGTTCGATAGAAATGGCAGGAGAAAGCCCTTCAATCAAATCAACATCAGGCTTATCCATGCGGCCCAGAAACTGGCGGGCATACGATGAAAGGCTTTCCATGTAACGGCGCTGACCTTCGGCAAAAAGGGTATCAAAAGCAAGCGAGCTCTTTCCCGAACCCGACAGCCCCGAAATCACCACCAGCTTATTGCGCGGAAAAGTAACGTCAATATTCTTAAGATTATGCTCTCTAGCTCCGCGGATTACTATCATGTCGTCTTTCATATCTGTTTAGTATAACAAAATACACGGAGTTTTGGAACAGATGGAAATTTAAAGATAAAAGTTTTACCTAATAAAAGTCTTTATTTCTTCTGCGATTCGTTCAGGTTCATAATGAAAAATATAATGGTCACAAGCAAGCTGGATAACAGTTACCGAATCAAGATCATTTATATAATCATATGCAGTTTTTTTCCATAGTTCTTGATTTCCAGCTAGTTTCTTTTCAGATAGAAATAACAGCATCGGTATATTAGCTTTTTCAGAAGATGAAACAATTTTGGCATTAGCTTTTGCTTCTTCTGCTTCTTTTGCTACATCAATGTTATTATAAAGCCGGTTGCCCAATGCAACATATTGTTTTTCTTCTTCTTTTGTAAGAAAATCTCCTTCTGGGATGAAAGTGTCATCGGAAAGAAACCTTCCTATACCAAGCTTAATAAGCATATTTTGTGCAAGGTAATATGGTTTTACCAGAATGCCACCTTTTGTATAGTCATAGCTCTCTGGGAATGCCATGTCTAAACCTACGATAGCTTCAACTTCATCAGGATAAGTTTGTGCCCAGTACAGAGCCTCTAATCCAGAATAAGAATGTGGACAAAGAATATATGGGCCTGTAATACACGCACCTTTAAGTGCTAATCTTGTATCTGAAAGAATAGACTCAACATCTCTCGGACGATCAACAATATCACTGTATCCGTATCCAAATTTTTCAACTACAATAATCCTATACTCATCACTTAAAACAGAATAAAGATTTTTAAAGTCAAGGCTTGGACATATTGTTCCACTGGCAGACATTAAAACAAGTGTTTTTTCTCCTTTTCCAACAGAATAAACATGCATATAATGTCCATCAACCTCTACCATCTGCCCAGGTGAAGTTAGAAACTCTTTCTCACGTGATAACAATATTCTATGTCTTATAAAAGAAAAAAGTAAGAAAGCTGCCAGCAATGCTTGTATAAATAATATTATAGTACGGAATATGTGTTTCTTTGTTTTTTTCATTATATCTACCCTAAGATGTATTGTAGCATAAATAGGACTAAAGATGTCTAGTCTATTTAATAACGAAAAAAAGGTAAACGAATACGTCTGGTCAAGGCACGCTTCGCTTAAAGCCTTGACTCAGCCGTTTTGCAGATTGATAACAATTATCAATCTGCAATAAAAAAATAGCCCGCCGAAGTGTTCGCACCACTATAGACGGGCGTTGTCCGTAAGGACGACAAAAATCGTAGAGGCAAGACGCTTAATTGCGAATGCCTTTCTTTTATAATAAAAAGCACACTGCTGCTTTTTTCAAGCCTTTTTTTCTAGTTCGCCTTCACAGTATTCTTTACAATAACATCATGAGCGCCGCCTTCGCGGAGAGATGCGGCACTTACAAGTGTAATCTTTGCGTTTTTCTGCAAATCAGGGATGTTTGTAACACCGCAGTTACACATTGCGTGGATTACCTTGCTTGTTGTAAGGGTTACGTTATCGTGGAGGCTTCCGGCATAAGGAACGTAAGAGTCTACGCCCTCTTCAAAGGCCATACCTTTCTTTCCTCCGAGGTCGTAGCGCTGCCAGTTGCGGGCGCGGTTTGAACCTTCACCCCAGTATTCCTTAACGTAGTTTCCATTAACGATGAGCTTGTTTGTAGGAGATTCATCAAAGCGGGCAAAATAGCGGCCGAGCATTACAAAGTCTGCACCCATTGCAAGAGCAAGAGTAACGTGATGGTCATAAACAATACCGCCATCAGAACAGATTGGAATATAAATACCTGTTTTTTCGTAGTAAGCATCGCGGGCCTTGGCAACCTCGATTGTAGCAGTAGCCTGACCGCGGCCAATACCCTTCTGCTCGCGGGTAATACAGATTGAACCGCCGCCAATACCGATTTTCACAAAGTCAGCCCCTGCGTCTGCAAGGAAGTTGAAGCCGTCTGCATCAACAACGTTACCAGCCCCTACTTTTGCGTTAGGCCACTTTTCGTGAATATCGTGCAAAGCACGCTTCTGCCATTCTGTAAAGCCTTCTGATGAGTCGAGGGTCATTACATCAACACCGGCAGCAAGCAGAGCCGGAACACGGTCCATATAATCGCGGGTATTGATTCCGGCACCTACGATATAGCGCTTCTGATTATCCAGAAGCTCGTTTGGATGCTCTTCGTGGCTTGCAGCATCCTTGCGGAAAACAAAGCTCAAAAGACGGCCGTTTTTATCAACAACAGGCAGCTGATTTACCTTTTTCTGCCAGATGATGTCATTAGCTTCTTCGAGAGTGATTCCTTCCTGAGCCATAACAAGTGAGCTGAGCGGAGTCATATAATCAGAAACCTTAGCACCTTCCTTACAGTGAGAAATGCGGAAGTCGCGGTCTGTGATGATACCAACCAGCTTACCGTTTTCTGTTCCGTCTTCTGTAACTGCTACAGTTGAGTGACCGGTCTTTTCGATTGCTTCAACCAATTCTTTAATACTCTGGTCAGGGCGGATATTTGTATCAGAAGAAACAAAGCCTGCCTTGTAAGCCTTAACGCGGGCAACCATGGCAGCCTGATTTTCAATAGTCTGAGAACCGAAAATAAAGGAAATTCCACCTTCTTTGGCAAGAGCAACAGCAAGCTTATCATCCGAAACAGCCTGCATAACAGCCGAAGTCATCGGAATATTCATTACAAGCGGACACTTTTCTCCGGCCTTTTTATTGTAACGTACAACTGGAGTCTGCAGGTTTACGTTGGCAGGAATACAATCTGGACCGGTATAGCCCGGAATCAGCAGATATTCATCAAAAGTGTGCGATGGTTCTTCAAAAAAATATGCCATGGTGGTTCTCCTATATATAAAATTGAATAAAAATATTAATCGAGAATTATATCACAGAATTAAAAAAGGGGGAAGACTGAAGAGAACATCTTTTTATGATTCTCTACTGCTTCCCCTTTTTAGACACATCAGAAAAAAAAGCTTAAACCTGGAACTTATCAAGCTCAACGGTAATATTTGAAACTGAGACTCTGTTCTGTTCAGCTTTTTCCTTTACAATCATAAATGATTTCTGGAAGTCTTTCAGTACATAATCAGATTCCTTCATAGCACCATTTACAACTCCAGCAAGATTTACAATATCATCAACACTATTTTTGATTTCCTGAGTATAATCTGTCTGACTCTTTATCAATTCATTAACTTCAGAAATCTTATTAGTAATCTGACTTGTATTTGAGAGAACCGTATTTGCCTTATCTGTCTGAAGAATAATTGACTTTGAAATCTCTCCTACAGTCTCAGACTGAATGCTAATTTTTTCACTGATTTTTCCAAAGGCTTTCTGAGTATCTTTCATACTTTGTTCACCAGTTTCAATTACATTTACAATTTCACTGATGATTGTACTGATATCATGTGCCGACTTTTGTGTAGATTCAGAAAGCTTTCTAATTTCACCGGCAACAACCGCAAAACCTTTACCTGCTTCACCTGCATGAGAAGCCTCAATTGCAGCATTCATTGCAAGAAGGTTTGTCTGATTTGCAACTGAGTCAATTACCTTAATTACATCACTCATCTTCTTTGATTTTTCTGAAATTTCGTTAATTACAGAACGACTTTTTCCTACTTCTGTTTCACCAGTTTCAGAATCCTGAGTAAGCTCCTGAGCAAGCACCTGCGCTTTTTCAATAGAAGCTGCAATTTCAGAAAGGTTAGAAACCATTTCTTCTACAGAATTTGCATTTTCCCTTTCTGACTCAGCCTGATTTTCCATAATCTGATTTACATTTGCAGCTTTTTCATTCAGTTTTTCAATATTAACCTTTGCTTCTTCAAGAAGTTTCTCCTGCTGAGTATTCTGTTTACTCATATTATCAAAAGATGAAACCATCCGATTGATACCTGCGAAAGAGTTATCAGTTACTGCAAGAAGCTCCTGCGCATCCGCATCAACTTTAGTATTTTCGTGTTTAAGTGCCGTAATAGAAAAATTAAGGAAATCCATAAGCTTATTCATTTCCGTCATTACAACACCAAAGTCATCAAATGTACTGATGCTCAATCTGGAAAGAAGATCACCCTTTTCTCGCAGAACAGAAATCTGACCGATTGTTTCTTTAAAACGTACTCCAAGAGAACGGAAAACCATAAGATAAAGAGGAACCGTAAAAATAAAACCATAAAGAAAACCAATTACTGCCTTTTTAAGAAATACAGGCATTGACCATTCATGTCGAATTGAACCGTAACCGCTGCAGAATACATGCCATGCACAGGTTATAATAATTGTAAGAAGAATTCTCGACATTGTTTTAGAAAAAGAACTTGTTTTGATTCCTTCTGTTGTTTGAATTTTAAGTTTTGAAAGCTCAGTCGTTGCTACTGCTCCAAAACAAGTAACACAATAATCAATGGCAATAAAAGCATACAGAAAAATCAAAACCATGATGATTGCAATATCTGTTATATTATAACTTACTTTTCCTGATAAAGTTTTTATAATGATTGTAGTTCCGTTTCCAATCGGATATCCCACCATGATAGAAATTACAGTTACAACCTTTAGGCGCTTAAGACACTTACTTGCATAAAATCTCTGTTCGTGGGTAAGCTCACGAGTTTCAGCCATTTTAATAGCGTCAATAAGCGGCTTCATTACTCTGTGTGAAATAATAGCAACAATTATAAATACTGCAAAAGCCGGTAATAATGTTGCTGCTAAGCCTGAACACCAGTCTGCATATGAAGATCCCTTAATCTGTGTTACCTGAAAAGATGACAGAAGAGGAACTCCAATTACTGTAGATAATGCAAAGAAAACTAAAAAAATACCAAAAATACCCATAAATAAGCCTCTTTTTAAATTTCTCTTATCTTTTTGATTATATCATAACATACCAATAAATAAAGGATTATTTAAAAAGATTCTGTTTTGGATTCAGGGCTTCCGCATTATAAAACGAATTTGTGAAAACATGGCTTCCGGTCGC
>CAMVDX010000021.1 GCA_947166355.1 uncultured Treponema sp.
TGTATAAACTGCGCCAGATGTAGTCGCTCCTTCACGGGAGCGTGAATTGAAACCTTGATGGTTCTATTATTGGTAAGGAGGTGTAGGTCGCTCCTTCACGGGAGCGTGAATTGAAACTTTCTAAGATTCCAACTGTAAAACGTTTACTTTGTCGCTCCTTCACGGGAGCGTGAATTGAAACTTCACTTTTCGATGTGAAAGATTCCGCCGGAACGTCGCTCCTTCACGGGAGCGTGAATTGAAACAGGTGTGAATAATAATACGCATATTTCCGGCATGTCGCTCCTTCACGGGAGCGTGAATTGAAACCAAGATTGTCTGAGCTAAAGTTTTGCCCCATTTGGTCGCTCCTTCACGGGAGCGTGAATTGAAACAAGCTGATTCTGTAAATCCAGGGCATAAGGACAAGTCGCTCCTTCACGGGAGCGTGAATTGAAACAATTCCGGTGTTAAAATAAACGCGCGGAATTCTGGTCGCTCCTTCACGGGAGCGTGAATTGAAACAAGTCCTCTTTGTTTTTCTTCTTCATTCATTTTGTCGCTTCTTCACGGGAGCGTGAATTGAAACATTAATACAACTCCAGTTTTATATTAGTCTCTGTAGGTCGCTCCTTCACGGGAGCGTGAATTGAAACTGTGAAATGTCATGCAGCTGGTCTTTCAGTTCTGTCGCTCCTTCACGGGAGCGTGAATTGAAACTCAGATTCAGAATCTTTTTTTACAGGGAACTCAGTCGCTCCTTCACGGGAGCGTGAATTGAAACCAATGACCACCACCGTAATAAGTTCCATTATCATCGTCGCTCCTTCACGGGAGCGTGAATTGAAACTGTAATACTTACGAGTTTTACGTTACGGATTGTGTCGCTCCTTCACGGGAGCGTGAATTGAAACAGTCTTTTTCTGGAAAACTCAACTCCTTTTCCCTGTCGCTCCTTCACGGGAGCGTGAATTGAAACCAAGATTACATTAAGCAATACAAATTGGGAAAGAGTCGCTCCTTCACGGGAGCGTGAATTGAAACAACTTTCCGTTGAGTCATTTCCAAAAATAAATTGTTAGGATTTTTCTGAGACATCTGCTAATATACAATTACCGCGCGGAATTAAAACCGGCAACTTTCAGTTCTGTCACCATGAACTTGTTTCAGGGGCTCATAAATAAAGCTTGCCGGCACAACAGGAGACAAAACAAAATGAAAAACTCAATTGGTTCAAACATCAAATACTACAGAAAACAGCTGGGGCTCACACAGGAAGAACTTGCGGGCCAGCTCTTTGTAACTTCTCAGGCGGTGAGCAAATGGGAAAGCGACGCAGGTCTGCCGGATACTGCGCAGATTGTTCCGCTTGCAAAGGTGCTCAATATTTCAACTGATGCACTTTTTGGTCTTGAACAGGGAAATTATGATGCAGTAACGGCCGCAAAGGTTCATGTAAAATTCCGCGAGCTGCGCAGTCAGATTGATAAGAAAAAGGGGGCTCTGGAAGCCTGTGAATATCTTCTTTCTGAATGCGAGGCAAATCCGCTGAACTTTGAAATCTACATGTACTTTGTTCAGAGTGTTGCAAACTTAAGCCGAAATGTCGACCCATTCGGTGAATACAAAAAAGGCATGAATGAAACCTACGACAAATATTTTGACGAGGCTTTGAAAAAATCTGTTCAGGTTATCCGCTACTGCAAGGAAGAAGATTTTGTTGAAAAGACTCACTTTGCACTATCCTGGATTTACATTCACTGTAAGGAATACGAAAAAGCTCGCGAGCACATAGCAAAACTGCCAAGCATAAAATCTAACATGCTCAAGGAAAGTATTCTTGCAAAGCTTGAAGGTTTTGAAAATGGCGTTGAAGCACAGCTTAAAGCTCAGCACAATAATTCGCAGCTCATGTGCCTACCCTTCAACAAGGAGTTTGTATATTCCGCAGAAACTTATTTCTGGAACAAGCCTGAACTGGCGGCCAGTTATTGTGAATGGGCTTTGAACATAATTTTTGCAATCTGCAAGGATCCGACAATGAAGCCATTCTGTCAGGGCTTTGTGAAGGATTTATATGCCTTTAAGATTTGCGGTGAGTTGAAGTCTGGTCGCGCTGAAGATGTCAAAGCCGCCCGCGAAGATTTTGCCGCACTCAAAAAACTGATTTATGATTATGTCGATTTTTGCGCAGCCGAGCTTGAGCGCAAAGACCTTCTGAATGCATATGATGAAAAGGGCATTTTGAATATGAAGCTTTACACAAAAGAAGACGGAGACCGCCGCGTAAAAGAACTTGAAGAAAAAATCAAAAACTGGTGCGGAGAAGAAGCTTTGAAGAAAGTATTGTAAACCTCTGACAACTGGGGCTTGTTTTACTCAAACCCCAGCTCCAGCTGATTATCCACCCAGGATTTTTGTTCTGCGATATGAAGCTTATCACCCGGCAGGCTGCCACCAATCAAAAAGGGAGATGCCGGGTCGTGGAGCTTTTGATTTTTTTCAACCTGAGTCAGGTCGTTGTTTGCGTAGCAGTATTTGCAGTAATGGCGGCAGGTGTCGTAAGCACCGATATCAGCGGAAAGGTAGCAGGCACATTCTTTTCGTGACGGTTTGAAATTTGGTACCTTGAGCTTTTTGCCGATGGCTCTTTCGTAGTCTCGGACTGTCATGCAGCCGCCGCAGTCTGCTCCGTAGGGCGCAAGAAAATCTCCTTCGCCGCAGGGCTTCACAAGCATGCCGTGGTCAGCGGCGATTTTAATTATTGCCCGCCCCAAAAAGAGTTTATCCCGGTCACTAACTTCCCTCGCCTCCGGAAAATTCCTTTTCACCTTTTCATACAAATCAATAAAACTGATGACAACAATTTTTGTATACCCCTCCAGCTCGCTCGCCATCTTTTCAAAAGCCCGCAAGTGAAAATCAACAGTATATTTTGAATCAATAAAAATGGGGTCGTAACGCCAGCCGCAAGCCCGGCTCCCCACAACCCCAGACAAATACTTGAAGCTCTCAATTACCTCTGACTTATCCGGCACACCGGGCTCAATATCTTTTCCATAGGGCGTAATCGTAACATACCAGAACTGCCCAAAATCTTTCACCAGCCCCATATAAGGAAAAAAGGGCGCAGGATTCTTTGTGCAAAAGCCAATCGCGTCCACCACATCAGGATTAATTTCGTAGCGGGTAACAAGCCCAGAGTTATAAGGATTTCTTACAAGAACAAAACCTTCTTTTATTCTGTTCGCAAGCCACTCTGGGAAAAAAGCTGGAATATCTGTGCGCTGACCGGTATTAAGAATCATAAATCAATTTAATGATAGCATAGAAAATCCCTCTTGTCAGAAAATCCCTCTTGTCGCAACTATTTCTAACATAAAAACCTCCAGAATGTTAATTTTATTTGGTGGACTTGCCGCAAAACTCGCTATACAATTATGTTAATAATTATTGCAAAGGTGGTAAATGTATGAGAAAACACTACTTGGACAACATCCGCTGGGTAACGGTTGTAATTGTTGTAATCTATCACGTTTTTTATATGTATAACTCAGAAGGCGTGTTGGGGGGCTTAGGAAAAATCACAAATCTGCAGTTTCAGTACTACGATGCTTTTCAGTATCTGGTTTACCCCTGGTTTATGCCGCTGCTCTTTATCGTTTCGGGAATCAGTGCAAGATTGAGCCTTGAGCAGCATACTGACAAAGAATTTATAAAATCACGAAGTCTGAAGCTGCTGGTGCCTTCGACCATCGGACTTTTCTTTTTCCAGTTCATTCAGGGCTACGTAAGCATGTCTCTGGGAGGCGGCATTACGGGACTTAAGGAAGCAGGAGTTCCAGGGCCAATAATTTATATGATTATGGTTGCTTCGGGAAGCGGTGTGCTCTGGTACATGCATCTTTTATGGATTTACTGTCTTCTCCTTGTGATAATCAGAAAAATCGAAAAAGGAAAATTACTGCAGGCGGGGGCAAAAACTCCACTGTGGCTGCTGCCTCTTTTCTATTTTCCAATCTGGGGTGCAGCTCAGATTTTGAACACGCCTATTGTTTCTGTTTACCGCTTTGCATTTTATTTTGTCTTTTTCCTGCTGGGCTACTACGTTTTTTCAAATGATGAAGTGATGGAAAAAATCAAAAAGCTTGCGCTTCCTCTGATTACCCTTGCTCTTGTTTTGTGCGTAACTTTTACGATTTTGTATTTTGGTCAGAACTATGCTGACAAGCCGATTAACCGGGGCTTCCTTTTTTCTCTGTGTGCTTACGTGGGTTCGCTTGCCATGCTGAGTGGCTTTGCTCGCTTTGGGGATTTCTCGAATGGCTTTACAGAGTGGATGAGCCGTCACAGCTTTGGGCTTTATGTTTTCCACTATCTTGGAATTTCAAGTGTGGCACTCTTTATTGCAAAGCCGGGATTCCTTCCTGCTCCGGTGAGTTATCTTTTGAGTCTTGTCGCAGGCTTTGTTTTCGGATACGCTTTGTATGAAGTGATTTCGAGAATTCCATTTTTCAGATGGGCAGTTCTGGGAATCAAAAAAAAGAAAAACGTCGAGGCAAAGCAGGCTCACGATTAAAGCCTTGACTTCGCCGTATGTCGCAGCGTTTTTAGGGAGACCTTAATGTTCAAAGATAATCTTGTTCAAATGCGAAAAGTCTTACAGCTGACTCAAGAAGATATTGCAGAAAAGCTTGGTGTTACCCGCCAGTCTGTAGCTAAATGGGAGTCTGGCGAAAGTATTCCAGACCTGGATAAATGCAAACAGCTTGCTGATATTTTCGGCGTTTCTCTTGACGACCTGGCAAATTATGAGCCGGAAGAAAATCTTGGACTGGGCGTCCCTCCAAAGGGCAAACATCTTTTTGGCCTTGTCACTGTTGGTGATAAAGGCCAGATTGTAATCCCCGCAAAAGCCAGAAAGATTTTTGAAATTTCAACCGGCGATCAGCTGGTTGTACTTGGTGATGAAGGACAAGGTCTGGCACTGGTAAAAGCCAGTAATTTTTTATCACTAGCGAATATGGTCAAAAAACTGAAAAAGTAAATCTGCCATCTTCTGAAATTTTTATTTCATCATAATGGCAGTGAGCATACGCTCTGTTTTGGATTTTGTTCTTCGGTATGAACAGAAGCTACAACCTTCGACCTGTGAATGCAAAGTACAGACGCCGGCAGAAAAAATGCTGGCAGCCGGCACCCCACATTCCAGTAAGGTCAGCCTAACAGCCTCTTTCAGATTCAAAAGATATTTTTCCTGATTTTTTCTGACAAAGATTTTTTCCATTTCCGCAGTGGCAAAGCTCTGGCTGAATTCTTCAAAGACATCCTGCCCAACTTCATAGCAGTCCTTGCAGATATGTGGCCCAATCGCCACAAGCATATCAGAAGGCTGGCAGCCAAAAGCAGTCTTCATTTTTTGAATTGTAACTTGCGAGATTTTTTTGACTGTTCCCTTCCAGCCACTGTGAACCATGGCAATAACTTCTTTTACCGGGTCGTAAAAATAAACCGGAACACAGTCTGCCTCAACCGTACACAATAGAAGATTTTTCTCATTTGTGATAAGGCCGTCGTAAGGCTCGCTTTCATCTAAAGGTCGAAGGATGCCATCGCCGCCGTTTTCACGGGTCACAATTTTTACCACATCAGTATGAGTCTGTTTTGATTTGACCATGTCTTGCGGCGTAATTCCAAGCTGCTGGCTCAGAGTAAGATAATTATCGCGTGCAAGTGAATCTTCATAATTCCACGCAGTATCGCAGGAAGTCGTATAAAGAGTTTTTACTAGTCCACTTTTGTCCAGTTCTGGAATAGAGAAAAATCTGATATTTCTAATTCCTTTTAAATGCGCCAGAAACTTTTCTGAAGATCTTATTTTTTTCATCCAGGATTCCATTTTTTTTCTACAAAATATTTGGTTGTAAAAAAATCAGGGGTTATGACTCAAATACAAGTCGGCCATCTATAAAAAGATTCTTTACTCGACCAGTAAGAGTACGACCTTCGAATGGAGTTGCTTTTCCTTTGCTATAAAACTTACTGCTGTCTACCGTCCACTCTTCATCTGGATCCAGAATTGTAAGGTCAGCATCATAACCAGAACGCAAAAGCCCCTTCTGAAGTCCAAGCAGACGTGCCGGCTGAGCAGACATTAACTGAGACAGGCGGCGCGGATTAAACTGATTATCTTTTACGAGCACACTGTTACATACGGCATACGCAGTTTCAAGACCGGTAAAGCCAGGCGCGCCGCCCGCCTTATCATCCAGCGTGTGCGGAGCATGATCTGTGGAAATTACATCAACAGTGCCGTCACGCAAAGCTTCAAGCAGAGCCACGCGGTCATCTTCACTGCGGAGCGGCGGATTTACAAGAGCCCGGATATACGGCTCATCAGTTCCACAAAGTGCCAGATGGTGCGGAGTAACTTCGCAGCTTACTGCAAAGCCTCCGTTTCCAACAATCCGCGGATTCGGAGCCGGCGCATATTTTTCGCCGTCTTCAAAAGCCTGGTAAGCAGCATCTGCTTCGTCCGCGTTATAATCTGCCTCGTCATCATATATTTCATTTTTCGCATCGCGCACAGCATTTATCGAAACAGCTGTACTAACATGCGCAATATGCACATGACAATCTGCTTGTTTTGCAAGCATGATATTTCTAACTGTAGCAACATCTTCTGCAAGAGCAAGAATCTCGTTTGCCTTTGTAAGAGCTAAATCTATGCGGTCCAGCGCTTCTGCATTTTCTTCATCATCTTCATCAAATTCTTCGTCATCAGTTCCCCATGCAGAAAGACCAACCTCTTTCATAATTTCAAGGGCTTCTGCACGGAACGGTTTTGCCTGCGCACCAAGAGTCATATCTTCGCTGTGACAACTTACGATAATTCCCTTCTCGGCCGCCTTTGTCATACCTTCGAGCATGATGGCACTGGCAGGAACATCACGGCCGTCTTCTGTAATCACCGGCACATATTTTTTTTCTACGAAATCCAGGTGCGATGTATCCTCGCCGCCAAAATCGCGCGTTATGCTGACCGTCTGAAAAAGATGTGTAAGCCCGATTGCCGCAGCCTCACGTTCAATCTTCATTGCCATTTCCATAGAAGAAACAACAGGATTTGTGTTAGGCATGGCTACTATTGTACCGTAACCGCCGGCTGCCGCAGCATGCAGCCCGGAATTCAAATCTTCTTTCTGAGTCTGTCCCGGGTAACGCAGGTGAACGTGCATATCGATAAAAGCCGGGGTAAGGGTAAGTCCATGAGCATTAAAAAGTTCTATAGGGCACTTTTCTTCAAGACCGTCTTCTGCAAGCACTGCGCGCGCCATTTTTTCAAGCGTTTCAGAATTAGTATAATACCCCTGAAAAACCGAGCGGATTTTTGCGTCCATCACAAGAACCGCGCCGGGCGTATCCATACTTTCATCAAGAAGACGTGCATTGTATATAAGTGTTATTTTGCTCATACTTACTCCTTTCCCTTCCGTCATCCCGACGAAAGTCGGGATTCCTTTTATGTAGATTGCCACGTCGCTTCGCTCCTCGCAATGACGTAACGTTGTAGATTACCAGTGTACGCTCGCAAAGGCAGCACACCATTTCATCCCAACGTCATTGCGTATACCCCGACGAAGGCAAATCGCATTCCATCACCCACGTCATTGCGAGGAGCCCGACAGGGTGACGTGGCAATCCATTTTATCTTCTCTCGCTGCCTGCCAGGTAGAGTGTATCGCAGTATTCGCACTTGTAAACGCCTTTTGATTTATCTGTAAGCAGGAAGGTCGGTTTTACATAGTGCTCTGTCTGGGTGATACAGCGCGGATTTTTACATTTGAAAACTCCCTGCACGCGGGCAGGAAGCTCCATATTGATTTTGCGTACGATTTTTTCGTTTTCGATTACGTTTACGCAAATGCTCGGATCAATAAAACCCAGCACCGAATAATCAATGTTGATGATGTTATCAATTTTAATGATATCTTTTTTTCCGGATTTTTCTGAATGCACATTCTGAATCAGGCAGGAAGTAAATGGTGCCTTGTCCAGTCCGAGCCACTGGTAGATTTCCCAGCCAGAGCCGGCACGAATATGGTCTATTACAAGTCCGTTTTTAATTGTATTTACGTTTAACATTAGTCTATCGCTCCTGTAAGTTTAGCAATAAGTGCCATTCGCGCATACATTCCGTACTTAACCTGCTTAAAGTAAGCGGCGCGAGGGTCATCATCTACCTCAGGTGTAATTTCGTTTACACGAGGAAGCGGATGAAGGACAATCATATTCTTGCGGGCAAGCTTCATTTTTTCGCTGTCCAGAATGTAACTGTCCTTAAGGCGGATATAATCCTGCTCATTGAAGAAGCGCTCCTTTTGAACGCGGGTCATGTAAAGCACGTCGAGCTGATCAATTACAGCATCGAGGCTCTCAACAATTTCATACTGTACACCGGCCGGCTCAAGAACATTTGTAATGAGGTAGTCCGGAACGCTGAGCTCCTTCGGACTGATGAAGATATATTTATTTCCTTTGAAATGTCGGAGGGCTTCGGCAAGTGAGTGAACGGTACGACCAAACTTAAGGTCGCCGCAGAAGCCTACAGTGTGGTTCTCAAGCCCACCAAGCAGCTGGCGGATTGTTACCAGGTCTGTAAGTGTCTGTGTCGGGTGGTAGTGACCGCCGTCTCCCGCATTGATAATCGGGCAGGCAGAATACTTACTTGCAAGAAGAGCCGCACCCTCTTTTGGAGTTCGCATTGCAATTACATCGGCATAGCTTGAAACTACGCGGATTGTGTCGGCAAGAGTTTCGCCCTTTACTGTGGAAGTGTTGTCGGCATCGGAAAAGCCTTCTACCGAACCGCCCAGTCGCAGCATGGCCGCCTCAAAGCTGAGCCTAGTCCTGGTGCTTGGCTCAAAAAAAAGTGTCGCAAGAATTTTCCCGCGACACACATCTTGAAATGATTTAGGATCAACAATAATCTGCTCAGCCAAAGAACAAATTTCTTCGATTTCCGAAACCGAAAGATCATCCGGCTGAATTAAATGACGACCAGTTAGCATTGGTTACTCCGTATAAATTTTCTTTGATATTATCAAAAATCAAAGAGTTAGACAATAATGATTTATAAAGGGGAAAGTTTTCCCCTCGCTCCAGCCCTCTTCGCGGTCTTCCGCTACCCTTTCTAACGGGGGCAAGCCCCCGTAACGCCCCCTTATTTTACCCGCCCCCCCAACCACCACGAACATCAGGCGTTTAGTTCAAACTATTTTAAAAATTCATATTCGAACAAAGTCGGTACAATTTCTGCATTATAATATTCTTTGCAAAGTTCTTTCATGGCTTGTAAATCAGAATGAACCTGGAGGTTATTGTAAACAGTTTTCCCAGTTACTTCATCTACATATGACGTATCGATTTCTGAAAAAATCTGATAAATACCATAAGTAAAATCTGAATTATATTCTTTTGTTTCTTTAATATGATTAACTAAAGATTCATATAATGAAAGTATCTTTTCCTCGGTATCATTCGGTTCTAGTTTTAACAAGTCTTTTGACGCGACTGTTTCTCCTCTTGTTGTATCTAAGCAAAGTTCATTCCGATAAAATCTTCCATCTGGACCATTAAAGGAACGACAATGATTCTGCATTTCTATACAAGTAAATAAAAGACACTTTAAGAGAAATTCTTTTAATTTCCCAGATTTAACATCTTCAAAGTAACGTTCTGCCCCGTCAGCTGATTTCATAATTCTGGCACGTTCAGTCCACTCACGATTATATGTAATATAACGACTTGCAGCGAACATTGGCAATTTTTCAATATAGTTATCTTCCCTAATATAGAAGCCATGACCTTTATATAATCCAACACGGATTAATACAGACATTAAATCTGGATTATCAAAATTACTTCCATCTATAACCATATATCCTAGAATATTTTCATTGAAAATAGGTTTTAATGAACACTTAACACCCTCTTTAGCTACTCGCCCATCATAGCCTGCTAATATTGAATCTTGTAAATCTGAGGAAAATATTCTTTTGTCATAAAAATTTTCACTATATTTCTTATAAATTCGTTTTACAGAAATGGGTATCATATTTGTAAATAAATGTGTTTTTTCATCTATATCAAAACCTTTCAAATCAAACTCTGTAATATCATCATCTTCATTACTCCACAAAGCACACATAATACAAGCATCAATATTTGTATGAAAATGTCGGCGATTGAAGGCATATCCATCAAGAAATTTCTTATTTATTAAATGCTGAGCTTTCCAATATTTTACAGGAGAGAAAACTATATAACTGTCTGTAGACTGTCGAAGATAAAACTTAAAAGCAGACCATATGAATGCATTTCCCAAATCATTTGAAGCAGTCCCTCTCACTTCCTTTTTCATTTCAGTAACAACAAATGATTGCTTCCACGTCGATGATTCTTTTCCTTTTCCTGTTTTTTGGTGTTCGATAGATGTTGTTTCTGCATAAGGTGGATTTTCAAAAAGAATAACAGTACATTTCGGATTATCTAGATATTGTTTGATAACTTCATTATCAACATATTCTTTTGAAAGTGCATCAGCACCATTTACAAGACCGGCATTAAAAGTGTTACTTTCTTCATATGGTGGAATAATATGCCGAACTTTAGAACCAATAAGTTCCTGTAAAACCTTGTATTCATAATATTCAACAGTAGAAACGATACAGTGAGAAAGTTCTTCTTCAGATAAAGCACTTTCCAAATTTCCCGTTCCCGCGCATCGATCCAGTATAATATAATCATTCCCGGCTGGAACTCTCGCAATCGCTTTACGAACAAGTTCTACTGCCTTTTGTGCATAAAGAGTATGAGTATAAAATGCTCCTAGATTTTTCTTTAAGATTGTATCGTTAAGTTTATCCATGAGATAATTAAACTTAACATTCGTTTCTCCTTCATAAGCAAAAATGTAATCCTTAAAAACTGTTGGATTTCTGATTTCACCGATTGTTTTGTGTTTACCTTTTTCATCGCCTAAAAAATCTTCTTTTCTCGCAGTAGGCTTTTCTTTATAAAAAGACATTGCCCAACCTACAATACAGTTTTCATCAATATGGATTTTTGTGAAATTATTCTCTTTCAATATTGAAATCAGTTTTTCTGCTTCAACTTGATTAGAATAATAAAGTTTCTGTTTTGGCTCACCTCCAATAAAACCTGTATTATTTTTCGAAGCTCCACCATTATATATTTTTTCGATTGAATCAAGATAATCCTCAGCTTCATACAAATAAGCATTTGTTGAGTTTAAGTCTACAATGACTATATTTGCAGGAATGGGAGTACCTTTTACTCTTAAAGCCGAAAGGTATTTTATACATTGAAACAAAACCTCATTTAAATCTCTAACTAAAAGCTTGAATTCGATTAAATTTCCATTTAATACGCCATCATTATTATTTGCAATAATTTCATCTATTGTCAGATTTGGATTTATTCGTGGAAGAAATTGATTATAGAAGTCCAGCTGCCCTTCTTTTTCAGTTGTATACTTTTCTGACATTTTGGGATCCTAAAATTTAGTCGATTTGACAGTATTTTGGATTTATTCGCTAAAAACTGTCTATTTGATAATAATTATTATAGTCTATCTGTATACTTTTATCAAATTTAATACATTGGTATACAAATTAAAAATGTTTATTTATAAAATTCTTTTTTATTCTTTACTTATGGGATTAAGAGAAACATTTAGACAAAATCTGATTTATTACAGAAAGCAAGCAGGTCTTACTCAAGAACAACTTTCTGAAAAATGTGAATTGAATTTAAACTATATTGCATCAATGGAATGTTCTTCTTCCAGATTCCCAAAACCAGAAACAATAGACGTTATAGCTGCCGCCCTTAATATCAGAACTAGTGACTTATTTATAGAAAAAGGTTGCCCCAAAACTACAGCAACCTTTGAAAGTGAAAAATTTACAAAAGAAATAATAGATGAATTTTCTGAAAGATTCTTAAAAGAAATGAAAGAGTTTTTTAGAAATAAAATAAACTAAAAGACTACGTAAACCACCGTTTTCTACACTTAACGTATTTACACTATAAATACAAGTATATATAATATTCATATTGGAAGTGCCTGATTCAGGCGGCGTCTCCCGAGCTCAATCGGCTTTATGCCGAAATAAAGACAAGGGAGGCTTGCGTATGACTTGTGAAAGAATTATTGCTTTAGTAACTTGCGTTGCTACAGTAATCCGCACAGTTATAGCAGTTCTCTCATATTTTAGAAATAAAAAATGAGTAGATAAATAAAGCCGCCCCAGTCTCGAAACACGGGCGGCTTTTTAGCAATTCGTGGAGATGGCCCAATGAATCGGGCATTTCCTTTTCTTTAATATACCACAAAAGAATTATGTCGTCAAATTTCAAAACCAAACTGAAAGTTAATTATCCATTTATTGAAATTCCACGGGCAGCCAGATAATCTTCAATATCATAAACAATAAAATCAGATACCTGAGTTTTGAAAATGTCATAATATGGAACAAGCAGTTTATCTATACAGTCTGAGTCTTTAAGTTTTTTATAAACAATTGACGGAAGCTGAGACCATTTGCCTGCGCAAACATGAATCATATAAATTACAAACTCAAATATATCTTTATCTAAATGTCTAAGATAAAATTTTTCTGCCTGTTCTGAGGTTACTTCAGGTATATCAGATAAATCAATTGGTCTGTTCTTTAACTCAGCGATTCTTTCTGGGCTCATAATTAAAGGTATTATATCATAATTCTACTTTATTGAATAATTTTAAAATAAATAAGCGATGACTATTACATCATCGCTTTGTACAGATTCCCGTGTCAAGCCTGCGACGTTTGCGTAGCAAACTCGGTCTGGGAATGACACTCTTTATGGATTGCTTCGCTGCGCTCGCAATGACGAGGCTTGCGTCAGCAATAACGTCGCATATACTCACTATGATGGTATATGCACTTGTATTGTCGAAGGACAAAAATTAAATCTGATCCATTCTAGGAACATCTGCAGTGTAGTCTACACCAGCAACGTCGAAGCCGTTTGTGGCGTAGAAGTCGTGCTTGTAGCCGGCGAGGTCGCAAACATCCTTAATGTTATCGTTGTTTACGCTGGCCATGAGCTTATCAACTTCTGCCTGAACATCCGGCTGCATTTCCAGGTCGTCTACACGGATGCGGTTTTCTTCATCAACAGGAACCTTACCTGCAGCATTATTTTCGCCTGTGTAAAGGCGTTCTGCAAAAAGGCGCTCCATCTGTTCAATACAGCCTTCGTGAGTTCCCTTAGCCTTCATAACCTTGAACAAAATCGACAAGTACAAAGAAATAATTGGGATAACAGCTGAAGAACGAGTTACGAGTCCCTTGTTTACAGAAACGTAAGCTGCACCGCCGAGCTCATCACTCAGCTTTTTATTCAATTCATGAGCAGTAGCCTCAAGGTGCTTTTTAGCCTGACCGATAGTTCCGTCGCGGTAAATAGCGTGGCTCAACTCTGGTCCTATGTACGAATAAGCAACTGTACGGCAGCCATCAGCAAGAACGCCTGCAGCAGACAACTGGTCAATCCAGAGCTTCCAGTCTTCGCCACCCATTACCTTTACAGTGTTTGCAATTTCGTCTTCGTTAGCAGGCTCTGCAGCGCTCTCCTTGAGGGAATCAGTCAAAATATCAATACCAAGACCTGCATATGTTTTACCAATTGGCTTAATTACAGACTTGTACAAAACGTGAGCACCAGTTTCGCTGTTAGGATCAATCTTGTCAGGGTCAGAGCGAACCGGTGAAGCAAGTGAGTAAACGATAAGGTCAAACTTCTTACCAGCCTTCTTTGCTTCTTCAATAATCATTTTGCGAGTTTCGTGGCTGAAAGCGTCTGCGCTGAAAGTTTCTGTGAACAAACCTTCTGCCTTAGCAGCGCGGTCAAATGCCATATTGTTATACCAGCCAGGAGTTCCGCCCTTAGTTTCTGTTCCGGCCTTTTCAAAAGAAACGCCGATTGTGTCTGCACCATATTCGAATGCAGCAGAAATGCGCGATGCAAGTCCATAACCTGTAGAGCAGCCCAAAACAAGAACAAACTTAGGACCGTTTCCACCCTCTTTCAAAGATTTTGTTCCGCGCTTAGCCTTCTGAGCCTTCACGTATGCAATCTGATTTTCAACTTCCTTAGCACATCCAATCGGGTGAGCGTTAAGACACATGTTCGAACGAACCATTGGTTTGATAATCATTTTCCAAAAACTCCTATTTATTTGGGCGCACCCCTCACTTCGTTCGGGTCGGGCGTTCCGCACTTCGCTAACGCTCACCGTCCTCGGCCACGGTGGTTTACCACCGCGTCCTGCGGTCGGCTGCTTCGCAGGTGCTCCATGCCCTTGCGCATTTATAATTTACTTTTACACTTTATCAAAAAATGTCATTTAAAACAAGAAGTACTGAATTGCCGCGCCCTTTGTGTCATTGCGAGGAGCGGCAGTGAAGGAACAGGATTTACGCTTGGGTCACCGTTTGCAAAGCTGATTCTCCCTCCAATTTACTGCTTTTTTTACTTTTAAAAATAAGTATGTTATAATAATTAGTTATGAAAGACATATTGATAATTAAAGAAGAAAAGAATTTTGATAAAACAATTTATGAATTTCTCAAAAACAAATATTTAACAACCTCTATCGGCTTTTCTGCAAAAGATGCAGATTTTGCAATGGCCTCTGAAGGAATTTCTCTTGTACTTGCCTTTGTTGAAGATATTTCTCCAGCAAGTGTAGTTGAGCTCCGCCGCATTTTAATGTATATGAAGGGTGTTCACGTCTGCCTGCTTGGTTCCATGCCCGCCTTTGATAAATTTTCAGAATTCCTGGATAAAGATACTCTCCACTGTATTGAACTTCCTCAGCCCGTAGAAAAATTCCAGAAAAGCTTTGAAGAACTTTTGAAATCGACTTCAACATTAAGTTCCCTGTCAAAAGACAGCACAAACAGACGTCATTCAATTCTTCTTGTTGATGATGATCCTGTATGTCTCCGCAACATGATGAGCTGGCTTCAGAATTTTTATCAGGTTGCAGTTGCAAAAAGCGGAGCAGCCTGCCTTGCCTTCCTTGGAAAAAACAAGCCGGACTTAATTCTTCTTGATTATGAAATGCCTGTCTGTAACGGGCTTCAAACTCTGGAAATGATTCGCAGTGAAGCTGATTATGCAGATATTCCGGTAATCTTCCTGACCGGAGTCAGCGACACAGAAAAGGTCAAAGAAGCCATAAAACTAAAACCACAGGGCTACATTCTTAAAGACACAGACCGCATTGAATTCATAAATAAGATTAACGCTCTCTTTGGTAAATAATTTTTATAAACACCGGCGGTACTTATGGATATCACAACCAGAAGAATTGCAAACCAGGCAAATCTTAAACGAGTTTTGATTATTGCCCCTCTGATGGCAATTTATCTGATTACAGAATTTATCCGGGATTTCCGTAAGCTCCTTATGCCAAAATACTCGCAGAGTCTTTTTACCATAGGAAGTATTTCTGTAAACGCCTATCTTTTATTTGTTATTCTGGACGGCATTTTCGTTTTATCCTCATTTACAATTTTTCTGATTTCTTTTTTTGGCAGAAAAAAAATCAAAGAAAATCAATGGATTAACTTCTATTATCAGGCTGTTCAGGCTTACGGACTCCAGCTCACCTTCAATGCTTTTCTGGCAGTGCTCATTACCGCCCGCACCTTTGGTGTTGTTGATTTCACCTTTGCCTTCATCATCATTTTATACACTTCCGCAATTTTGTTTATAAACAGCCTCGTCACGATTCTTGAAGACACTCTTTTCTTTATCGTTTCATTTGTATTGATAAAAGCTTTTAATATGGCAGAAACTTATGATCCTTACTGGGCCTATATAATTGTATTTATGCTGATGTCTACGGCTACAGCATTTATTAAGGAAAGATATCTGGCAGAAACTATGAGACGCGAAAAAATGAAGTCTCTCTTTCTTGCAAATATGAGCCACGAAATCAGAACACCTATGAACGCCATTGTCGGCATGAGTGAGCTTGCCCTGGACTTTGATCTTAAACCGGCCGAAAAAAATATTCTTCGGCAAATCCGTTCCGCCGGCATTAACCTTGTTGGCATTATAAATGATATTCTTGATTTTTCGAAAATTGAATCCGGAAAGCTGGAAATTGTTCCCGTTGATTATGACCTTGTAAAGCTGATGGATGATATTATGAATCTTGTAGCGGTTCGTCTCACGGATAAGCCTGTTGAACTCTCGCTGGAAATTGACCCAAAGCTTTCTCAGATTTACAAAGGCGATGATATGAGACTTCGGCAGATTCTTATAAATCTTGCAGGCAACTCTTCAAAGTTCACAGAGAAAGGCTTTGTAAAAATCCGCGTAGAAGACCTTCAAAAATATGAAGCAAAGGAAGGCCTTCGCTTTAGTATTATTGATTCTGGTGTCGGAATAAAAAAAGAAGACCTAAAAAAACTCTTCCGCGCCTTTTCTCAGGTAGATATGCAGATGAACCGTTCAAAAGGAGGAACCGGACTTGGCCTTTCTATAAGCCGCAATCTTGTTACTCTGATGAAGGGTTCAATTGGTGTTGAATCTGAATACGGCAAGGGCAGCACCTTTTATATTAATGTTCCGCAAAAACGGATTTCGCAGGAAACCTGCGGACAGGCTTACAAGCCTTTATTTGATGCAGCCGGAATTTGCGATGAAAAACCAGACCTCAAAAAAATAAACCTGGACTTTATCAATAATACAAAGTTCGCTTCCCTTTTTACAGAAAAAACTTCCTCACTCCCATTCACCGCGCCAGCGGCAAAAATTCTTGTTGTAGATGATAATGAAGTAAACCTTCAGGTCGCAGAAGGACTTTTAAAAAAGTTTGGAATAAACTGCACAAAAGCGCTCAGTGGTCCTGATACACTGGAACTCTTAAAATCACAAAGATTCGATATTATTTTTCTGGATCATCAGATGCCAGGAATGGATGGAATTGAAACTCTGGAAAAAATCCGCGAATCCGAAGCTGTTCTTGATGAAACAAAAAAGACAACTGTTGTTGCACTAAGCGCAAATGCAGTTAACGGTGCGCGAGAAATGTTCTTGAGCAAGGGCTTTAATGATTTTCTTTCAAAGCCGGTTCAGGGAAAAGATTTCGCCGCATGTCTTTCTAAATGGCTTAAAAAGGATTTAATAAAATATAGTTCCGAGACGGCAGATTTATCGGTAAACTTGACAGCAGCCACAGAGATTTCCGAACCATCAGAAAAGGCTATACCCTCAGACTTCCCAGCCCTCCCCTCAGACATAATCGATGTAGAAAAGGCTGTGTCTTTTACAGACAGCTTTGAGACCTGGCTTAAAGTTACAAAGCTTTTTATCTCGCTGATTTTTGAGAACTCGGAGCGTATAAAAAATTTCTTTGAACAGAAAAATTACAAGGATTTTACAATTCAGGTTCATGCATTAAAAAGTGCGGCAAGAATTATCGGAGCCTTTAAGCTTTCTGAGATGGCCGCAGAGCTTGAGCAGAATGGGCTCCAGATTCAAAAACTGGACAAAATCCCAGCCGGCCTGCTTGCTGAAATGAAAACAAAAACTCAGGCACTCACAGCTTATTATCTCAACCTGTATGAACAGCTTGCCCCGGTAAAGGCTTATGGAGAAGCAACAGACAATAAAAAGCAGGCTGTCAGCGAACAGAAAATCAATTCCATAATCAGCACAATTTTAGAAGCCTGCTCAAACTTCGACTTAGCTGCAGTAGAAGAACAATTTGCACTTCTTAAAAAACTGGAACTCCCGGAAAGCCTGGACAAAAAAATGCCCGAACTTTCAAAAGCAATCGAAGAAATTGAATTTGAAAGAATCGGGCAATTATTAAACGACGAATAACACGCCGACAGAAATTACAGTGCTTTCAAAATTACACAGCCGTTGTGTCCGCCAAAGCCGAGCGAACAGCTGGCAGCAGCTTTAATCTCACAGGCAACGCCTTTGTTCGGAGTATAATCAAGGTCGCAGCCATGCTCCAGGTCCGGCTCGTCAAGATTGATTGTCGGCGGAACAAAACCGTCTTCCATAGCCTTAATACACATAATTGCTTCAATCGCACCAGCGGCTCCAACCATGTGACCAATCTCACTCTTAGTTGATGAGATGTGGAGCTTCCTGGCATCCTCACCGAACACACTCTTAATCATCGCTGTCTCAGCAGTATCATTCGCACTGGTAGAAGTTCCGTGGGCATTGTAATACTGAATATCAGATGGCTTCATGCCTGCATCTTCAAAAGCACGCTTCATGGCAAGAGCACCACCGCTTCCATCTTCGCGAGGAGCTGTAATATGGTAAGCATCAGAGCTTGCACCATAACCTGCCACCTCTGCGTAAATCTTAGCACCGCGAGCCTTAGCGTGTTCATACTCTTCCAGAATCAAAACTGCGGAACCTTCTGCCATTACAAAGCCTGAGCGGTTTTTATCAAACGGACGGCTTGCTTTTTCCGGAGTATCATTAAATTTATTTGTAAGTGCCGAAAGTGCCTGATAACAGCCGATATTAAATCCTGTGATATTCGCATCAACACCGCCGGCAAAACATACGTCAAGACGACCGCTTCTAATCATATCAAGAGACAAACCAAGAGAATCAGTTCCTGAAGCACAGGCCGTAGACAAAGTCCAGGAAGGACCATAAATCTGAAAGTGCATCGCAACGCCTGCCGAAGCTTCGTTATTCAAAACAAATGGTGCTGTAAGCGGCGGAATGCGGTTTACTCCGCTTGCCGGGTCCAGATATTTTTTATAAGCAGTTTCCAGATCATCAGAAAGCCCGATTCCAACACCAGTTACAATTCCGGCTTTTTCATCTTTTAGATTTTCAGCCGTCAATCCCGCATCATTTGCAGCCTCAATACTAGCCCCAAGAAGGAACTTACTCATGCGGCTCATTTTGCGTGCCAGTTTACGGTCTACTCCATAATTGTTTATATCAAAATCCTTAACTTCACCTGCAATCTGAACCTGATGCTGCGACGCATCAAAAAGCGTGATTTTTGTAATTCCACTCTTACCGTTTTTTACATTTTCCCATGCAGTTTTTACATCGTTTCCAACAGAAGAAACACAACCCAATCCGGTAACAACAACTCTACGCTGTGCCATTAAAATCTCCTGACAATCGTCGTGGGGTTGACCAAAAGTAACTTATTGGCCATCCCCCTAAAATAATGTTACAAATTATAACATACATTCGGGATAATAAAAAGAACTCAAAATAGTCTCCAGAATAAACGAAAAAGACCAAAAAACCCGTAAATCCTTACTTTTCTGCATGAGAATTTCCGGCTTCAAACTGTTTTTCATATTTTTTTTCGTAATTTCTATTGACTTTTTTTCCAGAGAAGTTTACTTTATAAACACATTTTACCTACTGATTTAGTAGGTAAATAAATAAACTTGCATACATAATTTACCCTTGAGGTAATTTAAGGATTTGAAATGCCGGAAAAGAAAACATTTGAAGTGATAAAAAAAGAAGGCACGCCTGAGTCACTTAAAAGAATTGATGAGCTGATAAAGCAAATTAAGTTCGGCTCCATTACAATTCATGTAGAAGACGGGCATGTAATTCAAGTAGACAAGAATGAAAAAATAAGATTTAAGTAACTTCCTGATAGAAAGGCAAACTACTTAATTATAAATAAATTAATAAAAAAGACTGACCAGAAAACTAGAGGCCTGAACAGATTGTTAATCTGCTCAGGCCTTTTTTATAAAAAAAATTATTAAACAAAAGGAGTTTTTAAAATGAAAAAACAAAATCACATTCTCTTAGCCTCAATTACATTACTAGGTGCAATCTTTGCCACATCCTGCCAGAAGAAACAGGAAGCCGCTGTCAAAACTGTGCAGGATAACAATGGCCTTGTAATCCGTTCTTCAATGTTCTCTGGCCCTGCCTATGACACTCAGTTATGGCTTGCTGTTCAGACAGGAATTTTTGGAGAAGAATTCGATAAGGATAATATTAAAGTTGACCTCATCCCCTTCCTTAACGGCCCAGCAGCAAACGAAGCATTGATTGCAGGTCAGCTTGATCTTGTACACGCAATTGGTGACCAGCCTATGATTACAGGAATTGCAGCCGGATCAAACGGAATCGCACTTGCCTGCCAGTCTCGCCAGTCAGACACCCAGGGAATTTATGTTGGAAGCAATTCATCAATAAAAAATGTACAGGATTTACGTGGAAAGCGCATTGGTGTTGGAATCGGAACCTTTACACATAAATGTCTTGTAGGTGTTCTTGAAGAAGCCGGAATCCGTGAAGATGAAGTTGAACTTCTTAATCTTACAACTTTTGATGTTCTTTATTCCGCATACGAAAAAGGAAGCATTGATGCCTTTGTAAGCAACTTTGTAAGTGTTTATGACCTTCTTAAAGAAGATTCAGTACGCCAGGTTGCAGATTTTTCATCACACCCTGCATACACCTTCCTTGTAGGAAATAAAAAATTTGTAAATGCACATCCTGATGTAGTACAGCGTTTGGTGAACGTTCTTGTACGCACAGAACTATGGGAAAAAGAAAATCCGGAAAAAGCTGCTGAACTGGTTGCCTCATTCACAGGCCTTCCAGTTGAAGGTGTAAGCGAGCTGCGTTCCCTCACAGACCTTACAATTGATATTACTGATTATGACAAAAAGCAGATTGAATGGACCTATTCATTCTTAAAGAAGCATGAATATCTGGCAGATGACATCAAGGATTTATCAACCATCTATGATGACAGCTATGTAAAAAAAGCACGTGCAAGCATAATTACAAAATAAGAGGAGAAAAATATGCCTATAGATGTTACAAACTGGAGAACAAAAGAGCTTAGCCTTGATCAGGTTGCCGAAAAATATCCTGACATACCATATTTAGTTCTTCTTAAAATTGATGTTCATCGCAGAGGACTCATTTATTCTGAAAAAGCACTTAAAGCAGTAGACAGCAGCATTCATCTGCTTCAGGCTGTAAACATTAATACAGATGAAAAGCTGTCTGCTCCACTAGGTCTGCTTTTAAGAGATGGCTCTTCAATCGTCCGCACACACCTGAAGACCTATCCCTTCCACCGCGAACCATATACGGTAGACTATATTGATGGAAAATTTGTCCTTACAGATGAAGGAAAGATTCTCGAAGAAGTATTCCCTTGGGAAAAACCTGATTTCTGGGACAAAAAAACAAGCAGGGGAACTCCAATGAATCAGGTTGCGATGGTACGAAGCCAGCGATTTGAAGTTCATCCAAATCTAGTTTGTCACTTCTGGGATAATCCTCATGACGGCTGTAAATACTGCAATTTATTTTCTGTTCATAAAAATGATGCCGGAAACGGCTATCCTCCAGAGTTCTGGGAAGATATTAAAGAAACCGCAGCTGAGGCTTTTAAGCAGCCTGGACGTTATGCAAATGTACACATGACAGCGGGCTCCCTCATCACAGGAAAAGAAACTTTTGATGATGAGCTTGAAATTTACATAAAGGCCATCCAGGCTGTTGGCAGTGCCCTCGAAAAGCAATGGATTCCAATGCAGATAGTTGCAAGTCCATTCAATGACAGACAGCTCAAAAGACTTAAGAATGAAACAGGAATCACAAGCTTTGACAGTGATATTGAAGTTCTTAATCCTAAAATTTTTGAATGGATTTGTCCTGGAAAAGCAAAGCTTCTTGGTCACGAAGAATGGAAAAACCGAATCATTCATGCCGTTGAAGTTTTTGGTCGCGGCCGCGTAAATTCCGGTGTAGTAGTTGGTGTTGAGCTTGCAGAACCTCACGGCTTTACTTCAGAAGATGAAGCTTTTGAAGACACCATGAAGCGTGCAGAAGAGTTCACTAAAAATGGCGTTGCACTAACAGTAAACATCTGGACTCCTTGCGTAGGTTCAATTCTTTTCAAACAGAATAATCCGTCTCTGGACTATTATGTTCGCGTTATCCGTGGTTTCCATGAGCTTCACAAAAAGTATCATCTTTCAATCATTCCTGATGACTGGCGCCGCTGCGGACAGCATCCAAACCTGGATCTGGACAGACTGATTGATTTTGATGATTAAGAGAACAGGAGAATTTTATGGCAATAGAAATAAATGAAGAATTAAAAACGATACTGAATGAACCTTCAAGCATAAAAATGCTGGCAAGCTTAGATGAAAAAGGAAATATCAATCTTGTTGCGAAAGGAAGCTTAAGACTGAGCGAAGATGAAACCGAGCTTATTTACTATGAGCTTATAGAAGCATCTCGCACAAATAAAAACCTTACAGGCAGTCTTTGGTTTAACAGACAGGTTGCTGTAAATGTAGTTTCAAAAAACGGCATAAGCTATCAGCTTCACGGAAGTCCTATAAGAGCTGTAATTGCAGGAAAGGAATTTGAAGAAGCATACAAGCATGTAATCGCCCGCAATTCAGATAATGACCTTGCAGTTGTTTATCATATCAGGATAGATTCCATTAAAAATGAATCTTATCCAATCAGACTTGCAGAAGAACAAAAAAAACATCCGCTGTATGTACACCTTGATAAACTTGCAAAGAAGAACAAATAGGAGAAACTTATGTCTAACAAAAAGCAGGAACCTATCAGTGAATCTTTTATCCAAATTTACAACGTATTTTTGTTCATAATTGCTCCGGTCACCCTTGTCATTATATGGCAGATAAGCAGCAACACAGGGCTCTTAAATAAAAACATACTCCCCTCACCTAAGAGAGAAGTAGAAACATTAATATCGCTTTTGGCATCTGGAAAATTACAGGGACATCTTCTTGTAAGCTTTATTCGGGTTATTAAAGGATTTCTTATAGGAACCTTCCTGGGACTTTCATTAGGAACCTGTATGGGATTGAGCAAAACCGTACAAAAGATTTTTACCACCCTTGTAGGTGTTTTCCGCCCGATTCCAATGATTGCCTGGATACCTTTGCTTATTTTGTGGATGGGAATCACAGAAACCTCAAAGGTTGCTGTAATATCAATCGGAAGCTTCTGGCCTGTACTGCTTAATACAATCCAGGGCATTCATTCCGTAGATAAAAAATTTCTGGAAGTTGCTTCTACTCTTGAAAAAAAACACGTGATTTTTTCAATAGTGCTTCCAAGTGCCCTGCCTTCTGTATTTACCGGTATCCGGTTAGGAATAAGCTCTGCCTGGACAAGTGTTGTTGCTGCCGAAATGATTGCAGCGTCGAAAGGTATCGGCTATATGATTACTTATGCCAGAGAGCTTTCCCAACCACATATCATGCTGGTAGGTGTTTTTACAATTGGATTTGTCGGTTTAATAATTGATGCTGTAATACAGTATCTACAGAAAAAAATTATCTACTGGTAAGAGGAATAATTATGATAGACGAAATATTAAAAATAGACCATGTCGAAAAAGTATTTCACATAAAAAATAAAGATGTTGCTGCTCTGCATGATATAGATTTTTCTATTCGTAAAGGAGAATTTGTAAGTATAGTCGGAGCAAGCGGCTGCGGAAAAAGTACTCTTCTCAGAATGATTGCAGGACTGGAAAAGCCTTCAAGCGGTAATGTAACCCTCCATGGAAAAACAATAGAAAAGCCTTCTGTAAATGTTGGCATGGTATTTCAGGAGTCGCGTCTTTTTCCATGGTGGTCGGTCTCAAAGAATATAGGATACGGACTTCACCAAAAGCTTTCGGTAAATGAGAAATCAGATTTAATTGCTAAACATATTGAACTGGTTGGCTTAAGTGGTTTTGAGCAGGCACTACCAAAACAGCTTTCTGGTGGTATGCAGCAAAGAGCAGCCATAGCAAGAGGCCTCATAAACAATCCTGAGGTTTTGCTTATGGACGAACCTTTTGGAGCACTTGATGCAATAACAAGAATTACAATGCAGAATGAAACGCTTCGCATCTGGCAGGCAGACCGTAAAACAGTTGTTCTTGTTACACACGACATCGACGAAGCCATTTATCTGGGTGATAAAATAATTGTACTTTCAAGTCGCCCTGGAACCGTAAAGCGGGTTATAAACGTAGATTTACCAAGACCTCGGGATCGTTCCAGTCCAGACTTTATTCGTATAAGACGTGAGGTTTACAGAGAATTCTTTGAAGAAGCTTCATTTGTTGATAACATTGAATACTACTTATAAGAGAATCCCTTTCGTGAGAGAGTTTTACCTGATTTAATCGTATTTAAAAAAGTTTTTTGCTGAGTGATATTTCTGTGTGAGACCTCTTATTTTTTTTGTCAAACTGGCATTTATCTGTTATAATTACTCAGTTATAGTATGAAGAAACGTTTTTTTCCCCTTCGGGTTGTGTTTGCTTTTTTTTGTTTTTGTTCTCTTTTTGTTTTGACTTCGTGTGATGATGAGGAAGAGGCGCCGCGTATTTATCTGGATGATGATTTTTACTGGGCTTTAACTGATGCAACCAGTGAGCCTGAAGATGCTGAAAATCTTAAGTTTGAACACCTTGATAACATGGGCTATAAAAACCTCATGGATCTGGTGGGAATTGATGGCAAATATATCTGGCTGAAGGCTGAGTTTGAACTGATTCCCGAACTGAAAAATGATGACCTTTCTATGGTTATTCCATATCTGCATTATGCGGATATTCTCTATCTTAATGGAAAATATATTGATGATTATGGTGTGATGGGTGAGAGTCCGGATGATCCTTTGAATCAGGAGGCGGGCTATATTGCACATCTTTTTGATTTTCCGGAATTGTATTTGAATCAGGATGGAGTGAATACTGTTCTTATTAAGGTTCAATGTCTTGGTCATGCCACCATAACTGATGGAGTGTTTATCGGTTCTCGTCAGGATGGCTGGCGTACCTCGGATAATATGACTTTCTGGCGCAGCCGTTTTTATACTTTTTTTGAAGGAGCAATGCTGCTTTGCGGACTCTTCTTCTTGATGCTGTATTTTATTTATAAAAACGAAGTAAGTTATCTGCGTTTTGGAATTCTGAATATACTGACGGCACTTTTCTTTTCAATCTTTTTCATAACGGATTTGCCATGGGCAGGCTTTCATGGTGGTGTGCCTTTCTTCTATTATGTAAAATTTGCAAAGTGTATCTGTTTCTTTGCAATGGCTTTTGTTTTTTCACTATTTATATGTTCATATATTGGAAAGAAATTAAAGCCTTATGAAACAGCCATTCAGTATGCTTCTTTTATTATAAGCACTCTGCTGGTAATTCAGGCACCAGATTATTTGTGGCTTGTAAAAATGACCTTAGTATTAATTCCAATTTCATGCTTCGGATTATTCTTTTCTATTGGTTATGCGGTTGTGGCTCTTAAGAAAGAAGACAAGGAGAATAAGGCAAAGGCAAAAGTCTTGCTGTGTGCAGTATGTTTTCTACTTGTTGTGATGGGAATTGATATAATCATTAAGGGAACATTCCGTAATATTAAAATGCCGTTCATTTCCATTTTTGGCTGGACCGGCGTAATTATTATCTTTTTTGTATATTTCTGCATTCAATACAGCAGAATGGCTGGTCGTCTTGAATATTTAAATCAGGGACTTGAGAAAGAAATAAAGCTTCAGACTCAGCAGCTTACTGATGCTAACGGAAGACTTGAGCATGATCGTGAAATTGCTATTAAAGATATGAAAATGGCATCTATCGTTCAGAATAAGTTCTTTCATGCGCCGACAGAAAAACTTAAAAACTGGGATTTTTCTGTAAGGTACGAGCCTCTTTCTATTGTATCTGGAGATTTGTTTAACTTTTATCACGAAGAGGATGCACTTCACGGAGTTTCGCTTTTTGATGCTTCGGGTCATGGAGTTGCGGCGAGTCTTGTTACAATGCTTGCAGAAAATATTATTCAGCAGACATATAATGAACTCTGGGAAAGCGGTGAAAGTGTTTCGGGTATTCTAAAGCTTATAAATGGCCGTTTTATTGAAGCTAAGGGAGAAATAGATAATTATCTTACCGGTATTCTTTTGAGTATGAAGGAAAATGATGATGGCAGCTGTACAGTAACTATGGCAAATGCCGGTCATCCGTATCCGCTGTTTTTTAGCGTGCAGGATGGTGAAGCAGTAGAAATGCTTCCTTCTGCTGATATGCCATATACTGGTCCTGTTGGTTTGGCTGGATTTACTGTTGATTATTCTGAAATGTCATTTCCTATGAAAAAAGGAGATATTTTATTCCTCTACACAGATGGCATTACAGAAATGATGAACAGAGAAAAAGTGAGTTTTGGAATTGATCCGATAAAAAAGATTTTAGAGAAATATCATACTTCCAGTGCAGAAGAAATTGCTAAAAAACTTATGGAAAAAATGGAAGCCTTTATAAAAGACACGCCGCGCATTGACGACGTGTCTGTAATCATCCTAAAGCGAGTATAACCTTGATATTGAGGGTTATAAATCTTTGTACCAGGTAAAGAAACTCATTTATTATAAAAAAGCCCTGTGCGGAGTAGAAAATGACTGGTGACAACATGTGTAAGGCCGCTGGCGGCCGGTGTTATATAGCAAAGCGTTAAGAAAATTGCGGAAGCAATTTTTAGCTTTACCATATAATCCGTTGGCAACAGGCATTTTCTACGGGAGCACAGGGCTTTTTTATTTAGGCTTTCTTAGCCTGCTTAGCGAATGTCTGTACACCCTCAATTACAAGGATTACAGCGAGCACTGCCATAGCAAGAGCGAAAATCAGCTGGAACCAGTTGCCCCAGAAGAATGCGCCTTCTGCACCTGCAGCCATAGCTCCAATCTTCTTAATGATTGTAAGAGCAAGTGAAGTCAATGTAGCAGCCAGCATGAAAATCATTGGGATAAAGAACATCTTGTTGTTCTTTCCTGCGTTACCAAGCCATGCAGCAACTGCCATCAAAGCAATACCTGCGAGGAGCTGGTTAGCAGCACCGAACAATCCCCAGATTGCGCTGAGCTTAAGACCACCAAGAATACAACCAATAACAACCATAAGACATGTACCGAACAATGGGTTAGCAAGAAGCTTGCGGATTCCCTTTGCGTCTTTCCATGTGGTTTCTCCGTCTTTAAGGAAGAGTTCAGAGAACATAAAGCGGCTGAGACGTGTACCTGTATCAAGAGAAGTCAAAGCAAATACAGAAACAGCAAGTGTAAGCAAAGCGTAGATTGTATTATAAGTATTTGAGCCTTCTTTTCCGAAAAGTGTAGCAAGACCTGCACCGAATGCAGCAGATGGAGAACCAAATCCACCGTTCTTGTACTTGTCGAATACCATACCAACGGCAATCAAAGAAATGATGCCGAGAGCAGATTCAATAAGCATTGAACCGTAACCGATAGCCTTTGCGTGGCTTTCGCTGTCGAGCTGTTTAGAAGAAGTACCAGTAGAAATCAATGAGTGGAAACCAGAGCAGGCACCACATGCAACTGTGATGAAGAGGGCCGGGAACATAGTTCCAATGCTTGTCTTCCAGCCTGTGAATGCAGGAATTGTAAAGGTTGCGCTACCTGTAATTGGTGAACTTACGATACCAACAAGGGCAAGAGCCATCATAGCGTAAAGAAGGAATGATGAAAGGTAATCGCGTGGCTGGAGCAAAATCCAAACTGGTACAAGAGAAGCAATTGCAATATAAAGACCAATGAATACAATCCATGCTGTGCGGCTCATAGCGAAACCAACATTCAAACCAAGAATTGTGATAAGCACGATTCCTGCAAGACCAATGATTGTAGCTGGGAGAGTTTTGAGACCGCATTTATTTGTGAGAATTCCGTATATAATAGCAAGAACAATAAACATAAGAGAAATCATTGCTGTTGTCTGGTTTCCGTTAGGATTTGTTACAAAACCGAAAGAACCTGCAGCAGAGAAGAATGTTCCTGCAACAACGTTTACAAAGGAAGCAATTACAAGAATCAATACGAGAAGAGCAAAGATAATAAAAAGCTTCTTTGCTTTAGAACCCATTGAGTCCTTGATAATCTCACCAACTGATTTACCGTCGTGGCGGATTGAAGCAAAAAGAGAACCGAAATCCTGGAGACCGCCGAAGAAAATACCTCCGACAACACACCAAAGGAATACTGGAACCCATCCGAAAACGGCTGCCTGAATAGGACCGTTGATTGGACCAGCACCTGCAATAGATGAGAAGTGATGTCCCATCAAAACAGCAGGCTTTGCCGGAACGTAGTCTACACCGTCTGTTTTTTCATAAGCCGGTGTTTTTCTTGTAGGGTCGATTCCCCACTGCTTTGCAAGCCATGAACCGTAACAAATGTAGCCCACGAGCAGCAAAACGATTGCAGCAATAATAATTAATAATGCTGTCATTTGAATAACCTCCTAAAAAAATACGAACAAATCTTCAGATTTGTGAGTATTTTTTTATGCACGTTCGCAATGAAATGAGAACGTGCTGTAGATATAAAGTTTGCAACGCAAACTTTTGATGCAAAAACCTGACGGTATTGCGGCAGGCTTTTGCATATACCTCCTCGTAAATCTTTATAAGTTTTATTACAAAAAATCGTCATTAGCTTTGGAGTGTCACGACGGATTTTTTATATTCTTTTTAATGAGCTTTGCAAAATCCTTGCCGAGACGGTTGGAATAAACTTCTGGAGAGCCATCCTTTGATATGCTGCTTAGTTCAGCAGCGGCCAGCTTAAAGTTGGACCAGCCGTGGAAACTGAATTTATAGGATTTATAAAGCTTTGTTTTTTTGATTTTGATTTTTGTTTCGTTTGTTATTTTGTCTGCAAGAATGATAAGTGTGATGTCGGAGTTACGGTGTCCTTCGTGCGGATGAACTTTTGAAAGTCCGGCTTGCCAGGCAACGTTAACGAGCTCTTCGAGCTTTTCATTGTCTAAATCAGAAAGAGCAGCAAAATAAACAAATTCATTGGAATCTATATCTGCAATATGTGCTGAGCGCACAAGAAAATACTGCTCGTTATGAGAACGAAATTCTGCTTCGGCGCAGAAAGGAGGGGTAATATCGTCTTTTTTAATTGTGTAATACTGCTGGAATGCCGGCAGTATTTTTTCTATAGCCTGGGAATGCTCCATCGCATAAACCTTTATTTCAGTATATGCGATGGAGTGTTTAGTGTCAATAAAAAACTTTAGTTATGTTGAAGAAACGTCATACTGAACTTGTTTCAGTATCTATAAAAAAAGACCCCTGCCCCTTCGCGGCATAGCCGCTCGGAGACTCGCTTAAAATGCTCCACTGGAGCATTTTATCGGCTTTCAGCCGTCGCTCCCTAAGTTCGGGGTGACGGTGCATGTTTAAGCCTGTAAAGCTGTTACAGCAACTGTCGCAACGATGTCGTCTACGTTACAGCCGCGGCTGAGGTCGTTGAGAGGCTTTGCAAAGCCCTGGCAAACAGGACCAATAGCCATCCAGCCGCCCATGCGCTGGCAAATCTTATAACCGATGTTACCTGCGTTAATGTTAGGGAAGATGAAGGTGTTAGCGTGTCCAGCAACCTTGCTTCCTGGAGCTTTGAGCTCTCCAACTTCTGGAGCAACTGCAGCGTCAAACTGGAATTCTCCATCGAGTGCGAGGTCTGGAGCGGCTGCCTTAGCAAGCTCTGTAGCCTTCTGAACCTTTGTTACAGTGTCGTAGAATTTAGCGTCGTTTCCAGAGCCCTTTGTAGAGAAAGAAAGCATTGCAACACGTGGTTCAATTCCTGCAATCTTCTTTGCTGTGTCAGCAGAAGCTACAGCGATATCTGCCAATTCTTCTGCACTTGGTTCAATGTTGATAGCGCAGTCACCGAATACTGCAACTCCCTCTGGAACGTATTTGTTTCCACCTTCTGGGGCAACCATGATAAAGCAGCTTGAAACTGTTTTAAAGCCAGGAGCAGTCTTGATAACCTGAAGGCCTGGGCGGAGTGTATTTGCTGTTGAGTGGCATGCACCAGAAACAAAACCGTCGGCATCTCCAGCCTTAAGAATAAGGGCACCGTACATTGTGTGGTCTTTAAGAATTGCAGCCTTTGCAGCTGCTACATCAGCATATTCTGGGGCACCTGTTTTTTTGTTGATTTTTCCTTCGCGAGCCTTAAAAAGAAGTTCAGCATATTTGTCTGCATTTACATCCTTTGCAGGGTCAACGATTGTAACGCCTGAAAGATCTGCATTGCTTCCGCTTGCTTTAATATCCTCATCGCTTCCAATCAAAATGATTTTTGCGATTCCATCTTTTACGATTTTAGAAGCTGCTTCTACAACGCGCTTGTCTTCACCTTCGCAAAGAACGATTGTTTTGTTTGCAGCCTTTGCCTTTTTAAGTAAGTCTTCTACGAAATTCATATTTCCCTCTATTATAATGAAGTTTTACTGCCCTTAAAAAAGGGTATCATTGTCCAGCCTGGCCGAACAATCTCTAGAATACTACTATGGAGCGTTTTTTACAATTGTTTTAAGACTGAAGACAAAAAAAAGCCGGCGTATTAGCCGGCCTGTAATGTGCTCTCAGTCAACTGTGGACTGGCACTATAATTTATCCCAGAACTAAGCATCTGGCAGCTTCAATAATGTCTAACGTATTATATAACCTCGACCAGGTTATCTCTCTTTGTCGGGAATTGCATATTGCCTCCTTTCAAGTAACCGGTGTGCGTCCTCATCTCGCTCCTGACTACAACTCTATAATAACATAGGTTTGAGATATTGCAAGAAAAAAATCATTTTTTTAAGGAAAAGTTGCGGAAACGTTTTCGTAATTTTTTTAATTTTAAACATGCCAAAAGTCAATTACGATGTTCTTTAATTGTAAGCATATTATAAAAAAAAATTATAATTAAAACACTTCCTACCTATTGACTTAGTAGGTTAATAAGATATATATTCACAATGCTTATTGTATAACCTAGTTATACAGTAGGTAAGGAGTTAATAATGAGTGACACTTCAGAAACAAAAAACGATGTTGTTACAGTTGAAAAGTTTCACTGGTCTGACTTGTATAAAAAAGAGGACTGGCTTGCTGTTTGGATTGGCTTTATAGTTATAATAATTGCCGCAATTGCAGTTCTTCTTGGAAAAGATGGAAATGCAGCCTTTAATTTTAAGGCCCTTAATTTTTCAAAATGGGGTCCTGGTGCTTCTGATTCTTTGGGAAGTCAGCTTTCTAAAGCCAGCTTCTGGACTGCGTTAATCAGAACCTTCCTTGTAACAGGAGTTCTTTTTTCTATTGGTGCTAAGCTTAAGGGGCAGTCATTAAAGGACTATATTCCGGCTTACATTGTACTTTTTGTACTTTCTATTATAGTCCGACTTATTTCGGCAGAGTTTACCTTCAACCGTTATCTTGAATGGGCTTTCTTTGCTTTAATTGTCGGCCTTTTGATTGCAAATACAATCGGAACTCCTTCATGGCTCAAGCCGGCTGTTCAGACAGAATATTACATTAAGGCCGGACTTGTAATCATGGGATTTTCGGTTCTCTTTAGTAACATCATTAAGTTTGGTCCTTATGGTCTTGCAATTGCCTGGCTTGTAACTCCTGTTGTAATTATTTTTATGTGGTTCTTTGGAACTCGTGTTTTGAAGCTCGACAATAAGCCTTTTGTAATTACAATTGCAACTGCAACTTCTGTTTGTGGTACTTCTGCGGCAATTGCTACAGGTGCTGCTTCAAAAGCAAAGAAGACAGATCTTTCACTTGCAGTTTCAATCTCAATCATCTTTACAGTTTTGATGATGGTTTTTGAACCGCTGATTTTGAAAGCTCTTGGCGTAAGTCAGCTTATTGGAGGTGCTTTGATTGGTGGTACTGTTGACTCAACAGGAGCTGTAACTGTTGCAGGAACTGCTCTTGGTGCTGAAGCTCAGAAGGCTGCTGTTCTTGTAAAATCTATTCAGAATATTTTGATTGGCTTTATAGCATTCTTTGTTGCAGTATTCTTTGCAAAGTATGTTGATGGTGGAAACGGTGGAGCTCGTAATGTTGGGGCCGGCGAAATCTGGTATAGACTTCCAAAGTTTATTCTTGGTTTCTTTGCAGCTTCTCTTGTTGCGTCATTTATCATTAAGCCGATTGCAGGAAGTGCAGCTGTAAGTTCAATCAATACAATTCTGGATCAGTATAAGAACTGGGCTTTTGTTCTTGCCTTCACATCAATTGGTCTTGATACAAACTTTAAGGAAATTGCAAAACAGCTTCACGGTGGAAAGCCTTTAGTGCTCTATATCGTGGGACAGCTTTTCAATATCGTTTTGACCTTCCTTGTTGTATGGATTACATTGAGCGGAAAGCTTTTCCCTATCCCGGTATTGAACTAAATTAAAGGAAATAAATATGAAAAAACAATCTATCGGAAAGATTTTGTGGACAGCATTTATAATTCTTATTTCTGTGGCTACCATAGTGACTACTGTTTACATCATGATTAATGGGCTTGGCCTTGTAGATTCCCTTGATTTTGGTGCAGGTGCTTACTACTATGCAGACATTCCGGAGTTTCAGAAATATGTTGATGCTGATTACTATCATACATCTATTCCGATGATTGTTTATATTCTGCTTTTTCTCGGCTGGGGCGCAATTATGTTTAAGCTCTGGGGCTGGCTGGAAAAGAAGATAAAAAAATAATACAATTCGGTCTACATGAAGAATCGCAATTCTATTTGTTTCGGTCAGAACATGACCGAATTGTATAAATGTTAATGCCCAGCCAACCGAATTAGACTTACTTAAACGCCGCACTTACAGTTTTCAACTGTTCAATAATACTGATTTTCTGAGGACAATGCCCTTCGCAGTTTCCGCAGCCTATACATTCTGCCGGGTTACCGCTGCTTTTCAGAGTCTCATTATAATGCCACTTATAAGACGCAACACCATAACGCTTGCTCTCATTATAAAGCTCAAACATCCGCGGAATATTTATATTCTGCGGACAGCCCCCGTTAGTTTCATCCACACAATAGCGGCAGCCCGTACATGGAATTGCGATAGTTGATTTTATCAGTTCAGTAGCTTTCTGAACACAAGCCTGCTCTTCTGCGTTAAGAGGAACAAAATCCTTCATATAAGACATATTATCTTCAAGCTGTTCCATATTGCTCATACCGCTAAGAACAACAAGAATATTATCCAGGCTCGCACAATAACGTACCGCCCAACTCGCAACACTGGCCTCAGGATTATAATCAGTAAAAACCTTTTTTGCATCGCCCATGATGTTTGCAAGACTTCCGCCCTTAATCGGTTCCATAATTGAAACAGGAATTCCATAACGGCAGCAAATCTCATAACACTTGCGGCTCTGAACATTGTCGCTTTCCCAGTCAATATAATTTATCTGTAGCTGCACAAGTTCAACTTCCGGATGCTTACTTAAAATCTGTTCAAGAACCTCTGCACTGTCATGAAAACTAAAGCCCGGATGTTTAATTTTTCCTTCAGCCTTCATTTTCTGCATCCATTCAAAAGCACCAAGCTTTTCCGCAGTCTCAAACACATCCTTATTCAGGGCATGCAAAAAGTAATAATCAAAATATTCTACACCGCACTTCTTCAGCTGCTCATCAAAAGTCTTTTGCAAATCGGCAGGGTCAGTCTTTCCCCACAAAGGCATTTTTGTAGTAACCTGAAATTTTTCCCGCGGATATCTTTTTGCAACCAGTTCACCAAAAACCTTTTCAGAAAATCCGCCGTGATAAACCCACGCAGTATCAAAATAAGAAAAACCTTGAGCCATGTAAGCATCAATCATCTCGCGGGTCTTTTCCAAATCAATGTTTCCCCAGGTCTTATCTTCCGAATACGGAAGTCTCATCAAACCAAAACCAAGCTTCTTCATAATAATCCTCCAGGAGGGGGAAGTCTCCCCCTGCGCTTCAGCCTCCTCGTTCGTTCGCCTTCGGCTCACTGCCTGCGGTGGCTTCCGCTACCCTCTCACCTGGGAGCTGCGCCCCCAAGCCCCTGCTAAATATTATACGTCAGAAAAATAAATCCGTGTTGTAAAAAAATAGTTATAAATCGTATAAAGATTATTATTGAAAAACCCGTACCAAAAATAAAACTTTTATTTACTCAATTTTTTCAAAAAAGCAGTACAGCCTTCCATTATATCATCATAAGTCTGGTCAAAATTTCCAGTATACCATGGATCAGCAATGTCTCGTGGTTTACCCGCAAAAGAAAGCAGGCGCACTATTTTGTGCTTCGGATCCGGAGCCCAGCAGCGATTCATGTAAAAAACATTTTCATCATCCATTGCAACAAGCCAGTCATACTTATCGTAATCTGCCTGAGTAATCTGGCGTGCCGCACGACGGCTGAACGGAATATTTTGCTCACGAAGCTTCTGCCGCGTTCCGTAATGCATATCATTACCGAGTTCTTCACGACTAGTCGCCGCAGATTCAATCAAGAACTCATTCTCACGACCAGCTCTTCGCACAAGCTCCTTCATAACAAATTCCGCCATAGGTGAACGGCAAATATTTCCATGACAAACAAAAAGAATTCTTACCACAAGATTGCTCCAAAAGACTCGAACGACCCCTCCAGTCGCAGACTTCCTGTCTGCTCCTTCCGGGCGTCTCCGCTAGTCACGTAATTTTCAAAGCCGACTTTCGGACTCGAACCCGCCTAAAATCGAAGAAGCGTTAAAAACTGGGCTGCGACAGCGGGCCAGTTTAGCTTCATCGATGAAATGGCGTCCATAAAAAAATACACTGAGACCGTTGAGAACTCAGTGCATAAATATGAGCCGACTAACAGACTTGAACTGTTTACCTGCGCGTTACGAGTGCGCTGCTCTACCGGGTGAGCTAAGTCGGCGAATAAACTGGATTATAACAAAAACGAATCTATGTGACTAGCGTTTTACGCCGCCACGTGTATCATATGTACGCTTCATATCGTTGATGTTGTTTACAATCATATAATTATCATAAACTTCAATCTTACGGCGTTCAACAAACTTATTGATTTCATCACGCGTAACTTCGGCGCTTAAACCTGCCCAGTGAGCAACATCAGCGATAGTAACATTAAAGCGTCGCTGCTTTTCTGCTTCATTCATAACAGGATTCATTTCATCAAGCAGCATAAATACATCAGCAAGACGAGCCTGCAAATCCTTAACAACAAGAATTCTAAAGCGGCGCTTCTGATCATAAATACGCTTACAGAAAAGCTTAAGAAGCAAGAGTGCCATCTGAGGGTTTCCTGTAATCAAAAGCTCAAAGTTTTCTTTATTGAATTCAAGACACTTTACACGACCAGCAGCCATACAGGTTGCAGAACGCGGAGAATTATCAAGAATTGCCATTTCACCAAAGAATTCACCAGGTTTCAAAACATCAAGATTCTTCTTACTGCCGTTTACACATTTTACAAGCTGTACACGACCACTCTGAATCAAGTAGAAGCTGTCTCCAGGTTCATATTCAGAAATAATAACTTCACCCGGCTCATAAGTTTTTGCAAAGCGTTCGAATGCAGGAAGAGAGAACAACTTGAGTGACGCATTTCCACCATCATCATCAAACTCAACAGCAGCACCACGATTATGCGCAGCAAGCTTATCACTTCTAAGCTTTGAATCATTATATTTCTTTGCAACCTCATCTTTCTGCGGACTGTTTGGATATCTCTTAAGAAATTTCATGTAAACATCGCAGGCAGAACGATACTGTTCATCATCATAAAAACTTTTTGCTACAGCAAGCATACCAGACTGCTGGTCTTCCTGAATATTATTTAAAATTGATTCAGTCTTCTTATGAATCTGACGCAGCTGATTAGAAAATACACGAAGCATTTTCATAATCAAAGCTTTATTATTACTAAAAAGAATTTCAAATTCCTGAATTGTAAGAGCAACAGCTACAGTAGGAACAAGTGCAGTAGCCGTTTCTTCACGACGGAAATGTCCAAGAGCAGATTTTACACCAAAAAACTCACCACTCTTAACCTGCTCAGCAACTGGCTGTCCAGATTCAATATCTGTGCTTGTTAAGAGTACTGCACCTTGCTGCATAATAAAAATGCGTTCATCGTGGTCTCCCTCAAAATAGATGATAGACCCTTTTGTATATTGCATCGCTTTAGGCATAACTTTATACAACCCCTTTTTTAGATATAGTTCCTACAACTTAACATTATATCACATATTTAAAAATTATGCTATTATAATCTTATGATTGATTTGCATGTTCATACTACAGCCTCAGACGGGCAATACACCCCTGCACAAATAATTCAAAAAGCTTCAGAAAAAAATCTAAAAGTAATAGCAATTACAGATCATGACACCTTTGCCGGTGTAAATGAAGCAATAGAACAAGGCAAAAAATATGGATTAATAGTCGTCCCAGGAATCGAACTTAACATTTCCTTTCCAACCGGAGAATTTCATCTGCTTGGTCTTGGCATACATACTCCTTCTGAATCATTAAAATCAATAGTAGAAAATGTAATCAAAAACAGAAATGAAAGGAACAAACAGATTATCGAAAAAATGAATCAGGATGGCATTCCTCTTACTATGGAAGAACTTGAACAGGATTTTCCTGCAACAGTTATCGGCCGTCCGCATTTTGCAGCAGAGCTTGTAAAACTTAAAGTTGTAAAAACCCGGCAGCAGGCCTTTGATCAATACCTGGCTCGCGGCCGCAAATGGTACGTTCCTCGAATTTGCACAAATCTCGACGAAGCAATTGTAGCAATCCGTGAAAGCGGCGGCGTACCTGTTGTAGCCCATCCAATGTCACTTTATCTTTCGTGGGGAAAACTGCCAGATTTCCTCACAGACTGCTATGAAAAAGGAGTTGCCGGAATAGAAGCCTTTCATCCTGGTGCACGTGTCACCGAATGCCTACGACTCGAAGAACTCGGACGCAAAATCGGTTTTATAATTACCGCCGGCAGCGACTTTCACGGCGAAAAAATCCGTGCAGACCGAAAGCTCGGTCACACCTGCGGCGATAAAAAAATCGACGACAAATATTATTATGAAGAATTACTGAAAGTCCTTACTCCTTAATCTTAATTGCTATCCTTTAACAGCTCCACTCGTAATTCCCGAATAAATCTGCTTCTGACAAATTATAAAAACAATAAATGCCGGTATCATAGAAATAATTACTCCGGCACAAATAAGATTGTACTTATTACCGAGCGGCCCAGTAAATGTATACAAAGAAATTGCAACTGTACGGATTTTTACATCCTGCAGATAAAGATTTGCACAATAATATTCGTTATAACAGCTTACACCCTTTAGAATTAAACTTGTTACAGTCGCCGGCTTGAGTAGCGGAAGTATAATACTCCAGTAAATCTTAAAATATGAAGCTCCATCTATAATTGCAGATTCATCCAGAGAAACAGAAATATTTTCCATAAATTGAATAAATATATAGATAGAAATTACATCGGTTCCCATCATCATGATGATATATCCATACAGATGATTAATAAAACCAAGCTTACCCATTATAGAATAAACCGAAACCTGCATTGCAACACCAGGAAGAAGAGTCGCAAAAAGAAAGAGCCTGCGAATCAAAGTATTTCCAGGAAACTTAAACCGGTTCAGTATATAAGCAAGCTGTGAGCTTATAAGAATTGATCCCGCAAGAACAAATACCAGAACTACCAGAGAGTTTAAAAATGCACGGCCCATTCCGGCAAGTGTAAAAGCATCAAGAAAATTCTTGAAATAAAACAGCTTTGGTAAAACCATTACAGATGTCGACTGATACTCTTCTGTATTTTTAAGTGAAGTTATAATACAGGACACCAGAGGTAAAACTGTCCAGAATGCAAAAAATATCAGAATAAAATATTTAAGAAAAACTTGTACTACCGAAGCATTTTTTACTTTTTTTCCTGTCATCATATAATATCTCCTTTTCCAGTTCCTGTATCTGCATTGCGGAATGCGTATTTGAGCACAAGCTTTTGAATTATTGTCACAATAAAAATAATTAACAGAAGGAAAACAGCCATAGCAGAAGCAAGTCCAACCTTTTGACTTGTATGAGCAACCTGATCCATAATAATAAAATATGTTCCTGTTCCATTTGCACCTTTTGTAATTACAAACGGAGGTTCAAAAGCACTCAAGGATCCCGTAATTGAAAGAATAATATTCAATGTAACAATTGTTTTTATGCTTGGAAGAATGATATGAAAAAACTGCTGAACTTTTGATGCTCCATCCAACTCAGCGGCCTCGTAAAGCTCCGCATCTACAGACATTATTGCGCCTATAAAAAGAACCATATTCTGGCCAAGATATCTCCATACAGAAGTTCCTACAAGTGAAACATTATTCAATCCCTGAGTTTTAAGCCAGTACGGGAGACTTTCTATAGGAAATCCAAACCAGCTGAGTACTGTATCGAATACAAATCCGTGAGTAAAAAAGAACTTAAATATAAAACCGATTGCGATACCATTTATAAGAAAAGGAAAAAACAATATTCCCTTAAATAAATTTCCAAGCTTTGTTTTAAAACTTAAAAGTGTTGCCAGGAGCAAGGCTAACACCAGCTGAACAACAGAACCACCCATGTAGTATAAAGACAGTTTTAGAGAATTAAAAATATCTTCTCTTGAAAATAAATCTTTATAATTTTTCAATCCTACAAAAGTACGCTCCCCAATATATTTCATTTTATAAAAACTGTAAGTTACCATTTCTCCAAAAGGAAGATAGGTAAATGTAAATAGTAATAATAACGGAATCGTAATAAAAGCTAAAATTATTACCCATTTTGAATAACGAAGACTGATTTTTCTGATATTCATAAAATACATCCTTTATTAAAAGATGACTGCGACTGACCTCACTTAACAGCCGCAGCCCAAAAAAAAACTTTCAGAAATATGTGTTATGAAATTCACAATTTGTGATTAATATTTGATTTCCACACCTTCACTACTCTGAGCCTTAGACCAGGCTGCATTCCATTCGTCCATAATTGCATCAAAGCTCTTTGTACCATTTGCAGCATGCTCAATAATCTGCTGAACTTTAAGATTTCCACCTGCATTAATATTAAGCTCTGATTCAGAATTAAGTGCGTTGAACAAATCTGATTCGCCGGCTACCGCAGGATTATCTGAAACAAATTCAACATTATTTTCAGAGAAAGCTGCATAAGCGGCAGGATAGTTATTATCACCGGCAGCAATTGGAATACCACCTTCGTTATATGCAAATCCAGATTTTTCTGTAAACCACTTTACAAAAATCATAGCAGCATTTCTGTTATTTTCAGAAGCCTTTGCATTAATACCAAAACAGTAGTCAGGTCCTGCAGAAGCATACTGTTTTCCCTTAATAGTGATTGGAAATGACATATAACCTATATCATCCGGATTAGGACCAGCACCCTGCATCTGTGTAAATGCCCATGATCCAAGAACCATAGTTCCGATTTCGCCACGGTTAATCATGCCCTTACAGCCTTCCCAGTCTGTTGTTGTATAATCATCTTCGATAAGCTTGTTTGCGGCAGCATCATAAAGAACTTTGTATACAGCATAAGCGTGTGTACCATCCCCATAATTCTTAAATGGATTTTTAGTATGAAGCAGAACGTTGTTCATATAATCTGCATCACCTGTAGCAGAACCGCCAAGGTAAGCATCCCAAGCTCCCATTGTCCAGCCAGCGGCATAGTTAGTATAAAGAGGAATTGCATTAGTCTTTTCTTTGATAAGCTTTAATGCTTCGATAAATTCATCTGTTGTTTTTGGCAGTTTTGTGATTCCAGCCTGCTTAAAAACTTTTTTATTGTAAAGAACACCCTGAGCATTTCCTGTTGATGGAATACCGTATACCTGATTATCATATTCCCAGTTTGTAGCAAATTTAATCTGTTTTTCCATTGTTTTGAGATCACCAAAGGAAATAAAATAATTTGACAGTTCTTTTTTATCAATCGCAGGAATCATCATGATATCGCCCCAGTCTCCACCCTGAAGTCTCAAAAGAGCGATACTTGCATAATCTGTAATTCCTTCAATTTCCACTTTAATGTTTGGATACAACTTATTGAATTCTGCCAGATACTTTGCAAAGGTAACTCCTGTATAACTATCCTGAAGCATATCTGTACGATGGGTAAGAAGTTTGATAGTTGCAGAAATATCCGAACCGGTTTTTCCAAGCTCAACTTGTGAATAATTTAAAACGCCGGTTGACGAAGCTTTTGTCTGTTCTTTTTTCGAACATGATGTCAAAGATAACATTGCTGTTATAGCAGCAGCAACTGATATAACTTTTAATAACTTTTTCATTAAAATACCTCCTAACTAATTTTAATGTTTTTTAAGTTATTTTAAGTATATCATTAACTTTTTTTAAAGCAATTTTTATTTTGTTTTTTTACTTAATATTAATCGTTTAACTTACGCATTTTTTAGGCTTTTTAAAGGTTTATTCAAAATTTATTCGATTTCTATTAAATTTCAGAATTCGATTCGCATCGGGAAAGTAAAAAACACCGTCATTGCGAGCGCAGCGAAGCAATCCACATGAACAGATTGCTTCGTCTCTACGTTCCTCGCAATGACGGTTAAACAAAAAAAAGTCAGCGACGGGAAGCTCAGCTTCCCACCCCCATTAGTCGGATGAGCCTAAACAAGGCTCCACTGGAGCCTTGTTTTTAACGGCTCTCCGATTAAGGGTCTACTATCTACGTTCGCTGGCGCTCACTACCGAGTTTGAGAGCAGGCTCTCAAACTCGCTTTCATTTCCAGAAGTTTTTTCCCTATACAGTCTCATAAAATATTTACAGAATTCGGTTCGTCCCGGGAAAGATTTGCCGCCGGCCCGTAAGTTTTAAAAACTCTGAAAATAATTTTAAACAAAAAAAAAGCCAGCGACTTTCTACTTTCCCGGGACGAACCCAGTATCATCGACGT
>CAMVDX010000022.1 GCA_947166355.1 uncultured Treponema sp.
CTCCGGCGTGACAGGCCAGCGCGATAACCAGCTTCGCTACGCCCGCGTGATGTTTGTTATATTACACGAATCGGGGATTTGTGTCAATAACCTGAACTACAAAAAATAAAAAAAATCCCGATTTTTTCGGGATTTTTTTTGAAGTTTCACCTGGATTAAGCAAAGTACTGCGGGTACTTTTTCTTGATTTCTTCTGCCTGCATATGGTGGCGGCTCAGGTGTTTGTCTATTTCTGCTTTTGCGGCATTGCCATCCTTTTTTCTGAATGCTTCAAGAATCTGGTTATGTTCATTAATAATGCGCTCTGGATTGAAAGAGTGGAGGTGAAGCTCGCGGATTCTGTCGTAGTGAATGCTCATCAGTCTTACCATATAATGACACTGCATTTTATTTGTGATTTTGTACATCATCTCGTGAAATGCGTTATCAAGTTCCATTATTTTATCGAGATTGTTTTTTTCATAATAGAATTTTTGAAGGGTAACGTTTTCTTCCAGTTCCTGAATGTTCTGCTCAGTTGCCTGTTCACAAGCCATCTTTGTGATTTCAGATTCAATTGTTGCACGTACGAATACAGCTTCATCAACAAGAGCCATATCAATCAAACTTATTCTGCTGCCTCTCTGAGGAAGTATTTCAATGATTTTAGTAGAAGAAAGCTCCTGCATTGCTTCGTGAACAGGTGTTCGTGAAAGATTCAGTCCGTTGGCAATATCCTGTTCACTTATCATGCTGCCTGGTGCAAGTTCCAGATTTACGATGTTTTCTCTTATAACACGCAGCGCATACTCTCTGTTAGATTCTTTGCTCAATTTTTCCAAAGTTTTCATAATCACTCCATATTAGGATAGTAAAAAAATGTAGTCAATACTATATATTCCTTATAAATTTAAAGATTTTTCTTGACTTTTTTTGATTATGCTTTATCATACTAATTATACAAGCGTACTAGTATGCAAGTTGCACTTGTGTAGATTATAACACACATTCTGAAAAACGGGTAATAAAATGTTTAAGAAAAAAGAAAAAATGGCAGGTACAGAATTGACCTCTTCAGTAAAGGGTAAAGAGTTCAAAAAATACCTTCGCAAGTACTGGCAGTTCTATCTTCTTCTGCTGATTCCAATTCTCTATTATATTATTTTTCGCTATATTCCAATGGCTGGAAATATTATTGCTTTCCGTCGTTATCGTGCAGGTGGAAGTCTTTTTGGACAGCAGTGGAGCGGCTTAAAATATTTCAAGCAGTTTATTGGTGATAAGACATTCTGGCGTGCGTTCAGAAATACTCTTGTCCTCAATATTTCATACCTTCTCGTGCGATTCCCTCTTACATTGATTTTTGCACTTTTGCTTAATGAAATTAAAGCTTTGTGGTGGAAAAAGTTTGTGCAGACTGTTTCGTATCTTCCGCACTTTATTTCTATGGTAATCGTTACCGGTATGATTCGCGAGCTTGTTTCTACAAGCGGTCCTCTTAACCAGTTAATTGCACACTTTGGAGGAGAAAAGATTTCATTCATTGCTTTTCCACAGTATTTTGATGCAATCTTTGTAATCTCTGGTGTATGGCAGGCTTTGGGATGGGGTACAATTCTTTATCTTGCTGCTATCGCAGGAATCAATCCTTCTCTTTATGAGGCGGCAGAAGTTGATGGTGCAAATCATTTCCAGAGAGTATGGCATGTAACTATTCCTTGTATTCTTCCTACTATTACAACACTTTTGATTCTTGATATCGGAGGTCTTGTAGGTTCAGGTGGTGCCTTTGAAAAAGTATTCCTTCTTTATAACCCTATGACTTATGAGACGGCAGATATTATTTCTACCTTCGTATTCCGAATGGGTCTTGGCTCTGGTAACTACAGTTATGCTACAGCTGTAGGTTTGTTTGAGGCTTTGTTGAACCTTACACTTCTGACAATTGCAAATAAGGTTTCTAAGAAAGTTTCTGGCTCAGGCTTGTGGTAAGGAGATTTAAAAATGGCTGAAAAAACTGGTGTAAAAGTTAAGGAATCATCTGGTTATATTGTATTTAAATGGTTCAATACATTTATAATGATTTTTGTATGTGCGGTAACACTGTATCCGTTTTTGTATCTTGTAGCTCAATCTTTTTCTTCAGAAGAAGCAATTACTTTGGGAAAAGTAAATCTTTTGCCAATCGGTTTTAATTTACAAACCTATAAGTCGGTTCTGGAAAAAGGTGAGTTCATGCATTCATATAAGAACACACTTGTTTATTCCATCTTCGGAACAATTCTTTCACTTGTGTTCAGCTGTTGTATGGCTTACCCGCTTTCTAAAAAGGAGCTGAAGGGTTATAAGATTCTTACAAAATTTGTAATTTTCACAATGTATTTTGGCGGCGGTTTGATACCTAACTACGTTCTTATGATGAGACTTCATCTTATCAACAAGGTTGCAGGCTTTATCATTCCATCTATGCTTAGTACCTACTACATTATTTTGATGAAGTCATTCTTTGCTGATACTCCGCACGAACTTGAGGAGGCTGGAGAACTGGATGGCTTGAGTCCAATTGGTATTTTTATACGTATTGTACTTCCGCTTTCAATGCCGATTATTGCAACTATGATTCTGTTTAATGCTGTCGGCTACTGGAACAACTGGTATAATGCATTCCTTTATCTTGATAAAAAGGAAATGTGGCCGGTTGCTTATTATCTTAAGACTGTTATTTCAGGAGCTTCTACTTCTGCTGATCCTGGTGAGGCTACAGCAGAAAAAATGCAGATTTCTGCAAATATCAAGTCTTGTTCTATGGTTCTTATGGCTCTGCCGATTATCTGTATTTACCCATTCATCTCGAAATACTACGTAGAGGGTATGATGCTTGGTGGTGTTAAGGAATAAATAAACTAAAAAAGTTTTTATCAAAAGGAGGATAAAACTATGAAAAAAATTGCGACTCTTGCTGTTGCAATCTCATGTGCTGCTTTTTTGATGGTGTCATGTTCTGGCAAAAAAACAGCAAAGGCTGGAGCAGCAGCTGATGAAGCTGTAGGTTACACATTCGGTGAGGAAAAAACTTTCCACTCTGATGAAAAAGTAACTTATTCAATTTCTTTCAGTGATGCTTCATGGTATGCTATGCAGGATACCTGGAAGACAGAAGGTATTTTCAAGGATATTGAAGACGTAACAAACGTTCACCTTGACATTACTTCTTATGATTCTGGCGACTATAACCAGAAGATCAATCTTGCAATTAACTCTGGTTCACCTACATACATCATTCCAAAAGTATATGATGAAAACCAGTATGTTTCTGGAGGCGGTGTAGTTGCTGTATCTGATTATGTTAAGTACATGCCTAACTTCTCTGCTTTCGTAAAGAAGTACAATATGGAGCCGGATCTGGCTACTATTACACAGAGCGATGGAAAGTACTACCGCTTGCCAGGTATGCATCAGGCTGCTCTTCAGGACTATACTATTATGGTTCGTGAAGACATTTTCGAAGCAGCTGGATACAACATCCGCGAACTTGAAAAAGACTGGACTTGGGAAAGCCTTCATGACATTCTCGTTGGTGTAAAGAAGTACATGGTAGCAAATGGAATGTGCAGTGCTTCAGATTACATCTGGTCTGACCTCTGGTGTGGTGAATCTGGAAAAGGCCAGGGTGGTAACCTTCTTAAATTGATGGGTGCTTCTTACAATGTTCTTTCTGGATGGGCTATTGAAGGTTCAAACGGTGGTATTAAATATGACTGGAATAAGAAGGAATTCTACTCATCTTCTATCAGTGAAGATTTCAAGAAGCTTGTTACTGTTGCAAACAGCTTTGTAAAAGATGGTCTTCTTGATCCAGAAACATTCACTCAGGCTGATGATGTTGCTCATAACAAGTTCTACAGTGGAAAGACTGTAATTATGTCTACAAACCGTTCACAGATGGCAAACGATATCGCTGGTGTTCAGAAGATTCTCGGCGATACTGCAAAGTGCTATGTTACTGCATATCCATCTGGAACAAACAAGAACCTTGCAGAAACTTCACGTCTTGAATGTGGTGTAATGATTTCAAAGAAAGCATTGGATGAACTCGGAGAAAAAGACTTCATCAAACTTATGCGCTTCGTAGACTGGATGTTCTACTCTAAGGAAGCTTACTCACTCTGCAAGTGGGGTCCAGAAGGAAAGACTTGGGAATGGGGCACTGCTGATAATGGTGCTAAGATTAAGAAGCTTAAGGCTGGCTTTAAGTGTGGTGGTCTTGGTCTTCCTGGTTCTGATGATGATGTTGATATTCGTCTTAAGTGGGGTTACGCTGGTGGTAACTACTTCTATGGTCACTCAACAGAAGAGTCTACAGATGCATTCACTCCTGAAGTACAGGATTTGTATGCACGCTATGGAAAATATAAGACTGTAGCTACAGTAGATCCAAAAGCAAAACCAACAGAAGATGAACGCGAACAGTTGAACCTCTGGGCTGTACCTCTTATCGATAACATCAATGCTTGGACACTTAAGTTTGTAACAGGACAGAAAGATATCAATAAGGATTGGAACGAATATGTTTCAAGCTGTAAGAATCTTAATGTAGACAAGATTGTTAATCTTACAAACGAAATTTATAAGAAGCAGTAATTTATAGAACACTCCATTTTTATAAATTGATTCCTGGCACGCGCTCATTCCTCTTGTAAGGCGCGTGCCTTTTTTTAGGATTGTCGGGTCGAGCCCGACAAGGACAATGGTGCTGCCGTTATTTTGACAATGGCACAAACTGTCATTGCCCTGCTTGACCGGGTAATCGTTTACGGCTTGTAAATTATATCTGTGAGTTACGGCGCTGTTTAGGTGTAATGCCGCGGATTTTCTTGTAAGTGCGGATAAAGTGACTTGCGTCTGTAAAGCCCGTTTCCTGACTGATGTAGTCTAAGGTTTTGTCAGTGTAGAGAAGGAGAGTATCAGCCTTACAGATTCTAATGAATTCAATATATTCTTTGCAGGTTTTACCAAACTGAGTTTTAAATTGTTTTGCAAAATTTGAGTAGCACATTCCGCATTTGCTGGCAAGATCTTCTATGCTGATATTTTCTGCGGAATGTTTGTCTATGTACTCAAGAACAGAAAAATCTTTTGTAGAAAACTGATCAAATGTAGTTTTTGTAGAAAATTTAAAGCCGTGTCGCAGCCAGATTCTGATTACTTCTGTGACAATCAGACTGATCATTGAGGCTACTTTTATGTCATATCCGAACTGCCGGTGCTGGGTTTCCCACATGCAATATTCAAAATACATTTTTACAGGATTAAAACGAAGATCTCTGGCTGTAAGCAGATTTGCTGCTTCAGAAGCAGAATTAGCCCTGTCGAGGAGTTTCGGAAGTTTTGGAGAACCCGGTGTAGTGTTTGAAAGAATCATATCATCAAATTTGATAACATAAAAAAACGGCTTTTCAGCATATTCTTCTTTTACAGGATAATCGAGAAAGGAATGAATCTGTTTTGGATGAAATATTATCATATCTCCCGGATTCATTGTAAACTGTTTACCGTCTACCTCTGCATATAAAACTCCACTTACAAGGTATACCATTTCTGTGAAATAGTGCCAGTGCGGTTTTACATACTTCCAGTCACCTGAAAAGGCCTGAAATGGTGCATTTAGGCTGTCGCTTTCTTCAAAAAGGTCGTCCATAGGCTCCTCTGATTATGTGTAGAGATTTGTACAATTTTCTACACCTTTTTTTATAGCATGGAAATCAAAGTAATGCTAGAGTAAAAGTATAATTTCGAGAAAATTATGTCATTGCAGATTAAATTGTTTCTTTGATTTGATTTTCGCAATGATTGTTGGGGTTAATATGAAAGAGAAGAGTTCTTTTTCCTGGGTGTGGTCTTATGTACGCAGATACAGATTTGGAATGGCAGCCGGTCTTTGTTTAAGCGTGTGTGTTGCCGCAATGAATATGGTAAATCCGATTGTCACCGGAAATATCGTAGATAAAGTAATTAAAGGCGGCCAGCATGAACTTTTATTTAAGCTGATTGCAATAATGCTCTGTGTCGTAGTAGGAAAATCAATTTGCAGATACAGTTATCAGGTAATATTTGAACACTGTTCACAGAATGTCATCTTAAAGATGCGTGAGGATTTGTATGCTCATATTCAGAAGCTGGACTTTTCGTGGTATGACAATGCTCCAAGCGGTAATGTTATGACTCTTCTTACTTCTGATCTGGATAAGGTGCGACACTTTGTTGCGTGGGTTTTGTATCAGATTCTTGAAAACAGCCTTATATATATTTTTTCGATTATTACACTTGCTTCGATTAATTGGAAATTAACTCTTGCATTTATGGTAATTGCGCCTCCGGTACTTGTTCTGGTTCGCAAATTTAAAATTCATATCAGACCTGCTCATATGAAGGTTCGAGATCAGTTTGCAGTTTTGAATACTCGTGTTGGTGAAAATATCGAAGGTAACCGTGTTGTAAAAGCATTTGTGCGTGAAGATTATGAAACAGAACGGTTTGAAAAAGAGAATGATGGATATAGAGAAGTTTCTGTTGCCAATGCAGATATGCGTGTAAAATTTTTACCATGGATTGATGCGCTGTGTCAGGTGCTTCCAGTTATTTTAATTCTATTTGGCGGTTATCTGGTAATTAATGAAGAAATGACAATTGGTCAGCTGGTTACTTTTAACGGTTTGATGTGGGCATTTATACAGCCGATTAATATGTTTGGAATGCTTGTAGATAATACCCAGAATTTTGCAGCATCTGCAGACAGGCTTTTTGAATTACAGAAAGCAGAGAGCAAAATTAAATCTCCTGATGAAGAAGAAAGAAATGAAATGTCGGAAAGTAACGGCGAGGTTACTGAGGCTCAGGTTGCCGGCCGCGTAGAGTTTCGTAATGTTTGTTTTTCATATAATGAAACTCCGGTTATCAAGGATATGAGTTTTGTTATTGAACCTGGAACAACGGTCGGAATTCTCGGCCCAACCGGAAGTGGTAAATCTACTATTGCAAATCTTATGTGCCGTTACTACGATGCAGATTCCGGTGAAGTTCTGATTGATGGAAAAAATGTAAAGGACTATAACCTTCAGGAACTGCGCCGTAATGTCGGAATCACAATGCAGGAAGCATTCCTGTTCAGCGATACTGTTGAAGGAAATATTGCGTTTGCAAATCAGAATGCAAGTTTTGAAGAAGTAGAAGCTGCGGCGGAGCTTGCAAGGGTGAAGGAGTTTATTGGCGATCTCACAGACGGCTATGACACAATTGTAGGTGAGCGTGGCGTAGGTTTGAGTGGCGGTCAGAAACAGAGAATAGCACTTGCAAGACTTTTTCTTGCAAATCCTAAGGTAATGATTCTGGATGATACAACAAGTGCGGTTGATAATGATACAGAATATAAAATACGCCAGTCGATAAAAAGTCAGAGCAAGGGACATACTGCGTTTATTATAAGCCATAGAGTTTCATCTTTTGAAAACTGCGACATAATTCTTGTAGTTCAGAATGGAAAAATTGTTGATAAAGGAAGTCACGAGGAGTTGATTAGTCGAGCCGGGTATTATCGCGAGGTTTGGGAAGAACAGCGTGGCTAGAAGCTTTTATGAGGTGTAAAAAATGGCAAGAAATAAATTTGATACAGATGAAGAGATAGAACAGAAATTTAATCCTCATATAATAATGAGGCTTTCAAAGTGGATTAAACCTTATGCAGGCTGGATGGTGCTTTCGTGCGTTATTATGCTTGTGTCTTCTGCAATTTCACTTACCAGTCCATACTTGACCCGTATGGCAATTGATAAGGCAATTCCATCGGCTAACTATCGGTTGTTAGTAATAATTTCTGCGGCATTGTTTTTGTCAACTCTTGTTGTGAGAATTCTGCTTGCAGAAAAACTTAAAATAATGACTCGTGTTGCGCAAAAAATTATTGTAAATATCCGCCGAGATGTTTTTATAAAACTTCAGTCGCTGCCGTTCAGTTATTTTGACAGTCGTCCACACGGTAAGATTTTGATTCGAGTTGTAAACTATGTAAACTCTCTTTCGGATTTACTTTCAAACGGTATTATTCAGCTGATTTCTGACTTATTTACTTTGCTTGTAATCATTGGCTTTATGATTGCAATCGATGTCAAACTAACGTTAGTTTGTATGGCTGTTCTGCCTGTGCTTTTTATCATTCTTTTTTCAATGAAGAAAAAACAGCACGAAGCCTGGAAACAGGAGAGTTATAAAAGATCAAACCTTACGGCTTATCTTTCTGAAAGCTTAAATGGAATGAAGGTAACTCAGAGTTTTGCACGCGAGAAAGTCAATCAGGGAATCTTTGATGAGCTTTGCCGTAAGTGTAAAACAGTCTGGATTCATGCTGTAAATATTAATAACATTATCTGGCCTTCTGTAGATATTCTTTCTACATTAGGTGTAACGTTAGTTTATCTTGCCGGAATCAACTGGCTTGGAGAAACTGTAACAATCGGTACTCTCGTTGCTTTTGCGGGATACATATGGCGTTTCTGGCAGCCTATTCAGAATCTCGGAAACTTCTACAATTCTATGGTAACAACTGGTGCCTATATTGAACGTATTTTTGAACTGCTTGATGAAAATGATGATATTACTGACAGACCTGGCGCACGAGAACTTCCTCCAATCCGCGGCCATGTACAGTTTGATCATGTTGACTTCAGTTATGAACCGGGTAATCCTATCTTAAAAAATGTTGATTTTACAATTACTCCCGGTATGACAGTTGCAATTGTAGGGCCTACAGGTGCTGGTAAAACAACAATTGTAAATCTTTTAAGCCGTTTTTATAATGCAGACAAAGGTAGGGTTTTGATAGATGGAATTGATATTCAGGAGCTTTTGATAAAGTCTATACGTAAACAGGTTGGTGTAATGCTTCAGGATTCATTTTTATTCAGTGGTTCAATTATGGAAAATATCCGCTATGGGCGTCTTGATGCAACTGATGAAGAATGTATTGCTGCTGCAAAAGCTGTGCAGGCTCATGAATTTATTTCGGCCTTTCCGGAAGGATATAACAAAGTTCTTTCTGCAAACGGAGGTGGCTTGAGTCAGGGACAGAAGCAGCTTATAAGCTTTGCCCGAGTTCTTCTAAGTGATCCTCGCATACTTATTCTGGATGAAGCTACTTCTTCTGTAGATACACATACTGAAAAGGCATTACAGCAAGGGCTTGGAGAGCTTTTAAAAGGGCGTACAAGCTTTATTATTGCACACCGCCTTTCTACAATACGCAATGCCGACATAATATTCTTTGTAGATCATGGTGAAATTGTTGAACGTGGTAATCACGAGGAACTGATAAAGCTCGGTGGTCATTATGCAAAGATGGTAAATGGCATTTTCGCATAATGGATTGCCACGTCGCTTTCGCTCCTCGCAATGACGAGTTCTTTGTCATTGCGAGCGCAGCAAAGCAATCTATTGCGTGGATTGTTATATCGCTTCGCTTCGCTCAATGACGAATAAATGTCATTGCGAGCGCAGCGAAGCAATCCATTACGTGGATGAATTCTTTGTCATTGCGAGCGCAGCGAAGCAATCTATAAAACAGGGCTTCCGCATTATAAAACGAATTTGAGAAAACATGGCTTCCGGTCGCGGCTTCGTGGTACAAAACCGCGCAATAATGCGCTACACGCTTTTTGTGGTATAGAAACTATTACACCTGCCGCTTACGCGGCAGCCACAAAAAGAGTGTTTTTGTACCACGCCCCGCTCCCTCGCGCCAAGATTACGTAAATCTTTTATAATGCGGAAGCCCTGATCTATAAAATTCAGACTCAAACCATCTGTTGAGAAAATCATTCCATAATGATAGAATAAAATAGTTATGAATTTAAACGATTTTCGTGCAAAGGCTTACGGTGCAGGAAAAACTCAAAATACAAATACCAGCCCCGCAGCTTCTGCTGATAATATAAAAGCAAAAGACCAGACAGAAAATAATCCTTCATCTTCTCAGGAACTTGAAAATTCTGTTTCTTTCTTAAAAACAGGTGGTCTTCTAAAAGTTCCAGTTGAGAAAACTTCTCCTGATGGAAAAGATTCTGTATATCGCCGGGTTGCAAAGTTTCTGCTGCTTATAGGTGAAGATGAAGCGGCTAAAATTCTACCACATCTTTCAGAAACTCAGATAGAAAAAATCATTCCGGAAATTGCTTCAATCCGTACGGTGAGCAAAGAAGAAGCAGCCGTAATTATGGAGGAGTTCAACGGACTTCTTAATAAAGCCCGTCAGGAGGGTGGAGTAGAAACTGCCCGTGAAATGCTTGAAAAGGCTTACGGAAAAAAACGTGCCGACGAGCTTCTTAAAAAAGCAATGCCGCTGGAAGGAAAGGTTCCGTTTAATTATCTTAAGGATGCCGATAACGAGCGTATTTATCTATTGATAAAAGATGAAAATCCTGGCGTTCAGAGCATGGTTCTTTCTCATCTGGAACCAAAGAAAGCTGCAAAAATTATTAATCTGATGACTCCAGAAGAAAAAAAAGAAGTAGTTGTGCGTCTCGCGAAAATGGAACCTGTTAGTCCTGATGTTCTGCGGCGTGTAGATCAGGCTATGCACGAGAAGTCGCTTAATCAAACTGTTGAAAAGGCTGAAAATATCGACGGCCGCAATGCACTTGCACAGATTCTTAAAAAGATGGATGTAGGTGCAGAAAATGATATTCTGACCTATCTTAGTGAAGATGATCCGGATCTTGGACAGGATCTCAGAAGTCGTCTTTTTACAATGGATGATGTTGTAAAATCTGACGACCGCTTTGTTCAGGAAAAGCTCCACGAAATGAGTGAAGCAGATATTGCTTATCTTATTGCGGCCAAGCCAGATGATTTCCGCGAAAAGATTTTGAGCAACATTTCTGCAGGCCGCCGTGCTGAGGTTCGTGCTCAGGAAGATATTTTAAAACCAATGCGCCGTTCTGACTGCGAGCGCATTACATCGGAGTTTTTCAGTAAACTTCGCCGTGCATTCGAAGAGGGGCATTTAATTATTCAAGACAGGAACGACGACGTGTTCGTGTAAAAAACATAATAAAAAAAAGCCTTGGGCGCATGTACATGTAAAAAAGTCACTGCGAGAAGCCTGAGGTACATTTTCGTGAAAAAAACGCCATTGCGAGGAACTTAAAACGACGTGGCAATCCATTATATAGAGGGCTTCGTGTTTTGCGTCTGCAATGACGGAGGAATAAAATGTTTAACTTTACAGATTCAAATAATATTGGAAAGTCCTACAAAGACTTTGTTCTTATTTCAATTGATGAACTTCCAGATTATAAGGCAGTTGGAGTTTATCTGCGCCACAAAATTACAGGATTAGAGGTTTATCACATAATAAAGGAAGATAAGGAAAATCTTTTTGCTTATGCATTCCGTACCCTGGATAAAACTTCGCGAGGTGTTGCTCATATCATGGAGCATTCGGTACTTTGTGGAAGTGAAAAGTATCCTTTAAAAGAGCCTTTTATCACTCTTGCTTCTACAAGCCTGAATACTTTTTTGAATGCACTTACTTATCCTGATAAAACTGTTTACCCGGGAGCCTCTGTTGTAAAGGCAGATTACTTTAATATGATGGATGTTTACGGTGATGCCGTCTTCTTTCCAAAGCTTGAGCACAGCACCTTTATTCAGGAAGGTCATCGTGTTGAAATGGATGAAAATGGTAAACTCAGCATTCAAGGTGTCGTTTATAACGAAATGAAGGGTAATTATTCTTCATTCCAACCGATTGCTTTTAGTGATTTGATTTCAGCAATGTTTCCAGAAAGTTATCCGGCCTTTGATTCTGGTGGAGACCCTCTTCATATTCCGGAACTTACTTATCAGGAATTTCTTGATTTTCATCAAAAATTCTATAGTCCTGATAACTGTCTTTTGTTTTTATATGGAGATATTCCTACTGCTGAACAGCTTGATTTTATTGATGAGCGCTTTATCAGCCGTCTTATCAAAAAATATGATTGTCGCGAGGGCGGCGCAATCTGTAATATAAATGTGACTTCAAAGAAGCCCGTTATAAAGCCTGAAATTAAAGACCTCTTGAAACTTGAATTTGTAAAAGAATCATGTTCATTAAAAACATATGCACCAGAAACCGGTTCTACAGGAAGTTTAGTAACTCTAAACTGGTATTCTGGTAAAGCCAATATGGAGAAATATTTTTTGAGTGAAGTGCTCTGTGGCAATGACAGCTCTCCGCTTGCCCGTGTACTCAAAGATTCAAAGTTAGGTGATGACGTACAGTTTCAAAGCTTCGGTCAGTTCTCCGAAGAGTTTTATACAGTCGGACTTTGGGGTGTAAAAAAAGGAGATGAAGAAAAGGTTTTCAAGCTTATTGAAAAAACTCTTCATGATATTTATGAAAAGGGTGTTTCTCAGAAAGATATTGATTCTGCCGTTATGGGCATAGATTTTGCTTTGCGTGAAGTAAACCGTTACTGGGGACCTTTCTCTATTCAGATTATGGAAAAAGCCTTGAAGGGATGGTGTAATGGAGAATCTTGTTTGTCTCAGCTAACGCCAATTACTTCTTTTGAAAAAGTAAAAAATGCCTTACGCTCTGATCCTGATTACACAAAAAAGCTTATTAAGAAATATTTTATCGACGGCGGTATTACGGGTGAAAATAATTTCGGAAATAATGTAATGGTAAAATTTGTTTCCGAGCCTTCTGATACATATTTTAAAGAACGAGAAGATGCAGAATCTGCTCTTATTGAAAAACTTGAAAAATCTATAGACCGTGAGCAGTTAAAAAAAGATTTAGACGAGCTTCATTCTTATCAGCAGCATATAGAAACTGCAGAAGAAACAGCCTGCATTCCAACAACAAAAATCAATGAGTTGGAACGAAAAATAGATATTCCGAAAACTTCGCTTGAATTTGTCAAAGGTGCAGACGGCAGCGATATTCCACTTTTTATAAGCTGCGAAGATACAAACGGAATTTTTTATGCAGATATTCTTTTTCCATTTGATAATTTACCGGCACAGTATGTACAGCATGTTCCATTCCTTGCTGATGTTATGACAAATCTCGGCTGGAACGGAAAAGGCTGGGATGTCTGTACAACAGAATCTTCTTGTGTAATGGGTGATATCTGGGGACGCACTTTATGCGGTGCTGTAAGTGATGCTCCAGAGTGTCTTGTTGAAGCAGAACGTTACCGTAATTATAACTTTATCGGTCGTAACTGGATAGGTCTGATCTGTAAGGCGCTTACTTCCCGTGCAGAAGAAGCTCTGGATATGCTTGCACAGATAATTACAAAAATGGACTTTGATGATTACAAACATCTTGAAACTTTAATCGGTGAACTTAAAGCGGAAAAGAAAAACAGCCTTGTGTCTAACGGTCGCGAATATACCCAAAAACGTGCGCGTTCAACCTGGAGTGCGAACCTTGCCCTCAATGAAATTATGTGGGGCGTTAGTCAGCTGCATACTGTATCTGGTTATAAAAAACATGATGCTAAAAAACTGTTAGAGACCTTTGCCTATATGTACAGAGAGTGTATAAAGGCAGGTGGAATTATCCATGTAACAGCAGATGAACAGTCTTTAAAAATTCTGCGGCCTCTTCTTCAAGGTTTTGCACAAAAAGCGGGAATAACAAAGCTTTTACCGGTTCATAAGTTTACTATGGAAGAACTAAAGCCTTATATCTGGCAGGCAGATGAAGCCTCTGGTTCTGAACTTCAGATTATAAAAGTACCAGGACAAACTGGTTATGCCGCAGCAGTTATTCCTGCTTCTCAATATCTTACAAAAGAAGCTGCAGCAGAAAATATTTTTGCTTCCTGGGTATCAAGTCATACGCTTTGGGATAAAATCAGAACGACAGGTGGGGCTTACGGTGCAAACTGCTGGGTAGATAATATGGAACGTCAGGTAATTATGACTACTTACCGAGATCCTACACCTTCAAAGTCCATACAAGTATATCTTGAGTCCTTAAAAGAATTATGCAGTACACCAATTTCTAAAGAAGAGGTTGAAAAGACAATAGTTGCGGCTTATGGAAATGCAATTATTCCGGCCTGTCCTAAAGACCGTGGAGAGCGCAGTTTTGAAGGAATGCTGTATGCTAATCCGCAGTCATTTAAGCAGAAGAGGGTAGATAATGTTCTTGAGGTAACAGAAGATGATGTTGAAAAGGCAGCGGACCGTTTTTATGAAGCTTCTGTCAAAAAATGTACAAAAGCAATCTTCTGTAATAAATCAGGTAAATCAGATGAATTTGCTGGAAATATTATAAAAATTCCGCTATAATTTTTATATTCTAATTGAATTATAGACACCTTAAGATTTTAGAGGAGAAAGCCATTTATGGATAAAAAAATGATGCAGTGCATAAAAATGATGCGCGATTTGGTTTCAGATGTACAGGGTGCTCCTTTTCCAAGTGGAGAGCTCAAACATGAGCTTTATGAAATCTGGTATGAACATGCACAGCGTGCCGCAGTAGAGTGTTTTGAGTATCTGAATGATAATTTTCCAGAAGAACAGAAACAGCTTGATAAATCTATAGATAAGCTTTTCAAGTAATTTCAAATAGTAAATCTATTAATAAAAAGCCGTCAATAAAAAATTGACGGCTTTTTTTATAGATTTCTGGCTGAGTTTGCTGCGCAATCATCGTAGTGTCAGGAATAGAAATGACATACAGGTTGTTATTATCGGGCTTGACCCGATAATCTTTCTTAAGTTTTTTTTCAAAATGTCGACAATAAATATATAGAAATGGCATTAACGGGTATGATAGTCAGCAAGTTCAGCCTGGGGCTTTTGACTTAACTCCGTAAAATGTATGTCATTATCGGGTTAGATCAGATAATCCATAAAGGTTTTTTAGATGAAGTCGAATACAAAGTTATCAAACGATTATAAATTTGGATTTACCGGAGCAAAAAAGAAAATCGGTATAAATAACTGGCGTTTTGTGTTTAATGCAATTAACACCTTCAGCGGCGCAGAACAGATGTTTTATATCGAATTTGAAATGCTTAATCCCTGGAGTTCAAGCGATGTTGTACAGCTTGGTTTTAAACCTCGTGTAAAAATTTCAGCGGACGACTTACAGTATGCTCTTGCCGGCACTGATTCAGCAAAAAATATTTCTACAGAAGCAATAGTTCAGCCGTCGTACTGTGCTGTACGTGTAGGCACTTTTGGAAAAGAGGGGAAACAGCTTTGTGCTTATTATCCCGTTAAGCAGGTAAAATTCAATACAAAACCTTTTGAAATTATTGTTGACAATAAATATTTTAATGAAACAAAAATCGGCGGTTTTATAAATGTTCCTGAAGAAGAAAAAGCTGCTCATCCGGAACTTTTGTGTGAATCAGGTTATGCAAAATGGGATATCAACTATACTATAAAAAATAATTATAAATCTGGTTATAAGTCAGATTTAATTAGATGGTTTCCATTTGGTCTTCAAACAGTATTCAGCGGTACAATTCATTTTGATGGAATTGAATATGCAATTGATCCTAAACGCTGCTGTGGATATTCTGAGCGCTTCTGGGGCAAAGGCATGCCGGAACCTTTTTTTCACATTTCTGCAGCAAGTCTTACAAGTGTGATTTCTGGAAAGACTTTATTTGATTCTTCTTTTGCTATCTGTGGTATTTTTGATGAAAGAATTTCTTTTATAGGAAAACTTGAAGATATCAATATTGAACTTTGTGCAGATGGTTCAAAACGTTCTTTTTCTGTTGTCTGGGATTGTTCACAGATGCCGGAAAACGAAAATCCCGAAGAAAACCTTTTGCATTGGAGTGCCAGCCTTAACAGCAAGGAGTGGGTAATTGATATTGATGTTTTCTGTAAAATCCGGGAACTTATAAATCGTACAATTGAATTGCCGGAAGGAAAACGTCAGGTCTTAAACCTTCTGGAGGGTGGAACTGGAACCGGAGAACTTAAGCTTTATAAACATATCGGAAATACTCTGGAACAGATAGAACATGCAACTCTGACAAAAGTTTTCAGTGAATTCGGACATATAGAAGAAGGCGAATTCTAAAAATGGATTACTTCGGCTGCGCCTCGTAATGACAGAAATAGGGTGATTGAGAGAAGCAGCACAGTAACTACATTGCGAGCACGAAGTGCGTGGCAATCCATTTTTTTATTGCCGTAATTCAAAATCATTATTATTTTTAAAATGAAGGTGATGATTATGAATTACGAAAATTTTACAATCAAAACTCAGGAGGCTCTTCAGGAAGCCTCATCAATTGCCAACAAAAACGATAACTCAGAAATTGGAACAGAACATGTTCTTCAGGCTTTGCTTGAACAGCAGGACGGACTTATTGCGCCTGTTGTGGAACGTGTCGGAATTCCTGCAATAGAACTTACAAAAAAAGTACGTGAGCTGGTTGCTTCAAATCCTAAGGTTTCCGGCGCGGCTCAGGTTTATTTTTCAAGTCCAATGCAAAAGGTACTTGCAAAGGCCGAAAACGAAATGAATGCTTTGCACGATCAGTATCTTTCTACTGAGCATATTCTTTTAGCAATGACTGAAGCTGATGACCGCACTGGAGATTTGCTCCGTAAATGTGGAATAAATCATAAGGCAGTTTTTGAAGCCTTAAAGTCTGTGCGTGGTAACCAGACTGTAGACAGCAATGATCCGGAAGCTAAAACACGCTCTCTCGAAAAATACTGTCGTGACCTTACCGCCGCTGCCCGTCAGGACAAGATTGACCCGGTAATTGGCCGCGATGAAGAAATCCGTCGTGTAATGCAGGTACTCTGTCGCCGTACAAAAAATAATCCGGTTATTATAGGTGAACCTGGTGTAGGTAAAACCGCAATTGTTGAAGGTCTTGCCCGCCGTATTGCAAGCGGCGATGTTCCAGAAAGTCTTAAAAACAAAAGGCTGCTTGCCCTTGATCTTGGCTCTCTTGTTGCCGGTGCAAAATTCCGCGGTGAGTTTGAGGAACGTTTAAAGGCCCTTATTACCGAAGTTACAAAGAGCGAAGGGCAAATCATTCTCTTTATTGATGAACTTCATACCCTTGTGGGAGCCGGAGCCAGTGAAGGCAGCATGGATGCTTCGAATCTTCTTAAGCCTGCTCTTGCCCGCGGTGAGCTCCGTGCCATTGGTGCAACAACTCTCGATGAATACCGAAAGTATATAGAAAAGGATGCCGCTTTGGAGCGACGCTTCCAGCAGGTATACTGTGCGGAGCCAAGCGTAGAAGATACCATTGCAATTCTGCGAGGTCTTCGCGAAAAGTACGAAATCCATCATGGAGTACGAATTGAAGACGAAGCACTGGTTGCCGCTGCAACTCTTTCAAACAGATATATTACTTCACGTTTTATGCCGGATAAGGCAATAGACCTTGTAGATGAAGCCGCCAGCCGTCTTAAGATGGAAATTGAAAGCCAGCCTACAGAACTCGACCAGGTTGAGCGCAAAATGCTGCAGCTGCAGATAGAAAAGCAGTCTCTCAGTAAGGAAGATGACCAGGCAAGCCGCGAGCGCTTGGAAAAACTCGAAAAAGAGCTTGCAGAAATCACAAGTCGTCGTGATGCTATGAAGCTTCAGTGGCAGAACGAAAAGGAAAATATTGATAAGTCTCGCAAAATCAAAGAGCAGCTGGAGCAGGCTCGCTTTGAAGAAGAAAAGTTTACTCGAGAAGGAAATCTCGAAAAAGCAGCCGAAATCAAATACAGCACAATCCCGAGCCTGCAGAAGGAACTTGATGCCGCTCTTGCTGCCGAAAAAGAAAGGGCAGAAGGTGGTAGAGACTCTTTGTTGCGTCAGGCTGTTACAGAAGAGGATATTGCAAAAGTTGTTTCAACCTGGACTGGTATTCCTGTAGCAAAGATGATGACTGGTGAAAAGCAGAAATATCTTGAACTCGAAAATGTGCTTCATAAAAGAGTTGTAGGTCAGGATGAAGCTGTAAATGTTGTTAGCGATGCAATCCGCCGAAACCGCAGCGGTCTAAATGACCCTAACAGACCTCTTGGCAGCTTTATGTTCATTGGTCCTACAGGTGTTGGTAAAACAGAACTTGCAAAAACACTTGCAGACTTTCTCTTTAACGATGAAAAGGCCCTCACACGAATTGATATGAGTGAGTACATGGAAAAGTTCAGTGTGACCCGTCTTATTGGAGCGCCACCGGGATACGTTGGTTATGATGAAGGCGGTCAGCTCACAGAAGCAGTTCGTCGCCGTCCTTACAGTGTTATTCTTTTTGATGAAGTAGAAAAAGCACATCCGGATGTTTTCAATGTACTTCTTCAGGTGCTCGATGATGGACGCCTTACAGACGGGCAGGGCCGTGTTGTAGACTTTAAGAACACTATCATTATAATGACCAGTAACCTCGGAAGCGAATTAATTCTCGAAGCTGACACACCGGAAAAACAGGCAGGCCTTCGCGACCAGCTTAACGGCATGTTGCGGCAGACTTTCCGCCCAGAGTTCCTAAACCGTATTGACGAGATTGTAATGTTCCAGCAGCTTGGAAAAGAGCATATTGCATCTATCATTAAGCTTCAGCTTGAACGTGTTCAGGCCCGTTTGGCAGACCGTAAAATTAAACTGGACTTTGATCAGACTGCAATGGACTTTCTCTGCGAAAAAGGTTACGACCCGACAATGGGTGCCCGCCCGGTAAAACGTGCTATTCAAACTTACGTAGAGAATACACTTGCACGTGAATTACTGGCTGGAAATATTCTGGATGGAGAAACTATAAAAGTTCGTTCAGAAAATGGAAAACTTATATTCACAAAGTAAGTTTGTCTGCAAAGCCTGTCTCTGAGCCATTCTTGTGATGTGAAGATTCCTGCGTCAAGCACGGGAATGAAAGCAAAGACAAGCGCGGGAATGACAATATCACTGCGTCATTACCCGGCTTGACCGGGTAATCTATTTTCGAAGAAATAGCATCACAATACCCCCACTGACAGTTACACGCAAAAGTGTTATACTCTAATTATGACTATCAAAATTGAAAATGCTGCTTTTTCGGCAGAAATTGACACTAAGGGAGCTGAGCTCCAGAATCTTATTCGCAAAAACGATAACATGGATATAATCTGGCACGGAGATAAATCTGTGTGGGGAAATCATGCGCCTATTTTGTTCCCGTATGTTGCACGCTGTCTTGGCGGACACTTTATGATTGAAGGAAAAAGGTGTGAATATACCCGCAACCACGGTTTTGCCCGTGACCTTGAACACAAGCTTGTTGAGCAGACTGCTGACGGTGCCGTATTCGAGCTTACTCAAAGTGATGAAACTCTCTACCGTTTTCCGTATTCTTTTTGCCTCCGAACTGAATATAAACTTACAGACAATGGCATTAACTGGAAGATGACTGTAAAGAACACCGGTGACAAAGCCTTCCGTTTTGGAATTGGAACTCATTCTGCTTTTGATTTTAATAAAGCTGCGGCAGAGGATTTTGTCGTTGAATTCGAAAAGAAAACTCCACTTACTGCTGTTCTCTGTAATCCGGATGGCTACCTTGCTGCCGGCCCTGACGGAAAAGTTCCTGTAACAAAAGCTTACGGCGAAACAGAGTCAGGCTTTGTTCCTGTGACTTCAGCAGGTTATGGTAACGGACATCTATTTACAAATAACGGAAGTAACTGGGTAGGCCTTAAAAACAAAAAGACCGGTTCGATCATAAAAATAGAAACTACAGGTTTCCCTTATGTGATGATCTGGCAGAACACAGCAGGCTCTCCTCAGTTTGTATGTATTGAGCCATGGCATGGACTTCCTGATGCTGAAAATACTGATCATCTTTGGCAGAATAAAGTTGGCATGAATGACCTTGCTGCCGGTGCTGAGTTTGTAAGCGAGCAGAATATTTGTGTTGAAGGTTAAGCAGGAAAATGCTTTCGTATCAGCATATCTTTCATGCAGGGAATCATGCCGACATCTTAAAACATTCTGTTTTAATGTTCGTACTTGATTCTCTGAATAAGAAGGATAAACCTTACACATTTTTTGATACTCACAGCGGCAGTGGTCTTTACGATCTCACCGATAACCGAAGTCTAAAAACTGGCGAAGCTAAAAAAGGAATTGAAGCAATCTCAAAAATTGCCGGGCTCGGCGGTGAGGGCGGGGCAGGCTCCAGTCAGCTTCCTTCTGCTTTATCTCGCTATCTTGATTTTGTTTCTGTTTATCTCAAAGATGACCGCTATCCAGGCTCTCCGGAAATTGAAAGATGTTTTATGCGTCAGAGTGACATTCTGATTCTTTCAGAACTACATCCCCAGGAAATTGAAAATCTTCGTAAGAATATGGATCGCCCGAGGGAGAATTCTCCGAAGGTAAAAATACATAACCGTAACGGCTGGGAAATGCTTAAGGCTCTTACACCGCCTGCAACAAAGCGGGGTGCTGTTTTAATTGACCCGAGTTACGAAGAAATCTCTGATTATGTGCAGGCGGCCGACACAATCTGCGCCGTACATAAAAAATGGAGTAATGGAATTATAATGCTCTGGTATCCGCTGCTTGCTCACCGCGAAAGCGAGATTGAAGCAATGTTGGAGCGCATTACAAAATGTGCCAGAGCTGCAAATGCTAATATCGAAATTGCAAATCTGGTGCTGGAAGTGTTTGATAAAAATGAGCACAAAGAAGTGAGTCTTGAAGAATTCCGTGCCAGTGACGGAAAAAATCCGCCGCGGCTATATGGAAGCGGAATGTTAGTTTTGAATTCTCCATGGAAGCTGGAAGAAGAATGTTCAGCTGTGATTGAATATGTTAAAAATAGATTGGCGGGCTTGAGCTGAAGATCTAAAAGTGCAAACGTACGCCTGTTTCAAACGGCAAACAGAGCATAAAACTTCCGCTGTTAATTGTTTTAAGATTTGCAATGTATGTAGGAACAATGTTCTGCTGTGCATATACTTCCATATATCCATCCCAGAAAGTACAGTTTACACCGGCAAAAAAACGTGCACCAGCAGCAAGATTCCAGTCCTTAAAATTAGAAGTAAAGAGCTTTCCGCTTGCACCAAAACCCGAAAAAAGATTCCATGTATTTATGAGCTGATAATCAAAGAACCAGTAATCTGCAAAAGCGGAAAGCCCTATATCAAAATCTGAAAAATATTTTCCGCCTTCAAAGCCTGCTCCCACAACCATCGGCACTCTTGAAAGTTTCATAGTTCCAACGATGGTTCCAGAAAACTTTTCCAAATCAGCAGAGGCCTGATTAATATAAATTCCAGGAACCGCTCCAATCTGAACGCCTGCACCGGTTGCAAAAATTTTAGAAGTGAAAATAAGTAAAAGTATAGTCGCAGCAAAAGTTGTCTTAATTATGTGTTTCATTTTTTCCTGAAGTAATCTGATATTTTTTCAAAAAGATGTTTGAAAAAAAGATAGATTTTATAAAATAAGTTTGGATTACGAAGTCTCTGCAGCCTTTTATAGCCTTCCATAAGTTCGGAGTCTGTAAATTCCTTACGCTGATTGTTTTCTTCTATTTCCATTTCGAGCTGATCAATTTCTGTTAGGTTATCGATAATATTTGCGTTAATACTGGTCCAGCCGAGCTGTGTTGCTGCCTGAAGACGGCGTTCACCCGCAATAAGCTCATAACGGCTGTTGAGGGTAATTGGATTGAGAAGTCCATAAGTACGTAAACTGTCTTTCAAGTCTTCGAGATTACCGAGGTCCTTACGAACCCGCTTCTTGATTTTTATGTCTTTAATTTGTACAAGCATTACCGTTCCATTTATAATATAACAGTATATAAAAAAATCGGCAAGTGAATTATAATAAGGTATTCTCAGGGCTTCCGCATTATAAAACGAATTTGTGAAAACATGGCTTCCGGTCGCGGCTTCGTGGTACAAAACCGCGCTACACGCTTTTTGTGGTATAGAAACTATTACACCTGTATAGATTGCCACGCTCTTCGGGCTCGCAATGACGAGTTACAGATTTATTCCAGTTCGCAATGACGAGTTTTAGGCTTATTCTCGCCTGCAATGACGTATTTTTTTTTACTCCATTAAATAATTATAGTCAAACTTGGAAGCTGAGTTTTCGATAAAATCATCCTCTTCTTCCTCATCTTCTGTTGTTTCAATTTCAGAAGAAAGCGGAGCGTTCAAATCAAAGGTGAGAGGAGTAGTATCAAAATCAAAGTTCATTCTCTGACCTGACTTATACATCTCTTTTTCAAGGCGAATAATTGAAATTACAGAGTTAGAAGAACTTGAGTGAATAGGACAGATTTCTGTCGGCTGAGTTCCTGCAAGATACCACTGTGTTGTCGAATGTTCGCAAGATTCTGTCAAAATCATGCCGCTGTCTGCGCAAACTGTACATTCAATTACGCCTTCAAGCGGTTTAATCCAGTCTTTGTATGGAAGATCTTCATGAATCTTATCAAAATATTCACCCCAGGCAAAACCTGCAAGAGTCGCACCTGTAATGTTCAAGCCAAGCGACTGACCAGGCTTGTCAAATCCGAACCAGAAGGCTGCTGCATAGTAAGGTGTAATACCGCAGGTCCAGGCATCAGCCCAGTTCTGAGTTGTACCAGTCTTACCTCCGGCAGGCATTGTGTAGCGTTTACCGTTTGCATCACGATAATCAAAATGCCATTTCTGAGCACTAAGGGTACCGCCATTATTTACAGTCTGCTCAAGAAGCTTAATCATTACAAAAGAAGTCTGTGGAGAAATAACCTGAATCTTATCGCCCTTTGCAGCCTGTTCTTTTCTGATGTCGAGTTCCGGCGTAAGAATTACGTTACCATTTTTATCTTCAACAGTTCTGATTGCCATAGGAGTAATGTCTTTTCCTCCGTTTGCAAAGATAGCATAAGCTCGTGCCATTTCAATAGGACGTACAGAACAAACTCCAAGACCAAGAGGATAAACCGGAACAAAGCTACGGCTTTCAAGCTCGTCTTGAGGAATGCCCAGAAGTGCAGAAGCTCTGTCGATTGCAGCTTCAAAGCCAATTCCATCAAGAATTTTAAGTGAAGGAACATTCATAGAGCGGGTGAGTGCGTACCAGAGCGATACGTTTCCTTCCCATTCTCCGCGGAAGTTCAGTGGAATATATGGTTTTCCGTCTGCAGTGTGGAATACAACCATACTGTCAGAAATCTGAGTTGTAGGAGTGTATTTTCGCGAGTCGATTGCAGCAGAGTAGTAAAGAGGCTTAAAGGTAGAACCCGGCTGAACTTTTGCCTGTGTAGCACGAATAAACTGATTATCAGAATCAAACTTGCTGCCTCCCACAAGCGCATCAATGTAACCGTTTGAATGATCGAGTGCAATCATGGTTCCTTCGATAGTAGTTTTTTCCTCATTCTGCTTAGCGATTGCAACAGCCCGGTTTACAATATTTACCTTAAGTTTTTCAGTTCCTGTTATAAGAGACATCACATCAAGAACAGGATTTATCTGATTTACATAAGTATTGTTAGCAACAACTTCTGTTCTCTGTTCGCTTACTTTGAGTTCTGGAATATCAAAAAGAAGGGCAAGCATTTCTGTCATAGGTACATAGATGTTTGTTGCAACCCCGGTTTTAGAAGAATGCTCACGCTTGTAGCGGGCATTTGCATCATCTATATATTTTACCATTACGTCCTGTGCAATCTGCTGATGAGCAAGGTTCAGTGTAGTGTTTACGGTAAAGCCTGAAGTATAAATATCATCTGAACCGTAAATCATACCGGAAAGCTCGCGGCGAACATATTCACTAAACCACGGTGCTTTATCATCGCGCATCATGTATGCTGATGTAGAAGTTCGTGTGTAATCAAAATTTGCCCAGTAATTTTCAAAGGATTCGTCTGCTTCTTCACGTGAAAGAAATCCGGCATCGACCATAGATGTAAGAACATATTTCTGGCGGTCCATTGCACGATTAGGATGATCAAATGGATTATAGTAGGCCGGGTTAGAAAGCTGAATTACAAGAATTGCAGCTTCGGCAGGTGTGATTTCTGTTGCTCCGTGTCCAAAGTAATACTTGGAAGCGGCATTAACACCATAAGTTCCGCCACCAAAGTAGATTTTATTAAGATAAAGTTCCAGGATTTCGTTCTTTGAATAACGGCGTTCCATCTGAATTGCCCACCAAAGCTCTTTAAGCTTACGGGTAACAGATTTGTCGCTTCGGTCGCAGTAAAGGGTACCGGCAATCTGCTGTGTAAGGGTAGAACCGCCTCCAAGCGAAACGTGAGTAAGAACTCCGACAACGCCGCGCAGAATTGCCTTAAGATTAAAACCGTTATGTGAAAAGAATACATTATCTTCTCGTGTGATGAGGGCATCAATCATCTGCTGCGGAAGTTTATTGTAAGCAATTATTTCTCGCTTTTCGTCAGATGCGAACTCTGTAATAAGTTCACCATTTATATCAAGAAGTTTAGTAGGTAAAGCAGTGTCAAAATCAGTTATATATTCAGAATTAATAATATTGCGGGTTTCAGAAACAGACCATCCCAAAAAAAGTCCCATGATAATAGAACCCAGAAAAAACAACGAGATGATAACAATTCCAGATTTTTTAATCTTCATCATATTCTTCTTATTATAGTAGAAAAACACAAAATAGTGAATACGTTACAAAATTCCGGCTCATATCCCTGAAAATCCACAAAGGGCGGGTCCCAGCGACGGCAAAAAAGGGAATAGGAATCCCCCCAGGTGCCTTGCTCCCCGTACTTCGTACGGTATCGCTACCTGGGGCCCCCCTTTCCTTTTTTTGCCTGCGTCCCTTCCCTTTGTGGATTTTCAGGGTATATATCGGGCTTATGAATACCGTTTTTTCTATAATAAATACACAGAGATGATTCAGTTTACAAAATCTTCCAACCAAAAGAAGGCCGAGACTTTTTTATTAAATTCAGAAATTTTCCAAAAAAAAAATGGCGCGAACGGAACGGAGCAACAAGGTCTATTTAAGGTTTGGGTGAGCTTACGCTACAAGCGGTGCTACCCTTAACCAAGACCTTGTTGATACGTGCAGTGGAAGCCATTTTTTTTGATATGTTTTTATATTTAAAATAAAAAAGGCTCGGAATAGATCCGAGCCATGCCCATCAGGCAATCGGGAACATGGGTGGGAGGGGAAAATGTTCCCGATATATTTATTATCGACCTCACCCCCCAAAATCTTTAATTGAATTAAAAAAATATTTTAGATTTTTTTTGATTATACTGATTGGTTTGCTGCCTAGACTTGTTTGTTGTAACTGCCTGTTTGTTGCCCTGAAACAGTTATTCTTCCTGAATCTGCAAATCCAGTGAAAAGTTTGCTGTATAAGTTTTGCCTTTAATTGCATTTATGGAGCGGGTAATTTCGTAATCCCCGAATGAAAACTTAATTTTATGTTCGCCTTCTGTAATTACAAATTCTTTTCCGAATATAGTGCATTTTACATCATCAAGAAGAACTTCTGTACCTTCTGGTGCAGTAATTAAAAGAGTAGGCTCCAGACTTTTCATTTCTACAGTGAGCTCCGTAGTTTTTGCACGGTCAATACGTACAGTTCGCACCTCATTACGGTAAGACTCAGAAATGATGGAAATATTGTGCACACCAGTATCCAGAAGCAGTTTTTTATCTGCCGGAAGAGGTGCAATCTTATCATCAATAAAAACTGTACATGGAGAAAGATTTTCTTCTGGTGAAACAAGATTAAGTGAAAGCTGCCCCTTATTCGCAAGAATAGGTTTAACTGTAATAGGAATAATAGAGTTAAGAGTCTCTTCTGGAACACCTTTCATAACAGGCTGAAGTCTCATAAATACAATGTTTTTTGAAGGCGTTACGATGGTATCAACCTTTGTCGTATAATTATCTGATTTTATGGAATTTTCTTTTTTAATAGGAATCTGGAGTACCCATGAAAGCTTACCTGGTAAAGTTCTTACATAGGCTCTTGTTCCGCTGTAGTCAATCTGTGAGGCCTTAGGAGTAGGGCTGATGTTTGCATAAACCGAACAGGCCACAGAATCCATCCATGAGGCTACTGCTTCAGGAATCTCAAACTTAAGCTCCAGACCTTCTATAAAAGTCTGTTCTGGTGGCAGAATAATGGCAAGAGCTTCGTTTATTCCAAGCTTTGCAATTACTTCAGAATCCACCGTCTGTGCAACAGAAACTTCATGAACCTTGCCTACACGAAAGCTTTCTGCATTGAGCAGAATCATACCTGCAGACAGGAAAAGAGAAAATAAAATTTTTTTTGCACAGTATATTTTCTTCATTTTACTAATTCTGTATGTTCAATCGGCTGCGAGGGTCTTCTGCCTTACCTCCCTGCCTTATTTCAAAATGCAGGTGAGGGCCGGTAGCCATTCCCGTTTGGCCGACATAGCCGATTACTTCGCCTTTTTTTACGTACTGATACCTTTCAACCCGGATTTTTGAAAGATGTGCGTAAACACTTGTCATTTTACCCTGGTCATGGCTCAGAATTATGTAATTGCCAAATTCAGCATCATTTTCTATCGCAGAATAAACCGCGCCGTCTTTTATTGCATAGACTGGAGTACCTTCTTCTGCAGCAAGGTCTATACCGTTATGATTCTTAATTTCGCCGGAAAAAGGATTTTTTCTCTTTCCAAATTCAGATGAAACCCAGAATGAATTACTGTCTAGAGGGAGTCTGAGTGCAGAATCAAGGAAATAAGCTCGTTCAGTCGGAGTAAAGCGTTTTCCACTCAAAAACAGATAAATCCTGCCTTCAATATTATAATATATGGCGTTTTTTGTTAAGGTTTGAGTACTGTAATTTTCCTGTAAAAGTACCTCAACAGAGTTAATTCCTTGTTCAACAGGTATAAAAAGTCCGCTTACAACAGGAAGAATCAATGTTTTTCCCTTAATATCATCCTGGGCATTTTCTATCTGATTCAAAGTTGCAAGTGTTTCCTGAGTTATACAGCAGCGTGAGGCAAGCCCCTGGAATGTAAAACGTTCGTTATTTGTATAAAGGAAAAACATATGTTCGGGCTCACGGCCGGCACTTATGAGCTTGCTGTTAGATTCTACAATGCTTGAATAATCGCGGAATACGGTATTTGCGCGGGAAGGTGTTAAACTTTCTATTACAGGCAGCTTCTCTTTGTCAATTGTAATTGCTTTAATTTGATTATTATCTGTTTGCGCAAAAAGAGAACTGCTGGCAGACATCAGAAAAATGAGGAAAAATAAAAAAGTGTTAAAAAAACGGGGCTGTCTTAAAGAGAGCCCCGCCTGGTAGTTTATCTTTAGCAAACTATTCTTCTACAATTGCTTCTGCTGGACATGATGCTGCACATGAACCGCAGCTGATGCACTTTTCAGCATCGATAGCGCGAGCGCCGTCTTTTTCTGCAATTGCTCCTACCGGACAGTCCGGTTCGCAAGCTCCACAGTTTACACACTGATCGGTAATTTTAAATGCCATATTTGCTCCTATAATTTAAAATCTATATAAAATAATACAACAATAGGTGAAAATTCGCAACTGATATTTTAGATTTTGAAGCAATAGATAATCACTGCATTTGAATAAATCATTATTGTAAAGTATAATACTGGTATGACTAAGAAAGAAATTGCCGCATATATTGATCATACACTTTTAGCCCCTCAGGCAGGAATAAAACAGATTATTATGCTTTGTCAGGAAGCTAAACGCTACGGTTTTGCTTCTGTATGTGTAAATCCTGTTTATGTACAGGCTGCTGCAGATGAGCTTGCAGGTTCAGCAGTTAAGGTTTGTACTGTTGTAGGATTTCCTCTTGGGGCAACAACCACTAAAGATAAAATAAATGAAGCCAAAAATGCCATTGCAAATGGTGCAGATGAAATTGATATGGTAATAAATATTGGTGCTGCAAAGGATGGCCGGCTTACCGAAGTTGCAACAGATATAAAGGCTGTAGTGAAAGCCTGTAGTACTGCCGGTAATAAGCTTGGAAAAAAAATAATTGTCAAAACTATAATTGAAACCTGTCTTTTAGATGATCAGACAATTGTAAACTGTTGTCTTTGTGCAAAAAAAGCCGGCGCTGATTTTGTAAAAACTTCTACAGGTTTTGCTAGTCCTAAAGGAATAGATGGAATGCCGCTTCCAAATGGTGCAAGTGAACATCATGTAAAGCTCATGCGAAATGCAGTAGGACCTGATATGGGAGTAAAAGCTTCTGGAGGAATCCGCTCTGTGCGTATGGCAATTACAATGCTTGAAGCTGGCGCAAACCGTATAGGTACTTCAAGTGGGGTAAGCATTCTTGATAACTGGGATGAAGAAAAAAAGATAAATCTTAAGTATTAGGATTAGATTGCCCGGTCAAGCCGGGCAAAGTAGATTACGGCGCAGTGTCATTATCGGACCTGACCCGATAATCTTTATTTGCTTTCTGCCGCATAGAAATAAAGTCTGTTGTCTTTTACTTCCATTTTAATTTCGCGGGCATCGTGCATAACAGAAATGTATGACTTTATTGTAGACTGAAAAAGAGAATACTGACTGAAAGAAAGCTGCATATCATTTTTATCTGCAACATATTTTACTATATCTTCTAACGAAAGTCGTTTTTTTGTTTTAAGCGAATCGAGAATACAGGTTCGTGTAGAAATAATTGCAATTTTGTTGAGCTCTGCTGCTTCGTTTATATTACGGCGTAAAAAATCTCCGTGACTTGGAATGCACCAGTCTACGTTTTTAAGTTCACATAATTTATCGAGCGAGTCCATGTATTCAACAGGATTCAGAATAAGCGGTACCCAGTGATTGATGATTTCATTTCTTGGAAAAATATTGTCGCCAGGAAAAATTAACTTGTGATCATTTTTAGAAGTAACAATGATGCAAATTGTTTCATAACTATGGCCTTCAAGTTTCATAAAAGAAATTTTACGACCGCCAGAAAGCTCAATTACATCATTTGCTGAAATGAAGTTATCAACATAAGTAGGGGAAGGCATAAAAAACAGAGTTCTCATTTCATGAGGCGGAAATCCTCCCCATAAAACTGTTCCCTGAATTATAGGAGATTCCATGGCGCCCTGTTCATGCTTTGAAGCCCAGAGCTCGCACCCGGTTTGTTCTTTGAGAAAATTATGGGCACCACAATGGTCTGCGTGCCCGTGTGTTGTGAGTACTGCCTTGAGGGTGAAAGACTGTCCCCGCTGTTCAAAAAATGCTTTCAGAACATCAAGAACATATTCACCGTCAATTTCAGTACTGCCCGAATCTACAAGGTAGACTTCAGGCAGGGAGTCATTTTCATTTATGATGACTCCTACATTTGTGTTACCGGGAATCACATAGACTCCCGTAGAAAGCTCAATTATTCTTGCGGTAAGGTTATCCACAGCAGTTCCTAGATGTTTGCAGCCTTGTTAATCTCTTTAATGGTGTAGTCGTAATTATGTTCATTAATTGTGAACTTTACGTTGTCGCCAACTTTCTTGTCAAGAATAGCATCTCCGAACGGTGACATGTAAGAAATAACGTTGTTGTCCGGGTCAGATTCCCAAGGTCCGAGAATTGTATATTCTTCATCCTTGTTCTCGAGATTGTTATGCAATGTAACAACTGTTGCAAAAGAAACAACTGCTGTTGTGCTTGTAGTAGGATCAAAGATAACGGCGCGGTTAAGCTCTTCTGTAAGCTTTGCAAGTCTAAGTTCAAGCTGATGCTTCATTTCCTTAGCACTCTGATACTCTGCATTTTCTTTAAGGTCACCCTTAGCCTTAGCATCTGCAAGGTCAACCTTGTTTTTCTCAAGTTCAACGTTCTTAATGTTATCGATTTCGGCCTTCTTTTCAGCAAGCTTCTTAGAAGTTACAATCATGCCCTTTGGCTGAGCAGTCTTTTCTTCAGATACACGGAACTTGAAGTCAGGATATTTTTCGAGAATCTTGTTGCGTGCAGAAGACTTAATGTCTGAATTGATGTCTGAAATATCATCAATGAGGGTATACATCTTTTTAACTGTTTCCTCATCCTTAGAGAACATATAATTAAAGATTGTATCGTTATCAAACAAAAGTTCAGTTGCCTTCTTGTTGATTTTCTTATTTTCTGTTGTATTTACGTGGTTGTTGATTTCGCGGAAAGTAAGTTCAATTATGTTGATAAGTGTAATGAGCTGTTTTTCGTAAGCAATATCAGCTTCTTTGAACCAGTCCAGATTTTGACACTTTTCAAAGAAGAACAGTACAGTTTCGCGGTAATCCTTGAATGCTTCAAAGCTGGTCTTTGCAAGCTTTTGAACGTCTGCTGTAAAGCCGTTTTTAATCAAATCGTTCAAAATCTTCATGTCAAGAACAGTTGGGAACAGACGGATGTACTGAACGTTCCAGTCTGGAAGCATTTTGATGCAATCGAGGAAGTCAGCCTTAAAGTGAGTATTTTTAGAATCTTTAAGTTCAGCGTAAATTGAGCGCGGATCCTCAATGCGACCGTAGATTTCTGCAAAGGTTTCTTTAACTGGATAGAGGAACTGAGAGTCTGCTGCACTTATACGTCTTACAATAAGGTAAGAAGCAAGAACCTGCTCTGTAATCTTTGAAATGTTCTTGAGGAAGCCTGTAAAGTATGAATACATTTCGGCAAAGCTTTCGCTTGTGCGGTCAAGTTCTTCATTTTCAAAGAATTTCATGAGGATGTCAGCACGTGCAAAGAATGCCTTCTGTGCCTTAAACTCGTTTGCAAGCTTTTCTACAGGTGTAATGTTTCCTTCGCGCACTGTGTACATTGAGATGTCGTTTGGATTTACACCGAATATAGGATTTGTTTCAAGAATCTTTTTTGCAACTGTATTCCATGATGTCCATTCACCAGGTGTGAGCAGTGAAGGAACGAGTTCTGCCTTGATTCTCTTAAAGTCGCAGTTATTGTCAAAGCTCTTGATAATAGTTTCGAGAGCCCATTCTTTTTCGCTCTTAATCTTTTTAACAAGCTCTTCTGGCTTTTTTGTAGCCTTAAGAACCCAGATGTGGTCTTTCGAAAGCGGCTTAAGGGCAGTTACAGCCATAGAAAGCTTGATTTCGCGGATACCGCCGACACGACCAAAGTTGATTGTGAGTGTGTCGTTGTTAAGGCTGCGGATAATACCAACACCCCAGTTTCTGTGGAATACAAATCCTCCCTTGTCGAACGCAATGTGCTTTTCAAAGTCGTTGATAGCTTCAAATACGTTTCTGTAGCTCTGAGAAAGATTTGATGAACGGATATAGTCTTCGAGGTGGCTGTGAGAAGCATACTTTCCACGGAAGCAGTCTGTAATTTCCTTACGAGCCCAGTTATCTTTTGGTTCAACTTCAAGATTCTGTTTAAGAATCATGATTGCAGTATCCCACTTCTGATTGTCTTTATAATAGTTGTAAAGTTCCTGCATGAGGGTAGTGGTCTTAAGATCGCCCATCTGCTTAGAGATTTTTCTTCTGAGGTTTTCAAAGAAGTCAATTTCTTCAGGAATGAACTGAACAAGCTTTGTCCAGATTTCTTTACATGCGTTGTAGTTATTTGCGTTGATAAAGCGAAGAATTGCTTTTTTGTAATAGCTTACTGTGTTGTCCACATCGCCAAGGTTTTCAAAATGCTCAGCAAGGAGCTTTGCAAGTTCTGCTTCTTCAAAATCTATGCGTACGATTTTTTCATAAAGAGCCCAAACTTCACTGTTGTTTTCTGCAAGATAGCTGTCTGCAAGTGTGCGAAGTGCGAATTTATTGTTTTCATCATCAGCAAGAATGCTCTGACAAAGATAATTAACGATGTTTTCCTTGTGGTTCTTCTGGAAAATATCAACAAGAGTTACGAGTGATGAATTGTCGAGCGAGCCGCGCTGTAAATCGAGAATTCCGCAGATATAGAGTGCAATAATACTGTCTTTTGAATGAGAAAGATGCTCCTGACACATTTCCTGCACTTCATTAATGCAGCCTTCCTGTTTAGCCTGATTAACGAGAGTTGCGAGTTCTTCAAGATTGCTCTGTGTGTAGTTGCTGATTGTTGCACGGGTCCAGGTCTCTTCTTTCAGCATGTCCTGAATTGACTGTTTTAAGTCTGCCATTTTCATAACTCCTTGTCTTATTTGATATACGCTTCGTATACAGATGAATCCAATAATTTGATTCGTAATAACACTTCATTAATCTTTGCCGGTGTTTCCCGAGCCAAATCATAATGATCCATAAGCCAGAAATAACAGTTCAGCAGGCGTGGAGTAAGAATCTCGCTGTTGCAGGCAGGATCCTTCATCTCATTGTCTATTGCGTAGATGTCTTTCTTTAGTCTGGCCACTTCCTGAGAAGTAAGCTCTCTCTTTATGTTGAAAACTCCGCCGAGAACTCCGTATACCGGAATCCAATACTGGAGTGCTTTTCCTGTATATCCCTTGCTTTTTGTCTTTTCAATCAGACATTTAATAAGTTCAGAATCCAGAAAATCAAGGTCTATGTCTTCTGGCGCGGTAAAAAATGCCTCGCGGAATAAAACCTTGCCTATTTTGTCTTCACCGCAGAGCGAATAGCAGTCTGCCAGCTCTGCAATTACCGAAGCGAGGTTCGGGTAGGTAACGTTTGCCTCAGTCAGAAAAGCGCGGGCATTTTCGAAATCTCCGAGTTTTTTATAACAGATACCTGTTTTGCGGTAGATTTCTGCTTTTTGAAGTGCATCTTTTTCATCCAGAAGCTTTTTAAATTCTTCAAGGGCATTTGCAAAAAAGCCCTGCTGAACTGCTGTGAGGGCAGGTTCATAAGGCTCATCTTCGCGTGAAATATACGACTGGAAAGTTTTCCATTCCAGGAGTATGTTCTCGCTCCTTTCGTAAGAATCTTCAATGCGTTTAAGACGTTCTATGGAATCACTCCAGAAAACACAGCACTTATTTGTGTACATAAGTTCTGTACTTTCAAGGTCGTTTTCAAACAGAGGACAAATGATTTTTTGTGCCTCTGCCGGATTTCCCAGACTCATAAGAGTCAGAGCTTCCTTAAGGCCTGCTTCCGTCTTCTTTTCCATAGTGCCTTATTTTGATTTTATACAAGAACGGGGATTTTAGTCAATAAAGAATTATGTAAAAACATGAAAAATGGAGCAATATTTATAAAGCGAAAGTTGCAATCTGTCAAGTAAAATTTTTAGGGAATTGTTGAAATCTTCAAAGTTTTGTTTTTTTCGTAAAAATGGATTGCCACGCCTTCGGCTCGCAATGACGGGTAAATTGCACGCCTTCGGCTCGCAATGACGAAGTTTTTGTCATTGTGAGTTCATTCTCACGTCATTGCGAGCGCAGCGAAGCAATCCATTTTATAGGCAACATATAATATTGTAAAATTTGATATTTCTTGTTAAAATGAATACCAAATGAAAACTCCGATTTTATCTCCGTCGCTTCTTTCAGCTGATTTTTCTAATTTGGGAAGCGAGATTAAAAAAATAGAAAACAATTGTGGACAGATGGTTCATATTGATGTTATGGACGGCTCTTTTGTGCCTCAGATTACTTACGGCGAGCCTGTAATCAAATCTATCAGAAAGCTTACAAAGCTTCCTTTTGATGTTCATCTTATGATTGAAAAGCCTGAACTTCATATAGATTCCTTTGCAGAAGCAGGTGCTGATATGATTACATTTCATTACGAGGCAAGTGCACATGCTCACCGTATAATTCAGATGATTCATGAGAGGGGACTTAAGGCCGGCGTTGCCCTGTGTCCTGCTACTCCTGTATCGGCACTGTCGGAATTGCTTGGTTGTGCCGATATTATATTAGTGATGACTGTCAATCCCGGATGGGGCGGACAGAAAATTATTCCATCCTGTGTGGATAAGGTTGCTTTGCTTAAGAAACTTAGGGAAGAAAACGGCTATAACTATCTGATTTCTGTAGATGGAGGAGTCAATAACGATACCCTCAAATCTGTTCTTGATGCGGGTACTGATATAGTGGTTTCCGGTTCCAGTTTCTTTAACGGCAGCCTCAAATGGAGTTGCTAACGTTGATAAAAACTGTAAAAAAGGCATTTGCCTTATTCCTGGTTTGTGCGGTATTTTCTTTTTCTTTTTTTGCTTCGGAATCTGCCGGTTCTGCTTTTGCCGAGGCGTGTAAGGCATATACAAAAGGTGACTGGGCAGATGCAAAGTTCATGCTCAAAAAAGCTGTGGCTTATCCTCAGAATCTGAATCCTGATACTTATTACATGCTCATTTCTGCTGAAGTTTATGACGGTGATAACCGCGGAGCTCTCGACGACTGTAATTTCTTTATCGATAATTTTCCGAAGTCCAGCTACTATCCGCGCATCTGTTATCAGAAGGGCAGACTTCTTTATACTCTGGGTGAATATGAAAAAGCAATAATAGTTCTCAGCGATTATTGTCACGGTTTTGAAAGCGATGAGCTTTATCCTTATGCACTTTTTTATATAGGCGAGTCTCTTTTTGCGGGCTATAAATACGATGAAGCGGGGGCTATTTACGAACGGATTGTAACTGAGTTTCCTGAATCTGACAAAACTCCTGCAGCACAGTATAGACTCGAAACAATTTTACAGCGGGGAAGGGAAGAAAAGCTTCTTTATCTGCTTAAACAGACCGGCGAGGAATATCTTGCAGCTAAAGAAGAATATGAAAGACAATTACGCCTGTATAATTCAGAATCTCTTGATTTAACCCGTCAGAAGCTCAATGCTGCACAGGCAAAGAATGAAGAGCTTGAAAGACAGATTGAGGCTCTGGAATTACAGATAGAAGAACTTAAAAACCGGACTTATGAAGAAGATGAAACTGCTTACCGAGAAGACAATTCAGCTGCTTATGCCGAAACTTCGCCTTTGGAAAAAGATGTTCCATCTCCTGTTCCTTATGATGAAAACAAGACAAGAGTAAGACTCCTTAAGCAGAAGGCTCTCGAAGCGCAGAAAATGCTTGATGAGCGTAATAATGGAAACGGAGGAGCTGAATAATGAAAAAATGCCTGTTATGCCTGCTGTTTGCCGCAGTTTTATTTGCTTCCTGTAAATCAACTTCAAAAAAGCAGAAATCAAAAACTGAAGCTCCTGCAAATACAGAAGCCGTTGCTGCAGACGAAAATACCGGAAGCGAAAACTCAGAAGCTTCTGAAACTTCCGAAGAAAATGCTGCCAAAACAGATGCACAGGAAATTTCAGATTCAAAAAATTCTAAAAAATCTAAAGATAAAAAATCTTCAAAATCTTCTGAAGAAAAAGAAAATTATACCGGCTGGATAAAATCAAAAGGAAAAGATATTACAGAAACCTTTGGAATAATACAGCTTAAAACTCATGCAAAATTTGGTTCATATACAATCAGCCTTTTAAATGATAGGAATAAGTATGTTCCGGTTCTTTCTGCATCAAACGAATTTACTACAAATGCATTTTATCTGAAAAATTCCCGCAAAACTTATTGCCTTACGTCAGATACTTCCATAAAAAATCAGATTCAGAAAAAAGAAGACGGGCTTTCTATTTTATATACAGTTCCTGATGTTGCAGATGTTAGTGTGGACTTTAAGTGTATGGCTACCGAAAAAAAAGGTTCATATAATATGCTTAAGGTTACAATGACTGTAACAAACAAAAGCAAGCGTAATGATGAATTCCATCTGAAATCAATTCTTGATACTACGCTTGGTGAAGCAGATGATTTTCATTTTTATACCTGGGAAGGTGTGCCTGTAAAGAATGAGGTTTTGTACCGTACTCTTCAGAATCAGAAATGGTTTGTTTCTAAGAATAATTCTGCGGCTATGCAGTTTTTCTATTCCGGGGCAGACTGTACTGTTCCGGCTCTCGTAGCTCTTGCAAATTATTCGACACTTGAAAAAAATATCTGGGAGCCTGATATGGCTTCGTTCCGTGCTTTTGATACGGTTCTTTCTTATAATAACTCTGCTGTTTGTGCAGTCTGGAATCCTTTGAAGCTTGCTGTAAATGAAAGCGGTAAGGTGATTTTTTATCTTGCTTTTGCAGTTGATGGAATTAAGCCGAACGGCGAGAATGTGATTTTTGATAAAACTGCTCCTAAGTTAAAGCCGGTAGAAGCAGCTCCTGCAGTGGAAGTTATAAAGGATGCTGCAATCAGTGGCGGTTACAGCCTTGTGGAAGACCTCGGTGATGAAGAGATGGTTTCGGATGTTAGTGAGAACTCTGAAACCTTAAAAAATCCTGAAACTCCTGCGGCTGTTCCTACTGTAGACTTTTATATTCAGAATATGACTAATGAGCAGCTTACTCCTGAGTATATTCAGGCCCTGCTCGACAGAATTGCAGCTTTGGAAGAGGATTCTCCTTTACTGAACCGTCAGGAATTGCTTCAGCTGAATGCAGAACTTGATGCAATCCTTACTTATTTGAGGCAGTAGTTTTTATGGCAAAAGATGCACTTAGCCTTGCCTGGCTTGACATGAGACGGCGGCGTTTTGCAACTGCAATCAGTCGTCTTGAAGCAAAGGCAGACATATATGAAGAAAACTTTGAGTATTACCTTACAATGGGAATTGCCTGCCTTTATGTAGGTGATATTGGTGCGTCTTCATCATATTTTCAAATGGCACGCCGCATTAAGCTTACAGATACAAGACTTTTGCTTGGTCAGGCTGCCATTTTTTTACGTCGTGGAGATACGGCGCGGGCCATTCAGTATTATCTTGAAATTAAAGAAAACGATCCTCTTAATAAAACTGCCGATGCTGCAATGGAGTTTATTCGTGTGCATGGAAATTACGATACTATCTGCCGTTGGGTAGATACAGGCAAAATTGAACAGTTTTATCCGCCGCTTGGTTCAAATCCAGATAAGATAGTGCTTATTACAGTTGTCAGTGTTGCATTTCTTTTAGGCTCTCTTGTTACATTTATTATGTTTCCACGCGGAAAGCAGTATGCAGGGCCTCGTGCAGATCTTACAAAGCTTGAGCTTTCTTCCGAAGAAAAATCAGATGCAAAGGAAAAAGACCTTTCAACACAGTCTTACGCTTTTGTTCTTTCAAATAAGGAAATCAATCGCCGTTATGAAAACGCGCTTAAGTATTTTCAGCTTCACCGCGATAATGCCGCGCAGATAGAAGTTAATACCATTTTGAATTCAGATGCTTCTGTTGCAGTAAAGAAAAAGGCGCGGCTTCTTATGGGATATTTTGAAATTCCTGATTTTGATTCTATAACTGATGTTCCGTCATTAACGGATGTTGCGGCAAATCCGGCACTTTATATTGACTGCTGGGTAAATTGGGGTGGAAAAATTTCAAATGCCGTGACTTATGAAGACGGTTCTTATACCTGTGATTTTCTTATTGGTGATGACTCTCTTTCAAGATATGATGGAACTGTAAAGGTTCATTTTAATGCAGCTCCTTCAGTAGATTTGAGCCGTTCTGTTAAGATTCTGGGAAAGATTTCTCTTGAAGATGGTCTTGTCTGTCTTGCGGGTCGGGCTGTTTATCAGAGTATAAAAAATTAGTATAATACTAAAGATGTGGACTTTACGACAGAGTGACTTACATACGTCATTGCGAGGAGCCCGAAGGGCGACGTGGCAATCCATGAGGCGCAATGCCGAGACGTCGGTCATGTAGAAAGCATTGATTAGTCATGCTGAACTTGTTTCAGCAACTAAAGCTTATGGATTTTGAAACAAGTTCGGAATGACGTTTCAGAAGCTAAAAAATCGATAAAAATCACTTTTTTACGATTTTTTTTAACTTTTTTTCGTAAATTTTGTCAAAAATAGAAAATTTGAAGCCATATTATATGTGGGAGGAAGGTGGCTAAATGGAAACATCAGAAAAAATGAAGGCTCTGGAGGCGGCTCGTCTTCAGATTGAAAAGCAGTTCGGCCAGGGCGCTATTATGAAGCTCGGCGACAAGGCAAATGCGGCGGGAATCGAAGTAATTCCTTCGGGCTCAATTCTGCTCGACGAAGCTTTGGGTATCGGCGGTTATCCGCGCGGTCGTGTAATCGAAATGTACGGTCCTGAAAGTTCGGGAAAGACTACACTTGCCCTGCATGCAATTGCAGAAGCTCAAAAGCTTGGCGGTGTTGCGGCATTTGTTGATGCAGAACATGCACTTGATCCGACTTATGCAAAGAACCTTGGTGTAAATATTGATGAACTTTGGGTGAGTCAGCCGGATACCGGAGAACAGGCTCTGGAAATTACAGAAAACCTTGTGAGAAGTGGTGCAGTAGATGTTATAGTTGTTGACTCTGTTGCAGCCCTTACACCTGAGAAAGAAATTGAAGGTGAAATGGGTGACTCTGTAATGGGAATGCAGGCTCGTCTTATGAGCCAGGCTCTTCGTAAGCTTACAGCAATCATCGGCAAGTCAAATTGTATTGTAATCTTTATCAACCAGATTCGTATGAAGATTGGAGTTATGTTTGGTAACCCTGAAACTACAACTGGTGGACAGGCTCTTAAGTTTTATTCTTCTGTACGTCTTGAGATTCGACGTATAGAAACAATTGACGGTAAGGGCGATGATGATGCAATCGGTAACCGTGTTCGCGTAAAGGTTGCAAAGAACAAGGTTGCAGCTCCTTTCAAAAAATGCGAACTCGATATTTATTTTGGTAAAGGTATTAATGCCTATGCTTCTCTGCTGGATTCTGCCGTAAAGCATGGAATCGTAGATAAACGCGGTGCATGGTACACAATGGGCGAAAATAAAATCGGCCAGGGTAAGGAAAACGCCGTTGCCTTTATCGAAGCTAATCCGGAAATCGCTGCCGAAATCGAAGCAAAGGTTCGTGCTCTGGTATTCCCAGGTCAGGTGATTGAGAAGAAAGAAACAAAGAAGTCTAAGAAGGCCGAGGCCGACGCTGAGGCTCCGGCTGAGTCTTAAAGGAATGGATTGCCACGTCGCCCTGACGGGCTCCTCGCAATGACGGCGGATTGCCACGCCCTGCGGGCTCGCAATGACGATGTCTTGCCACGTCGCCCTGTCGGGCTCCTCGCAATGACGTGAGTGTCGCGTGAGGGCCTCGCAATGACAAAGCGAAGCCCTCGTCATTGCGAGACGTCAACTTGCCCGTCATTGCGAGGAGCGTAGCGACGAAGCAATCTATTTTATTATGAAGGAGGTAATTTATGAAACGAGTACTGTTAGGTCTTGGATCTAACCAATCTTACAATAATAAATCACCTCTCGAGCTCCTTGCCGCAGCCGGAGAGGAGCTTGGCAACCTGATGTCGGATCTGCATTTCAGTTCTGTCTATAAAACTCCTGCCATGTACGTAACAGACCAGGAAGATTTTTATAATGCGGCGGCTGTCGGCTATGTTCCAGACGATGCTGACGCATTTGAGTTTTTACATAAAATAAACGAAATCGAGGCCAAGTATGGCCGCGACCGCGCGAACGAAATTCGCTTTGGTCCCCGCTCCCTCGATATTGATATAGAACTTTTTGGAGACGAAACAATAAATACTCCCGACCTTCAGATTCCGCACATAAGAATGGAAGAAAGAGCATTTGTTTTAATACCTTCCATTGAAGTTTTAAAATATTCTGCCGATGAATTAATTAGGGAAAAATATAAAAAATGCCTTGAGGCCGTCGAAAAAACGGGTGGGGCTGAAGGAATTAAAAGAATTATGGAATTCCCTAAGGCGGTAGAATATGGAAGAAATGGAAAATAATAATGGCGGAACAGCAGTTGCGGTAAAACATGCTTATAAGGCAGGCGAATTTGAGGGGCCTCTTGACTTACTCTGGACACTTATCCGCGAGAGTAAGGTAAATATTTACGATATCCCGATTGCACAGATTACAGAACAGTATCTTGAATATCTTGATTATGCAGTTCAGACCGACCTCGGCGACCTTTCCGAGTTCTACAGCTGGGCCGCAAAACTTATTTATATTAAGAGCCGCATGCTTCTTCCTGTTGAAGTTGCCTATGATGATGAGGATGAAGAAGATCCTCGTGCAGAGCTTGTAGAAAAGCTTATTGAATATCAGAAATTTAAAAAGCTTTCTTCTCTTATGGAAGAGCAGGAAGATGATTCTGAATGGAATTTTGAACGCAAAAAGATTCAGCGTGTTTTACCTTTTGATGACACTGAAGATATGTGGGAAGAGGTAGACACCTGGGAGCTTCTGCAGCAGATGCAGGACATCTTTAAGTCTATCATGAAGCAGTATTCAAATGAAAAGATTTTGAATATGTACGAGGAGATTTCTGTAAACGA
>CAMVDX010000023.1 GCA_947166355.1 uncultured Treponema sp.
CTGTAATCTAAAACCGTCTTTTTAGTCTTAAGTTGATGATGTTGCGCAACGCCCCGGCTATTTTGTAAGCTCGTAAAAAATCACCGAGGCCGCTTGGGCAACATTTAAGCTGTCTACAAGACTTTCTGCTGCACCGTCTTTCATGCCGCCCCAGGGAATAATCACCAGTTCGTCGCAATTTTTTCTAACCGTTTCACTGATTCCATGCTCTTCGTTTCCAAGAACTATAAGTACCGGCTTTTTACGGGCTGCTGGTGTACTTAAAAAACTAACTGACTTTGTAGCAGTTAAATCTGTTCCTACACGAAGCATCTTACCTTTTAATGCTTCAAGGAGTCTGACGCTGGAATTAACGCTGTAAATATTTACGTATTCCATACCTCCCTCAGCCACGCGGTAACTGCTCGTTGTAATAGAACTCTGTGCTTCGTCCAGCGGAATCACAATATTTTTAATTCCAAAAAAAGCCGCACTTCTTACAATAGCGCCAAAATTATTTGCGTTTCCAATACGATCCAATAAAATTGCATTTTCACCGCGTTCGCACCAGCCGTCCGTAATATCACTATCAAGCGGCGCTATTTGCGGAGCCTCTATCATTGCCACAACTCCCTGATGATGAACCGTACCGCTTAATTTTTCGAGGTCTGCAGCCGGCTTTTGATTATATATGCCGTGCACTTTAGCAAGCTTCTTGCATAAACCGCCGAATTTAGGTGCAACCTCTTCTGTAAAATAAAGCCGCGTAATTTTTTCAGGGTGATTTTTTTCAAGCTTTTTTACAGTCGCAAAACCACAAACCGCAAGCTCATTATTTTTCTTATTCTTCATAATCTTAATATACACAAATAAAATGAAAATTGATATATTAAAAAATATAACTGTGTCATTCTGAACACACGACACAAAAAAAAGGAACAAATTCCACCCTACCAGGTGTTAAAATATCAAGAGGTATGACAATGAAAAAGATTTTAACTTTTATTCTTCTGGCATCGCTTACTGCTGGAGTTTTTGCACTTCCAAATCTTCTTAAAAAAGAACAGTTTGGTGCAAATTCTATCGACAATCTTGAAATTGATTTATCTTCAGAAGATATTGATTTCAAAGAAACCTATGATTCTTCTGCAATCGAAGTAGAAATCTACTGCAATAATAAAAAATATGCTCCTGAGGTTTCAGTTTCTGGTTCTACCCTTTATATTGAATCACAGAAACGCAGCTTTGGATTCTTTGAAGCAATAGACAATCCAACTGGCTTCAGATGTACAGTTATTGTATATGTTCCACAGAAAAAAGATTTTGAAGAAATAGCAATTGGAACAAGCAGCGGAAATATTAATGTACACCGTGTACTTTCCGCAAAATCAATTATCTCGCTTAAAGCCTCAAGCGGAGACATCAGTTCTGAAAAAGGACTTTTTGCTGATACAGTAAAAGCAAGCGCAAGCAGCGGAGATATAGAGCTCTATAATATTGATGCAGATGATTTTACTGTAAGCACTTCAAGCGGAGACATTGTTATAGAAAAATTCACTGGCGGTACAGGCGACATTCAATCAACCAGTGGAGACATTGATGTAAAAGATTTTGCAACAGAGTATGCCGAATTCAAAGCAACAAGCGGACACATTAACGTAAAAAAGCTTGACTGTGATTATTTTGATGTAAACTCAACCAGCGGCGGAATTTCCATTGAACTAACCAACGGTCCGGCCGCAACTTCTTCGGCATCCTGCACAAGCGGTGATATAGAGCTTTACGTTCCAATGCGCGCAAAATTCTCCGTACAAGCTTCCTGCACTTCAGGCTCCTTCCGCGACAGATTCAATAACAACCGCATGAATCCCCGCGGTTCTGTTACTCAGGACTATAACGGCGGCGGTTCCTTAATAAAAATCAGAACAACCTCCGGCGACATCACACTGGATTACTAATTTTACACAATTATCGTCACCCCGAACTTAGGGAGCGACGGCTGTAAGCCATCAAAATGCTCCAGTGGAGCATTTTGAGCGAGTCTCCGAGCAGCTGTGCTGCGAAGGTGTCGGGGTCTCTTTTCAAAGATGCTGAAACAAGTTCAGCATGACATTTCAGGCAACTAGCGCCAAGGATTCTTTCGTTCGCTACGCTCACTACCGAGTTTGTACGCAGCAAGCTGCTATCAAACTCGCAGATTACGTTACGTCTAATTAACCCCAAGGATTCTCAGTAGGGTATCTAACTCCCTTAGGCTGGTTGTAGCCAATCTCTTCTACTAGTACACCGATGTACTTGAATACTTCAAAGAGCTGCTTGTCAAAGTGGCCGAATGCAACGGCACCGTGGTGTGGGAAGCCCTTTTCGATGAGCCAGTGGCGGTAGAAGCTGTGTTGTTGATTTTTATAAAGGAGGGGAAAGCCTTCCCCTCGCTCCAACCGCCTGCGGCGTTTTCCGCTACCCTTTCTCCTAGGGCTCCGCCCTAAAACCCGTATGGTAAATTGCTTCGCAATTTGCTATATTAAAATTCTAACAATAATAAGAAATCTCTTCAAAATGCTTTTTCCATTCAGAGCAAAATATACATAGCCCGAACTTCAATTATCTGGGGTCGTCCTTGAGCTACATGAACATGCACAGGCTCTTTTGGTTCACCTTCATCAGACCAGAAATATACCACATAAGAACCAATACTAAAAATTTGCGGCATTTCCAAAACCACCTTGGCGGGCAAATTTATAAATCACATGAGCCCCCTTTTCTAAAATGTCCTGAAACTCTTTTATTTCTTCTTCTGAAAAACCATTATTCTGCCAGGTATAATCAGGAAGAACACAAGTTGCATCAATGAAGCCTCCTTCAACAGGACGCTCTATATAAACACGAATTTTTTCTACTCCGTTTTCTTCGAAGATACTTGAATGAGTAATTTCTGTTTCATCTGGCATTGTCATAAAAGGATATTTCATAGACATAATCTCCTTCGGGATTATTATACCATAAATATTTTAATTGTCATTATGTTTGAAATTAAGTTTCTAGGTTAAAAAAAAGTCCGCAGTCCTTATCGGTGCAAAGCACCCACTGTATATGTAGGAGAAAGATTTCTGCGGCTCACGGTTATTGTTGACGATCCTCCAAAAATTGACGATCGTTATACTTATCAAATTCCACTTTAATTACATCATTATAAAATTGATTTCGTTCATATAGTCGGGTATTATATATTTGACGGCAGCAACCGAAAGTTTTATTGATAAGAAAAGTCTGTTCGGGATTTGGATATATTCGAAGTTTTAAAGCCCTATGCTGGGGTTTCGAGTTTGCAACTATTTTATTCATCATAATCAATAGTCCTTCTATTGGTTGTGCTAGAAGGTAGTGGTTGCTGGTAACAACTGCTACTTTCGTTTTATATGAATAATTAGTGCAAAAAAATCTAAAGATATACAATCAACAAAAAATGGCTATATTATATATGACGGAGTAGTAAAATATGACAAAGAATCAGGATGTTATAAAATTTATTTTAGCTGCAGAAGCAGTACAGGAAGCTATTGTTGCTAATATGACAATAGGGAAAACAAAAATTTTTGAAGCAACAAAAGTTGATGCTTCAAAAATTAATAAACTTATTAACATTGCCAGAAGTCATATTGATGCTTTAATTTATAGTGAAAATGTGGCAGAAGATGATATAAAAGCCGTTATTAAAGAAATAAATGATATTTCAAAAGATAACAAAAAATATTTTGAAATGATAAATTCTAATGTAAATGGACATCATCAACCAGATGAAAAACTAGATATATCAAAGGATAATGATGTAAAAGAAGTTGTTCGCCAATTGAAAATTTGGTCAGATCGATTGGAACAACTGGAAATAAATTTTAAGCAAAGATTTAATATTCAATAAAGTGCGTAAAGGGATAATTCCGAATAAGGAAAATAGCTTTTTAGAAACTTTAGATTCCGATTCTACCTATATTATTAATGTACAGGAGGAACGAAGATGTATAGCAATTGTTTATTCGAAGCAATCAAAGCAAAAATCAAAGATCCAAAAAATGTACAGATTCATTTAATACCTCCTTCTATTAATAATTGGAATTTACATTTTTATTGGATTAATAAATCTAATCAAACAATCTATCATTATTCAGAAGAAAATAAGAATTGTTTAAGTCGTTTTAATATCTTATTTCACGGTAAATTAAAATCTCGATGGATTCTATCTTTTGAAGAACTTTTATATAAAAAAATGCAGTCTAAAGGATGGTCAAAAGAGAAACAAATCAAAACTGCAAAAAAATTAGGGTTTGAAAAACTCGAACCCTTTGAAATAGATCGTGAATAATAATTATTTACTATTCGAAACGCAGTTATAGATAGATTTCAGCGTCACTAAACATTAAAGCCTTTATTTCGCAAATATTCTACAATATTGTTATTTGCACCGTACAAACAATATGATTTTTCTGGATGAGCCTTCATATAACAAACAGATTCTTCTAAAGATAAAACTGTATAATTTTTATCATTAGAACGTTCTTCAATTATTCGTTTTTCTTCTTCATTATTACTATCAAACCAATCAGCAATAGAACCAATGTTATCATTCATAATTGAAATGTAAATATTTTCAAACATAGTCATTACCTCCTCTTATATACTGTTAATTGTACGTCTTAAAGTATCCAGATTCTGTTCATTATCCGATAGAAATCTTAAAATTTCTTTTTGGTTTTCGCAATTGATTTTCTGCATTGTTTCAATACTGGTTGCAATCTGAACAATCTCTTCATCAATTAAACTCAGAAGTTTTTTCTTAACATCTTCATTAAAATTCCATTCAGCCCCATTTCCCATTGAAATGTTTTCCCAGGCCAGACCTGCCTTTCGGATATTTTTTTCAATGTCTTCAGGGTTGAAAGAATATTTAGAAGATTTCTTTGCTGCTTCTTTTAAGCCCATGGCAGAAATGCTTGTATTAACAAATCCCAAGGCTGTTAAATATATCAAAATCTTTTTATCTGCAGTAAAGTCTTTCATTATGCACCTATCTTAATTACTGTTCTAAAACTTTGGTTGACGCCACTACAAAAATTTGCAGTCATAATACCTGGCCTTTTCATAATTATAATATAAAGCTTCCCTAATAACAAAAAAAGACTGCCGGTTTCCCGACAGTCTTTCAAATGGTCGTCATTGCGAGCCGAAGGCGAAGCAATCTAGATTGCCACGTCGCTACGCTCCTCGCAATGACGGTTTAGGTAACTAAGCCCATGGATTTTCAGTAGGATATCTAACTCCCTTAGGCTGGTTATATCCAATCTCGCTTACGTCTACACCAATGTACTTGAATACTTCGAAGAGAGCCTTTCCAAAGTGGCCGAATGCAACGGCACCGTGGTGTGGGAAGCCCTTTTCGATGAGCCAGTGGCGGTAGAAGCGGCCCATTTCTGGGATAGCGAATACACCAATTGATCCGAATGAGCGTGTAGCAACTGGAAGAACTTCACCCTGTGCAATGTATGCGCGGAGGATGTTGTCAGAAGTTGACTGCAGGCGGTAGAAGGTGATAGGTCCTGGAGCAATATCTCCTTCCAAAGTTCCGTTTGTAACTTCGATTGGGAGAGAGCGTGCCATAATCTTCTGATACTTCATCTCGCAGAAAGCAAGCTTCTTTGAACATGTGTTTCCGCAGTGGAAGCCCATGAATGTATCTGTAAGAGTATAGTTTGTCTTGCCCTTGATTTCTGAATTGTACATATCCTTTGGAACAGAGTTGTTGATGTCAAGCAATGTAACGATATCATCAGAAACAACAGTACCGATTTTTTAATTTATACTGAAGGAGGGGAAAGCCTTCCCCTCGCTCCAACCGCCTGGGGCGTTTTCCGCTACCCTTTCTCCTAGGGCTCCGCCCTAAAACCCGCATGGTAAATTGCTGTCGCAATTTGCTATTTTATTTCATACATTCCAGTTAACAAGTTGTATTCCCTTCAACTTTGAAAAATGTTTAGTGTTATTTGTAACAACAACAGCACCACGAGAAATTGCAAGAGAACCTATTAAAATATCATCATCGTCTATTGTAATACCGTTTTTTCTTAAATCTGCATACTGACGGGCAGCTTCCTGTAAAGTATTTAAATCCATATATTCAATTCCACAACGATTTGCAAAAATCTCAAAACTATTCTTTTTATTTTTTGAATCAGAATATTCAAATCCCCGCAGAACTTCATAATAAACTATGTCAGGAATTCTTACAGAGGCAGATACAAACGCATTCTTAAATTCAGCAAGTACGTTAGAATTACCATTCAGCAAATCAATAATTGCATTTGAATCAAGAAAATATGTCATACAGTCTCCCGGAATTTAAGCCCACAGCTAGAGCGCAGTTCGTCAGCTTCTGCATCATTCAGAGTTCCAAAGATATTGTCTACAAATGAAAAATCAACATTCTGCTTTGATTGATAAATATCACGAACTTTTTCAATATATCTTGAAACTTCTTCCAAAGCAGCTTCCGGTAGAGTCTTTATTTGCTTTTCCAAAACATCGTAAGACATTCTGCACCTCCTTCTATGATTATTATACCATACTTTCTAATTTTTTAAATTAAGTTTCTATTTTAAAAAAAGAAGTCCGCGGACCCTATTGATGCAAAGCACCCACTGCATATGCAGGAGAAGGACTTCCGCAGCTCACGGTTTTTATCATCACAGAATTCACTTTGTTCTTAAAACATCAAAAGGAGTTATACCTTTTATTGAACATGATGTTATGTATTTTCCATCATCAGATTTTATTGGTTTTTCGTTAGATATTTCATTTTCAAATTGAGCATTAATATATTTTTTTATCTGTTCTTTTTGCTTTTCAATTAAAAATGCATTTACCTCTACCTCTGCTTTTTTATAATCTTCATATTTTTTCAATTCGCATTCACGATTTATATCATTTCTCTTTTCAATAAATTCTATATCAGTCATAATATATCTCAAAAAAAATCCTGCACAAGATTTTCTTATGCAGGACTAGTAACTTATTTATTTCGAACTAAGCGAATCGCACCGTAGCTAGAATTTTCGAATTTATTACCCAAGGCCCCCATTTTATCAATGCGACGAGTAAATACATCGAACTCATTGTAATTTTTTCCCTTATTTCCACCTCTTAGGACAAAGGCATTAGGACGCGATTGTGAATAAGTATTATTTTCATCTGAAGAGTGTATGGCCTTTCCTGTCTCAAAATGTGACCAAACCCATTCATCCGCAAGACCAGACATGTCATATATGCCTAAAGAATTTGGCTTCTTCAAGCCTACAATATCATATGAATTTTCATTACTGTTACCAGAATACCATGCAACTTCTTCTATATCGTCGCTTCCTGACCATCTATAATTATCATGATTTTTTCCGCCTCTAGCTGCATACTCCCATTCTTCTTCTGTTGGTAAGCGATAACCATTAGCATGTTCATCAAAAATAACCTTCTCAAAACCTTTTACGACAGAAAAGGGTTCTTCTTCTGCTGGGAAAATATAACAAGGGGAAAATCCAGATTTTATGCTTAAATAATTACAGCATTGAATAGCTTTTAATAACGGCAATTGTGCAACTTGCTGTGACTTATGTTCAGAGTAATCATCGGGAGAAAATAAATCACATGTAACCATTGTTGTACTCATATAAAAGTCATTAACTTTTGCAGTATGCTTTGGAACTTGATTGTTTTTTTCTCCACCACATTCAAATTCTCCGCCTTCAACAAATATCATTTTCATACCATAATCAGCTACATCAAATTGTTTCCTTCGAGAAACAAGTTCTTCCAATTCTTTAGTACTTATTGTACGTACAAGACGAAGGAATGACATCCCACCCGAATCCGAGATAGAAAATCCACCTGAAATCCCATTAAACGAACTCATACTACCGCAAGTACGACGTTCTCCAAATTCAGAAATTTCTTTAGCATAATACGAACAGTCTTTTGAATACCAATTCCATAATAATTCTTCCTGCGATTGTGATACAGTTAAATCCCAATAATTTGGCATTTCTTCCCAACCATTATCTCCATACAAAGAAAGTAATCCATTTGGAGTCGAACCATACATCGCATAACACCATTCAGCAACAGTAGGCAGTCTATACCCATTTACTGAAAAATCACATTTTACTGAATCCCATGCAAAATTGCCAGTATTACCCGAAGGTATTTCTCCCCAGTCTTCAGTATTTGTAGAGCCCTTAATGGAATAGCATGGTGTTAAATTGTGATATTCACTGAGTTTATTACAGAAAACAATTGCTTTATAAAAAGTAAAATAATCATAGGGTTTTATCCCATTTACAAAAGAAGAATTCATTATCTTACCATACAGACCTTCAGAAACAAGTTCTTTTGCTATTGCAAAGTTTCCAACAGATAGTTTTAACTCTGAATAATTGGTTCTGAATTGATAAGCTGTTGGTGAATTGTCTGGTGCAAAATTGAATTCTCCACCTCTTATTGCAACCATTTTTACTTCTTCAAGTTGGTCTTGAATTTCTTCTTCTATCGCAACTTTTGCTTCCTTATTAGCAGAATATTTTTCATTCTTTTCGATACCTGCATTAATCAATATTGCAGGTATAAATAAGCCTATAAGAAATCCTGAAATCTGTGGACCATAAAGGGCATTGAATTTTTCAGTTACAAGATCCAGAAATCCACCATTTGTAATTATAAAACGGTCACCAACAAATTCATTTAGGATTTTACCAATATAAAACCCTAATATTCCAGCTACAAGACTTAGAAAATAACAGAGTATTCCCCAACCAACTGCAATATTTTTTCCAATAAGAATAGCAGGAACGAATGCCAACACGGCAGATACAATTGCAACAATCATAATTTCTCCTAACCACCGCGTTAGCGGGGATGTATACACTTAATGTAAATCATAGTTTTACGTATAATACGTAATTACATTAAGTATAACACTAATTTTGCTTACAGTCATTAACTTTTTGAATCTGTCATACTCAATTACAATAAGTATATGGGTATAAGTTTCTCTGATTTCATAATAAACATGAAGTATTACCGAACTAAAAGAAATATTTCACAGGCCCAGCTTGCCGAGAAATGTGATTGTTCTAATGGTATGATTGGAGCAATTGAAGCCGGAAGAGCAAAACCCTCATTTGATATGATTTTAGCCATTGCTGAGGCCTTAAAAATACATCCTGCAGACCTTTTTTTACGAGATACATCCGTATCAAGGAACGAATTGAAAAATCAGATACAGAATAAATTAATTGAAGATATAAAAAATATACTAAATGAAAATTTGAATGATTAAATAAAAAACCGCTCCTCAATACGAGAAGCGGTTTTCTTTTACAAAGTGGTTTCGATACGATAGGTGCTTTAGCACCGTACTACTCCAACCACCGTTGTTTTCCTCAGGCTACTAACCCCAAGGATTTTCAGTAGGATATCTAACTCCAGCAGGCTGGTTATATCCAATCTCACTTACGTCTACGCCGATGTACTTGAATACTTCGAAGAGAGCCTTTCCAAAATGGCCGAATGCAACGGCACCGTGGTGTGGGAAGCCCTTTTCGATGAGCCAGTGGCGGTAGAAGCGGCCCATTTCTGGGATAGCGAATACACCAATTGATCCGAATGAGCGTGTAGCAACCGGAAGTACTTCACCCTGTGCAATGTATGCGCGGAGGATATTATCAGCAGTTGACTGCAAGCGGTAGAATGTGATAGGACCTGGAGCAATATCTCCTTCCAAAGTTCCGTTTGTAACTTCGATTGGGAGAGAGCGTGCCATAATCTTCTGATACTTCATCTCGCAGAAAGCAAGCTTCTTTGAACATGTGTTTCCGCAGTGGAAGCCCATGAATGTATCTGTAAGAGTATAGTTTGTCTTGCCCTTGATTTCTGAATTGTACATATCCTTTGGAACAGAGTTGTTGATGTCGAGCAATGTAACGATATCATCAGAAACAACAGTACCAATGAATTCAGAAAGACATCCGTAAATATCAACTTCACAAGAAACTGGAATTCCTCTTCCTGTAAGGCGGCTGTTTACATAGCAAGGTACGAAACCAAACTGTGTCTGGAATGCAGGCCAACATTTTCCGGCAATTGCAACGAACTCGCGGTAGCCCTTGTGAGCTTCAACCCAGTCAAGGAGAGTAAGTTCATACTGAGCAAGCTTTGCAAGGATTTCAGGTTTTTTGTTACCCTTTCCAAGCTCTTTTTCCATATCAGCAACAACTTCTGGAATACGAGCGTCGCCAGCGTGCTTGTTGAATGCTTCAAACAAGTCAAGCTCTGAGTTTTCTTCAATTTCAACACCAATGTTGTAAAGCTGTTTGATAGGTGCGTTACAAGCAAGGAAGTTGAGTGGACGTGGTCCGAAAGAAATAATCTTAAGGTGATTCAAAGCATAAACTGCCTTTGCAACTGGCAGGAAGTCGTGAATCATATCAGCACAATCTTCTGCATCACCTACTGGATATTCAGGGATATAAGCCTTAATGTTGCGGAGCTGCAAGTTGTAAGAAGCGTTGAGCATACCACAGTAAGCATCTCCACGGCCGTCCATAAGGCTGTTTCCAGACTCTTCTGCAGCAGCACAGAACATCTTAGGGCCATCAAAGTGCTTAGCAAGCAAAGTCTCAGAAATTTCTGGACCAAAGTTACCAAGGTAAACACAAAGAGCGTTACAACCGTTCTTCTTGATGTCTTCCAATGCCTGAACCATGTGGATTTCGCTTTCTACAATACAGATAGGGCATTCGTAAATATCGTCTGCACCATACTTTTTTGTGTAAGCTTCAACAAGAGCCTTTCTGCGGTTTACAGAAAGTGGCTCTGGGAAACAGTCGCGGCTAACAGCCACAATACCGATCTTAATTTTTGGTTTGTTGTTAATCATTTTATTATACTCCTATAAAATTTTTTCGAATTATAAGGGGGAAGTCTCCCCCTCGCTCCAGCCCGCTGCGCGGTCTTTCGCTACCCCTTCTCCTAGGGGGACGCAGCAAGCTGCTTACCCCCTAAAACCCCTGGCAACGTCCGTCATTGCGAGCTGCAAGCGAAGCAATCCAAATTGTAGATTGCCACGTCGCTCATTTCATTCGCTCCTCGCAATGACAATCGTAATCTATTTTGCCTTCGCGATATCAATATTGATTCCGCTCAAGCCAACAAAAGCGCCCTGCTTTGCTTCGCTTGAATCCGGATGAGCAATGAGCCACTTGTTGCGTGCCCAGAGCAGTTTGTCTTCAAAATCAATTTCTTTGATAGCAGGCTTTTCTGTGTTTGTATCCTTTGGAAGAACGATAATTACACGGAAACCTTCCTTAGAAACTTCGCCATTTTTTACAGCGTTACATGGTGCATAGTGAAGAGTTGTCTCATAAACTTCAACAACAGTTCCCTTTGGAACGTAGAAAGCTTCTACAGCGCTTGTGTTCAATTTTCCATTTTTTACAGACTGAAGAGGTGCAAGAAGAAGAACCATGTCATTAGAAGGAATGTTGAGCTCAGAACCACGGTGCCACTCAAGACAGTTGAGCTTTGTGTTGTTACCATTGCAGTAACCAACCTGAATTGGCATTCCGCCGTAAGCGTTGTCACTGAATTCTTTTGCAATTGGAAGAGCTTCCAATCCGGCATCGCCCGGCTCATAAATTACGGCATTGTCAGGCTTTTTAGTAGTTTCGTCCAGTTTCTTGAGAAGGTCAGTTACATCATAACCTGTAAGAACCTTTCCGTACTTTTCAAAACTGTGACTGAAAACAGATTTGATTCGCATGTTTTTTTTTACTCCTGAGTAAGGCCGCCCGGTAGGCGGCCGGTGATAAATCGGAAAGCGTTAAAAACAAATGCGAAAGCATTTGTTTAGCTTGTCCTTAATGAAACGTTTTACTTATTCTTCAACCGCTCCGACGGCCAAAAAAATTTCGCAGAAACGCTCATTTTCATTCTATCACTAAGTATAAAATATTGCACTAAATAAATTTTGAAAAACAAAAAATTTATCCATAAAAATCAAATCGAAAACGTTGTAGTCAGCAACCGGTTGCCGTGTTTTAAGAAAAATCCCCGCTATTATTCAGGCTCGCTTTCTACCATAATCTAAAGTATGAAAAGATTATTCGAAAGCTATAAAGATTATTTTAGACTTGGCGCCGCAATCAGCGGAATCATTTTAATGAGTGATGAAGAAAGAACCGGATTGTACACTTTTATGAAAGCCCGCTATGAAGACTTCAAAAAGAACTTCAAGCCTACACCAGAATTCCCCGAGTTCAAATTCCCGGAGCCTCAGCCCTTCCCAAAGGGCGATATGCCGGACAAGGAGCTGGCAGCCAGTCAGTTTAATCTTGTAGTTGCCGAAAACGAATGCAAGATGGGTTCGATTTACCGCCTAGGTCAGGACGGCAAGCCGTTTTTTGATTTCGCCGCCGCAGACCGCCTCCGCGACTTTGCAAAGAAAAACGGCCAAGACATGCGCTGGCACACCCTCGTATGGCACAATCAATCCCCAGACTGGATTTTCAAAAATGCGGACGGAAGCAAGGTTCGCAAGGAAGAACTTGAAGCCCGCCTCAAAAACTACATCTTCACCGTAGGCGAACGCTACCGCGACGATATCTGCTCTGTGGACGTTGTAAATGAGTGTATATCAGATAAAAACTTTGTGTTGCGCGACGGTGCCGACCGCTCTCAGTGGTTCGACATTCTCGGCCCGGACTATGTAGACAAAGCCTTTTTCTGGGCAAAGGAAGCCTTCCCAAAATCAAGCCTGGTAATCAACGACTATAATCTGGAGATGGTTCCCGGCAAGCGCGAAGGAATGTACAAACTCCTCAAAGGAATGCTGGAGCGCGGAGTTCCTGTAGATACAGTTGGACTTCAGATGCACATCAACATCGAATACCCGCCGGTAAGCGAAATCGAAAAAACAATCGAGCTTTACGGCAGCCTTGGCCTCAAGGTAATCGTAACCGAAATGGAAATTTCCATGTACGCAGACCGCGAGCAGAACGAAGGCAAGTTTGAGCCTCGCAAAGAATACACACCGGAACTGCTCAAAAAACAGGCCAACCGCTACGAAGAAATCTTCGAATGCTTCAAAAAAGAAGCCCGCGCCGGCATCCTGAAAGACGTAGTTCTCTGGGGCATCACCGACCGCATGAGCTGGAAAAACGGCTTCCCGGTTCCAGGCCGCACCGACGCCCCACTCCTCTTCGACGGAGAAGGTAATCCAAAGCCAGCCTTCGAAAAGTTGTGCAAATAATAAATTTGAAAAAAGGAGGGAGAAGTCTCTCCCTCGCTCCAGCCCGCTTCGCGGTCTTCCACTACCCTCTCTGCGGGGGACTCCCCCGCAACGCCCCCATCCTGAGCAGTAAGTTTTGTTTTTGAGTCTGTATAAATCATAACATTTACAATTTTCTAGTTTTTATTTCAAATCTTAATGTTTCGTTATATAATTTATACAAGAGGTAAAACTATGGCAAACATAAAAGACGGTCTCAGTGCCGCAACAAAAGAATTAAGCGCATTCAAAAAGTTTATTTCACGCGGAAACGTGATTGATATGGCAGTCGGTGTAATCATCGGCGGCGCCTTTGGAAAAATTGTAACAAGCCTTGTAAACGACATCATCATGCCGCTGATTGGCCTTGCCCTGGGCAAAATTGACTTCGCTTCCCTCATGTTCAAAATCGGCGAAACCGAAATCAAATACGGTGTCTTCATCCAGACAGTCGTAGACTTTTTGATTGTAGCATTCTGCATTTTCGTGGTAATTCAGATTTTCGAAAAGTTCAAAAAGAAGGAAGCTGAAAAACCGGAAGAGCCGCCTGCAATCGTAAAATCCGACGAAGCAATCCTGCTGGAAGAAATCCGCGACTTACTGAAGAATAAATAAATTTGCGAAACGCACCTTTTGGCCGACTTAACTTGAGAATACTGTCGTTAAGTCGGTTGAAAAATCTAAATTCCTATAAAAAACAAGGCATTTTTTTCTGTTTCTTAGCATTGTTGACCGACTTAACGCGGGGTATTTGCGTTTAAGTCGGACAAAAACAGTCTTTTCAGCGGAATGCAAAGGCTTTTTCCCATGATTTGCTTCTTCGGCACCCGACTTAACGCAGCATTTTTGCATTTAAGTCGGTAATTTTCAAGTTTTATACCTTAAATATGCTGTAATTATTGAGCAGCAAGGTAACTTCCATCATAGATATTTTTTTACAGACTTAGCCCAGACACGAACTGTGAAACCTGTTGAACAGTGGCGCTGCAGCCAGGAAACATAGCGTACGGCAAAGCGGTAAATTGAAAGTGCCTTTCCCCGGCGGGCGTCTCGGATTGCTTTTGCGACAACCTTGTCAGCCGTTACAAGGAAAGGAAAGTTTACTTTGCGGCCGTTCAGAGTTTCCGGCAAAAGGGCGGTCTTTATCCAGCCCGGGCAGATTGTTGTTACAACAATTCCTGTATCGTGGAGTTCTTCTCTGAGCGCGCGGCTGTAACTGTAAACAAAGGCTTTTGTTGCCGCATAAAGATTCATATAAGGCAGCGGACTAAAGGCCGACTGCGAAGCCACATTTACAAGATGATCTCCCGCCTTCATATAAGGAAGGCAGATATTGCAGATTGAAGCGATTGCCGTGCAGTGGGTCGTAATCCCCGCTGCCAGCTCTTCTGTAGAAAAATCTGTTGAAGGTGCAAAACGGCCCGCACCAGCGTTATTTATCAGCCAGCTGATTTCCACAGCCGAAACCCCGCCCTCTGCCTCAAGCCGGCCAGAAAGGACAGCATAAGATTTAGTATCAGACAAATCCATCTGAAGCGGAATGATTTTGGAACCGGCCTCGCCTCTTCTTCCTTCGCCGGCGTTACTGTTAGTCTCACCAAACTCCGTCTTAAGCCCCTCCAGCTTTGCCACATTACGTCCGATTGCCCAGACCTCATCAACTTCATTTATAATCTGTCGGACAAACTCTTTTCCAAGCCCGCCCGAAGCACCTGTAATTACTGCAATTTTCTTCATATTATTTAAAACCCCTTAAACAAACTCACATGTTTTGCTAGATCTTTAAATCCGTTTTTCTGATAAAATTTGTAGGCCGGTTTGTCCAAATCTGTCTGCAGGAATATTCCATGCACGTTGCGGCCTTTCAGGTCTTCTTCTATCAGCTTCATAAAACGGCTGCCGAGTCCACTACCCTGATAATCCGGAGAAACACACAGTTCATCTAAAACATAATTTGTGCCTTCCCACCAGTGAGTAATCTGGCCCAGCGAAATTGCAACTAACTTTTCATCCACAAGAAGTCCATAATTGATTGCGTGAAAACCACCCGCCTTTTCTTTTACATATTCTAAGAGCTGATTTTCATCACTCCAGTCATCATTCCAGGGCTCGCCTTTAAAAGCTGACTTGTACAAAGCCGCCATCTCGTTCAAATAAGATTGATCCAGTATTACGAATTTTTCCATTTTTTGCCTTTGTTTTATTTTTCTTTGTAAATCCTGTTGCTTTTAAATAACTCACAGTATTTCATCTGTGAGTTGTAAAATCTGTTACTTGTATCTACCGGCCATTGTGCCTTTACATCAGCATTAATATTTTCATCTGCCTGAATTGATTCGGGATAAGTGTGTGCATAAAAATAACTTCGTTTTTCCCATACATCACAAATTGAAGAAGGATATTTAAAATCGCCGGAGTCTTCTGCCCCGTGTGCCCCACGCTTGAATAATTTTCCAGCATGCGGGATTTTCTCTTTTTTTCCGCCTGCAGAAAGAAGTCTATCCAATTGAGGATACAGATGACCAAAGCCACAAATTATCAGAATTTTTTTATCATCATACTGCTTCAACTTTTTCATTATATTTTGATGTATATGATTATCGCGGTCAGCTGTAGTTGTGTTCTTTTTATATGTGTCATTATCTACCTTCCAGTAATCTATCATTTCAACCGGAATCTGAAATTCCTGACAATATGAATATGCAATACACATATCCACAGGGCCATCAACAATTCCTAAGCGGTCAAAATTGTCTTCACGAGCCTCAATAAAAATAACATCGGGATTAATATTTTTTACAGCGTTCAGCATTTCTTCTATAGAGTAATTTGACATCTTATCAAAATGACTTGTGTGGAAAGTTCCCATAAGATAAACTTCTTGCCCGTGATTCTGCTCATTATTCTGAGCGTCACTCATTCTGATTTTTTTTACCGTAAAGCTTTTTAAATTGATATATACGCCAGAAGAAATCAACAAAGCTAATAAAATGAGCCCTACCAGAATTTTACCGGCTGTTAGAAAGAACTTACAAACTGTTTTCATAATTTAAGCTTTTTCCTTCAAAGAATTTTTCTTTTTGAATATAAAAATCAGCAGCAATGAAATCACAATCAGTACAGCTGCAGTTATTGAGCTTGCGAGGTAGCTGCCGTAAAAATCATAATGATAAAAGTTACTCATTGAGTTCACGATTGCATGACAAAGTACACAGAGCCACACACTTCCGGTAAGCTTTCTTATAACAGCAAGCATAAAGCTCAAGCCAAGAACCATAATTCCAAAAACCAGGAAGCTTTTATGATACTGACTCACACCCTGAATAAAAAACAAAGGTAAATGCCAGATCCACCAGATTACGGCAGTTATTAATGTTGAAAGAACAAAGCCGAACTTTTTATTCAATTCAGACCAAGTGATATATCTCCAGCCGGCCTCTTCCAGACCTCCGCCTAATATCATTGCAAGAATCATCAACGGGAGAAAATATAAAGGAAGCCCCTTTCTGTAGCCGGAAATCAGACACATTAAAATCATATGAAAAAGTGGAAGTGTTATTGCAAGCAGGTATGACCATGGGCTTTGCTTAAAATCAAATACATGACCTAACCAGTCTTTAAAGCCTGCTACTTCACCATTCTTTTTCAAAACAATAAATGAAGCAATTGCAGGCGATATTCCTCCAAGCATCCATGGAAGATATATCCATTTATATTCTTTCATCGTTATGCCAGTAAAACTCAATACAAGGCAAAGTCCCCAGCAGATTCCCATGAATAAAAAAGTAAGCAAAAGATGTTTCCAAATATTTTTCATTAATAGTTCTCCTTTTTGTGTATCAATATTGTAACACCTGAACAGCTGGGTTTTGTTACAGGAGATTTTCTTTTATCCAGTTTGCCACGCCGTCGTTTTCGTTTGAAGCGCAGACTTGGCCAGCTGCCTGCTTTACTTCTTCAATTGCATTTTCCATGGCAATGCCTTTTCCGCAAAGCTTTAGCATTCCGATGTCATTAAAGTCGTCACCAAAAGCGGCAATCTTGGAACTTGTAATATTGAGGTGGCGGCAAAGCTCTGTGATTGCCTTTTCTTTTGTAGCCGCTTTTTTGCTGAGCTTGTACCAGGGGATATCTGAGAACGGAAGATAGTCTATCTGATCAAGCCCAATAACAGAGACAACTTTTTCAACTTTTTCCTTATCCAGGCTTTCGATGCACATTTTCATGCAGGTTTCGCGGAAGTCGGAAAAATCATTGAAAGTCCAGAATTTGTCGCCCAGCTCTTCACGGGAATTGGAATAAAGCGCATGCTCGTTGTCTGCAGAAATCACAATATCTTTTCCAAAGACCTCAAAGGCTGCCGCAATTAATTTTCTGATTTCCTCAACACTGAATTCGCAGTCATAAATTTTTTTATCCTGATAATAAACAATGCCGCCGCCATTTGTAATAAGAATATCCGGCTTTATGCCATCAAGAAATTTAACTGCATTTATTTTTGCTCGCGAAGTACAGATTCCAAAGAGCACGCCCTTTTCCTGAACGCACCTGATTGTTTCTTTTGTAAAATCTGAAATAGATTTATCGTCATGGAACAGGGTTCCGTCTAAGTCAGAAAGAATGATTGATATGTTTTCCATTTTTATTCCTTTTTTGAAAGAGCCGAGCTGACACAACTGATATAAACAAGACTGCCACGTTCGGCTCCTTTTATTGCAGGAACCACAACCTTATTCTGAGCTATCATTTCGTCAATAACAGGCCGAGCCTTTTCGCCATCAAGACCGTCATTCTGCAAAACCCGAATTTCCTGTATTTTGTGATTTTCAATCTCTACTTCAAGTTCGAGTCTTAAAAAACTTGTTTCAGTTTTTCCGGTATAAATTCCGTCTTCAATTTCAGAAAGCTCAATTTTATAAAATGGAAGACGAGCTGCTTCGCGAAACTGCATTTTTTTTCTGGCAATAACATAGCCCCCCGCCATAAGGCAGATAAGAGCAACTACCATAAAATATTTTGAATAATCTGTTTTTTTAGAATACGGCTTTTTCATTTTTATTTTGAAGATTTTCTTTAACTGCGTTTTAGCTCAGGATATTTCTGGTAATATAAATTTTTATCTTCGTACATATTAACGTCGGCAGTTTTCATTGCATCATAAACATTCTGGCTGTCTTCTTCAACGCAAACACCCACCGCAAAACTAACATTTTCAGTAGCGTCTGCCTTTTCTTTAATCTGCCTTACGTAATCTTCAAGCTGACTCAACTTTACATCACGCATCAGAATCATAAACTCATCACCACCGGCACGGTAAATTTCATTTGACGGGAAAATCTCTTTTAAAATTTTTGCCGCATCACGAATCAACTTATCTCCGGCAGAATGACCATGAGCATCATTCATACGCTTTAGACCATTTAGATCTGCAAAAACAATTCCTATATTTTTTCTGCCCGGGCGGTCATCAAGACTAAGCTGCATCACACGATTGTTCATCTCGTTTCGATTCAGAACACCTGTAAGTAAATCTACAGTACTGAGAATTCTGAACCTGTCAAACATCTGATAGCTGGAAATTTCTGAAGCAAGGAAGAAGGTTGTAAGCTCCAGAGTTTCTTTAATGTGCATCGTTTTTTCTGTATCAAAATTCGTTGCCCATATATAGCCTAAAAGCTCATAACCAGCTTTAAGAGGAAATAAAACAATACTGTTGATATTTGAACTAATAAGCGAATTATACCAGATTGGATTTTTTTCCTTTATGATTTCCATATCATCTCTGCTTTTCAGAATGATGCAGTTGCTGCCACCAATCACTTCATCCCAGGTAACTGCAATGTTATAAAAATCATCTGTAAACCAATCTTCCTTATAATTTGTCTTCCTGAACTCATCGGAAACATCTTCACAAAGCAGAGAACACTTGCTGGACATTACATCCATATTAAGAATTGCACAGTATGCCGCGCCACAAATATTGCGTATATCCTTTATAACCTCACGCATTGTTGTTTTAAAATCAGTAGTTCCACGCAACTTTATGCAAGTACTCAAAACCTCTGCCGCAGTATCATGAGAAACATTTGTCATTTTAGAAGTTTCTGATTCATGCGTTATTTCCTGAGTATAAGTGCAATAGCATAATTTTCCGTCATCTGCATCAAGAGGAAGTGAAAAAAGATTAAACCAGAAATCAAAACGTTCTGGATGAACATAAGAATGCTGTGGCTTTTTTAAAACCGCACTACTGTAACAGAAATATTCAAAATTAGTATCATGTGGAAAATAATTCTGATACAGGCTGTTTGGTACAAATTTTTTAGAAAGAGCGGCCGGCATATCAGGCATATTTTCAATGGAATCAATATAGGCTTTATTACCTGCAACAATCCTGATTTCACCGTATTTACCGTTACCAAGATTTTCAACCGACATAATACAGGTCATTGTTTGAAAGCCATCTACAAATTTCTGAAAATCCATATTAATTCCTCATATATATAATAGGAGCAAATATAACTACTTCGTTATTTTAACACGGATTTTAATGATTCTCAACTTTTTGTTTTAAAGATAATTCGGATCCCACAGGGCTTCCGAATTATAAAAGATTTATGTAAATCTTGGTGCGAGGGAGCGAGGCATGACCAAAAGCCATATTTACAGAAATTTATGCAGGTTAAACGTTTTATATATAAAAAATTTGCAATAAATTTCCTGTAAAAATTTGACATATTTTGTGCTATCTGCTATATTATAACTAGCTTGTAAATAAGCTGATAAACTCTCTCCGATTGTCCAGCAACGCTGGACGGCAAGGTTCCCTTTTAGTGTTACTGTCTGGGAACCTTGTTTTTTTTAACTTTCAAAACTATTTAAAAATCTCTACTTTCTGCTATTATTACTATAGTTATGAAAAAACGAAAAAATAGCCTTACAAGTATCCGCCACGAAATTCAGAGAATTCAGTTGATTTTAATTATTGTTACGACAATTCTTATGAGTGTAGGTGGTGCTGTTGTGAACGTAAACGCAAGTGATAATGCGTTTGACCAGAATCTTCAGGAGACGGCGGCTCTTATAACACGAATATATGGGTTTATGAAGAATGCGCCCCGCCGCGACCTTTGTATTTGTATGGATTCCATTGCGGAAGATTTGGCGGATGTAGATGTAATTTCTATCGTTAACTCAGACAATATCCGAATCTATCACACAAACCATAATTTGATTGATACAGAATATGATGGTACTCATCCGGATTTTTCTAATCATCAGGAATATACCGAAAGCGACATAGGACCTTCAGGCCCGCAGAGACGAACCTATTCAGCACTTTATGATGATGACGGAAAATACATAGGTTTTATTATGGCAATTATGCTTAAGACCTCAATCCGTTCATTCACTACAAAAATCGTACTTCTTTTTGTGATTGTTACTGTAGCAGCCATAATCATAGAAATCGCAATATGCCGCGCCTTTTCCCGCAAATTAAAGCGGCGGCTTCTCGGCTATGAACCAGACGCATTCACTTCTATGTTCCGTATTCGTGAAAATATTCTGGAATCAACCTACGACGGAATAATTGCCGTAGACAGTAATCACGACATCCAGTTTACAAATAAAGCCGCCAGAAAAATGCTTGACTGCGACAGTGAAAACGAGGATGAAAAAATCAGCCTTATAAAACAAAACGTCTTTACAGAAAAATTTCTTTCTGATGTATTAAAAACTGGAAACGCAGAGTTCGGTATTCAACACGAAACAGAAAACGGAACTGCCCTCTTATTAGACTGCATTCCAGTAAAAGAAGACGGTATTATAAGCGGTGCTGTAGCAATTCTTCACGACCGTACAGAATACACAAAGCTTATGGAAGAACTTTCGGGTACAAAATATCTTGTAGATTCTATGCGTGCAAATAATCACGATTTTACAAACAAGCTGCACGTAATACTCGGGCTCATTCAGATTGGTGAATACGACAAAGCCGTATCTTACATCGAAAATATTTCTATAATTCAGAGGCAAACCTTAAGCACAGTAATGCACGCCGTGGACAATGCTTCGTTTGCAGCTCTACTGATTGGTAAAATTGCCCGCGCCTCAGAATGTAATGTAAAGTTTATTCTGAAAGAAGGAATACGTTTTAAATCTTCAGAAATCTCAGTGCCTTCCGAGGCACTCGTAACCATTGCCGGAAACCTCATAGACAACGCATTAGATTCAATGAACATGAATCTGAATAATGACAGGCCGCGCGAACTGGAATTCGGAGTTTTTACTAAACCCGGAGATTTATTCATTACCGTACGCGATACAGGCTGTGGCATTGCTCCAGAAATTCGTGACCATGTTTTTGAAAAAGGTTTTTCTACTAAAGGTTCTGGCCGCGGAGTTGGAATGTATCACACAAAACAACTGATAGAAAGCCTCGGTGGAACTATAAGTTTTGAATCAGAACAAGACATAGGAACTATTTTTATGGTAAAATTAAAAAGTAATTATGTATAAGGTTCTGATTGTAGAAGACGACCCTATGGTCGCAATGATTAATGAGCAATACGTCTCTAAGAACAAAGATTTCTGTGTTGCCAAAACCTGCCGCAATGGTCAGGAAGCACTTGATTTTCTTCACAGCTCAGAGGGCACACAGATTGACCTTGTAATAATGGATGTATTTATGCCTTATCTTGATGGCATAGAAACCCTCAAAAAAATCCGGGAAGAAAAACTCCATTGCGAAGTTATAATGGTAACTGCGGCAAATGACCCTACAACTCTCGAAGAAACAATGCACTTAGGCGTAATAGATTTTCTGATTAAGCCATTCGCATACGAAAGATTCCAGGTGGCACTCGAAAAATTTATTGCAAACAAAGAAGCTTTTCGCGGTGCAAATGAGACAATTGATCAGAGCTATGTAGATAATCTGATTTCTGCACCTTCTTCTTCACATAATTCAGAAGCAAGTCTTCCAAAAGGAATTCAGAAAAAAACTCTCGACCTTTTGACCGCTTATATGGACGAAAAAACAGGCTGGGTAAGCGGCGATCAGATTTCTGAAGATGTAGGCCTTTCTAACGTAACTGTGCGTCACTACATGAATTATCTTGTAGAAATCAAAAAAGCAAAAAGTGAAATCAATTATGAAACCGGCGGCCGCCCGAGCATACTTTACCGTAAGTCTTGACCTCTATAAATATTCTGTTATAATCTATTTATATACAAGGAAGGTAGATAAATGATTGTTTCAACAAAAGGCCGTTATGCACTGCGCGTTATGATTGATCTGGCAGAGCAGGCTGCTGCCGAAAATACTATAGGCAGAACTCCACTCAAAGAAATTGCAGAACGTCAAAATATTTCACAAAAATATATTGAAGCCATTATGACTCTTCTTTCTAAAAATGGTTTTGTAGATGCCGCACATGGAAAAGGCGGCGGCTATAAGCTTAACAAAAAACCAGAAGAATACCGGGTTGGCGATATTCTTCGTCTTACAGAAGGAACACTTTCTCCTGTAGCATGTCTGGAACATGGCGCTCCTGATTGTCCGCGCAAAGATATATGCCGTACACTTCCTTTATGGACAAAACTTGATGATTTAGTGGAAAACTACCTGGACAGCGTAACAATTGCAGATTTAATGAAATAAAAATGAAAATACCCAATAAGTTTACTACCTGGTGTCATTCCAAACACCACGCCACATTTGCACTCACCTGCCACAAATGTGAGTTTTGGAATCTCATAAATAGATGCTGAAACTAGTTCAGCATGACGTGATGTCATTAATAAGCATGATGTAATATCATTATTAGGCTTGACGTAATGTCACTAATAAACATGACGTAATGTCATTAATAAGTTTGAGGTAATATCATTATCTGGCTTAATCTGATAATCTTTTATTAAACTTCTTCAAGCGTATCTTTAGGAATCTCAATTGTAGCAACAGTTTCGTTATCTGTAATATTGAATTTTAAGTTGCTTGTATTAAGCCCAAGTTTTTTAAGCATGATAATTACAGTAATAATTCCCAGCCCGGAACCTTCCGTTTGATCTATATCTGCTATGGCGTCTGCTAAATCAACATAATTCTTTGTTTTTTCTATCTTGGTCTGAATTCTCTGGTATTCAGCATCTGTAATCTTTGTATTATTTGAAACAGTAATTGTGATTACATCATTTGCGGTAAGAAGCAGGTGAACCATAAGTTTACCGCTTTTAAGTTCTTCCAGATAATGCTCAGTATGCTCAGTCAAATCTTCCTTAAATGCCTGCATACCGTTTTTATAATCTTTTTCATCATTTATATTCAGATTATTTTCTTTAAAGTATACTCGCTTTGCATTTGCTTTGCTGGCATTATCAAGAAGTTCAAAAAGACAATATGACAGATAATTATAAAGATATGTCTGATCACATTCTTCTAGGAATACAGTGAGAATCTTCTGAAATCTTGTCTTTTGAGATGGTGTTAATGTATAACAGAAAAAATCAACAGGCTGCCGTGTTTTTACTGCAACTTTAATACTTTCGATTTCCTGTTCGCTAACCTCGGCTTCTTCCACTTTCATTATTACCTAATTTTACCCTTATAATACTAAAAAATCAATTAAAAAATTCTTTTAATAAATTATTAAAACGTTTTTAAAACAATATTATATAATGAAACATGGCTATGCCAAATGATGTATTAAGTTTAAAGCTCTAAAGGGAATTTTTATATAGGGGCAACCTCTGAAAAAACTCTCAAAAACCTCCGAAAACTGAAAAAATTTGCTTTTCTTCCATTTATGCTAAATAATATATTTATGAGAAAGGTTTCAGCAGTTTTTTTTTCTTTTTTGATTTTTTCACATCTTTTTTCACAGAGCAATTTCTTTGATAACTATGTTTACCAGTCGTGGAATGCTTTTGGTGGACTTTCCGGAACAACGGCCAACGATATATTTCAAACTACTGACGGTTATATTGATATTGGAACTTATGAAGGTCTGGTTAAATTTGACGGTGTTGAATTTACAACAATCAGCCGGGCAACAGAAAAAGAGTACGGCTTTGTTTCGGTACGTACAATCTTGCAGGATTCACGCGGCGACATCTGGCTGGGTTCGAATGATGAAGGCTTGCAGAAAGTTCCTGTGAACTCGGGAAATAAATTATATACTACAGCAAACGGACTTCCAAATAATTCGGTTCGTGCCCTCTGCGAAGATTCAAAAGGAAATATTTGGGTAGGAACCGCAAGCGGTGTAATTTACCTTACTCCAGACGGAAAGCTTATAAATCCACAATTTGATGCCGGAACAACATCTAACGGTGTAATCGCTTCTCATATTTACTGCGATACTGTAGGCAGAGTCTGGCTCACAACTTCAAACGAAAATGGTCTTTTTATATGTAAAGACGGAGTTTTTAAACCAATTCCAGCCTTTGACAAATTATCAACTTATTTTGCAACAGCTATAGCACAGGATTCCGAAGGAAAATTCTGGTTTGGTCTTGGCGACAGAGGTGTTGCCACAATGAGCAACGGTGTTGTAAAAATCCTGAAAACAAAAACCATTCTCGATTCAGTTCCTACTACAACAATCCTTCAGGATTCTAAAGGTATAATGTGGTTCGGAACAGAACATGGACTTGTTGTTTATACAAACGGAAGATTTATAGAGTACAACGGTTCCGAAGAACTTTCTGGTTCAAATATTAACCGCATCATTGAAGACCGCGAAGGAAACATCTGGTTTGCAACAGACCGTAACGGCATTGGAAAAATGACGCTCGGAAAATTCAAACTGTTCAAACTGGGCTGTACAGTTAATGGCTTTACAGAATTTCCGGACGGAAGAGTCTGGGCTGCTACAGATGATGGCGTTCTGTGTTATAAGGACGGTAACCCTCAAACAAATACTCTTACAGAATATACCAAGGGCATAAGAATTAGAGATGTAGAAACCTTGCCTTATGGAGAACTTCTTGTAAGCTGTTATACAAAGCCAGGCCTTCTTCTCTACGACGGAAAAACAATAAAAAGCTGGACAACCGACAACGGGCTTGCGGGCAACAAAGTACGGGTAGGAATAAGAACTGGTGATGATGAATATTATATTGGAACTACAACGGGCTTAAGTATTATTCATAAAGACGGCAGCATAAAATCTTTTAAACAGAATACCGGCGATTTGGATACTGAATATGTAATGGCTATTTATAAAGATACACATAATGTTGTCTGGATTGGAACCGATGGCGGCGGAATCTTTTTGATGAAAGATGAAAAGATTTTCAGACACATTACTACAGCTGACGGAATTTCCGGCAACGTAATTTTTAAGATTTCGCAGGATAAAAACGGCAGCTACTGGATTTGTACAGGAAGTGGTATTACAAAAATTCAAGATTTTCAATCTTCTGCCAGTGGCTCTGATGCCTCTCCTCTTATCTGCAACAGCATCAATTCTGAAAATGGAATAGGAACGAACTCTGTTTTTCAGATTCTTTTTGACAGCTTTGACAATGCCTGGATTATCAATAACCACGGAATTGCCTCGCTTTCTGTAAGTGAGATTAACGATTTATTTGAAGGTAAACGCAGTAAAATTACAACTAAGTATTACAACAAAAATGATGGACTTGATTCCGATGGCCCTACTTCTACAGCCCGAGCCATTATAGATAAACAGGGAAGATTATGGTTTCCTCTTGTAGACGGAATAGCAGTTTATAATGCCCTTAAGGTTTCAGAAAGCACAATTACTCCACTTGTTCAGATAGAGACAATTACTGTAGACAATGTTGTTTACAAAGACTTCCGCGAAATGATAATCCTCAAACCTGGTACAAAACGTGTAGACATTAAATTTACAGGAATCAGTTTTGATGCACCTGAACGCATTCTCTTCTCTCATATGCTTACTAACTTTGAAACTGACTATTCTTTACCAAGCCCTGAGCGCATCGTTTCTTATACAAACTTAAATCCCGGAAAACATTCTTTTATTGTATATGCAATTAATGGAAGCGGTATTCAGTCAAATAATGACGAAATGATGTTCTTCTACCAAAAACCATTTTTTTATCAAAATCCAATCTTCTGGGTATTCTTTGTAATAACACTCATAGGTGCAATTTCTGCCTTCTTCTACATAAAAGAGCGCAGAATGAAAATGGAAAATATACGGCTCGAAGCACTTGTTCAAAAGCGCACTGCCGAACTCAAAAAAGAAAAAGATAAATCTGACATGCTTTTACATTCGATTTTACCGAATAAGATTGCAAATAAGCTTAAGGAAACAATCGGAAACGATAAAGCATTCGGAGAAGACTTTGATAACGTAACCCTTCTGTTCTCAGATATTGTCGGCTTTACAAATGTTTCAAGCGGCCGAACCGCAAAGGAAATTGTTCGTGCGCTCAACAATCTTTTCAGCCGTTTTGACGAACGTGCCAAAAAGATGGGAGTAGAAAAAATCAAGACAATTGGAGATGCTTACATGGCAGCCTGCGGTGTTCCTGACCCTAATCCAGACCACGCCAGAATAATGATTGAATTTGCAAAGGGAATGTATAAAGACCTCAGAGAATATAACGAAACTGCCGAAATCAAATTTAATATCCGTATTGGTCTTAACTGCGGCCCTGTAACTGCCGGAGTTATTGGTACAACAAAGTTTATTTATGATGTCTGGGGTAATACGGTAAATGTTGCAAGCCGTATGGAAACCGCCGCAAATCCAGGAACCATTCGCATAAGCGAAGCATTAAAAGAATATCTTTCTGATAATGGCTGCCAAGGAATAACTTTCAGCGACGCTATTGAATGTAACATTAAAGGAAAAGGTAAAATGAATACCTATGAAGTTTTACAGGAGGAGTACTAAAATGAAAAAAAATTCATTACCTGCATATATTTTTACTGTAATTCTGTTGTTTTCGTCTTTATTCTGTTCATGCGAACGTTCACACAAAAAGATTGTAAAGGTCGGGCTTCTTCATTCACTAACCGGTACTATGGCAATAAGCGAAGTTGCAGTACGCGATGCAGAGCTTCTTGCAATAAAAGAAATCAATGAACAGGGTGGCATCTTGGGTTACCAGATAAAAGCCTTAGAAGAAGATGGAAAAAGTAATCCGAGAATGTTTGCTGAAAAAGCCGGTAAACTCATTACTCAAGACAGAGTTGCTACAATTTTCGGCTGCTGGACTTCGGATTCAAGAAAAGCTGTACAGCCAATAGTTGAACACTATTACAATTTGTTGTGGTATCCTGTTCAGTACGAAGGCTTTGAAGCCAGTCCAAACATCATGTATATGGGTGCATCTCCAAATCAGCAGGTTGTGCCTGCCATCAATTACTGTTTTGAAAATATCGGAAAACGAATGTATCTCATTGGCAGTGATTATATTTTCCCACGTACTGCAAATAAAATCATAAAAGCCCAGCTGGAATATCTTGGTGGCACTTGTGTAGGCGAAAGTTATGTTCCTATGCATGAAGCAAGCTTTAACATGCTTATACAAGAAATAAAGAAAGCTAAGCCAGATGTAATTATAAATACTCTAAATGGAGATTCAAATAATCACTTTTTTGCTCAACTCAAATATTCAGATGTTTCTGCAGATGTAATTCCCGTAATGAGTTTTTCAATTGCAGAAGCTGAAATAAAAAGCATTGGTGCCGACAGACTTAAAGGCAATTATGTCTGCTGGAATTATTTTGAATCAACAGACACAGAAAAAAATAAGAAATTCGTTTCTGCCTATAAACAGGAATATGGAGAAAACAAAGCCATAGGTGATCCGGTTGAAGCAGCATACAATGCCGTTTATTTATGGGCAGCCGCATGTGCAAAAGCCGGAACCTTTGATGTTGAACCTGTAAGAATAGCAGCAAAGGGCTTAAGCATAAATGCACCTGAAGGAATTATAACAATTGAAGGAATGAATCAGCATTTGTATAAAACTATCAGAGTTGGTCAAATTACAGAAACAGGCCAGATTAATGAACTTTATGCGACCTCTGCCCCAGTTCGCCCGGATCCATATCTGAGTACTTATGCGTGGGCACGCGGATTGTAATCATGCGGATTGGTCACACGGATATTACGCGGATTATGTCACACGGATTGTCACACGGATTAGTCACACGGATTATTAATTATTTTCGAAGATTATCTATAAGTGTAGAAGCTTTTTCGATATCTGTTTTTTTTGCATAGCGATGAGGCTGCTTAGTTATTACAGTTGTACCTTTACCAAGCTCACTCTTAATTTCAATAGTTCCATCCATCAACTCAAGTAATGCTTTTGAAATATTCAATCCAATACCAGAGCTCTGAATTTCATTATTAATTTCATTATCTTCACGAGAGAAGCTGTTGCAAATATACGGAAGAAATTCCTGTGAAATACCAATACCAGTATCTTCACAGATAAACTCGACAAAACATATATCATCGGACGGACCTTTTGTCTGTCTTATACCGATTTTAATTTTTCCACCCTTAGGAGTATACTTAATGGCATTTCGTACAATGTTCATAACAACATTTGTCGTATGAATTATATCCTGATAAATGTATGGATTTATGATTTCAGACCAGCACTCAATTTCTATTCCCTTTTCATCTGCATCATCTCTTATGAGCTCATAAACTTTTCCAATCGCATTTGAAAGATCCGTTGGTCTTTCTTCGAGCGTTATATCACTATTTTCCAGTTTAGCAAGCTCATAAACATTATTTATAAAGCTAAGAAGATGCTCTTCTGCCGATTCTATGTCATGAATATTTTTATCAAGACTCTTCTTATTCGCTATGTTAAAACGCATTTCAGTTGTATAACTGATAATTGACTGCATTGTAGAAAGAATATTCTTTGAAACATTGTACATGAAAATATTCTTTGCTCGGTTTGCACTGGAAGCAAGATTTGCAGTTTTCTGTAATTCTATCTTACGAATAAGTTCACTTTCGGCCTCTGCCCTTGCACGTTCCTCAATTGTAATATCATTCAGGAAGACATAGAAAATGTCTCCATAATTCTTTGTCTTTACAAAGCGGCCGTAATCCTTTACGTATTTAATAGTTCCGTCTTTTGCCTTTATTCGATATTCAACATAATCAATTGTATTATCTACAGTAATTTGCCGCTCAATGCTCGACTGTACACGTTCAAAATCATCTTCATGAACAATTCCCTTAAACGAGTTGCCTACATATTCCCGTAGTTCCTCCGCCGTTTCACAGCCATACATGCGGATAAGCTCTGTATTAAATGAAATCAGCTCCAGATTACCATCTGCATGGTAAGAGAAGAACCCTCCTGGAATTCCTTCTGCAACTTCATTTGCGGCCATCAGCATATCTTCGCTCATAGGAATACACTCTGCCACGCCACTCTTCATAATGATTTTTCCGCAAGAAAGCACAGATGATTTTTTAAGGTAAGTCTCAAATTCACGAACAGGCAGCGGTTTTGAAAAATAAAAGCCCTGAATAAAATCGCAGCCCAAAGATTTAAGAATCTTATATTCTTCAAGAGTCTCAACACCTTCTGCAATTGTAAGCAGTCCCATTCGGTGAGCCATTTTAATAATATTTTCTATTACAATTTCATTTGTCTTTATATTACGTACAAAACTTATGTCCAGCTTGATTATATTCAAAGGGAAGGTAGAAAGAAGTCCAAGCGAAGAATAACCTGCTCCAAAATCATCCATCTCAATCATAAAACCCAAATCCTGAGTTTTCTTTACCTGAGAAATAATGAGATCGGTGTTTTCGGAATAAAGAGATTCTGTAACTTCCATATGAAGAAGATTATGATTTATTCCATAGTCCTCTATAAAATCAAGCTGTTTCTGTATACAACCTTCATCAAGAAAATCAAATCGTGAAACATTCACAGAAATTGGAATAAGAGGAAGGCCATCCTGCTGCCATCTTTTAATATCCTTACAAACCTGTTCAAGAACAAAAAAATCCAGCTTTGTTATAAATCCATTACGTTCAAAAAGTGGAATAAACTGATTCGGCGCCATAAAACCATATTCAGGATGATTCCAGCGAACAAGAGCTTCTGCGCCTGCAATATGACCGGTAACTGTTTCATGCTTAGGCTGATAAAAAACCTGGAACTGATTTTCTTCCAGACCACGCTCCATGGTTTCAATAATGCGCTGTTCATTTAAAAGATGATTTTGTAAATCATCTTCAAAGAAAGCAAGATTTTTTCCGTATTTACCTTTAATTTCACTGATTGCAAGAAAGGCTCGGTCACAGTTTATTACCAATGGAGCATCTGTATCTATAGGCGAATAAACACCCATTTTTACTATTTGATGCGGAATAGGTGCAGTATCAAGAATCTTCTTGGTAAGTGTATTTAAGCGTTCTATATTCACATTTTTTTCATAATCAAAAAAGAGAATATACTGATCGCCACCATAACGTCCAGAAATTCCTTCTGGCTGCGCCTTCATCATTTCATGCGCCGTATAAGCAAGAAACTCATTACACTTTTCTACGCCATAAAGACTGTTAGAAGATTTAAAATTGTCAAAATCAAAGGCAATAATACAATAAGATTTTTCGCGGTTATCATTTATAACATGACTTACTTTACGCAAAAAAGCCTTTCGGGTAAGAAGCCCTGTAAGTTCATCACGCTCAAGCTCATCAATTACTCTGTTTGCTTCTGAAAGCTTTATGGCAGTCTTAAGTCGATTGAGAACTCTGCTTTTATTAAATGGAATTTTAAGAAAATCAAGAACCTCAAGCTGCAAAAGCTCTTCTTCATCTTCTGCATTATCAACATCTGTGCATATTAAAACAGGAATTTTTTCATATTCCGGATTACTGCGTATTTCCTTAAGAATAGACAGTGCATCTTTTCTGTTTATTATTGCAGCAGAAAAAGAATTCGATTTATCATAGAGAACTTTTAAAGCATTTTCAGCAGATGCCTTTTTTACTTCATATTTTTCAGAAACAATATCCTCTAGCAATGCTTCATTTTCCGCATTGATTCCAACGAGGAGAATATTTGACTCTTTAGGCCTGTTTTTACCACTCATACTCAAAAATGCTTAATATATTAAATTATATCACATTTTTTAAACAATACAAAAATTATTTTATGGTAAATTTTTTAAATGAAGTTTTATTTTATTCAGAAAGGTTTTCCATAGTCGTATGAAGAATTTTTAGGAGATTTCCTGCATCTTTCATATCAAGAATGTTACTGCATGCCATTTTTTGCGGAATTTCTATACACTTATTTCTGAGTGCTACACCCTCTTTTGTAAGCTTTATGAAAATTGTTCGCTCATCCTTTCCACCACGAGTGCGGGTAAGGAGGCCCTGCGCTTCCATTTTCTTGAGAAGCGGAGTTAAAGTTCCTGAATCAAGAAAAAGCCTTGCTCCAAGCTCTTTTACAGTAATATTATCTTTTTCCCACAAACTGAGCATAACTATATACGAAGTATAAGTCAGCCCGAGCGGTTCAAGAAAAGGTGAATATTTTCTTATAATTTCCTTTGAACATACATAAAGTGCAAAACAAATCTGATTTTCCAGTGCAAGAGGATTAAATTCTGTACCGTTTTCTTTAAAATTATCCAAATCACTCATAACTAAATTGTACACAATATAACTCAATATGGCAAGAGGTTTTAAGAAAGATTCCCGTCTAAACCTCCGTGCCTTTGTCGGGCTTGCCCCTGCTAGGTTTGCTATGCAAACTCGTTCTACAATCCTTTTATTTCTTCCTCCAGCTCGTCAAGCGGCTTACCTGTTTCGCGGGAAATTTTTGCAAGGTCTTCATATTCAAACTTTGAACGCTTTACTCCGTAACCCTCTGAGTTCTTAACACGTACTGCGCCATAAGGAGTTTGCAGAGTTTCTACGCTGCGGCTAAGTGCATAACGCTTACTGATGTTTTCGCGAACTCCGAGGGTTGTTGTGTACTTAAAAATTGTCTCAAGGATTTTTTCCTTATCTGATTCGCGGCACATAACACATAAAAGATTACCAGGGCGGGATTTTTTCATGTTCACAGGAACTGTATAAACCTCTACTGCACCTGCTGCAAACAGTCTCTCCATTGCAAACCCGATTTTTTCAGCACTAATATCATCAAGATTGCAGGTATATTCAAGAATTTGCTCCGGCTTTTCTGTACTTTCCCCAAGAATGGCACGAACGCAGTTAGCCGCTTCAAAATCCTTTTTTCCCATACCGTATCCAATTGCCTTTATTTTCATTTCTGGCATTTTTTCAAAACTGTTTACAAAATGTTTCAAAAGCGCAGCACCAGTAGGAGTGCAAAGCTCGCCGGTTATGTATCCACTATAAACAGGAACATCTTTTAAAATAAATGCCGTTGCAGGAGCTGGAACTGGAAGAATTCCATGTGCACAATGTACATGTCCTGATCCAACATTTATAGATGATGAAGTTATTTTTTGTGCACCGATTTTATTAAACAGCAGGGCAGTTGCAGTGATGTCGGCAACCGCATCCATAGTTCCTACTTCATGAAAATGAATGTTTGTTACAGGAACTCCGTGAACATTGCTTTCGGCCTCGGCAATGAGCTTATAGACTTCAATCACATCAGTTTTTACAGCAGAAGGAATTTTTAGTCCGTCAATAATATTCTCAATCTCTGCCATACTTGTATGATGATGATGGCAACTATGACCATCGTAGTTGTGTTCATGTTCGTGATGTTCATCGTGATGATGTTCATGCCCGTGTTCATGTTCATGGCTATGTTCGTGATATTCGTCGTGGTGATGTTCATGCCCGTGCTCATGTTCATGGCTGTGTCCATCATGCGAATGTTCATGATGATGTAAATTTTCACAACTTTCTCCATCATCATCTAAACTTTCCTCTTCCTCACCATTTACAGTTACCTTAAAATGAGTTCCAGTAATTCCACATTTTACTGATTTTTCCGCCGTTACAGTTACCCCCGGAATTCCTGCTTCTTTAAGTTCTTCAATAAAAGCTTTTCTTTCTTCTTCATTTAAAAGTTCATAAAGCGCAGCACTGAGCATATCGCCTGCCGCTCCCATTGCCAAATCAAAATAAAGTGTTCTCATAAATAATCCTTTTATTTTTTTAACTCCCAGATTAATCCCGGGAATTATACTATTAGTTCAAACTAACAATTATTTGATATGATTAATACGACTTGCAAGAAATCCTGCACCAAAACCATTATCAATATTCACTACAGAAACTCCACTTGCACATGAATTAAGCATAGAAAGCAATGCCGAAAGTCCTGAAAACGAAGCACCGTACCCAACACTCGTTGGTACTGCAATCACCGGACAATCTGCAAGACCTCCAATTACACTTGCAAGAGCTCCTTCCATTCCTGCAACTGCAATAATCACTGAAGCACTCATAATCTCATCAAGATGTGAAAGTAACCGGTGGAGGCCTGCAACCCCAACATCATAAAGACGAGTCACAGAGTTCCCAAGAAACTCAGCCGTAACCGCAGCTTCTTCTGCAACCGGTATATCGCTTGTTCCGCCAGTAGCAACAAGAATTTTTCCTATTCCATCCGGTTCAGGAAAATCTCCAACAATTCCAATTCTGGCATCTTTTTTATAATCTAAAGAAATCTGTAAATTCACCTCTCGCGCTTTTTCTTCATCAAGTCTTGTAATAAGGATATTTTTCTGGCCAGATGTTTTCATAGAATTAATAATTCCACAAATCTGTTCGGCAGTTTTACCTGCTCCATAAATTACTTCAGCAGTTCCCTGTCTTAGTTTTCTATGCAAATCCACCTTTGCAAAACCTAAATCTTCAAAGGGTTGTTTTTTTATCTGTAAAAGTGCTTCCTCTACAGAAACTTTTCCATTTCGGACTTCTTCAAGTAATTGTTTTATTTCACTATTCATTTCGCATCTCCAGATCCAATAAGACCTTATCGAAATCCATTTTAAGCTTTGAATTTATTTCTTCATAATGTTGTAAAAGAAGTGGTACCTGCGCTTTTGTGATTTCAATTTTAGCTATAGGTTTTTTATTTAAATTTTTACCTGCTGAGTTTTCCATTAACCGCACCCTAAAGTTTTTAAAACCCAGAGACATCATAAAATTTTCACTTTGCTCAATAACTACCAAACGTTCGTTAGTTATTTTACAGCCAACAGGAATTCGAGTTGCAAGACAAGCATACGAAGGTTTATCCCAGGTAAATAGTCCTGCTTCATGTGATAATCTGCGAATTTCCATTTTTGTTAGACCAGTTTCGCGCAAAGGTGACAAAACATTAAGCTCCTTTAACGCTTTCATACCTGGTCTGTCATCAGCATCATCGCTTGCATTTGTACCATCCAGTAAATACATAAATCCATCTGCACTCGCGCGTTTAATAATTTCTGAAAAAATTATCTGTTTACAAAAATAACATCTATTCTGAGGATTATTTGTAATTGTTTGATTATTCAAAACTTCTATTTCAATGATACTAAGTTCTACTCCAAGCTCTCTGGCAAGCCTGGCAGCATCATTAAATTCAAACTCTGGCTGGAATGCAGATTTTACATAATAAGCACGAACAGTCTCTGCATAATTTTTTGCGGTATATAAAAGATAAGCAGAATCAACACCGCCGGAAAAGGCAACTGCCACCCGACGGTGAGCTTCGAAAAATTTTTGTAAATCCAAAAATCTCAAATTCCTATACGTCGTTATAAGCTTATGACTGAGAACGTTTAGTGCGCAGAGTATTCTTTACAACACCAAGAGGGTCTCGTATAAATACAATTACAAGCCAGATAATCAGACCTAGCGCAACTACAGAAAGTCCCAGATAAAAATCATTAAGCATATCAAGTGGAGCAGGCACAAAAGCATTTGCTCCAAGCTCAATATACTCAAAGACTGCATCTATCAGCCACATCAAAGAAGCTCCCCAATACATAAGACTCAAAGTACCTACTCTAAGTACGCGAGCCTCTTCTTTTTTATACCAGATTATTGTGCTGATTATTGCAGCAAAAACAGTAGTAAGAAGTGTCATTTTATGCTCCCTGAATCTGACCGACTTTAATATCTGGTTTTTCATTAGAAAATTTTTCGTAAAGAGAAGTAATGCCAACCATCACACCCCAAACCGCAGTTACCAGCAAAGCCATACTTACACCAGCAGTTGCCATTTCATGAAGCATTTCTTTAACCTCTCCATCCTTAACTGCTGTAAGGAATGGAAAGAACGGAACTACTTCTCCATGCCATACATGTTCAAAAGCAAGCAGAGCAGAGCCACCCCAAAGCATTTTATTCAACCAGCCAAGCTTTGTAGAAAAACTGATTTTTATGCTTTCAGTATTTTCATCAGCTTTTGTATTCACAGCACCACTAAGAGCCTGCCTCTTTTCTTTAGATTTAATAATTTTTTCTGCCACTGTAGTAATAATTGCTTCTGTAGCAGGAACAGTAAAACATGCCATACAAATCCTCCTGAGATTCTTCTAATATCATTATACAATGATTTTTTTATAAAAAATATAAAAATTTGTTACAAAAATTGTACAGAAAATCAGCTTACAAAAAAATTGCAAAACCATACTAAAATCCCCTTAAATAAACCTGCACATTTTTATAGGTTCTTAAAGCAAATGATTTTCTATTATTAAATACATTATTTCTTGCGATTTTGGATTTTTCGTTTTACGATTATAGTAATATATGAAAAAGATTTTTGTTTTCGCTTTTTGCATTTTCTTAATTTCTTCATTTACATTTCTTTCTGCAGAATCTCCAACTTCGGAAACACAATCTGCAGAAGATGCTGCTCTTACTTTTTTTAAAAAGCTTAATGAAACCCAGAAAAAACTCACCTACATGAACAAAAAGAGTTCACTTGCAAAAATTGGAACAGAAACAGTTTACGGAAATATTTCTGGTACACTTTTTTATGATGTAAAAATTCAAGGAATCGGCGCACTTGTAACCCTGCGTTATACAAACTACTGCGACGAAGAAGGCTGGATCTTTGATGGCGAAATCATCACAAATTCAAATATGTCTCAAAACGGAACTTTTTCCGGTTCTGTAAAAATGACAGCTCCAATAAACAGCGGCACTCCAAGCCTGAATGTCTGCTATAATAATGTACTTCTCAAAAAGGGAGCACCTGGAGCTGGATATTATCTTGTAAATTATACCGGCGGAGAAGCAGAGAAAGTTGACTACTCAGTTTATCTGAAATCTCTCACGCATTAATAAAATCAAACTGATTAAAATCAATAATAACATGGAGGAATTATGTTCGATTTCAAGTATTTTACACCTACAAAAGTTTTATTCGGAAAAAAGACCGAAGACAAAGTTGCTGAGCTTATTCAGGAGTTTGGCGGAAAAAAAGTTTTGATTCACTATGGCGGAGGAAGTGTTATACGTTCTGGTCTTATGCAGAAGGTAACAGATAAGCTTGATGCTGCCGGCATCTCTTATGTAAAGCTTGGCGGTGCGGTTCCAAATCCACACCTGAGTCTTGTATATGAAGGAATCGAGCTTTGTAAAAAAGAAGGCATTGATTTTATTCTGGCTGTTGGTGGTGGTTCTGCAATTGATTCGGCTAAGGCGATTGGCTATGGAGTTATGAATGACGGTGATGTCTGGGATTTGTATGATTATAAAAAACAGGCAAAGGCTTGTATGCCACTGGGAGTAATTTTGACCCTCGCAGCAACCGGAAGTGAAATGAGTGATTCATCTGTAATCACAAAAGAAGAAGGTCTTGTAAAGCGCGGTTATTCAAGTGATTTCTGCCGACCCCGTTTTGCAATCCTTAATCCAGAACTGACAATGACTTTGCCAGACTATCAGACTGCCTGCGGTTGTACTGATATCATGATGCACACAATGGAACGCTATTTTACAAACGGTGGAAATATGGAACTTACAGATTCTATGGCAGAAGCTTTACTCCGCACTGTAAAAGAAAACGCAAAGATTCTTGCCCGCGACCCGAAAAATTATGATGCCCGCGCCGAAGTAATGTGGGCCGGAAGCCTTTCACATAATGGCTTAACAGGCTGCGGAAACGACGGCGGTGACTGGATGACTCACAAGCTTGAACATGAACTCGGCGGTCTTTACGACGTAGCCCACGGTGCTGGCCTTGCGGCAATCTGGGGAAGCTGGGCGCGTTATGTTTATAAAAATTGTCTTCCACGTTTTAAGCGATATGCAATTAATGTTATGGGAATTTCCGCTTCGGCTGGCACAGATGAAGAAATCGCACTTAAGGGAATTGAAGCAATGGAAGATTTTTACCGCGAAATCAGAATGCCAACTAACCTCCACGAGCTTGGAGTTGAGGCCTCAGATGATGACCTAAAACTTATGGCTCACAAATGCGCTGTCGGCGTAAATGGTGGTAAAGGTTCTGCACGCTTCCTCAAAGAAGACGATATGTACGAAATTTATAAAATGAGCAGATAAATTATAGATGGTGAACCAAGTTCGGCAATTTGTCACCCCGAACTTGTGATATGTACCCCTTTTACTGGATAAAAATAAAAGGGGTCTTTTTTTATGGATTGCCGCGTCGCCCTTACGAGCTCCTCGCAATGACGTAATGCACCGTCATCGCGAGAGCAGAACGTTTTGTCATTGCAGGCACAGACTGTCTTCGTCATTGCGAGGAGCGCAGAACGTTTCGTCATTGCGAGGAGCGCAGCGACGAAGCAATCTATCGCTTTACTTTGACAGCAGATTGTTAAGATGCTTTACGAACTCGGCCGGTTCTTTTACTTCCATGCCGGCAATCATGAGGGCCTGGGTAAAGAGAACTTCTGAGATGTCGGCAATTACTGCTTCGTCGCTTGTATCCTTGAGGCGGGCAACGATTGGGTGGTCGCCGTTTACTTCGAGGATAGGCTTCAAATCAGGACCTGCCTGGCCCATTGCCTTCATCATCTGAATCATCTGATAGCTTGGGTCGTTTTCGTCTACTACTATACAAGAAGGGTTTTCGCCTGAAAGGGTCTTAGAAAGTTTTACTTCCTTAACCTTGTCGCCAAGTGCCTTCTTGATTTTTTCAGTAACAGGCTTGAACTCTTCTTCCTTCTTTTTAGCTTCTTCTTTATCGCCGCCAAGATCTTCGTCGCTGCCGGAACGGTTTACAGCCTTGAGCTCGAACTCGTTCTTATATTTTCCGAAGCCCGGAATTACGATGTCGTCGATATCATCATCCATGATAAGAACTTCAAAGCCCTTGTCTGTGTATGCCTTTACGAGAGGGTTTGCACGAAGGTTCTTTTCGTCGCTTCCGCTGATGTAGAAGATTGACTTCTGATCAGGCTTCATACGCTGAACGTAATCTGCAAAGCTTGTGTAGTTTCCGTCGCCGGTGCCGCTTGCATCTGTAGACTTAAAGCGAACGATTTCTGCAATTTCGTCGCGGTTTGCGTAGTCGCTGTAAAGACCTTCCTTCATAGGACGGTTGAAGTTGCGTACGAACTTTTCCCACTTTTCAATTGCTTTTTTGTCGTCGTCTGTGCGCTTGTCTGCTTCAACCTTCTTTGCCTTGTCTGCAGCCTCACCCATCTTCTTAAACTCGCTGAGCAACTTCTTTACGCTTGAAGATTTAATATTATCGAGGATGCGGTTCTGCTGAAGGATTTCACGGCTTACGTTGAGTGGCAGGTCTTCAGAATCAATAATACCACGAACGAATCTCAAGTATGATGGCAAAAGCTCGCGGTCATCATCAGTGATAAATACTCGCTTTACATAGAGCTTGAGTCCGCTCTTGTAATCTGCCTGGTACATATCAAAAGGAGCTGTCTGTGGAACAAAGAAGAGAGTTGTATATTCCTGAGTTCCTTCTGCATGCGTATGAACGTAATGGAGTGGATCCTGTCCGTCGTGACCGAAGGTCTTGTAGAACTCGTTGTAATCTTCTTCCTTAAGTTCGCTCTTAGCACGCTTCCACAAAGCTGATGCAGAGTTTACCTGGTCAATCTTACTCTCGCTGCCGGTTTCTTTTCCCTTGTCATCATATTTTTTCTGTTCATAGTGAAGATAGATTGGGAAGGCGATATGGTCACTGTACTTTTTGATAAGCTCTTCAATCTTCCATCTTGAAGCAAACTCCTTGCTGTCGTCATTGAGGTGCATCTCGATTGCAGAACCAGAAAGCTCTGGCTTATCAAAACCATATTTCTTAGCAGCAGCTGAATCTGCGGCTACTTCTTCAATTTCGTAAGAGTTTGTACCATCACTAGACCAGTGCCAGATCTTTCCGTCACCTGCAGCCTTGCGGGTATAAACATCAATCTTTTTAGCAGCCATAAAGGCAGAATAGAAACCTACACCAAACTGACCGATGAGGGCAGAGTCCTTAGAAGCCTCAGCTGTAAGCTGCTCCATAAAGGCCTTTGTTCCTGAACGGGCGATTGTACCAAGGTTATTAGTCAAATCCTCATCTGTCATACCGATACCGGAATCCTGAACGGTAAGCACGCTGTCTTTTTCATCAAAAGTGATGTCGATTCTTGGCTCGAACTTGATGTTCTTATAAGCCTCATCAGAAACTGTAAGATACTTTAATTTGTCCAGCGCATCTGAACCGTTAGAAACGATTTCGCGGAGGAAAATGTCTTTATTAGAATAAAGTGAATGAATGATAAGTTTGAGAAGCTGATTTACTTCTGTCTGGAATTCGTATTTTGCCATTATTTA
>CAMVDX010000024.1 GCA_947166355.1 uncultured Treponema sp.
TCCAGCAAAAAAGAAAAGTCTTTTCCATCAAATCGTCTGTAATTACCTTGTCCACCGTAAGCTCCACTTTTTGTAATTGTTTCCTCAGAAACTATGTAATCGATTACAATATTATAGTCGAAAAATGGCTGATTTTGTTGGGTAAAAAAGAAAATTTTATTGAAGTGTCGTCTTGGTGTTTTGTGCAACCATAAAATCGTGTTTTATCTGTAAGAATTCTTTAAGACGCTCCATGAGAATAAAAAGATTTGCGCGGTCTTCGAACTCGGTGCGGGTCTGTGGGAGAGGCAGGCTTTTCATTTTGTCATGGATGAGGACCAGTTCTTCGAGCAGGGCTTTTACATCATTATCCTTGTGATATTCATTTGAAACTTTTTCGAGAAAATCTGAAAGCAGGGCAGCGGTGGCTGGAACGGTGCCAAGGGCCTGGGCCGCCTTGAACATTTCGTAAAGAATCTTTGTCTGCTTTTCCCGCATTTCCAGGTAGCGGGAGTCGAAGGTATCTTGTTTTGAAAACTGATTATTGTAATTTTCTTCTGCCTGTTTTTTGGCGGTGAAGATGCTCTGATTAAGTGAGACAAAGCAGGAGCCGTCGTAATCAGCAAGAGCGGGATTCTGGATTCGCAGAGCCATTCTGTGAAGGGCTTGCTTTATCTGATTGTCGGTCTGCTTTTTCAGTTCTTCTATATAATCAGTTTTTTTGTGAAGTAAAAGATTCATAAGGATTCCAAAAGCAACTCCAAGAACAAAAAGAAGAACTTCGTTTTTGATTTCAGCAGGTTCGGTTTTCCCAAAAGAAAGAAAATGTGAAATCAAAACAGAATCCATTGCCATGGCAGAAATCCATTTGCGCCACTGACAGACAAGAATAAAAAGCAAAAGATAAAGAAAAAAGACCGGCATCGTAAAGCCAAGCAAATTGAAAAGCGTGATAGAAATTGCGAGTGCCAGGACAAAGGCAAGCAGGCGGGCAAGGGCAGTGCGCAGTGTTTCTTTTTTAGTCGGCTGAACCGAAAGAATTGCAACAATTCCAGCCGATACTGCGAAGTCCAGTTTGAAAACCTGGGCGCAGAGAATTGCGAGGACGGCGGCTACTGTGATTTTTATTGTGTTGGTGATGATGGATTTCATAGAAAAAGTATAGCATGGAAAGTGGCGCTTTGTAATTGCTAAGTTTACAGGTAGGGGATAAAATGATTTAGGAGTAAAAACTATGAAATCAAAATTGCTGTTCGACGTTCCGCAGTATAAGAAGCTGCGTGTGATTATTGATACCGATGCTGCCTGTGAGGCTGATGATCCTTTTGCGATTGCCCAGGCTTTGATGAGTCCCAAGCTGATGGTAAAGGGAATTCTTGCTGAGCACTTTGCGGTTGAGGACTCGGTGAAGCGCAGTTATGATGAAGTCTGCACAATTCTTGATGCCATGGATATGAAAGAGGTGCCTGTTTTTATGGGGGAGGCTGGTGCGAAGGAAGCGGGGTATTTTGAGAACTCGGTTGGGGTGGCAAGTACCGAAGAGGTAGTTTCGCCTGCCGTTGATTTTTTGATTTCAGAATCTCTTCGCGATGATACAGCTCCGCTTTTTGTTTTGTGTCAGGGGGCGATAACAAACGTGGCGGTTGCAATTAAAAAGTGTCCAGAGATTCTGAACAGAATGACAATCGTCTGGATTGGAACTCATGGTCTTGCTGAAATTCCTTGGCGTGAGTTTAATTCCGGGAACGATGTGGCTGCGGCAAATTACGTATTGAGTCATGCAAAAAATCTCTGGCTCATTCCTTCAAATGTTTATGTAACAATTACCGTAAGTCTTGCCGAACTCCAGCAGAAAGTTTTACCCTGCGGAAAAATTGGCCGCCATCTTTTTGAAAATATGGTTACCTATAATAATTCTCCCGCTGCCGGTTGGACAAAAGGCGAAAGCTGGTCTCTTGGAGATTCGCCTGCGATTGGCGTTGCGCTGAATCCGGATTGCGGTCACTACATCGAGCACGAAGCGCCTTTTGTAAATGAAGATACTTCCTGCAGCTTCGGAAAGGGAAATCCAAAAATCCGCATTTATACAGATATTGATTCACGATATTTACTGGAAGATTTCTTTGCGAAGTTACAGTTGAATTATGGGGATTAAATAGTTATTCCGTAGTAATTTTTCAGTGCTTGTTTTGTATTTAAGTTTGAGTTACAGTTAATAAAATCAAGAGTCTCTTTTGAAAATCCATAATTTGGTTCTTTTTCGTGCAAGAAAAAGTCTGTGGTTTCTTCTTCTTTGAGTATAATTATTTCATCTAACGTAACTTTATATAGTTTTGCAAGTGTGATGAGATTATCGATTCGTGGGAGATACTTTTTCTCTGGATTTTCCCAAATGTAGATTGATTGAGGATTTTCCATTCCGAGAAGCTTCTGAATTTGAGCCACAGTGATGTTATTGTTCTCTCGGAGCTTCTTGAGGTTTTGTGAAGTTGCCGGTACATCAATTGTTGGAATTGAAAAACTTGAACCGTTATCAGTCAACATATATAAAAAGTAATAAATTCTTTGCTGATTGGCAAGAAATTAAGTTACTAACTTAATGTTTTTCGCTTATGTGCGGAATATAATTGTGGTATGGAAAATGAAATTACACCAATTTTGGTCGAAAGTAAGATTTTTATGATTCGTGGAAAGCAGGTTATGATTGACCGTGACCTTGCGGAGCTTTATGGAGTTGAGACGAAAGTCATTAACCAGGCAGTTAAGCGTAATATTGAGCGATTTCCTGAAGAATTTAGATTTCAATTAATTAATCAAGAAATGAATGAACTGGTCACAAATTGTGACCGGTTCAAAAGCTTGAAGCATTCTACTGTCTTGCCTTACGTCTTCACCGAGCAAGGTGTAGCAATGCTCTCTGCAGTTCTTCACAGTCCTACGGCAATTCAAGTAAGTATCCGGATAATGGATGCCTTTGTGAAGCTTCGTCATTATGTTAGTTCGCAGATTGTGAAAACTGATGATAAGGAAGAACTTGCAGAAATCCGGCGTCTCCTTTTGCTTCATATAGATTATTGTGATAAAAAGTTTTCGGAGCAGGATATGAAAATCAATCAGATTATCCAAGTTTTGAATAATTTGATTGATCAGCCACAAACAAGTAGAAAAATTGGATTCGTAGGCGATAAGCCGTAAAAAAGAGAAAGTCGTTTAAGGTCATAATTTGCGACAGGTTTGCAAGTGAAGTGGCGATTTATGATCCTTATATTTATTCAGAAGAGAATATGAAACAATTGCGACAAGGAATTGCTCAGATAGAAATGGGCAAACGAAGCATAATTACACAAGCTTACAAACATCTTTAACATCTTTTTCAATTCTGAAAAGAAGTTCTTCTTCTAGAGATTTTCCAAACTTATCTTCAAATTGTGCCTTTTTATTTTCCGGGCAGCCCCGTTCTTCAAAAAGGGCAGATGATGGAATACCAAGCGCAACGGCGATTTTGTCTACCATTTCTGGTTGAGGCCAGGAGTCTCGATTCTCTATTTGATTTATGTATGCGATACTTTTCTCAACCGCATAAGATAACTTTTCTTGAGAAATGCCTTTTTGATTCCTGTAATATTTCAAATTATTGACGAATGTGTCTCGTATCGAATTCATAGAATCAGAATGACAAGAATAATAAAATGATATTACACAAAATTGTTAAAATTATATTAAAATTATTTGCGAATTTTGATTTTATACATTATCATAACATTATAAGATTAAGTTTTTTACACGTTTCAATCTTTTCCAAGGTTTTATACTGTATTGAACTTATCTAGATAAAAAATTTACACGGAGGATTTCAAAAAAATGGAATCAATTACAATTTTAACATCTCTTTTATTTGTGTGGTTAAAGGCTAGAATTGATTTTGAAGAGAATTTTATCAAAATCAAAAATCCGAATTCTATTCTCGGATTTATACCTTTAGGATCTAAAAAATTTTCTGTTGCAATAAATCAAATTGCTTCTGTAGACAGTGAATTTAAATTATTATTTAAAAATTTGATTGTTGGAATTATCGAATTATGTACGGTTCCTGTCTTTTTAAGAGACTCATCGACTATAATTATTGCAATAATCTTTTTAATTCTTGGAGTATCTACTGTAATAAACTCTTTCCAAATTCACTTGAATATTAATACTACTTCAGGACAGTTATACTATATTTCAGCCTTTATTTTCCAGAAAGGGAAATTGTCAAATATAGAATCTTCATTGAATAATCTTATTTCAAATCGAATGGATGATACAAATAATAGAAAAGTGGCAGAAGTACAGACAGAAGCATTAAAAGCTGATAATGCAGCAAATACAGCTGCTATTGTAAATGCTATAAAAGATTCAAAATAGCGAAATATTCTTTATATACATAAATCAATCTTTCTTTGCACCACTGGGCATTTGCCGGGCTGGTGCTGGGCAGGCAGTGGACGGTAAGATTGAAGCGCGGTTCGTAAAGGACCGCGCAATTTTTTTGCCACAAGTTGAATGCGGTTTTACCGGTACAGATGATGTGGCGAATCTGGCTGGCGTTTAAGATTTCTGTGAAGTCGTTTGGGATGGCATTTTTGATTGAAGAATCGGCGGCGCCGGTGATTTCGCAGGAAGCGAGAACATCCCACATGGCGAGGTGATGGCGGAGCAGGAAGTCGTGGCGCTCGGCAATGGCGGCGGAGATGTCGGGAGCCGCGGCAGATTCTTGCGAGGTGACGGAGTTTATTGCGATGTCGGCTTTTATTCCGTTATTCTTGTATTCAAATTTTACGCCGAAGACCTCAGCCATTACGCTCCAGAATCTGTTCTGCGGATGCATGTAGAAAAAGCCGGCTTCGCGGCTTTTGGGCGAGGGCATGGTGCCGAGGATGAGTATTTTGCTCTCTGAGTTCCAGACCGGTGGAATTGGATGAGAGACAGTAATTTGTTTTTCTGTTTCCGCGGATTTATCTGGATGTCGTTGCATTTTATTTCATTACTCCTCCGTGGAAAAAGCATTCGTAGACTTTTTTGTCGTGAAAATAGATTTCTTCGTAGCCCTGGAACCAGGTAAAGTCTCCGTTTACTGAGCACTTGTAGGTGTACTCTCCGCTCTGGTAATATTCGGGGCCGCGGTAGGGCATTTTGTGGTTGGCGGCGCGCAGGGCTTCTTTTAAGAAGTTTCCGCTGAATTCTTTTTCGAGTACGCGGCCCAGGTAGTTCATGGCGTAAACAGCTTTTCCTTTTTTCCAGATAGCTTCTTCGCCTGCAAATTGTTCGCCGCCAACGTAGGTATCGTGATAGGTGTAGTCGCCGTTGGTGTAGCGGAAGTCGTGGGAGTCCAGGCGGGTAGAGTCTGTTTCGTTCATAAAGGCAGCGTAGGTGTTTACGTTTGCTTCGAGGCGGAAGGTTATGAGTTCATCGAGGTCTGTCTTGTCCGTGGCGCCGGTCACGTTCATCATGCACTGCTGGTCGCGCACAAGGTAATCTACAGTTACGCTCATCAGGTCGCTGATTTGTATGAGGTTTGAGATGTCGGGGTAGGCCTGTCCGCTTTCCCATTTTGCAACAGCCTGGCGGGAAACGTTGAGCTTGTCGGCCAGGGCTTCCTGTGTGAGGCCTTTGTTTTTTCTAAGTATCTGTAGTTTTTCTGAAAAGTTCATGACTGTCTCCTGAGTCGCGCGGTAAATAATTAGAACGCGATAAATTATTTTGCGCAAGGGATTGTAGCCACGCCGAAGGCGGCCACCGCAAGCGAGTGAACTAACGTTAGTTAGTGAACGAGTGCGGAGGCTGGAGCGATAGCGGAATGGCGGAAAGCCCGACCGCCGCTTGCGGCGGTTGCGCCCATATGAATAATAATATCATACTCTTAATTTTGCGAAAACCAAACGCCGGTTGCATTTTAGTTACTTATAGTTGCGTTTTCTGTTATACTAACTTTATGATTCAGATTTTTGGTACAAATAAAAGTTTTGACTGCAAGGCGGCGCAGAGATTTTTTAAGGAACGCCGCATTCCTTTTCAGTTTGTGGACCTCAAGGAAAAAGAGATGTCTGCCGGCGAGTTTGACTCTGTTGTGACGGCCCTTGCCCGAACGGAAGGTGGACGTGATGCTGCCCTCGACGCACTAATTGATAAAAAGGCAAAAGACTATGCCAGCATTGCCTACCTGGACGACAGCGAAAAAGAAGGAAAGCTTTTTGAAAATCAGGTAGCACTTATGAAGCAGCCGGTTTGTCGAAATGGAAAAACTGAGGCAACCGTTGGCATGGCGCAGAAAATCTGGGAAGGCTGGAAATAAAACCGAAAATAAAAGATATTTATCATATTAAAGATTTTCAGTATAATTAAAATCTATAAAAAGGCGGTTCAAGTTTCTTCCTATAGTTCCGCCAACAGTTTATTTTGAAAAAGAGGCGCAATTATGAAAATCGAGACAAAAGTTTTACACTCAGGCTACAAGCCGGAAAATGGCGGACCTGGAACAATCCCTATTGTACAGAGTACAACTTACCGCTTTGACAGCTGTGACCATGTTGCGGCTCTCTTTGATAAGCCTACTGAATTTATGTATTCACGTTTTGCAAATCCTACCTGCGATGCAGTTGAGAAAAAAATTGCAGACCTGGAAGGCGGCGTCGGCTGTATGCTCACAAGCTCCGGCCAGGCAGCTTCGCTCCTTTCTGTATTGAATCTCTGCTGTGCAGGCGACAGCTTTATTGCATCTGCTTCGATTTACGGCGGAACAATCAACCTCTTTGGCTTTACTCTTAAGAAGCTTGGAATCGAATGTATTTGGGTTGATGTTGATGCAAGCTATGAAGAAATCTGCAAGGCAATTAAGCCTAATACAAAGTGTATTTTTGGTGAAACACTTGCAAATCCTGCCCTTACAGTTTTTGATTTTGAAACCTGGGCTAAGGCTGCTCACGACAACAATCTTCCTCTTATTGTAGATAACACTTTTGCAACTCCAGTTCTCTGTCGTCCATTCGAGTGGGGTGCTGATATTGTAGTTCACTCAACAACAAAATATATGGACGGTCACGCAGTTCAGGGTGGTGGTGCAATCGTTGATTCAGGAAACTTCGACTGGGAAGCTGCTTATAAAAAGACCGGCAAGTTTGCCGACATGGTTGAGCCGGATGAAAGTTATCACGGATTGCGCTATGTTGGAGACTTCGGCAAGGCTGCTTATATCGTAAAAGCCCGCACTCAGTTGATGCGCGACTTTGGTTGCTATCCTGCAGCTCAGAGTGCCTTCTATCTCAACCTCGGCCTTGAGACTCTTCCGGTTCGTATGGAACGCTATTGCCAGAATGCCCGCAAGGTTGCCGAGTTCTTCAAAACCTCCGATAAAATTGCAAAGGTTACATATCCAGGTCTCCCAGGCGACAAGTACTACGAGCGTGCACAGAAATATTTGCCAAACGGAACCTGCGGCGTAATTTCTATCAGCATTAAGGGTGGTCGTTCAGCAGCCGTTCGTTTTATGGATGCCCTCAAACTTGCCTGCGACGAAGTTCACGTTGCCGACATCCGCACCTGCGTTCTTCACCCGGCTTCTGCTACACACCGCCAGCTCACCGATGAACAGCTCATTGCAGCCGGAATCGACGGCGGTATGGTTCGCGTTTCAGTTGGTCTCGAAAATGTTGAAGATATTATCGAAGACCTCAAGGGCGGACTTGCTGCTATTTAAGAGGTGTCTTACTGCTAACTAGGGGCAGCCTTGCAACTAGTTAGATTTCCTCAAACGCCTGAATACAAGAAAGTACAGATTCCTTTATACTCTCTGAAACAGGATAAGCAGGAAGTTTTTTTTCAAGTTCTTTTGAACTATTTAGCAGTTTATTTAGACTTGCAGGAGTTTCACAATCTTCTGCAAGTTTTTTGATTTTATGAAGCAAGCTTCTATCAAAATCTTCAGGCAGTGAAGCATCAATCATAGTAAGACATATAGTGAATGTTATGCAGTGCATTGAAATCGTAAAGTCTCTGAGTGATGAATTTTGTTTGCTTTCGTTACTCATGTTTTCCTCCTTATTTTTCTTGCCTTTTTATGCGCATAAATCATACAAATCACCAAGCTCATTTTTCAGCGTAGAAAAAGCCTGCTGCTCAATTTGATGGATTCGGGCTTTCGTGAGTCCATAGCTTTCAGCAATCTCATTGAAAGACTGAGGCTCTTTATAAGTCAGACCGTAGTGGCGGGTGAGAATATCAGCCTGCTTTGAAGGCAGTAAGGCAAGAGCTTCCTTCACACGAACCGTCATTTCATTATTTATACATTCTTCTTCAACTGTATTTTTTGAATTATCACAGAGGGAAGAAAGAAATTCTTCTTCATCAAAATCAGGATCATCATTGCGGTTAATAGGACAAGCCGGATTTTTGAGAGATTTACCGGTTGCATCCATAATCTCTTTACGAATCCAGTTTTTTGCGTAGGTTATAATGCGAAAGCCTTTTTCAAAATCAAACTTATCTACGGCTTCAATCAGACCAATAAGTGCAATCTGAACTAAATCCTCGTCATCAAAATTGTAACGCCGGAAGCTTCTTGAATATTTAATTGCATAAGGAATGTTTGAAAGAATGAGAAGCTTGCGCGCTTTTGCATTTCCATTTGCAGCCTGAACTGCCAGTTCAAATTCTTCTTCGCGGGAAAGAATGTTGAAGTGTGGATATTTAGACATAGACATAGAAACCTCCTGACATGTTGAATGTCGATTAAATGAGAATGTTTGTTTTTGGTGAAAATAATTAATTAAGGGTGTTAATAATATAGTTAACTTAACTCTCAAAATTGTGAAAAATTATTAAAATTTTTCAATTTTTTTTCATATTCTTCTTCCCAATATTTTACTTTTTCTTCATCGTAAATCGGGTTTGATGGATTTTTTGAGTCGTAAACCTGTGCAAGCCAATGGCACATCATTGCAACGGCATTTTGAGTACAGTCACAGCTTTCCTTTTTGCTTTCTTCTATTGCGTGTAGGGCAAGCTTTTCTGCGTTGAGAAAATCCTGGGCAGTCGGAAAATTTTCGCCGGCTTCAGAGTCACTTTTATCGTCCAAAGCAACTCTTATACATTCTCCCATCGCAAGCCAGATTTTTGCGTGAACACTACCAAGCTCTGCGGCCTTTGTAAAATATTCGCGGGCTTTTTTTTCGCTTTCTTCAGACATGTTGTCGATAAGGAGCTTTTTAGATTCATCCTGCGAGTCATAAAGCCCCAGACTGTAAAGAAATCCCAAAGTTTTAAGTGCAAAGATATTGCCTTTTTCACCCTCTTCATTGAGGTAAGCCAGATTTTTTTCGAAATTGATTCCCTGATCAATTTCCTCTGCAGCGAGCTCAAGCTTAGAAAGATTTTGTGTAGACATAGTGACTCCCCGGCATTTTATATGCCTAAAAAAATGAGAAAGTTTAATTTTGTGTAGAATTAGGAAGAAAAGTTAAATATCAAGTATATTTAATATATGTATATTTTCGCGAATCGTAAAGGAAAAATTTAATTTTTTTTTATTATAAAGGAGGGGAAAGTCTTCCCCTGCGCCCGCACTTCGTTGCGTGCTACCCCTTCTCCTAAGGGGCTTTGCCCCTTAAGAACCCCATATAATTAACTTAATAATTCTTTCAGTTTATTTTTCAGAAGTAGTTTACGTGCTTCATAAAAATTTTCAAAATTTACAAAATCCAAAGAAACTTCATCTGGAATATACGAATTGTGTCTGAAATTATCCTTATCTTCAATTACATTATTATAAAATTCGCTTAAAGGCATTTCCTGCCTTCTGTCATTCAGCTGCCAGCTCAAATAATGCAGGTTAGGAATTTTATTTCTAAGTTTTCTCCACGAAAGCCATTTTTCTTGAGTAATCGAAACAGGTTTTGTTTTATCAAAACGGCTGTCTGGATGCAAATGATCTGCTTCATATATAATTTCAGGATTTAACCAGTCAATGCTTAAATAATAGAGAGTTTCGTTTGCAATGTGGCTTCCCTTTTCTGAATTCAAAATATCTTCAATTTTACCATCAGTAACATTTAATGTAGAAATTCCATCTAATAATTCTGTCGTTAATTCCATATTGTTATTATTTATATGCTGCTTCATTGTCTGTAATTTAGAAGTTGTTCCAGACTGAAAATATGAAAACAGAATTGCCCGCAGAAGATATTTTTTTATTGCAGTTTTATTATTTATATAATCCGGATTATTATAGATATAATAAATTACCGGCAGTAAAACGTTCCAGCTGCTGGAAAACCGTCTAATATCTATCTTGAATTCCTTTAATACCTTTTCCAGATTTTTAAGCGCTATCTTAAAAGCCCTCCAGTTTGCCCTTAAATCATTAGCAATAGATTCATTGATAACAGATTTTACTACATCACCATACAGCATTAATGCGGTTCGTATAATAAAATCATTTTTGAAATCTCTGTACGACGAATCCTGTAAAGCCATACCAAACTGATTTCTAGCCTCAGGCCAGTAAGCTTCAAGAATTGACATTGTGATTTCAGATTTTGATAAGCGAGTTCCTCCACTATTAAACCTGACAAACATTTCCAATGCGTCATCCTGATTCATATCAAGAATTTCAACAAAGCGAATCAGCTTTTCATCATATATTTTCTGGCAAAGTGTATTTAAAATGTTAGAGGCATATTCTTTGCTGTCTGCCGGAATGTTTTTCAGAATGTCTTCTATTGCTTGTACTCTGGTTTCTTTTTTAGAAAATTCCGGCTGCATGATTTTCTTTATATCAAATTGTGTGACAGTTAAATTACCTGCTTTATCTGTGAAGCGTATATCATATTTTTTGCTGTTATATTCTTCTTCATCAACTGTTATTTTGTTTTTGTCTAGTTCAATAAATAATTTGCAGAGGATTCTTTCGCCACCTCTACGGGCATACCTTTGCCTTTTAAAAGCACTACATAGTAAAGACAGATATAAAGAGGTAAGTCTCTGCTGCCCATCAAGAATGGCAGTATCAGTTCTTTCCGTATTAATGATTTCTAAATTATAGTTTGGGGAATCAGCATTGCTCCTGTTATCAAAAGAAATTTCATTTAGAAAAGTACAAAACTTTGTGTCAGCAGTAATATTATTATCATCAATATGCCAGAACAAAAAAGTTGAAATTGGATAGCCCTGTAAAATTGAATCCCACAGTTTTTCAATTTGTTCCATGCTCCAGCAGAATTGTCGCTGGAAGGCAGGCATAACATATTTATCATCTTTTATATTTTGTACTGCATCATAAATAGAAATGCTTTCATCTTTTAAAATGCCCATGATTTATTCCTTAATAAAAATCTTTTTCAAGTATAAAACAAGAATTAGTTAATGAAAAGATAACGGCTGTTGATATTGCTCCAACTTTACCTGTGTGGCGCAACATGGATTTGACCGAAGGCGTGGGGTCTTTTGATGTCTTTCTTATCGCACCATTCAAAAAAGGCCTGAAGGGCATCGGCCTGGAGCTGGGTGTTATGAGGTCCCAGTGCCTGCCTAATCGAAAAGTCTGGAGTGACTTCTATGCAGATGCGGTATTTGTTCTGGAACATTGCATAGACAATAGTTGCCCGTCTTTCCAGCACCGCATTCTTGTAACCCCAGCCCACGCAGTTGCTCATCGCACTTCCAATTTCTTTAAGCTTATAAGAATCCTTTGCGACATAAAAGCAGTAGCGTTCTTCGTCAGGCACTTCTTCCAGCTCATGGGTAACCGGATTTTCCTGGAACTGACGGCCGGTCTTATATTCCAGAGCCATAAACTCAGGTTCGATGGTAAAGGGAACATTTTCTTCAATATTGTGATTTGAGATAAATCCTTCCAGATTTAGTTGCTCCTGGCGTCGGAGGAAAAAGTCATGCGTGTACTGATTAAAGCCTTCCCGCATAACTTCCTTTTTTTCATGATCTGTAAGATGACGCGCACACACTGAATACATATTGATTGCATCGGTTATGATTATCGGCGACACGGTTTGATTTGCGAAAAAGCCAACTGTACGTTCAATAGAATTCCAGACAGTCTTTTGATTTGAGAGAGCAAGCATGTCGCGGACAAACTGCTTGAGCGGATGGCGAATAAAGTAAGAAATCTGTCCTCCCGCAAAAGAAATCATGTAGTATTGTAAAAAGGCGTAAAAGGATGGATCCGGAGATTTCTGAAGGAGATTCACATCCGTAAAGCCCAGGTCCTGAGCCGCCGCATAGCAGATTACGCTCTGCGGAAATTTCTGATACAGCTTTCGAAGAGTTTTTGTCGGCTTAATCCCCATGCTGTCGAACATTTCATTTTCGGCAGTCGGAGTGTTGCCCGAAGAAAGAGCTGCAAAATCCGGATCGTAAGGATTAAGCCCCCAGTGCTGAGCAATGCGGTAAAAGTTTACGTTGAAGGGACTTAGCATATATCCTAAAACAACATTAAAACCACCGAGCTTTGAGGCAACCGTCGGGCAGATTCCAAACTCTTCCTTGTAGACAGCGCCCATGTCACTTAAGATTTCTGTGGTAATTTCCCTGCACAAAACTCCGGCCAGGTCTTCACGTGCAAACACCGCCGTGCCGTTTTTGAAAAGACGTTTTTTATGAGTGTTCAGTTCGTAAATATTTTCCAGCAGGCGTCTGTTTTTTGTAGAGACCGTCTGCGAATTGACCTTGATATACCAGTTGCCGTCTTTTTTACTTACGACATAATTGTAATTAAAAATTGTGTTGTCGGTTGTAAAAGGGCCGGTGTAAAGTTTTCCACAGGCAGTCTTGAGAACATTCTGCTGAAAGGCCGCAATCCTTTCCCACCTCTTGTGTTGGCGACAGAAAACCGTTTTCTGTTCCAGGTTTACAATTGTAGGGAAAACAGAAAGCGATTCTTCCTGGCGCGGCACAAAAGAGTTTTTTATAATGTCGTATCCCCAGTAATTATTCATAATTTTTTTACGTGCATCCAAAACCTGTTTTTTGTTAAAGAAGCTCATCAAAGGTTTGAAGGGTGGAAAAGTAATACTCTTTACAGCTTTCTTTTACAGGATAATCTGAGATTTCGTCTTTTAATTGCTTTGCACCAGAGAGCATTTTATATATTCCGGAAGGTTTTGAAAAACAAACATGTAAAAGTTCCATAACTTTTCGAAGTAAACTTTTGTCAAAATCTTCAGGTAATTCTGCATTTATTAAGAGAAGAGCTGTGCTGAATGTTATACACTGCATTGAAATCATTATTTCTCTGAAAGGTGGAATTTGTTCTTTTTCATTAGACATAGCGACTCCCCGGCATTTATATGCCATAAAAAATGAGAAAGTTAAATGTTTAGTAAGCCTATAAAAAGTGAATGTATTATTAATATAGGCTATTTTTTTGAAACGTAAAGTAAAAAAACAGTAATTTCAAACAATCAATCTAACTTAAAATGTAGATTTGTATAAAAAAGGAAGAATTCGATTTGTGCGTTGGTAACATTGTGTTCCTTGGAAAGATCATTAACTTTTTCCAGATAACTACAATAATCATCATAGTTTTGTTTCCATGAATGTCCTATATCAAATTCATCAATAGTGTTTTTATTTAACGATAAAAGAACCTGTCTGTCATAAATCAAACAAGGATTATCATTAATTGTAACCTGGAAGAAATACAGTATTTTTGAAAGGGTTGAAAAACCAAGTCCAGGAATGACAAGGAGCTCCTTAAGGTTTGTATCTTGATCTTCAGAGTCTTCTGGAATGTTCTTGTTTTTGTATTTATTTAATTTTTCTTTTATTATAGAGAGATTACAAAAAATATTTTTTGAGAGAGACCCCTGTCCGCCTGAAGGATAGCCCCACATTAATGTTTTTAATATTTTTTTCTCTAGATTTTGTTCATCAAAGATATCACTTCTAGAAATTAAGATTTCATCATTTTTAGAAAAAATGCTTTTCAGGTGTTTTAATATTTTCTCTTGATTATTGATGTCTTGAAATCTATCGTGTAAATGCTCGTCATCTTTCAGCCAGTTTTTCCTTTTGATTAATGAGATCTGTTTTTCAACAGGAATGTGTTTAATTAAATCAATGTGTTCTTTTATACTACTCATAACTTCACCTTATGTTTGATTATACATTAAGTTTTTAGAATGGCAAAAAAATTCTTTGTAAAAAACAAATTTCACATTTATAATAAATTCAGAGGTGTAAAATGGCTAACGAAAAGAAAGTTCTTACAATCAAAAATAATATTCTTGAAAAATGTGCAAATTCAAAAAATGCAGTTGATATTGAAATTCCAGATGGAGTTACAGAAATTGCCAGAGATGCTTTTGCCGGAAAATGCGCTAGTGGCTGTGCTTCTCTTTTAAGCGTTGTAGTTCCAGACAGTGTAAAAGCTATCAGACGCGGTGCCTTTGCATATTGCATGAGCCTGCAAAAAGTTACACTTCCAAAAGAACTTGAAATACTCGAATCTTATGTATTCGAAAATTGTCGTGCTCTGGAAGAAATTGTTATTCCAGAAGGAATCTCAACAATAGAATACGATACCTTCAAGTTTTGCTTAAAATTAAAAAAAATAACCCTTCCAAAATCATTGAAGGTTATTCAGGAAGGCGCCTTTAGTGAATGTCAGCTTTTATCTGAAATCAATTTTGCCGGTTCTAAAGAAGATTGGGAAAAAGTAGAAGGCAAGGAATATCTTCTCAATTCAGATGTAAAAGCATCCTCTGTTAAGTGTCAGGATGGAGAAGCAGAAGATCCTGAGTTCTTAATCGAAAATAATGTGCTTGTAAAGTTTATGCGGCCAAATCAAAAGCAAGTTGTTATTCCAGATGGAATTACAGAAATAGGGGAAAGCGCTTTCCAGGGATTTAAGAATCTTGAAACTGTTGAAATACCTGAATGTGTAAAAAAGATAGGTCGTTTTGCATTCGATGGTTGTTCCAGTTTGAAGAAAATAAATCTTCCTTCTGGAATTAAGAGTCTCGAATATTCTCTCTTTAACAAATGTGAATCCTTAAAAGAACTCATCATTCCAGAGAGTGTTACTGTAATAAAACAGCTTTCTCTTGCCCGTTGTGGTTTTAAGGAAATCAAACTTCCTGATAATCTTAAAGAACTTGATTATGAAGTTTTCAGTGGAAACGAAAATCTTAAGTCAATTGAAATTCCTAAAGCTATTACAGAATTGAAGGCCAGGCTTTTTGAACACTGCAATGCACTTGAGACTGTTAGACTACCAGAAAAAATTACTGTAATAGGAGATTGTTCTTTTGCCGGATGTCTTAAACTAAAGTCAATCAATATTCCTGATTCTGTAGAGAAAATTGGTAATGAAGCTTTCATTTATTGCAGGAAGCTTCAGAATATTACACTTCCAAAGAATCTTACGAGTATGAAATATCAGGTTTTTAGATTTTGCGAGTCTCTGGAATCAATAGAAATTCCTGGTACACTTGAGTCAGTTGACGGAAGTAACTTCTCGTATTGTGGAGCACTCAAAAAAATTATTGTAAATGAAGGTGTAAAGAAAATTGATAAATTTGCTTTTAACCCTTGCCCTGCGCTTGAGTCTGTAAAGCTTCCTTCAACTATTGAATATATTGATCCTGCTGCTTTCTGTGATTCAGAACCACAACATGTAAAGGAACTGGAATCTCTTTCTGAAGTTTATCCTGTAAAGAATGGAAAAATCAGAAGTAAATCTAATAAGGTAATGCTTACATTAGAAGCAATAAAATAGATTTTACCCGTGAGGGGCAACGTGTATCTGGCCGAAGGCGTGGGGTCTTTTGATGTCTTTTTTGTCGCACCATTCAAAGAAGGCCTGCAGAGCGTCATCCTGGAGCTGAGTATTATGAGGACCGAGCGCCTGCCTGATTGAAAAACCTGGAGTGACTTCTATGCAGATGCGGTATTTTTTCCGGAACATTGCGTAGACAATAGTGGCCCGTCTTTCCAGCACCGCATTCTTGTAACCCCAGCCAACACAGTTGCTCATTGCGCTTCCAATTTGTTTGAGCGTATAACTATCTTTGGCTACATAAAAACAGAAGCGTTCTTCATCAGGCACTTCTTCCAGCTCTTTGGTAACCGGATTTTCCTGGAACTGACGGCCGGTCTTATATTCCAGAGCCATAAACTCAGGTTCGATGGTAAAGGGAACATTAACCTCAACTTTGCGCTCTGAAAAGATGCTATCCAGCCCCAGCTGTTCCTGGCGGCGGAGGAAAAAGTCATGAGTGTACTGATTAAAGCCTTCACGCATCACTTCCTTTTTTTCCTGATCCGTAAGATGGCGGGCACAAATAGGATACATGTTGATTGCATCGGTAATGACTATTTTTGAAACAGTCCGGTTTGCAAAAAAGCCCACGGTGCGTTCGATTGAATTCCATACAGTCTTTTGATTTGAAAGAGCAAGCATGTCGCGGACAAACTGTTTAATTGAATTGCGGATAATGTAAGTAATCTGACCGCCTGCAAAGGAAATCATATAGTATTTCAAAAAGGCATAAAAGGATGGGGCTGGAGATTTTTGAAGAATATTAACATCAGTAAAGCCCATGTCCTGGGCCGCCGCATAGCAGATTACACTCTGCGGAAATTTCTGGTAGAGCTTGCGAAGTGTTTTAGTCGGTTTAATATCCATACTGTCGAACATTTCATTCTCGGCAGTCGGAGTGTTGCCCGAAGAAAGAGCCGCAAAATCCGGATCATAAGGATTCAGTCCCCAGTGCTGGGCAATGCAGTAAAAGTTTACGTTGAAGGGGCTGAGCATATAGCCCAGAATAACATTAAAGCCGCCGAGTTTTGAGGCAACAGTCGGGCAGATACCAAACTCTTCCTTGTAGATAGCTCCCATGTCGCTTAAGATTTCTGTGGTCAACTCCTTGCAGAGAACTCCGGTAATATCTTCGCGGGCGAAAACCGGAGTACCGTTTTTGAAAAGGCGCTTTCTTTGCATGTTTACTTCCCAGATGTTTTCCAGCAGACGTCTGCTTTTTGTAGAGACCGTCTGAGAATTTACCTTTATATACCAGCCGCTTTCTTTTTTGCTTACGGCATAATTGTAATTAAAAATTGTTTCATCATGTGTAAAAGGGCCTGTATAAAGTTTTCCGCAGGCGGTCTTCAGCACATTCTGCTGGAAGGCGGCAATGATTTCCCACCTCTTGTGCTGGCGACAGAAAACCGTTTTCTGTTCCAGGTTTACAATGGTAGGGAAAACAGAAAGCGATTCTTCCTGGCGCGGCACAAAAGAGTTTTTTATAATGTCATATCCCCAGAAGCGATTCATGAAAACCTTAATCAAATATGGTCAAACTTAATCGAGACAAAATCCTACGCGGCATTCTTTTTCTTCTTTATCCAGCCGCTCGTTTTCGCAGAGCTCGGCGATTTCGTCATAAGCCGGAAGTGTCCCTTTTATGATTTCTGTCATTTCACATTTTCGCACAATGTTGTCAATTTCGCCACCGGAAAAATCAAAGCGGTCGGCGAGCCTCTCCAAATCAGACTCGCCAAGCTCCGGCAGTTTACTTCCCCAGATTTTTTTGCGGGCTTCAAGGCTTGGTTTTTCGTATTCAACCTTAAAAAGGAAGCGTCGTTCAAAGGCCTTGTCCATATTGTTGCAGAGGTTTGTTGTTGCAAAAATAATTCCGTCCAGCTTTTCCATCTCTTCAAGAAGAATATTCTGAATTGCGTTTTCTGTCTGCGCACAGTTTCCGCTTGTAATATCCTTTCGTTTAGAAATAAGAGCATCGGCCTCGTTGAACAAAAGAATCGGTGTGTTCTCGTGGTGACGTTCCGAATCCTGACAGAGTTTTCTGTAATTAGTAAAAATCTTTTTTACAATTTTTTCACTTTCACCAAACCACATGGATTTTGATTCAGAAATATCAACATGAAGGATTTTTCTGTTTGTCTTTTTCGCAAGCTGATAAACAGTTTCCGTCTTTCCGGTTCCAGGCGCGCCATAAAGAAGAACTGCAACGCCTTTTGGAAGCCCCTTTGATTCGAGTCGCTTCTGCATGGCAACAAGATTTTTTTGAGAAAGACTTTCCTCCAGCATATCAATCTGCTTCTGAACTGTCTCAGAATAAAAAAGAGTCTTTTCTTTGAGCTTTTCAGGTTCAAGAATATTTTTATTACAAACCGGCTTCTTTTTATAGAGATCTGCATTTTTTCCGTAAATTAATTCAATGGTGCGGTCGCTTAGAGTTACAGTTGTTTTTTCTACGACATCATTTTTTTCAATTTCAATAAAACCGTTTGTACTTAATGCATCTTTTTCATCCAGCATTTTTCGAAGACTTGTAAAATACGCATTTGTCTTTGCATATAAATCACTTAGTGTAGAACAAAGCCCTGATTCATTGCCGTCAAGAAAATCCTTTGAACAATCATAAAGGAAAAATCTTTCAGTAGGCTCAAGCTTCGTCTTCATTATCTTCTTAAAGAAAGGCAGCTCTGCGAATTTCTTTTCAAGAGAGGTCAGCTCTCTTTTTTTTAGAAGAGGTGTCATACGTTTTTCGTAAGTGATCGAAAATTCGTGAAGAGCATCAATTGTAATTTCCAGGTCAGATTTTTGATATTCTGCTTCTGCATATTTTTTTGCCTGACTGCCAAACAGCTTTTTAAGACCTTCGGAGCTCAATTTTAAAATTGTAGCATATCGGGAGCCACGTCTGAAATCACCGGCGATTTGTTCAAAGCTATCTATAATAAGATTTCTTTCAAAAAGAATATCATCCTTTTGGCTTAATCGATGGCAGCGGGAATATTTTATAAACATACCAAGTACATCGGTAAGAAAATCGGAATCATCATCTACAAGAGTTTTTCCAGAAATACAAAATGAGCTGAGTAAATATAAAATTATTCGAGACTCCAGATCTTCAGGAAACTCCTTTTTTATATTTCGCATGATTTCGTCCTGCTCGTACTTTCGCTCATAAGTTGCAACTGTTCTGTAAAAATCTTCATCAACATTAGAGCTTCTTAAACAGTTTTTAAATAGCGTAAAGAAAGTCATAAAAATCTTGTCTGTTGTGTCGAGGGTTTCTTCAACCTGAATTATGGGTGTTCCTTCAACAATACTTTCTACAACAGAATCAGGAATTTCATAGCCGCCATTTCTTTCGCTTCTGCGAGCCAGTCTGGATTCTGATTTTTTCTGTCCAATCAAAAACTTCTTCTGAAGCAAGTTAAAATTCTGTGAATAAAGCAAAATTGTAATATGCGGAATCTCAAGAAAATCTGCAATTTCTGCAAGAGACGAAGCGGCGGACTCCTGCATCTGAAGATAAAAAATTACAGTAAAAAAGACAGCAGAGGTTTCATCAATATTAAGGTATTTTGTGAGACGGCCAAGATTTTCTTTTTCTGTTTTAAGAACTGCCTCTTCAAGCTTACACCCTTCGAGCTTTCCTGAAAGGTCAATAATAGTCTGTAAAACTGATTTTTCGTTTGTATTTGCGTTTGCCATTTGCGTCTCCTTATAGTACACAAATAATATACGAGGAATTTTTCAATCGTTTAGTTTTTTATGTTTTTTTGTATTATTGACCCGTTAATCAAAGAAATCATATAATTAACACATGCCTTTACAACTTACCTGGACAGACTACCCTGAACCTGCCGATTCGCCAGATTTTCTTGCGAACTCAACTTTTTCGCCGCTGCTTCCCCAAGACTTTGAACACGTTTTAATTAATGGCGATAATTATCCGGTTTTGAAAAAACTTGGAAGCGGGGCTGATGATTGTCCGAATCTCACTGCAGCTGTTGACCTTATTTACATAGATCCGCCTTACAACACCGGCAACGACTTTACTTACAAGGATAACTTCCAGGTGCGTGACGGCAGCGGTACACACGACCGTCACAGCAAGTGGCTCAGCTTTATGCAGCGCCGGCTTCTTGCCGCCTGTCCGCTTCTCAAACCTACCGGCTGTATTTTCATTGCAATTGATCAGAGCGAGCTCTATACATTAAAGCTTCTTTGCGATCAGATTTTTGGTGAAGAAAATTTTGTAAATGATTTTATGTGGCTTCATGGAAAAGGCAAAAAAGACACCTGGTCACGTACATTGCAACAGCATACTCTCTGTTATGCCCGCGATAAAAAGCAGCTTCCGGCCTTCCGCGAAATCCAGCAGACAGACTGGGCTACAACAAACGCCGACAACGACCCGCGCGGAAACTGGTTTTCCGGCAGTATTTCTTTTACAGAAAAACGTTCAAATCCAAATCACAAAAACTACTATTCGATAGTTTCTCCGAGCGGTAAAGTCTGGACCCGCCAATGGCAGACCGATGAAGCTCATATGAAGGAGCTGATTGCAGATAAACGCATATTCTGGGGCACTGCCCCTGCTTACGACAAGGTTCCGCGTGTAAAAATCTTCAACGACCAGCAGTCAGAAGTAATTCCCCGCAACATTATTGAGCCGCTCGAAACTACCCGTGCTGCTCAGCATCACTTAGATGAGCTGCTTGGCCAACCCGGCGCCTTCGATAATCCAAAGCCTGTCAGTCTCATTAAACATTTAATTGAAATAACCCGTCAGCCAAAAGACGCCTTAATAATGGACTTCTTCGCCGGCAGCGGTACCACCTTCGAAGCAGTCTGCGCCCTCAATGCTCAGGATAAAGGAAAACGCCGTTCCATCCTGATTCAAAAGGACGAAAACGGCATTTTCGATTTGTGTAAAAAAAGATGTCAGAAAGTTTCAGAACTATTTAAAGAGTCTGCGGCACTCCAGGTAGAACCTCTTTTCATCAGCTTCACCCATTGAAAAACTCTTGCGTGGGAGCGGGCCCCGGCCACTGATAGTTTCAAAGAACGAATCCTTTGCGATTGGCGGAAGTAAAATTCCCACTGCGTTGTCGCGCTCACCAAGTTTCAAAACTTCATCACTTCCGTGGATGTAATCGATTTCAGCTTTTTTTGCAGAGGCGCCGGCGGAAGCGGCAGATTTTAAGAACTCATCAATTTCCGGCTGCAGTCTTGCAACGGCGAGCTCTGTAATTCCGGTTTTTAGCAGAACATACTTCTGCGCGCCACTGCCACTTTCGCGGTAAGCAAATCCAAAATCAGCATGAGAAGCCTTTACTGCTGCTTCAAGTTCGCCGGCCCCAGCCACTTCGCTTACCGAACCACCAAGCTTTTCAGCCAGAGTTTTAATCAGTCCTTCAACATCGCAGTCAAAAATAACGCGGTGAATTGGCTCAAAGGTTAAACCTGTGTCATAAATATTTACAATTTCAACAAGGGCATAGCGAACAGGGCAGTCACGCAAAGCAGCGTCATCGGCTCCGCCAGCAACCAGCTTTTCTTTATACTCATCCCAAACAGCCTTTGCAGTAGCAAGGGAGTGATTTCCATCTCCAACTGCAAAGAGGAAGGTTGAGCCGTCTGCGGCGCGTTTTTTCTCTGCGATTTTTTCTACAGCCTCAGTAACACCGGCAATCTCACTGTCACTTTCAACTGCCCAGCCTGTAATTGAACCGCCGTTACACATAAACTCGCCGCTGTACAAAGGTGCCTTACCGCGAACAAGCTTGCCTGCTCCGCCAATCAGAATATCATCCTTATCATCAACTAAAAGCATAATGTGAGGCAGCTCAAGGGGAGCTCCGCGGCGAATCTCCATACGTGGAGGAATGCGCTCAACGATTGTTGCTTCTGTTGCGCGGATATTTGCCTTGCTGAAAGGCTTCCACTCATAAGTTTCCAGATCAATCTGAGTAACGAGACCGCGGCGCATTCGGCCAAATGCAGTCTTTCTTTCTATATAAACCATGCTCTTGCGTTCTGCATCAAACACGCTGTTTTTCGAGCCAGCTCCTTCTGCGATGTAGGACTTCATGGTCTCTCTGATTTTTTCTATTCTTGCAGGCTTGTCCGGAGCTCCAAGGTAAACTTCCGGCAAAATCAGATTAAGAGTAGAAGGTTTTCCTGCAGCGCATGATTCAGCGCGCTTCCAATATTCCAGGTCCTGAGTATACTGATCGCAGGCAATTACCGACCAGCTCTTAACATCAATATTTTTTGGCAAAAGGATTTCCGGCACGCGGATTCCAAAATCTTCAAGCTTTTTCATATCTGCAAGTATACAGTTTGAAAGGCTTTTATGCTATAATTATTTTAATGAATACTTCTTTACGGTTCGATACCCGACAGGTTCAGAAACAGGTTCAACGATTTTCACAGATTCAGATAAAAGCATTGAATTTTCTTTCAATGGGAAATGAAGCTCTGCGCGAAGAAATTTACCGCGAGGCTTCAGAAAATCCGGCACTTGAAATTGTAAGGGATTCCTGGTCAGGTACAGAGCAGTCCAGTTATGTCGAATCGAGAACATCCAGAGAATATAGAGAACAAGGTGTATATGGAACTTCTGCTGAAGCCGATAAATTTCAAAAAATTATGGAAAGTCAGGAAGACTATGGAGAAACGTTACAGGCGCATCTTTTACATCAATTGAATGCTATGAAAATTTCAGATGAAGAAAATGAACTTTGTACACGTCTTATCTACAATCTTGATAAAAACGGATTTTACGGTTCCATGCTTTCTCCTGAATCTTTTTTGCCGAAAAAAAATCCTGCTTCAGAACATGAACTCCTGGAACGTTGCTTAAAGATGGTTCAATCTCTTGATCCTGTAGGAACCTGTTGCCGAACTCCAGAAGAAAGTCTTTTGATTCAGGCTCGCCTTTCAGAAAATCCTGACCCTTTAGCTCTTTTTATTCTTGATGGTCATATTGATTTTCTTAATCCTCCAGAACCTGCAAAAATCTGCCGCAAACTTACAGAATATAAAAATGCCCTTCACAAAAAAGCCTTTGCAGATACTTCCGCTATAGATGCTCTTTTACTTGATGAAGATTCAGTAGCCTCAGCTTTAAAATTTATTCTTTCATTAAATCCTCATCCGGCGCAGGGGTATAATTCTGATTCTGGAATTGATGCAGGTCGCCCTGATGTAGTGCTTAACATCACTAAAGAAGAAGGTTCTGCCGAAGATGATTTTGAACACGGTATAGTTTCAGGAAATAATGATTTTCATTTTCAGGTAAAATATGCTTCTGGTGCTTTGCCGGAGGTTCGCCTGTCTCCGGAATTTATGCTTGATAAGGAAAATGTTGCAAAAGCTCAGGTTTTAATTAATTCCCTCAAATTCCGCGAATCAACTATTGTATTGCAGGGATGCGCTATTGTTGGAGCTCAAAAAAAGTTTTTCTTTAAGGGACCTGGACATCTGAGTGTATTAACAAGAAGACAGGTTGCAGAAGAGCTTGGAATTCATGAATCTACAGTTTCCCGTATGTCGGCAAAAAACGGAAGTAAATACATTCAAACTGAATGGGGACTTTTTCCAGCGTGGTATTTTTTTACGTCGGGAGTTAAGAGTCAGAGCGGGCAAACAAAAATTTCATCAGAAAGAATAAAACAAAAAATGCTAGCTATTCTGGAAAAGCCGGAAAACGAAAATATTTCTGACCGTGAATTATGCGAATTGCTAAATGAAAAGGGAGCAAAAATCGCGCGCCGTACAGTAACAAAATATCGTTCTCAACTGGGGCTTAAGAATTCGTATAAAAGATAAAAAAGGGGTTGCCCAATAAGTGATGTCATGCTGATTCTGAAACGAGTTCAGAATGACACTATCTGATAATCTTATTGGTCATCCCCATGATATTGTGATATTTCACAATGCTACATCATTACTGATTTGTAATTTATTTCTGCTGAACCTTATCTTTTTCCTTCTTGATTTTATTATCAAGTACATCCATCATCTTGTTTAAAGCTGCGGCAAAATCAAAGTCTTCTCCAGAAACGTGTGCCTGTGTGCCCCACTTAAAGTTTACTGTAGTATCGAAAATATATGATTTGTCATGCTTGATTTTCATAAGTAAATCTACAATCAGGTCATCGGCATAAGCAATTCTCTTGAGTTTTGACTCAATCATGTCTGACTGCTTCTGTTCAAGTGTAAAACCTACTGCATTAATTGATGGTGTCATAGTTGTCTCCTTGTGAAGTAAATTTGCTTTACTTCGGCTGAAATTGAGGTAAACCTGCATACGCAGGCATGTCTGCAAACGCAGACTGATAAGACAGGCACTTATGGTGCATTTCTCATCTCCTTTATAGTACCACGGGTTTTCTGAAAAAACAAATTTTTGATAGAATTTTTTGATAGAAAAAAAAGAATAATTCGCTATTGATAACATATCTAAAACTGTGTATAGTAAACGTGTATGGCAGATAAAAAATTCACAGTGTTGGATTTGCTGGATCTCGAACTGTCGGGACACGATGCCCTTGATCTTAAATGTATTGCGGGGCGACGTGGTTTGCCTCGTGCGATTAGTGTGCCTGAATTAAACCGTCCGGGGCTTGCGCTTTCGGGCTTTTATGAATCTTTTGCCAGTAATCGTGTTCAGGTTTTCGGGCGCGGTGAAACTGCCTATCTTCAGAAACTTCACAAAGAAAAAAATACCGACTCAATACGCAACTTTTTCCGTTCGCAAATGCCTTGTTGTATTTTTACGTATAATCTGGAGCCTACGGAAGATTTTCGGCGCATTGCAGAGGAAAGCTATTGTCCGCTTCTTCAGACAAGCCTTACTTCTACAGAATTTTCAAACCGTATAATCCGTGTTTTTGCAAATCAGTTTGCACCGCATCAGACGCTTCATGGAGTTCTTGTAGAAGTTTACGGTATTGGAATTCTTCTCAGCGGTCACTCAGGTGTAGGTAAGAGTGAAACAGCCCTTGAGCTAGTAGAACGCGGTCATCGTCTTGTTGCTGATGATATTATAGAAATCCGATGTGTAAACGGTAATATCATTCTGGGGCGCGGTTCAAACACAGTAATCAGTCACCACATGGAAATACGTGGTTTAGGAATTATCAATATTTCGCAGCTTTATGGTGTTGGTGCCATCCGCGATCAAAAGGAAGTTCAGCTTATAGTTAAGCTTGAGGATTGGAATTCTTCTAAGGCGTATGACCGTCTTGGAACAGAACAAAAGTATGATGAATTGCTTGGAGTAAAAGTTCCAGTAATTGAGATTCCAGTTCGTCCAGGACGTAACCTTCCTATTATTATAGAAGCGGCCGCCATGAACGAGCGTCTTAAAAACATGGGTTACAATTCTGCAAAAGACTTTAACCAGAATGTTCTTAAATGGATTGAAACAGGAGAAGCGCAGTCCGTTTATAACGGCAACGACGATTCTTACTAAAAAAATAAAATCAGGCAGAGAGGCTGCCAAGGAATTTACTATGATAGAAAAGATTTTAACAGTTCAGAACCGAGCAGGCATTCACGCAAGACCAGCTGCTATTATCGCTCAGACTTCAAACAAGTTTGAAAGTGAAATTACACTTACCCGCGATGATGCAACAGTAAATGCAAAATCAATTATGGGTGTACTTGCAATGGGAGCCGGCTATAACACTCAGCTTACAATGCGTGTTATCGGTTCTGATGAATCAGAAGCAGCTTCTGTAATTGAAGAACTTTTTAACAGTCGTTTTGAAGAAGAATAAAAATGGAGGCGTAAGTAATGAGAGAAATTACGGACAGACAAAGAGAAGTTTTAACTTTCATTTCTTCTTATACAGAAGAGCATTCTTATCCGCCAACTGTTCGTGACATGAGTGAACATTTTGGTATTTCTCTTCGTGCAATTCAGGATCATATTCTTGCTTTGCAGAAAAAAGGTTACCTTTCTCAGAGTCAGAAAAAAGCACGTTCAATCCGAGTTCTCTCAGATTGCCGCATGAGAGAGCCAGAAACCTATGTCAGCCGAGTTCCTCTTTTGGGAACGGTGGCCGCTGGTAAACCTCTTTTGTGTGAAGAAAACCTCGATGGTTATGTAAATTTGACAGAACCTTTTGTACGCCCCGGAAGAAATTATTTTGCACTCCGAGTTCGCGGCCAGAGCATGATTAATGCCGGAATTCTCGACGGGGATCTTGCCGTTGTGGAACAATCTGCAACTGCTCAAGACGGTCAGATTATTGTTGCAGTAATTGACGATGCCATTACGCTTAAACGTTATTATAAAGAATCAGGAAGAATCCGGCTGCAGCCGGAAAATCCTCAGTTTCAGGCAATTTACTGTACCGATGTTCGGATTGTCGGAATTCTTTCTAACATTGTAAGAACTTACTGATTTTTTTTGCAGCAGACTGGCAGAATGGACATGGCAGATGGCAAACACGAATTCTATTTTTCTTTATACCGGGCCTGAGTTTGGTAAACGTAACGAAGCCGTAGAAGCAGTTAAGACAGCTCATAAAAAGAAGTTCGGTGTAATTGATGAACATTCATTTTATCTTCTCGAAACGCCTCTTAATGAGGTAATGACAATTTTACAGAGTGGAACTTTGTTTTCTGATGGTGTATTTATTGTCTGTCGAAATGCTGAGCTTATAAAGAAAAAAGAAGAAATTAAAATGATTTCGGATTGGCTTGAAAATCCGGAGCCTTCTGCAATTCTTGTTCTTGTTTCAGATGAAATCAGTGTAGACTCAAAACTTGAAAAACTCGTTCCTCCTGCCAACCGCAAAAAGTTCTGGGAAATGTTTGAAAGCGACAAGCTTCCATGGGTAACCAGTTATTTCAGTAAGAACGGCTATAGAATTCAACAGGGCGCTGCAAAACTTATTCTTGAATTAATTGAAAATAATACACAGTCACTTGCAGCTGAATGTTCACGCTTTTTTGTTTTATTTCCAAAAGATCATGAAATTACAGAGACCGACGTAGACTCTGTTCTCACTCATAGTCGCGAAGAGAATGCTTTTTCTCTTTTCCGTGAGCTTGCAAATAGTGCTGATCCTGCTCCTGTGCGTCTTGAAAAAGGTTTGCAGATTCTACAGAAAATCAGGCTTTCAAAGGAAAACTCTTCTGTAATGATTATTGCGGGCCTTGCTTCCTGCTTTAGAAAATTACAGGACTGGCATAAGAGAGGAGAACAGGCTATTCCGCAGCAGATGCTTCAGAAACAGTACCGCAGCGCTGCAAAAGTCTGGACAATGGGACAATCCGCCGCAATTCTTGCAGAATTAGCCTCTACAGATATGGAAATCCGTTCAGGTGGTTCCCAGATGGAGGATATTCTTCTTCAAAAAATGCTGTACGAAATTGTAATTAAAAATGGAGCTCAGCTTTCGTCTTATGAATGCTGAAAGGGTGATTGAGCAAAAACGAATTAGTACTTCACGGTGGTTGAGTAGGCGAAGCCGTATCGAAACCACCTTATCTAAAACTCAAGCGTATTCAACAATTCCTTTAACGCCTTTAGCTCTTCTTCTGTAAAAGTAGAACCTTTTCCCATTTTCTGATGGTCTGGAGACCAGCTGCGCAAATCATATTTTGCAGGTCTTCCACCCCAGGAAACAAGGTTCAGCTCAAGATTCCAGCCACCTTTTCCTTCAGCAACAGTTCCAAGACTTTTTTCAATCTTAAAAGAAAAATCATCAGCCATTTTCTGCCTCCTCACGCATTTTTGCAGGTAACTTGCAACGATAATTAAATAATCGTGATTTAGGTCGGCTTCTGCATTATAAAAATGAAACTGAGAATCTGGCGCGAGGGAGCGGGGCGTGGTGCAAAAACACTCTTTTTGTGGCTGCCGCGTAAGCGGCATGTGTAATAGTTTCTATGCCACAAAAAGCGTGTAGCGCATTATTGCGCGGTTTTGCACCACGAAGCCGTGACCGGAAGCCATGTCTTCATAATTTTATTTTATAATGCGGAAGTCCTGACCTTTATACGGGTATATTTAAATTATCGTTGTAAGATTGCCGATAATATAGTAAAATATATAAAATATTTTAAACGTGAGGTAAATATGAAGAAAGTCTGTATTATCCTTCTTTCTCTTTTCACCATTCTGTTCTTTATTTCCTGTGGTTCAACACCTGCTGCCGAAGAACAGGAACCTGAAGCTCCAGAGACTTCAGAAGTAGTTGAAGATGTTGTAGAAGATACAAGTGATTCAGAAATCGATGCTGAAGCCGAAGCTGAAAGACTTGCTGCTCTTATTGAACAGGTAAATGATGCAAGACAGGCCGCTATCGATGCTTATGCCGATGAGAATTGTCCTGATCAGATGGAAAAGCTTGATGCTCTTCTTGATGGCTTAAAAGATAGCAGTGATCCAGAGGCTGACGCAAAAGCTCTTATAGATAAATATAACCTTCTTGCAAATTACAGCAATGCAGTTGAAGCAAAATATGAAATTGACGAAAACGACTGGCAGTCTTATGCGCAGAGTAATTACGATCGCGGTGTAGATTATCTTGATAAGGTTGAAGAAGCCTTAGATTCAGATTCAGTTGATTTTGATAAATCTGTTTATTCAGATGCAGAAAATGCGCTTAAAGAATTCAATGCGGTATTAAATATAGCTTACAAGAAAATTGCAAAAGAAGAACGCGAAGCCGCACTTGAAGCAAAGAAAAAGGCCGACAGTGTAAAGGCTGGTGTTGCACGTAAAGCAGAATACAAAGAAGCTGCAGAACTCATACAGTCTGGTGACTCGCTTTATTCTATGCAGAATGCAAAGAAAGCCGTAGAAAAATATACTGATGCAAAAGAACAGTTTACATATCTCTACGAAGATGTTTCTGAAAAACGCGCTGCTGCTCAGGCTGCAATTGAGGAAGCAAAACGCCGCGTAGCAGAAAGCGAAAAGTTTGCAGAAGAAGCTGATATGAAGGCACCTATCACAGAGCAGGTAGAAGGTATTGAAGATGAAGATGCCGTTCTGCTTGAAGCTGATGATTATGAAGATCCTGAAGATGCCGAAGCTGATATTGCTGAGGAGCTTGAGGATGAATATGAAGAAGATATTGATGATGTGGAGGCTGAATAATTATGAAAAAGATTATTTCGATTTTGACAGTAGCCTTGCTTACCGCTTCTCTTTTTGCAGGAAGCTATAAGAACAATACCTTCCAGAAGCTTGCAGACGAGTATACAAAGAAGGCTGAAATTGCACTTGATGCAGGTCAGTATGATGATGCCGTTGAGTATTCAAAGAAAGCAGAAGAAAATGCTGCTCTTTCTCAGGCATATATCAAAATGATGATGGCTCGCGGAGAAGCAGAAAACAACATTAAACTTGCTAAAAATCAGATTGCGTGGGCAGAAAAAATTGATGCTCCGAATATCTATCCTATGGCTTATACATCTGCAACAGAAAATCTTGAAAATGCAGAGACTGCGTTTGATGGAGAAGATTACGAGCAGGCTAATGCTTATGCAAAGGCTTCGCTTGCAGCACTTGATGGAATCAGAGAAGTTACACCACTTCCTGAGTTCTATATTGTAAAGCCTTGGGCAGAAACAAAAGACTGCTACTGGAATATTTCTGGTCGTCCTTATGTTTATAATAACCCGCTTCTTTGGGAAAATCTGTATCAGGCAAACAAGCAGAATATGCCTAAGCCTGAAGATCCAAATCTTATTCATCCGGGTATGAAGATGAAGATTCCAAGTCTTACCGGCGAATATCGAAGCGGAACATATGACCCTAAGAAATCATATTCTACTTACGGCGAGTAGCCTAAAATCGAAGAACCGTTAAAAACCGAGCTGCGACAGCGGGTCGGTTTAGGTTCAACGAGAAAATGGCTCAAGCTGCGAGACTAGCGAGCAGCCTAAAATCGAAGAACCGTTAAAAACTGAGAGGTCAAGGACTATGTGCCTTGACCTCTTTGTTTTGCTACATCATTGCGAGCGTAGCGGCATGGTAATTACGTCATTGCGAGCGTTAGCGAAGCAATCCATTAAATCTTTCCACCTTTATACTTCATATACAGACATAGTCCCATTCCAATAATAGCATGCGGAAATTGTTTTGTTCCCATTCCTTCCAATACTTCTCTTTTTGAAAGCTCTACGCAATTAATTAATTCATCAGCATCTAGATGCTGTTTACCGGTGGCGGTGAGTTCTGTTGCAAGATAAAAATGCACAGTGTTATTAAAAAGGGCAGGATTAGGATTTGCAGTTCCGAGGTCTATCAACTTTCCGGCTCTATAACCTGTTTCTTCTTCGAGTTCTCTGCGTGCAGCCGTAGCGGCATCTTCCCCTCTGTCAATTACCCCTCCAGGAAATTCAACACTCAGACTGGCAACACCGTGACGCCACTGTTTTACCATCAGAAAGTTATCATCTTTTTCGGGAAGCACTATAACCCAGTCGGGGGCATCCATAATTATATAATCGCCTTCTATGCCGGTACTGGAAACATTGTGACGCGAGGTTACCGAGCATACAACAGTTTTTAAGAGCTCTTTAGGTTTTCCTTGTGTCCATTTAAGCTTATCATCTTCAGGCGTAAAATAATTCTTCATAAAAAATCTCCATTAATTTTTGACAGATTTCAATTCTGGATTTATCATATTATAGAATAAATGAAAAGTTATTGCGAGACTCGTAACGAGTAACGACAAATTATGTCATTGCTAGTGACGACCAATTACGTCACTGCGAGTAACGACCCAATTATGTCACTACGAGTAACGACTAATTACGTCATTGCGAGGGCGAAGCCCGAAGCAATCTATATCATAACAATAGAGAGGTGAACTTATGGCAGTAATTACAATTTCAAGACAGGTAGCAGCATTGGGTGATGAAGTAGCCGGCGAGCTTGCAAAAAGGCTCGGCTATAAGTTCATCACAAGAAAAGAAATCGAAAAGCGCATTGTGGAACTTGGTTTTTCAGAGAATAAAATGCCTAAATTCGATGAACGCAAGCCGGGCTTTTTTGCTTCGCTTACAAAAGACCGCGATGAGTACCTGAACTATGCGCAGTATGCAATTCTTGAAGCCGCTGAACAGAAAAATGTAATCATTATTGGGCGCGGTGCTTTTGCAGTTCTTCAGAATGTTCCGAACAATATTTCTGTGCGCCTTGTTGCAGATGAAGCAACTCGAATTGATCGACTTCGCAAGGAATTCAACTGGGACGAAAAACAGGCTTTGCAGCGTATTCAGGAAAGTGATGCTAACCGTGCAGGATACCATTCAAGCTTCTATAATGTAGATATTAATGATCCTGTAAATTATCATCTGATTTTAAATACAGGACTTTTAAACTTAGATCTTGCCGCTTCTGTAATTGCAAATCTTGTTGAACAGAAAGTTACTGTAAAAGAGGAAGAAGAAGGTAACAAGCTGATAGAAGAGCTTTTGAAAGCTCAGACGGTTGTAAACAAGCTTTCTATGGAACGCAAGCTAAATATCGAATTCATGCATGCTACAATCCAGGGAAATACGGTAGTTCTGCACGGAGTTTCTGATTCTCCGGCTGTTGTTGAACAGGCTCTTCAGATTATCCGCGAGGAAATGCCGGGCTACGATGCTAAATCCGCAGTAAGCATAATTCATGATTTTAAAACCTTTCAATAGGTATGTTCATACATTCATGTATTAAATCATGAATTATGTTATCCTCGATAACATGGCTTCCGGTCACGGCTTCGTGGTACAAAACCGCGCAATGCGCTACACGCTTTTTGTGGTATAGAAACTATTACACCTGCCGCTTACGCGGCAGCCACAAAAAGAGTGTTTTTGTACCACGCCCCGCTCCCTCGCGCCAAGATTACGTAAATCTTTTATAATGCGGAAGCCCTGAATCATGAATTATGTTTCTTTAATAAACCTTGACTTTTATGTCTATAAAAGAGATACTATTTTTATGAAACTATCAAACAAGTTTACTTTTACCCGAATTATTTTTGCACCGATTTTTTTCTTATTATATTTTATTCCAATCTGGTCTGGCTGTGGTACAAAGGTTTCCTTGTTGGTTGCCCTTCCGTGTCTCATTTTTGCTGAGTTTACAGATTATTTAGACGGTCATTATGCACGCAAGCACAATGAAGTAAGTGATTTCGGAAAGCTTTTTGATCCTTTTGCAGATGTTGTTTTACATTTGACTGGTTTTATCTGCCTTATGCATTCGGTAAAGGCCGGCTTGTCTTATATGCCGGTTTTCTTTTTTGTTTTGATTATGCTCCGCGAGTTCTCACAGAACTTTCTGCGCATGGTAGCCGCAAAACAGGGAACCGCAATTGCAGCCCGCAAAGGCGGCAAGCTTAAAACTGTAGTTTATATCGTAGCCGAGTTCTACGGAATATTCCTCGAACTTCTTGTTCGCCTCGAATTAGTTCCAGATTTCTTCGGAGCCCTGCAGGCCGGCGCCTTCGCCCTCTTTGCCCTCTGTGTAATCCTAAGCTACGCTTCTTTCATAGACTACCTGATTCACTTCGGCAAAATCTTAAAGGATATTTAGGATAGGGAAATGTCCAAAAAGTATTGTCATGCTGAACCTTCGCAGCATAGCTGCTCGGAGACTCGCTAAAAATAGTCCACTGGACTATTTTTGCCCTGCTACGCAGTGCCGCTCCCTATGTTTATAAGCAAAACATATTGCAATTGATAGCACGTTGATTTTGAAAAATAACTGCGGAAGCAAAAAAAGACCTGCAAAACATCATCCTCGTTTTGCAGGTCTTTTTTTTGCTGGGAGCAGCTATTTTTCAAGCTTCAATTAACACGCTTCAATTGCAATATGCTTTGGAGCGGCGATTGCTTTCTTTTGCATATTGATTGTCAAAATACCATTCTTAAAGTTAGCCTTAATTGACTCAGCATCAACATCAGCAGGCAAAGAAAAGCGTCGTTCAAAGCTTGAGCATCTGCGCTCTTTAAGGATGTACTTAGCCTTCTTGTCTTTTTTATCTTCTTTGGTTTCCTTTGTCTCTTCTGTCTTAGAGGCAATGGTCAAATTGTCGTGGTCAAGTTCGATATTTACGTCTTTCTCAGTACGGCCAGGCAATTCCATTTCCAAAGTGTAAGCGTTGTTTTCCTCTTTTACGTCAACACGAGGAGCGTTTGCAGAATACATAACACTTGGTGTGTTACCCATCATGTCATTAAAAAGTGAATCAATAAATGAAAGTTCGTTCATATCTATACCTCTTTGTATTTGATTTAGTTTTATTCGTAAGCTAACAGCCTACACTTACTATATAGCAAATATCGTGCCAAGTGTGTGATTTTTTAAAGATGACGAGAAATTTGGTGCGAGGGAGCAGTTTTGTGGGGCAAAAAGACTTTGTTTGTGGCTGCCGCAGGAGCGGCAGTATAATAGTTTCAATACCACAAACAACGTCTAGCGCAATATTGCGCGTTTTTGTCTCACAAATATGCGACCGGAAACCAATTTAACGATTATTGTAATATAATTTAGTGTGTCAAATTTACTCATTATTAAGTAAGAAAATGACACACTTGCAATCAAATCTACTCAAATTTAGCGGAAAATTGTCTTGATGAGTGCTTTTATGTCCGAAATTCCAGATTTGTCATCGTCTGCAGGGGCCAGAATGTTAGAAAATCCCAGTCCTTCTGCGGCTTTGATACGCTGTTTAGTCTTGTTTACCGGGCGAACCTCACCGGCGAGGCTTAATTCTCCAAACACTGCCGTTCCGTTTTTTACGGCAATATCAGTTCTAGCAGAATAAAGTGCTGCTGCGAGGGCGGCATCTATAGAGCTTTCACTTAGTTTTATACCACCCGCAACGTTTACATAAATATCCTGATCAGAAAAACAAAGGCCACATCGTTTTTCAATAACAGCCGCAACTCTTGCAACTCTGCCAGAATCAATTTTTTCGCTGTAAATTCGCGAAACGCTGGCCTTTGCTGCTACTGTAAGTGCCTGAATCTCTACTAAAAAAACACGGCTTCCTTCAAAAACCGGCGTACATGCAACTCCTGCCGGCTGATTTTCCTTTCTTTTTGTTAGGAATAAAGATGCCGGATTTACTACTGGTTCCAGCCCTTTTTCGCTCATACTGAAAATTCCAATTTCGTCTACTGAACCAAAGCGGTTTTTCTGTGCGTGCAAGAATCTTATATCATCTGCATTGCGTTCAAAGGAAATTACAGTGTCTACCATATGTTCAAGAGATTTAGGTCCCGCTATCGTGCCTTCTTTTGTTACATGCGCAGTCATAACAAGAACACTGTCGCGTTCTTTTACCCACGAAATAAACTCATTTGCGCAGTATTTGAGCTGATTTACTGTGCCTGGAATAATTCCGGCTTCTGCACTGTAAATTGTCTGAATAGAGTCTATAATTACAAAGGTCGGATTCAATGAATCCAATGCATCAAGAGAATCTTCTAAGCGGGAAGTGCACAGTATGTTTATGCCGGTGCAATTCAGTTCAAGGCGGTCTGCGCGTTCCTTAATTTGCGCAGCAGATTCCTCACCGCTGATATAAAGTACAGAATCTCCTTTTCCGCTTTTTGAAACACTTGCCGCAGTTTGCAAAAGAAGTGTCGATTTACCGATTCCAGGTTCTCCTCCAAGCAGAATGGCAGAGCGTTTTGCAGCTCCTCCACCGAGTACCCGGTCAAACTCAGTTATTCCTGTAGAAAGTCTTGAATTTTCTTGTGCTTGTATAGATGCAAGCCCTACGGGCTTATTTTTTTCCACCGCTTCCTTGCCGCGACCTGCCGGGGTAACATTGTTTTTATCTATTATAATTTCTTCGAGAGAATTCCATTCCCCGCATTCCGGGCAGCGTCCGAGCCAGCGTGGCTGTGTGTAACCGCAGCTGCTGCATCTGTAAGAAATTGAGCCGTTCTTTTTTGCCATTTAAAACCTCTTTTTGCGGTGGCGGTTTATTTTTTTTATAAATTTTCATAGTTTTTTCACAAAAACTATTGACATCTAAAATATATGGTATTATATTAAAGTCAGCTTGTAAATAAGCTGATAAACTCTCTCCGATGTCCAGCAACGCTGGACGGCAAGGTTCCCTCTTAGTGTTACTGTCTGGGAACCTTGTTTTTTTTTAACATCAAAGTATCCCGGTGGTTGAGTGCCCGCGAGGCGGGTGTATCGAAACCACCTGAAACCGCTGCCCTTAGCCCTGTGTAATAACTGAGCCGGCAGGTACGCTTTCTGTAACCCAGGTGTTACCACCGATTGTTGAACCACGACCAATTATAGTTTCACCGCCTAGAATTGTAGCATTAGCATAAATTGTTACATCATCTTCTATAGTTGGATGTCTTTTTTTATTCTGAAGATTCTTTTTTACGCTCAGCGCTCCTAATGTAACGCCCTGATAAACTTTTACATTATTACCGATTATACATGTTTCACCTATAACTACGCCGGTTCCGTGATCAATAAAAAACGATTCTCCAATTGTTGCGCCAGGATGAATGTCTATTCCTGTTTTTCCGTGAACATGTTCGCTCATAATTCGCGGAATGATTGGAACTCCTGCTTTGTATAAAAAGTGTGAAATACGGTAAACAAGAATTGCTTCAAGTCCAGGGTAAGAAAGAACAACTTCTTCATTGCTTTTTGCAGCCGGGTCGCCGTTGTAAGTTGCAACTACATCCAGCTGAATCTGGCGTCTTATTTCGGGGATTTCTTCTATTAAAGCTACAGCAGTTTTTTCTGCAAGCTTAAAGCAATGTGATTCAGAAATATTTCCGATTTCTTCGTGGCTGCAGGTTTGAGCTTTTGTATAAATCAAAGCTTTTTGAATTTCGCGTGTAAGGTTTGCAATTATGTTGTTTACTTTTTGCCCTATAACATATCTTATGTTTACAGAGTCGATATCTTCTGCTGTTCTGAAGCCTGGAAAAACTACTGATTGAAGATCTGAAAGAATGGAAACGACATTTTGTCGGTTAGGAAAGTCTTCTGTGTGATTTCTGTTTATAAGACCATAGCGGTCGTAGGAATCGAGAATTCCATCAATCAGCATATCTATATTCATAGCAAACCTCATTGTCTAAAAAGTTAGGAAATAGTATCATAGATAGAAGAAAAATTCTATCTGAATTCAAAGCGGGGCAGGTCAAGCGGTTTTAGGTTTAGGCAATTTTTTTTGCGTCTCTATGGGAGAAATGGCGTGGGAGATCTGCGAAACTGGTACGCGAAAAGAAGGTTATTCTTCCTAAAAAAATTAAAAATTCTTACAAATTTTGGGAATTTTGAAAGAATTTTATTGACTAAAATTATTTCTTAGTTTATATTCGTAGAACGCATGTTTTCTATGAGTTAGTGTGGAACACTGCATTTTGCCCCCGTAGCTCAGTTGGTAGAGCACCACATCGGTAATGTGGAGGTCTGCAGTCCGATTCTGCACGTGGGCTATGAAAATTTGAAAATTTTTGGCGAATATATTTAGGAGTTAAATATGGGAAGCAAGAAGAAAGGCGCTGTAGAAATTATCGCTTTGCAGTGTACAGAATGTAAGAGAAAGAATTATACTACTTACAAGAACCGCAAGAACATTACTGGAAAACTTGAGAAGAATAAGTATTGTCCTTGGTGTAAGAAGAGTGTTCTTCATAAAGAAACAAAAGCAAAATAATTTTTGATATTTATCCGGTTTCGACCGGTTTAGATATATAGGGCAGTAGTTCAGCTGGTAGAGCAGCGGTCTCCAAAACCGCCTGTCGTGGGTTCAAATCCTGCCTGCCCTGATTTATAAGGAAAGGTGTTATGGCTAAAGTAATTCAGTTTTTTAAAGAAAGTAGAGCAGAATTGAAGAAGGTTGTATGGCCTACTCGTGATGATGTTATTTCTTCAATCAAGGTTGTTATTGTTTCTACAATTCTCGTGGCTTTAATTCTTGGATTACTTGATCTTGGTTTTACTGAGTTGTTCCGTATTTTGATGAAATAGGACGGAAAAATGTCTAAGAACTGGTACATTCTTCATACTTACACTGGCTACGAAGGAAAGATTGAGCGTACAATAAGATCTTTGCTCGAAAAAAATGAAATCAATCCTGAAGTTGTTATCGATGTAAAAGTTCCTGTTGAAGAAGTTGTTGAAATTAAAGACGGTAAAAAACGTACTCGCTCAAATAAGTTTCTTCCTGGTTATATTATGCTTGAAATGGATCTTCCAGAAATTGGCTGGAAAGATACCTGTGCAAAGCTTTATAAGATTCAGGGAGTTACTGGTTTTGTTGGTAATGTAAGCCGCCAGAATCGTCCTATGCCAATCACTAAAGATGAAGCTATGAATCTTCTTCAGAAGTCTGGTGTTATTAAGGGTGATAAGCAGGTTCGTGTACGCCAGTCATTCAATGTTGGCGATGTTGTTAAAATTGCTGACGGTCCTTTCGCATCATTTACTGGTACTGTTAAAGAAATTAATCTTGAAAAAGAGAAGCTTAGTGTTGAAGTTCAGATTTTCGGACGTCCAACTCCGGTAGAAGTAAGCTTCCTTCAGGCTGAAAAAGCCTAAGTTTTTATACATATATTTATAGTGGCAAAATCAGGGATTTGTATCCCAAATACAAATCGATTAATCCTGTTTTTGGGAGAGGCGCAGGTCCGTTGGACATAGGCGTTTCGTTAGAAAGACTTCTATATGAAGCTTTCACACCAACATTGGGAGAAATAAAATGGCTACAAAGAAAGTAACTGCCGTGATCAAATTGCAGTGTCCTGCAGGAGCAGCAACACCAGCTCCTCCAATTGGACCAGCACTTGGACCTCACGGAGTTTCAGCTCCAAAGTTCGTTCAGGAATTCAATGATCGAACTAAGTCAATGGAAAAAGGTCTTGTAATCCCTGTAGTAATTACAGTTTATCAGGACAAATCTTACACATTCATTCTTAAAACTCCTCCAGCAGCAGTTCTTATTAAGAAAGCTTGTAAACTCGACAAGGGTTCTGGTAATCCTCTTCGTAACAAGGTTGCAACTCTTTCTAAGAAAGATCTGGAAGAAATCGCTAAGACAAAGATGCCAGATATCAATGCTAATGATATCGAAGCAGCAAAGAAAATCATTGCCGGTACTGCTCGCAGTATGGGTGTAGAGGTGGAGCAGTAATATGAAACATGGAAAGAAATATAAC
>CAMVDX010000025.1 GCA_947166355.1 uncultured Treponema sp.
TCCGTTGATGCCGACTACTTTTGCTTTAGTATTAGTCATTATTTATCTCCATCTAGAATCGTATCGTAAATCTTATGATAAGATGTCTTTCCGTTTTCAACCTCGAATTTACGCATTCGCTCAACAAGCATAAGACGAAGGCCGTAGGCATACACCGCATCAATTGAAAAGCTGTCCAGAGGACGCAAATCATCAAGCAGGCGTAACCTGTATTCAAAAAGAAACTGTTCTGCACTCAAAGGACTATCCATTCCTACCGCAGTACGGGCAGCTGAAATGATGTCGGCTGTACATCCTGGAGGAAGAGGTATACTGTCCTTTTTAAGCTTTTGCGCACGAATTTGAGCGAGCGCACAACGCAGGTTTCTTTCTTTTTCATACCAAACATCCAGAAAGGCAGAACCTGTAGAAACCAGTTCCATAGGAGGAACTAACGAAAGTCCTTCAAGTACGGCTTTTTCTTCTTCGGAAATAAAGCGTCCTGCCAGTTCACGAAATTCCTCTGAACTCAAAGGCAAGGCAGATTTTCCTTCTGAAACTGAGATATTTGGTAATTGTGAAACCAAATAATAGTAAGCCACTACTCTGCATCCTCCGCAGCAACCTTCATAAGAGCTGCAACTTTAGGGTTGAGATATGCGGCAAACATTTCTGCAAGACTTTCTGCCGAATAGTCATAATATGCGGCACCATTCTTAACCCCGATTCTAAAGCCGGCTGCAAGTGTGTTGTCTGGCTTAATTTCAAGACCTTTCTTAATTTCTGCTTTGAGAGAGGTTTTAAGAGATTTTTCAAGAGCCTTCAAATCTTTTTCGCTTAAAAGAACTGAAAGTTCTGAAGCGTCTGAGTTCTTTGCCCAAGCCTTTACAGTTTCAGGAACAAGCTTAGTAAGCACATCTTTTGAAAGAGCTTTTTCGGTACCTTCCTGAATAATGCCGTCAAACTCAGCTATCAGAGCATCCTTAAATGAAAGCAGCATATTTCGGCTTGCCTGAACAATGGCTTCCTCACTTGCTTTCTCCATCTTTTTAGTCTCTGACTTAGCACTTTTTATAATGTCAGCAGCCTTTGACTGCGCTTCTTCGATTATTGCCTCTGCTTTCTTCTCCGAATCTGCAATGATTTTTGCAGCATCTTTTTCTGCAGCAGCAACGCCGTCCTTCTTGATTTTATCAATCAGTTCTTGCAATTGTACATCCATCAAAGTACCTCACTTATATTGTGTCCAAAATAATATAATAATTATACCCCAAATATTCGGTTTTTCAATGAAAAACTTCATTTTGGGGGTAGATTTTTTGAGAATATATTATTCCCGTCATTGCGAAGAATGAAGTGACGTGGCAATCTATCACATGGATTGCTTCACCTTCGGTTCGCAATGACGGTGCCGTTTGTTATCTTAAATTGTAAAAGAATAAACCGTCTTAGCCTTCATTTTCTGACCTGGTTCAAGAATACAGGTTGGAAAGTCTTTCTGATTAGGAGTATCAGGGAAACACTGAGTTTCGAGACAGAAAGCATCGTGAGTATCATAAACACGGCCGTTCTTTCCAAGAATTCCTTTGATATAGTTTCCTGTGTAGAACTGACAGCCTTCCATATTTGTAAACACGCTCATTTTATGTCCTGTAACAGGTTCGCTTACAGTACAGAATTCTACAAGGTCAGAATCATCCAGAGGAAGTCCGCAATGAACATCTTCAGGGTCATATTTTTCTGTTACGTAGCAGTGGTCATAACCAACTCCAACGCTCTTGATTTCCTTACCGATTTTCTTTTCCTTAGTGAAATCAAAAGGAGTTCCCTTTACGTCCAGAAGCTTTCCTGTAGGAATGAGTTTTGCATTAACTTCGAGTCGTTTTGTTGAATTCATCTGCAGTGTATGTTCGCCAACGTTTCCGTTGCCTGCGAGATTAAAGTATGCATGATTTGTAATATTAATAGGAGTTGCCTTATCAGTTTCTGCAGTATAAAGGCAGGTAAGATTGTTATGCTCATCAAGAAGATATGTAACTGTAAGCTTTACATTTCCAGGGAAGCCCTGCTCTCCGTCTGGAGAAACACGGGTAAATTTAACGCCGCAAAGCTTTCCGTCATCGATTGCCTTACCTTTCCACATCATTTTATCATAACCGTCAAAACCGCCGTGCAGACAGTTAGGTCCGTCATTTTTGTCGAGCTCGTATTTTTTTCCATTGAGGTCAAATGCAGCTTTACCGATTCTGTTTGCAAAACGGCCAACAACTGCGCCGAAACAGAATTTTGTATTCAAATAACCTTCAAGTGTTGAAAAACCTAAAAGAACATCTGTTTTAGTTCCGTTAGAATTATTGAGAACTATGCTTGTGATAGTACAACCATAATCTGTACAGGAAAAAGACATATTTCCATTCTTTACAGTAAAAAGGTTTACTTTTGTTCCGTCACAAAGCATTCCGAATTTAGTTTTTGATACTTTCATTTATTTTCCTTCCTTTGCTATGGATTGCTTCGCTGCGCTCGCAATGACGGTCATTATCGTGCTCGCAACGCCGGTATTTATTGTCATTGCGAGGAGCGTAGCGACGCGGCAATCTACAACATATCTATTATAAACTGAACTTCTGAAGTTGAACAAGATAATTCAGCTGCTATATCCTCAATCTGCATTCCCTGACGGAACAATTTTTCCACCTTTTCGGCAAGTGATGAAGACGAAGCCTCGTCACCTATTTTATCATCATAAACCTTTGCAGAAATTAGCGGAACCTCCTTATAGGCAGCTCCGTCAGGTGTTATTACAGTTTCATCTTTTATAATTGATTTTTCAACCGGTTCATCAAAAAGAGAGCCCTGAATTGAATAAGAAGCATCAGGATCAATATATGGATTTTTCTTAGGCTTCTGACCGACGGGCTTGATTTCGGAAAGTCTATCATTTTCTGTAAATGTAACTTTCGGATTGGTTTTGCCGCCGACTTTTTCGGCTTCTGCAATTACGTCACGGAGCAGTTGAGAAGCTTCACGGAAATTTTCCATTTTTTTATCGCTTTCATTTAGCAGCGCCCTAAGTCTTTTTGAAGCTTCATTTATAAGCTCCATATCACGATTCGCATTATTATTTACATCCATAATAACCCGATTCATCTGCGCTTTTGTTTTTTCTATTATTGAATCTGTAGAAAACAGATTTTTAAAACGAACGAGAATTACCACCATTAAAATTAAGCTTACAAGTGAAAAGAAAAGTGCAATATAGGCAGCCATTTTTACCTCGTAATATCGATTATAGTTCCAAGATATTCATTATCTCTTTTTGGAGGGCGGATTTCCTGATTAGTATTATCAGCTTCTTCCTTTTTATTTCCCTGCTCTTTACGTCTGCCACCAAAATACGAACCGGCTCCGGAACCATTTTGATTTACACTGTTTGTATCTGATTTTTCATTTGAAGTCTGCTGAACCTTCGCGGCATTTTCCATACTGCGCTGAATATTAGACTGCTGCTGCATAGCCTCTGTAAGCTGTGCCTGCTGCGCACCCGACATTGACTTTGAGACATTTGATAACTGCGAATACATTGTTTGAAGATCAATCGGCTGAATACCCATCTGGCTGCTCCTCGGCAAGAGCTGGCGGCTCATAAGGACCGCGCTTACTGAATGCCTTATCGTAATAGAAAGTTACACCCTTAGTATCTATCTTAACTTCATCAAGAACATCACGAATATAAATCTTAACTCCGGCATAAACATCACCCTCAACCTTAACCTTACCAATTGCCTTAAGGTCTCGCAAATGCTCCTGAATCTTGTCTATTTCTTCAGTCATCTTTTCGAGCTCTTCGCTTATCTGTTCACAGCGCTCTTTAAGATTCTTAAGCTTTTCTTCCTTTTCCTGAGGGAGCTTTTTACGAAGCTTTTTCTGCTGCTCAAGGGTCTGAATATCAAGATCACAGTTTTCGTATTCTTTAGTAGATTTAGCCTGCATGTTCTGCAATTCTTCAAGACGCTTTTTTGCACGAGGGTCTACACCAACTTCAAGAATTGTTTCTGTACCACCACCAGGAGAACCAATTTTGCGCGCACAGATTTCCTCTGTAGCCATAAGATGACCACCAATAATCTGAGCCTTTTTACCGCGAAGAACAATATTCTTCATTGCTGTAACATTTGAGTTTACAATTGAATCTGAAACTATGACGTTTTCTTCAACTTCAACGGTAGTATCATTAATGAATTTAGCCCACAAAGATTTTCCGGCCTTTACATAACCTTCGCCTTTTCCAAATATACCCTGTCGTACAATAATGTTTCCCGTAGCCTCAAGACGCGATTTATCGACAATTCCATTAACTTCGATGTTAGTTGCTTCAACCTTGTAGCCTTCCTGAACGTTTCCTTTAATAATAACAGTTCCGACAAATTTAACATCACCGGTTTTTACATTAACGGCATCGAGGTATTTAATCGGCTCAACAGTAACCTTACCGTTTACAAGCATAACCTCGCCATCAATCTCGGCCTTAATAGTAACGCCGTCTCTGTCAAGTCTAACGTTTGCTCCAAGCTGAATCTGAATATCCTTACCGTTTTTAGCCTCAAGGTAACGTCCAAACAAAGTTTTTCCGCCCTTACCGCGTTCAGCAGGAATTTTTTGTGCAAGCGGCTGATCCGCAATAACGTTCTGAATCTGATTAAGCTTCTTGTAGTCTACTTTACCCTCTTCATTTACTTCAGCCTTAAGCTTTTTAGGATCTGTTTCAAAATTATAAGAAATATATGCATCATGTCCGTCTACAGGCATAATTGCTTCAGCAACTTCAAACGGTGCATTATAAACAGGAGTATCAACAAACTCTCTGATTTTATCTTCATTGATGCACTGCTCCACAACACCCTGCTGTAAAAAGGCTCTCTTAATCATTTCAAAAGAAGCTTCTGAACCACTCATAGAAGGAGGAGAAACAACAATTGAGCCCTTCATTTCATCTTTAGAAACTTCAACACCAATTACAACATCACCGGCAGGAACATGCTTATAGGAACCAACATTTACATAATCATTGTCCGTTCCATTTTTAATACATTTTTTTATGAGATTTTCATCATAATCTATTGTGTCTGGACGTTTAATTTCATCAAGAACATCTTTGATTTCAATAGGAAGTCCCTCTCCTGTAGGAAGAAGAACCTTAAGCATAATATCTGATTTGAAGTGACGGATATAATACATACCGTCGCGGTTGACAATCTGAGCAGCCTCCTCGCCCTCTCCTTCTTCGAAAAGACCTTCGGAAGCAAGACGCTGAGTTTTCTTAACAGTAGCAGGATCCTGATAAACCATTATTTTCCAGGGCTTTTTACCAAGACCAAGGATTCCATCACTACCTTTCTCTACAACTTCATAATGTAAATTTGCAAGCTTTGTATCAAGCTGAACTACGGCATCTGCAAGAGCTTCATCAATGGTATCTGCATTAACCTCTACAAAGTGAAGGTTTTTATCTACCTGAAGAAGAGTATTCATATCTTCGCGAAGTTTTTCCAGCGTTACCATTTTTATATTCTTTTCTCTTTTATCTCTCTTTTATAAGATAATTTTATCAGATAATTCCTTTTCTGAGGTTTGTGAGCTTTGCACGAAGCCTCAGGTTTGCTTTAGTATGCAACTGAGAAATACGAGACTCACTAACCTCAAGAACTTCACCAATTTCTTTAAATGTAAGATCTTCGTGATAATACAAAACAATTACCATTTTTTCTTTTTCAGGAAGCTCGCTGATAGCCTGGGCAATTACCTTTTTAATTTCTTCACGCTCAGCCATTACATCAGGATTTAAGCTTGAAGGAGATTCAATATTATTGCCGATTGACATATTGTCATTATCGTCGCCGGCATACCAGACATCATTCAAAGAAAGAACACTTGTACCAGAAACCTTCATTACAGTTCTGTGATATTCATCTTCACTCATGTTGAGAGAACCTGCAATTTCAGAATCTGTAGCAGTTCGACCAAGGCGAGATTCCAGAGTTACGATAGCATCTTCAATTTCACGAGATTTCTGGCGAACAGAACGAGGAACCCAGTCTATCTGTCTCAGCTCATCAAAAATAGCACCACGGATTCGGGTAACAGCGTAAGTCTTAAACTTTACTCCCTTAGCCGGATCATATTTATTAATTGCGTCAAGAAGACCGAACTGGCCATAGCCAACAAGGTCATCAAATTCTACAGAAGCAGGAAGCCCCACGGCAACCTTTCCGGCAACATACTTTACAAGAGGCATGTACTGCCGTATAAACTTATCCCTGAGCGCTGGAGACTTCGTTTTTTTGAATTCTTCCCAGAGATTATCTTCTTCTTTTTCATCATTAATTGGCATATATCCTTATCCTCTTATAAAGAATTTTCATCTGACAATACCGAACTTATAGCCTTTGCCATAAGAGCGGCATCTTTTACTTCAGGCGGCTCCTCAGTTTTACGGGAACTGGAAGTGGAAACAAATTCCGAATCTCCACCCGAAGAAGGAACTTCATCATCGCTTTTTGAAGAAGAACTGCTGTCTTCACTGAAACTGAAGCCTTCCATATCTGGAAGTGTATCAAGGTCTCCACTGTCAGCAGAAGAAAAAACATTAACTGGCGGTGCCGAAACCGGATTTACCGCAGCAGTTTTTCCTGCACCAGAGTCTACAGAATCTGCCTTAATAACAGGAGACTGAGCTTCTGTTCCTGAAACGTTCGTTACAGTTTCATAATTCCTTAAAGGAACAAAACCCGACGATGATGCTCCGGATTCGCTATGACTTACACTCTGACCAGAGCGTACATCTGAGTCATTAAGCATCTGACGATTTTCGCCGACAACAAAATGATTATCACTTTCGCTTTTCTGAAGTTCCTCATCTTGAATAGTAATATCAACATGCTGTCCTAAAACAGGAGCAGCTGCCGCAGGAGCAGAACCGTCTGGAGTAAAATCTCCCTGAAAATCTCCTCCCGTACCGTCAGAAAGGAATTTCTGAAATACGAAATCTACTGCGAATCCCAGCAAGCCAAAGACACAGGCAAAAATCAGTGCCTTCAGCAAAACGGATAATATAGATGTGTGGGAAAATAAACCTGCAATAAAGGACAATACAAAACCGCAGGCTGCAAACATTCCGCTGCTTTTTAGTCCTCGCATTTTTCCTCCCAAATATAATTACCCATAAATATTGTACACCACTATTTCTTTTTACTCAAGAATTTTTTAAGGAAGCTTGAAACTCCCTCATTAAACTCAGGTTCATTCTTTTCTATACGCCCTACTATATGTTTAAGATATACAGAAGGCTTAGAAGTAGGATTAACTACAATAAAAGGCTTTTGTCTGATTACCGAAGCCTGAACAAGAGGATCCTCTGGAATACAACCAAGATATTCTATCTTATATCCAAGGAATTGACCGACGATTGTAATGATACGCTCAGAAATTCTCTTTCCTTCGTCTGGAGAATGAACGCGGTTTACAATCAGTTTGATATTTACCGTGCGGTCTACAATTTCTGTAGTTATAATTTTAATAATACCGTAAGCATCTGTAATTGCAGTAGGCTCAGGTGTAGTAACTACAAAAACTTCATCGGCCGCAGCAACAAACTGAAGAACGTTATTTGCAATACCAGCTCCTGTATCTATGATGATAATATCTGCATTTCCGAGAGTTGCAAACTGATTTGCAAAATACTCAAGCTCTTCGACACTAAGATTTGCGATTTTTGAAAAACCATTGGCACCGGCAATAAACTTTAAGCCAAACTCAGTATCCATAATGATTTCTTTCATCGTCTTTTTCTTGTTGATGACGTGCATAAGGTTATACTGAGGAACTATATTCAGAAGCACATTTACATTTGCCATTCCAAGGTCACCGTCAATAAGAATTACCTTCTTACCAAGCTGAGCATAGGCGATAGCCATGTTTACGGCAAAATTAGTCTTACCTACGCCACCCTTACCGCTTGTAATTGCGATAATACGTGTGTTATGATCCCGCTTTGCAGCAGAGGTATTTTTATCTGCCTGCTTTGGTGTACCAGCTGAAGCACCTGAGGCGCCTGATCCGCCCTCATTAAACAATTCGCTTAATCCTTCTGCCTGTTCTTCCATAATCAATTCTCCCGGGCTATGCCGCCTTAGCGGTCATCTCCAAATTTATCTTCAATATGAACTCTGTCAACCTTGAAATTTTCAAGCCTAATCAGAAAATCAATCACATTTGCTTTTGAAATATCCCTTGACGCAACCTGTCCATGGGTAAAATATGAAATAGATTTATGCTTTTCATATAAAACACTAATTACATTTCCAAACTGTTCAGATTCATCACACTTTGTAACAATTACAGACTTATAACCAAACGGTTCATAATTCTGCATTATATTCTGAAGGTCGCGTGCCTTTGTTCCAGCTGTAAATGCAAGATAGATATCAGGATTCATTCCAGGAACTTCCAGCAGCAGTTTCATCTGTGCAATATGGGTAGCATCATTAGGACTAAAACCAGACGTATCAATAAAGATAGCGTCCATATTTGCGCGGTTTTCATCATAAAGAGTTTTAAGGTCTTCTGCCCGTTCAGCCTTATAAACGCGGGACTCCATATGTTTACCCCAGCGCTCAAGCTGCTCCATTGCACCAACTCGCATTGTATCTGTAGTAATAAAACAAATTGCAGGACGGCGTCCTTCATGATTTTGTGCATAACCTTTTACAAACTGAGCTGCAAGCTTTACGAGAGTTGTTGTTTTTCCAACTCCAGTAGGTCCAACAATTATATATACATGCGGCGGTCTGAAAACCGATTCTCTGGCAACAGAAATTGATTCTCCAATCCAGTCTACTACACGACGTTCTACAAGGTCAAAATTATCAAGCTGCTCAAGTGAAAAATCATTACGGATTTTTTCTTCAATCATTTTTATAAATGAAAGCGAAAACTCATTTTCATCGAGCATATCTTCTATTTTTTGAATTGACTCATGCTTTTCCTGAACAGAACCCGCAAGATTATTTAATTTTTGACTCATTTCATATTTTAATTCTTCCAGATTCTTATTCATTTCAGAAATCTGTTTTGTCATTAAAACATTATTCTGGCTTTGTAAAATAGCCTCTCGATTTCGCGCAAGCTGTTCTTCTTCCGAAGCCTTATCTGAATACATAAAGCGGCCATTATCTGATGAATAGGATTTTTGATGATTTACAACATAGGTTACAACAGTCACCGGTTTTTTCTTGAGATATAAAAAGCCGCCCTGTTTCCACTCAACCGTTTTATTTGTAATTCTAAAATCCTTTCCATACAAATCAAAAAGTTTTTTTCTGCACTCATCATAAGTGCTTCCTGATATTTTCTGTTCTATTTCGTCTTCATATGCCATTTTAATCTCTTTCCTTTTTTATCTGTTTAATCTTCTTCATCATTTATTTCGCAGATTATTTCAGGACTTATACTTGAGCCAGCTGCATACATTTCTGTATCTGAAATAACAACAACTCCCGGCATTTCTCTTTCAACCGCAGAACGTACCAGCTGCCGAACATTACTAACCGTAATAATGATTGGCTGGTAATTAAGCTGATTTGCTTTTGCAATTGAAGCACTCACTGCTTTTATCCAGCGACGTCGGTCAACAGGGTCAAAACCGACATAAGGTTTAGAACCATCATCAGGATAAACTGCCCGTTCAGCAACAAGCTCTGTAAGATTCTGTGACAGCCTCATTACATGAACTTTTTTATTATCATCTGCATACTGCATACAGATTTGAAGTCCAAGGGCATCGCGAACCTTCTGAGTCATATCCCAGACATTACGGGCAACACTTGCATAGTTTGCCATAGTCTCCAGAATGCGCACATAATTTCGGATTGAAACCCTTTCTTCAAGAAGATTCTGAAGTACTTTTTCTATTGTACCATAAGAAATCTTTGCTGTGTCGAGAACTTCATTAACAAGAACCGGATTATTCTTTTTAACAGTATCAAGAATAACTGAAACTGCCTGACGGTCAAGAAGCTCTGCCGCATGCGTACGAATAATTTCTGTAATATGTGTAGAAATAATTGTAGGAGGGTCAACAATTACATAACCTACGCTTTCTGCTTCGCTGCGTCTGTCTTCCGGAAGCCAGATTGCATCCATTCCAAAGGCTGGATCTTTTGTTTTTTCACCTTCAAGCTGCTCTGTAACCGCACCAGTATCAAGACACATAACATAGCCCACGCGCACAGATGAATGCCCCTGTTCAATTCCTGCAATCTTGAAACTGTAATCATTCGGCTCAAGAGTCATATTATCCTGAATATGAATTTGCGGAATATTAATACCGATATCATAACGGGTTTCAGTTCTTATGCGCGAAATACGTTCAAGGAGCTCGGCACCTTTTTCTTTATCAACAAGCGGAATAAGAGCATAACCGAGTTCGAGCGAAAGCGGATCGAGCATGACAATTTTTTCGGTATCATTTGCTGCGGCCTGCTGAGTCGAGGCCTGTTGAGCAGTTGCCTGCTGCCTTGCAATTTCTACCTTCTGTTTATTGCGGGTCATTCTGAAGCCGATAAAAATCGAAAGCGCACCAACCGGCAGTAAAAGAAGCTGTGTGCCGCCGCGAAGTGCAAATCCCGCAACAATGAGCACAGCACCGAGAATCTCATAAATATGTCCATCACCGGTAAATTCAACTTTAAGCTGCTCATCCAGAGATTCATCAGATTTAGTACCAGTTACAAGTAAACCGGTAGCAAAAGAAATAATGAGAGATGGAAGCTGCGAAGTAAGGCCGTCACCAATGGTGAGGGTTGAATAAGTATTAAGGGCATCTGTAAATGCCATACCATTTATTATCATTCCAACAAGAAAGCCGCCAAGCAGGTTTACAACCGTAATAAAAATTCCGGCTTTTACATTTCCGCTTACAAACTTTGAAGAACCGTCCATGTTAGAATAGAAGTCAATATCACGGCGAACAGCTGCTTTCAGCACTTCTGCCTGCTGCTCATCAATGGCACCAGAGTTTAAGCGGTTATCAATATCAAAAAGCTTCTGGTTCATAGAATCCAGAGAAAAGCGGGCTGCAACTTCAGAAACACGGCCGGCACCTTTTGTAACTACAAGAACCTGAACAACAATAAGAATTATAAAGATTACAAATCCAACGACAAGATTATTACCCGCAACAATTCGTGCAAAGGACTTTACCATGTCACTCTGATTTGCAAGTGCCCCACCCTGCATTTTTCCTGTAAGGATCAAACGTGTAGAAGAAATATTAATTCCCAGACTGAACATTGTCTGAAAAAGAATTACTCGTGGAAAAGTCTGAAAATCAGAAGGACGAGGCATTCGCAATACAACAAGAAGTATAATAATTGACAGAGCAAGATTTAAAATCATGCTTAAATCAATAATAAATTTTGGAATTGGCACAAACATGAGGAATACAGCCAAAACAACAGCAACAGGCACAGCGTTATCTGCTATAAATTTGAGAATGTTCCCTCTACTTTCGTTTGCCATCAGTCCCCACCCAGCAATCTACTATTTTCGCATATTCTTAAACTTTTCCAAATGTGAATATATTAAAGCAATCGTACTATAATATATCTCAGGTATTATATCACCAACTTCAACATTTGTATACAATTCTCGCGCCACAGGACGGTTTTCTACAACCGGAACATTATTTTCTTCGGCAATTCGTCTGATTAAAAGTGCCTGATTATCCTCACCCTTTGCATTTACCATAGGCGATGCCACCGTCTCGTCATATTTAAGGGCTACGGCAAAGTGAGTCGGGTTTGCAATTACAACATCTGACTGCGCAACTGCCTGGCGCACATTTTGAGATAAAAGCTGGCGCTGCATCTGCTGAAGCTTACTCTTAACTTCAGGATCACCTTCCATTTCTTTATACTCTTCCTTTACTTCCTGCTTGGTCATTTTCATTTCTTCCATAAAGTCATGACGCTGCACAAAATAATCAGGAATTGAAATTGCAAGAAAAATTACGGCAACTGTTATAAGAATCTGGGCTGCCATTTTTGCAACCAGTCCTAGAGCCCCCGAAATGTTTCCGTTATCAATAATATCAATCAGAACAAACAGATCTTTTTTTATATAGAGATAACCTACAAAACAGATGATTGCAACTTTACCAAAAGATTTAGCAATATTAAAAAGGCCTTTTGCAGAAAAAATTGTTTTCTTAAAATATTCACCAAGCTTTGGAACAATTTTAGAAAACTTTGGTTCAATCGGCTTGAGACTGAAAATAAAACCTCTTGTCTGAATGAGATTTCCGGCCACAGCAGATACTACACTTATAAGACCAATCGGAATTACACATTTAATAAATACATCAAAAAAAGCCGGAACAAAAGCTGGATTTTTTATATCAGCTGTACCACACTGGGTAAAGTAAAACTTAAAAATTGTAATTATTTCATTAAAAAGCCATTTTGAAAGAAAGACAATTGTAACCACACAAAGCAGAAGCACAAGTGCCCCACTGATTTCCTGACTCTTTGCAACACGTCCTTCTTTACGGGCTTTTTCCAGCTTATATTCGGAAGGTTGTTCTGTACGGCCTTCATCTTCTGCTGCCATAGACTACACACCTCCCGAAATTGATATAAAAAACTGTTCCAGATCTGCAAAACCTTTATTAAAGGAACGCACAAAGAAATCAATTATACTTGGCATTGCAATTGAAATAATAAAAAATGCAACAAGAATCATGACAGGAAAACCTTCAGAAAGAAGGTTCATCTGAGGAGCAGCCTTTGTAAGCAGACCTGTACAAACTGTAATCAAAAAAAGAGTTCCCATTACGGGCAGTGCAATTACAAGTGCATCTGCAAAAAGAGATGTCAGCCCGGAAATCATAAACTGAACAATTTTATCATTTGCCGTAGCAATACTCAGCGCGTTAAGAGAACTGAAACTTGTTACAAGACCTCCAAGAAAAAGCTTTTGAAACCAGTGAGTCTGCATAAACACGAGCATTGCAACAAGATTAAAAAACTGTCCCATAAGCGGATTTTCAACCTGTGAAAGAGCATCATAAGAACTGGCTGCCGAAAGTCCCATCTGAAAGGCAAGAAACTGACCGGCCGCACTGAAGGCTGCAAATATAATCGAAATAAAAAAGCCCATCAGAATTCCGATCAAAGCTTCACCCACAAGCAGAAGAATATAAAGCATAGATGAACTTCCTTCGTCTCCTATATATGGAGAATACACAGAAGTATCTATATTGCCAAAAATAAAAAAAGCTATATATCCTGCTATTGCAACCTTTGCGATTCTTGAAGCAGAACGCATTGAAAACATAGGAAGAGTTAGTATAAGTGCAAAGCATCTGACAAAAACAAGGAGATAAACTGGAGCTTTAAGTAAAATACTATCCAGCATGACTCACCTATTTTGCTAAATCAGGAATACGACTGAACAGCTGAATTGTAAATTGTCCGAGAGAATTGAACATTGCTCCACCAAGAAGACCGAGAACCAGCATTATAGCAATAAGCTTTGGAAAGAACGTAAGGGTTTGTTCCTGAATTGATGTAGTTGCCTGAAAAATTGCAACGATTAATCCAACAATAAGTGCAAGACCAAGAACAGGAGCTACAAGGGAAATAACCTCAGTAACAGCCCCCCGCATTAATGAAATAATTACACCAATAGACATTTTTTTACTTTTCCTCCCTTTACAACTTTTTTACTTACGACCGTTAGTTAGTGAATAACAGAATTAAACAGCTGCTGAGTTAAAAATCCCCAGCCATCAATAAGCACAAACAAAATCAATTTAAACGGCATGGAAATTTGAACCGGCGGAAGCATCATCATACCCATTGCCATGAGGATACTCGCGACTACCATATCTATAACAATAAACGGAATATACAAGACGACACCTATCTTAAAGGCAACGGTTAATTCATGCAGAATATACGAAGGAACCAGAATATATGTCGGAACATCTGCAAGAGTGTTAGGCTTTTCTAACTTTGCCATATTCATAAACATTTTTATGTAGCTGGTATCGCCTGCCATCTGATTATACATAAACATACGAAGTGGAGCTTCTGCTTCATGATAAGCTTCTTCAATTGTTATTTCGTTTTCTGAAAGCGGTTTATAGGCATTATCATAAATAGTTGTAAACGTAGGCCACATAATAAAAAGTGTCATAAAGAATGCAATACCGTTTAGTACAGAAGTCGGAGGAACCTGCTGAAGCGAAAGCGCTCGTTTTATAAAATCCAAAACAATTGAAAATCGCAGAAAGCAGGTTATGAGAATTAAAATACTCGGCGCAAGAGTAAGAATTGTAAGAAGAAGTAAAAGTCTGACAGAGAAAGCAATTTCACGACCCGTTTGAGGTTCAGTAATCTGAATTGCAACATTCGGTACACCAGATCCCCGTACATTTTGGTTCAATTCTGTTGTTCCCTGTGCCGGACTGTTTGGAAAATTATTATTCTGAGATTGCGCAAAAAGAGAACTTCCCTGCGAAATAAAAAACAGAGTTACGGTCAGAAGAACTATTCTTTTTATTTTTTCTGCAATCATAAGTTATCTCCGCCAGTTTCCATATCACTGAAAACACTTTTAGTTCCACCCTTTTTAACAAGGAACATATCGAGTACTTCTGAAAAATTTGCAGGCTTTTTTGTATTATTTTTTTTGTCAGCAGTGAGATTCATAGCTTTAATTAATTCATCATCATGAATCTCACCAAGAAGTGTAATATTATCTTCTGTAACGCCAATAAGATAAGCCTTATCTATAAGAGTAATTACTTCTACTGTTTTTCCAGGTGCAATATTAATATATGCCGCACGGCGAAGATATTCATCATCTGTTTTTACAATGTTTGTCTTTTTTTTGATAAACCACAGAACTCCGTAAATAAGCCCTATTACAATTATCAGTACGACAATCATTCGCACAAACATTCCGACGGTTGACGGTTCTTTATAAGCTGTTACTGCAGAACCTGTTTCTGAAGGATTATTATCAGAAATAACAATAGACTCTTCTGTTAGAGGAGCCTCCTTTTGAGTTGTTTGATTTTGAGAATATAAAAAAGAAGCTGCGGTTATACATAAAAGCATAACCGCTAATAGTTTTTTTCTATCCAATTTTCTTTCCCACCCTTAAAAAATTGGTATATTTTATGTCATGTAGATCCCTACCCCTTCGCAGCATAGCTGCTCGGAGACTCGCTCAAAATGCTCCACCGGAGCATTTTGACGGCTTAAAGCCGTCGCTCCCTAAGTTCGGGATGACTCATGTTAATTAATATCTGTTACTCGTTCCATTGGAGAGAGAATCTCTGTTACACGTACACCGAAGTTTTCATCGATGACTACAACTTCTCCCTTTGCAATCTTTTTATGGTTTACAAGAATATCAACTGGTTCACCGGCAAGCTTATCAAGCTCAATAATTGTACCTTCACCCATTCCAAGAATATCTTTAATGGTTTTCTTTGTACGACCGAGCTCTACAGTCATTTCCATGAATACGTCCATGATAAGACTAATATTGCCCTGTTCACCGGCATTCATGCCTGTCTGGAGATTCGGATACTGGAGCTGCTGAACGTTAGGAACATTCATTCCCATGTTAACACCCATATTCTGCGGCATTCCCATTCCCATACCGCCCATAGGCATCTGCATTCCCATATTAGGCATTCCGCCCATAGGCTGCTGCATACCCATACCGCCACCCATAGGCATTGCGCCGCCCATCTGTGGCATTGCTCCACCCATGGCAGCACCGCCCATTTGAGCTCCGCCCATTGCGGCACCACCCATACCCATTCCGCTTGCAGCGGCATTCATTCCACCAAGATCTACTGGAGTAAGGCCGGCGCTGTCATCAGCACCACCGCCACCGAGAGCTTTTGTAAGACCTTCTGCAGCATCACCGCCAAGACATTCCCAAAGTGTATAGGCATTTCCATCATAAGTAAGCGGATAGCTTGAAAGAACAAAATCTCCCTGAGGGAACATAATCATAGCCTTTGACTCATTGAGAGTTTCAGGAGTTGCGTATCCAAGCCCAGATGCATTTCCCTTGCTTTCAACTTCTGTAATTTCTGCACTTATATGAGTTGCAATAAATTCAGAAACTACAGAAAGCACCATATCATCAACTTCAGAAGCTTCTTCTGAACTTACAAGCTGGAAAATTTTAAGCGCAAATTCTGGTGACATAAGGTAAAGATGACTACCCTTTACGCCAGCATTATAGTCTGCATTAATTCCAATAACAACTTCAGGCAGCTTTGAAAGCACATGATCACGATTAGTCTGTTCAACTACCGGATTTTCACAGGTAAAAGTTACACTTGTTGTTTTATTAATATTCTCTTCCAGCTTTGGCTTAAGAGCATCTGCCATTGTCTGAAGAGTCGGAATATCAAAATGATATGTAGGACCGTTTCCTACATGACCTGAAGAATTAAGTCCATCTATAGCAACGCCCGAAAGCAAAGCATCAATTTCATCCTGCGAGATAGCACCATCACTCATACGTTTCGTCTCCTTCTACAGAAAGCTCTTCAAATTCGTCTGATTCAACGCTTTCAATCTTTCCTGTAATTTGAACTGCCATTTTTTTACCGACAACACCAGGCTGACAGTAAAACTTTTTCTTATTTCCAACGCTAAGTGTCAAAGGATCTCCCACCTTAACACTTGAAAGACGCACAACATCACCACAGCGCAGCGAAAGTACATCTTTAATAGGTAAATTTATGGTTCCAATTTCAGCAACAACGTCCATATCAACAGAAGTAAGCTGCTGTTTAATAGTTCCCAGATATTGAGTAGTAGAACTCTTTCTTACAGATGAGAACCAGAACTGTGAAGAAAGCTTTGAAATAATCGGTTCAAGAACAAGATAAGGAATACAGAAGTTCATCATTCCTTCCTCATCACCGACCTTAGTTTCCAGAGTTACAAGCACAACCATTTCTGTAGGCGGTACAATCTGTGCAAACTGAGGGTTTGTTTCAATCTGAGCAAAGCGAGGACGGAGGTCAATTACCTGAGTCCAGGCTTCACGGATATTTGCAAGAATACGAACAATAACTGTTTCCATTACTTCCTGTTCAATATCTGTAAGGTCGCGGTTTTTGTTTCCTGTTGTGGCTCCACGTCCACCAAAAAGACGGTCAATCATACAGAAGGTAATTGCCGGGTCAATTTCGAGTACGGCATTACCCTTCAACGGATCCATATTTATAACGGCAAGAGTTGTAGGAGTCGGAATAGAACGGATAAATTCCTCGTATGTAAGCTGGTCTACCGAGGCAACGTGTACATGTACCAGAGAACGCAGCTGAGCAGAAAGAGATGTCGTTGTTAAACGCGCAAAGGTCTCATGCATATTTGAGACCGTACGCAGCTGTTCCTTTGAAAACTTGTCAGGACGCTTAAAGTCGTAAATCTTTATTTTGCGGGCACTATTGACCGGCTTAAAGTCATCTGCTTCGGAATCACCCGAACTGATGGCCGTAAGAAGCTGGTCAATTTCGTCCTGTGACAGAACTTCGTTCATTCAACTCTTCCTTTTTATTAATTTTGCTCTATGACGTCTTTCTGCTGAAATACAACATCACGGATACGAGAACTTGAAAGAATCTTATCATTGATTCCATTCTTAATCTCGTTTTCCAAAGCATCTTCATTATTCGTATTTCTAAGCTCTGCAGCTGTCTTGCCGCTAAAGTAACGGCGTAAGAAAGCTTTAAGCTCAACTGTACGCTGGGTAATTTCTGTAGAAGTAGCTTTATCATCTTTCTTATAGGCAAGAGCCACATCTACACGAACTGTAGCAGGAGGTTCATCACAGGTTGTAGTCTGAATTATTCCCAATGAAGTATACCAGTCATAAATTTCTCGCTGACCGGAAACATATTCTTCTGATGTAGGGATTGCGGTTACCTGAGTAGAATTTTTACTTGTTATCTTAACAGTTACAACAACTACTACAACAATAACAATGATTGCAGCAAGTCCGATAATTATCCATTTTAAGAGGCCAGATAAAAGTCCGCCAATACCACGTTTTTTTTCTGGCGCAGTTCCAGCACCACCCTCATCGAGGTTGATTTCATCATCGTCTGCCATAGCCTTTTATTCCTCCCAAATCTACGTCTGATCAAAGCACGCTTTACTAAAAGCCTTAACTCAGCCGTTTGCCATGTTGAAAGACAGTTTCAACTTAGCATAACATTAAAAGTGTCCTTCGTCTAGGATAATAATATCCACGCGCCTGTTGTAAGCACGACCTTCTGCCGTGTCATTGGAAAACTTTGGTCTAGTATCCGAATATCCGGCAACAGAAAAATCGTTTTCCCTTACTCCATAATCGGCTAAATAATGAAGAACATTAACAGCTCTTGTAGCAGAAAGCTCCCAATTGCTTGGAAAAATAGAATTTTCTGCCACCGGAGTATTATCCGTATGACCTTCTATACGGAAACGCCTGCCTTTTAATTCATCAGAACGGAAAAAATCCGCAAGACGAAGCAGAGTCTCACGAGTGTCATTTATATTAAGCTCAGCACTTCCCTCTTCAAAAAAGTTATCTGAAAGAAGTGTGATAATAAGTCCGCGTTCATCACTTGTAATAGTAATTTTATTTGATTTTACATCAGGCGCAAAAAGACTTACAGCCTTTTTCTTTGCCAAACCAAGGGAACGGCCTTTTTCAAGAGATGGAAGTGAGTTTATATTATTTCCCAAATCAGAAAGCTGACCCGCAGACAGAGAAAGACCACCCGAAGTAGTTTCTGTTTCCTGCATCTGCAAACTCTGAGTAATAGTCGCCATCTGTGTAACATCAATTTCAGACGGGTTATAAAGCATAACGAAGAAGCAGAGCATGAGGGTAATCATGTCACCATAGGTACCAAGCCAGGCGGTTGATGGTTTTTCAGGCTGTTTCGCTTTCTTTCCCATTTTTTCTATTTAATCCCTTTCCAATCTTAAAAACTAGTCCTTCAAAACATCAGCTTCAATAGCCTTTCTTGTAACAGGATCAAGATAAGTAAGAAGCTTCTGAGCCATAATACGAGGGTTTTCACCGGCCTGAATGGCAAGTACACCTTCGATAATCATTTCTTTTGAACGCATTTCTAAAGCATTCTGATTAGCAAGCTTTGTAGAGAACGGAGTAATCAACCAGTTGGCCATCATAGATCCGTAAAGTGTTGTAATCAAAGCAACGGCCATGTTAGGACCGAGGGAAGATTTATCTTCAAGGTTGTTCAACATACCAATAAGACCAAGTACGGTACCCATCATACCAAAACCAGGTGCGAATCCTGCCCATGCGTTGATAAGACCAATCCATTCCATATGGCGGTTTTCAACCTGAGTCATTTCGTTTTCCATGATTGCACGAATGATGTTACCGTCAGTACCATCTACTACAAGACGAAGTCCCATTTTCATAAATGGATCTTCAAGATCATCAAGACCATCTTCAAGGGCAAGAATACCTTCACGGCGTGCCTTTTCAGAAAGTGCCTGCATATTTATTACGATATTTTTTTCACCGAAGTCAGGAACCTTAAAAGCCTTAGCCATAATCTTAAACATACCAAGGGCTTTTTTTAAAGGAGCGGCAATGAACATGGCAAAGTAAGAACCGCCGATAGTCATGAAAACAGACGGGATATCAATAATTCCGCCTAACGTACCACCTGATGTCAATACAGACATGACGATCATGGCTGCACCACCGACAATACCCAATATACTTGCTATATCCATTACAAGACCTCTTGTCTCTCAATACCGATATCTCTCCGGTATTTAATTATTTTTTCAATTAGATCTTCTGGGGAATTTTTGACAATGATTTTACGCCCTGACAGCATAGTAAGTGTCAGGTCAGGAGTAGATTCCATACTTTCAATCATGTGCGGATTCACCCAATATTTTTTCCCATCTAACCGCATTACATCAATCATATGTTTTAAACTTATTATAATTATAATCTTTTTTTTGTAGATTTCAATTATTATTTTCATTATATGAGAAAATTTAGCGTTTTTTTACCGATTTTTTGCATTTTTTTAATAATTTTTTATTATAACAAAAAGATATAATTACAAAATCCTTATCATACGGTATAGTATAAAAAGGTATAAAAAATGAACAGTACACCTTACATTCATATAATTGAAGATGAAGAATCGATATCAAAACTGATTACTCTATATCTTGCAAAAGAAAAGATGGATTCAAAGGCTTTTTTTAATGCAGAAGATGCGCTGCAAGAACTCAATTCTGGAAAACAGCCGAATCTTATTATACTTGACTTAAACCTTCCTGGAATGAGCGGTTTTGATTTTCTTGAAGAACTCAAGAAAAAATATCAGAAAGACATTCCTTCTGTTATGATTCTTTCTGCACGCGATACCGATGAAGACATTATTCAAGGTCTTGGCTACGGAGCAGATGATTTTGTCACAAAGCCCTTTTCACCTGGTGTACTTATGGCAAGAATTAAAGCCAACCTTCGCCGTCAGAGCTTTAATCTTGAAAAAATGGAAGATTATATTCAGTTCGGAAATTATACACTTTTACTCGGAAGCTGCGTACTTAAAAAGAACGGACAGAAAATTTCTCTTTCTTCGAAGGAATATGAAGTTCTTGAATTTCTTGTAAAAAATGCGGGACAGGTAGTTTCACCGGAAAAAATCTATCAGAATGTATGGAAGGTTGAATACGGTGACATGACGGCTGTTGCTGTTTATGTACAGAGACTACGTAAAAAGATTGAAGAAAATCCTTCTGATTGCCAGTACATAAAAACAGAATTCGGTAAGGGTTATATTTTTTCAGATAAATCTGTAACCCACAAGATTTAGTATGAAAATAAAAAAACAGTTTATATTTCTTTCATTTCTGATTATTTCAATTCCAATTCTCTGTTCTATTTTCTTACTTATACACACATATATTCATTCTCCAAACCGATATCTCTTAAAAGGTTCTGTAAAACTGGAAAAACAGGATTTTTCATCTCTTAACAAAACCGACATCGAAAGTATTGAACGTTCTCTAAAATTACTTCCTAAAGATGTTGAAGCCCTTATATGGCTTCCTTCTGAAAAAAAAGTTGTCTATTCAACAATGCAAGAAATTCCTGTTGGAGAAAACCTTGAAAGAAGTGAAATATGGAATTACGTATCAAAAACCTCTAATGAATACTTTTATCAATTTTCAACTTTTCCGACTAAAACTCCGGCTACAATACTTATTACAAGACTTCCAAGAAAGCGGATTAATACAGAAAAAAATACAATACTTTATCTGAAAGTTCTTCTGCTTATCATTTTAATTGTAATTATAAGCCTCATACTTACTACCTTTATTTCAAGGAACATTTTTAAAGGTCTGAACAAAATTGAAATCTCAAGTTCACAACTAGCAGAAGGAAAACTAGACCAGGCAATAATTACAGAACAGTCAGAAAAAGATCAGAATGAGTTTATTACCATACTTCAAAGTCTCGAAAAGATGCGCTGTGAGCTTCTTGAAATACAGAAACGAAAAAACAATTTTATTATGGGTATCAGCCATGATTTGCGCACTCCCGTAGCAGTAATTAAAGGTTATTCAGAAGCCATTCAGGATAATGTAATTACAGAAAAATCAGAAATCAAAAATTCCCTTGAACTGATTAATCAGAAAGCTGCACAGCTTGAAAGCATGATTGATACTCTTATAAACTTCATGAAGCTCAATGACACAGAAATCAAAGAGCAGCTTGTGCCAAACTCCATCACAAAGCTTATAAAAGATTTTGCAAAATATACCGAGGTTACCGGAACTATATTTAAGCGAAGAATTCAGACTAACATTCACCTTGAAAGAGACATACAAATTCCTCTTAACGAACAGCTTGTACAGCGTTCTTTTGAAAATCTTTTCAGTAATGCAATAAGATACACCCGGGAAAATGATTTGATTGAAATTAAAGCTCAGGAGAAAATCCAGAAAGGAAATAATTTTATAATTCTTCAGATAAAAGACAGCGGATACGGAATTGAAAAAAAAGATTTAGATTATATTTTTGATCTTTTTTACAGAGGTTCAAACTCAAGACACGAAGAAGGAATGGGAATAGGATTAGCCGTTGTAAAAAACATTATGAAAACTCACGGCTGGGAAATTTCAGTACAGTCACAAAAAGGCCGCGGCACCTGTTTTACCATAAAGATTCCATTCAACGAATAATTAACAAAGCTCTTCTAAAAATCTGTTCAAAAACAACATACCGCTCCGGCTCATAGAATAAAAGCACTCTATTTCGCCATTCTTGTTCTTAATATTTTTCCGCCTGCAAAGCCCCTTACTCTCCCATTTCTCAAAAACTGAAAGAAAACTCTCTGGAAGAGCTTTTCCAAAAGCCCTGAAATAATCCGCGTCAGAAATTCCACAAGTTTTTCGAAGTCCCATCATAAAAAACTCAAATTCAGAAGTTAAAACGTCTACCGTTTCCCCTGTTTGAGGAATTAAATCATAAACATCTGGTAATGTACTCCAGAAATCAATATATTCCTGAATATTTACGGTATCTGTCCAGCGAAATGCACTTCCGTCTTTATTATAAATTGATCCCGTAGCCCCGCTTCCGCACCCTATATAATTTTCATGATTCCAGTAGCCAAGATTATGACGGCACTCTTTACCTTCTTTACAGAAATTTGAAACTTCATACCACTCATATCCATGTTTTTCCAGAAAATCACGTCCTGAAAGCCAGAGCTTATCTGCTTCATCAAAATCATAATCAAGGGCGCCAGAATTCAGTTGTTTTCCAAATGGAGTATTATCTTCAAAGGTCAGCGAATAAAAAGAAATATGATCAGGATTTACAGAGCAGACTTTTTCAAGTGAAGACATAAGCGCTTTTTCATCATCACAAGGAAGTGCCGAAATTAAATCTACAGAAACCTCCCCTTTCCACAAATCACGAAGCAGAAAAAGAGCTCTTTCATTAGCAGCAGAATCTGCACGACGGCAAGCCTTTTTTAACGCTGAATCATTCATGCTCTGAATTCCGCAGGATATTCTGTTTACGCCACATTCATTAAGGCATTCAAGCAATTGTTCAGATACATCATCCGGATTAACCTCTACGGTAATTTCCGCTTCTTGTGAAAGAACACCACTTTTTTTTATTGCAGAAAAAAGTTTTTTGAACTGTTCACCAGAAAGAATACTCGGAGTTCCCCCTCCAATGTAAACAGTTTCAAGTTTCTGGACTTTATGATAATTAAGACGAAAAGAAATTTCATTGCAGAGTGCATCAAGATAACTTTCGGGAACAGGCTTATCCGCACTGAGATTTTTTACCGGTCTGCTGAAAAAATCGCAGTAGGCACACTTTGAGATACAAAAAGGTATGTGTATATAAAGAAGCATTCTATAACGGATTAAAAAATACGAAAATTCTTAAAAGGAAAATAACACATAAGAACTTTTGCACTTATTTCATCTTTTTTTATTACGCCCCACAAGCGTGAGTCATCAGAAGATTTTCTATTATCTGCAAGCAGAAAGTATTCATCAGCTCCAAGTGTAATTTCATCAAATGAACCTTTTACTCCGATTTCTGTGTCCCAGTCAGCCGGCGGAACATAAAATGTTACGTTATACGGCTCTGGCGTAATTTCAAATTCTGTAAGAAAATGTCTTTCTCCTGCCGGTTTAATGTACAAAACATAACCGCGCATATAAATTGTGTCACCAGGCATTCCGACAACACGTCTTATATGCTGCTTAGAAGAAGCGATATTCACACTTTCCAGCGGAGAATATTGCTGTGCGGTAAAAAAACTCACAAAATGAGCATAATGTCGTTTAAAAAAGCTGGTTTTTGACTGAGCGCGCGGAGATAAAAGAACTATATCACCGCGGTTATAAGACTCCGAAACCGGAGAAACAAGAACTACGGATTTTTGGGAGATGTCGGGAATCATTGAAACAGAATTCTGCTTTACAGGATAAATTAAAAAATGCAGGATAAGATTTATAAATACGTAAAGGCAAATAAAAAAAACAATGAAAAAGCAGGTTCTTCTGCGACGTTCTTTTTTTATCTGATAGGAAAACAATTCAGCATTACGATTCAAAGCACCACCCTCGCTTATCCCTTTTAATATCTTATAAATTATCAAAAATTATCGATTCGTACAAGAGAATGATTATACTCTATAACACATTCTCAGGGCTTCCGCATTATAAAACGAATTTGTGAAAACATGGCTTCCGGTCGCGGCTTCGTGGTACAAAACCGCGCAATAATGCGCTACACGCTTTTTGTGGTATAGAAACTATTACACCTGCCGCTTCCGCGGCAGCCACAAAAAGAGTGTTTTTGTACCACGCCCCGCTCCCTCGCGCCAAGATTACGTAAATCTTTTATAATACGGAAGCCCTGAACACAATCTATAACACAATCTTGAAAGCAACAACTTTATACTTTATAATGTGATGATATGGGCGACAGAAAGATTATTGCAGAAAACAGAAAGGCCAGATTTGACTATTTTATTGAGGACACTTATGAGTGTGGAATTGTACTTGAAGGAACTGAAGTCAAATCTGTAAAAAACGGAAACATCTCATTTCCTGATGCATTCGCTGAAATTTCAAACGGCGAGGTATGGGTAAAAAACTTTCACATTTCTGAATATTCTTTTTCTTCTATATTTAACCATGACCCTGACAGACCTAAAAAGCTTCTTCTTCATAAAGATGAAATCAAAAGACTTGTAAGGCGCGTAGATGAAAAAGGCTGCACTCTGATTCCTCTGGACTTTTACCTTAAAGACGGCCGTGTAAAAGTTACCCTTGGGGTTTGTAAAGGCAAAAAGATGTATGACAAGCGCGCAGCAATAAAAGACCGCGATGTCCAGCGCGACCTTCAGCGTGAATTCGCAGGCAAACTGAGAGGTTAATTTGACGGATACAAAGATTTTTTCTAAAAAATCAATAATTATATCCCTCATTCTCTTTATCATTTCAACTGGTCTTACAGCTCAAAACTACAGCATAGACTATTACGGCATAGTTTCAAAAGAAATAGATGCAAATATGTCTAAAATGACCAGCGATTTGTATTATACCCAGCTATCCGAAATCAACAATTTTTCAGTTTCAGACAAGCGCACCTCACCATGTCTTTCAGACCGCCCTGATTCAGAAGATTTTTCTGACACTTCCCTCTCCTTTTTTACAGTAATTACAAAAGATGCTAAAAGTGACAAATGGATTACCACTTATTTTGTAGTAGATAAAGCTCATGGTGAAGAACATTCAAAACGAAAAACTTATGACTCCTTCTATAAAATTCTTATGGAACCAAAAGATGTTCTCAAAGACACAATAAAACAGCTTATAGAAAACGATACTGCTCCTGCAGAAATCGCAGCAACCTCTACAGACTCACTGCTTTCATCAGGACGAAGTATTGCCTCTACAGAAGAGCTTTCTGGAACCTGGGGTGGCGAAGAAAATATCAACAAAATTGTAATAATGCGGGGTGGCCGTGGCTTTGTAATCTTTAATAACGGTGCATCCATGAATATAACTGTTGAACTTTCAGGCAGCGAAGGCGGCAAAAATGTAATAATTACACAAAAAGGAAATTCAAACGCTTCTTTTTACCCGGAATTAAAGAGAACAGCAGCACTGGACGCAGCGGTTTCGGCAAGCCCTATCAGATGGACATTCTCTCTTATAGATGAAAATACACTTTCAGGAATAAAAGACACTCTTTTACCCGAGGGCGACAGCTATAAAACGGGAACAGTAAATGTAACCTGGTCAAGAATCAATTAAAAACAAGAATAAATTAAAAAAATTAAAACAGATATTATACCTGAGGAAGGTCATAAACAGGAATGCCGGTCACTATAGGTTTTCTGTTTTTTCCAAAAACTATCGTACCGCGGTTCAAATCATAAAGAAATAGCACAAGAGCACAAAGAAAACCAAAAAAGAGACCCGCAATTTTGCAATATTTTTCGGGAATGTATTCCGGTTCTTCATGCCGCAGAACCTTTCCTGTATCATATAAGGTAGTCTGAGCCGGTTTGAGACCGTTAATCTTTACAAGCTTTTCACCGTCGCTGACATAATCCAGCTTATGTGCATAAGCAGCAATTACAGCCCTGTCACTCTGTAATGCGGCAAGCTCAAGAGAAAGTTCACTATTTATATTTTGTATTTCCGTAGTCTGCTTGCTTATCAACATCTTCTGTTCTTCCATCTGCTTATAGCAATGCAGGCTATTCTGCCCGAAAGACACAGAAAGCAGTACATAAACAAGTGTACCTATAAAAACTGCGGACAAATACTTTGCACGATTCATATATAATTTCAATATCGGCAATAATTTCTGTTTTCTGAAATGAAAAGATGTGATATAATATAAAAAGAAGTGTTAATTTTTTCCTATATTTTTGGAGCCTTAACGCCGATAATAGTAAAGAATGATATTATCCGAAAGAGAGGAGCTATATGAGTAAATCTGATGACAATACAAATGAACTTGAAAGTTATGGTGTCTGGGTAAAAAATCCGGCTGGAAATGACGTACCCAAAGCAGACACATCGGATGAACTGAATCTGGACGACGGTGGATTAGATTTACCTGATTTTGATGACTCCGATTTTTCTGATATGTTTAAAGATGATCCGGCAGCAGGAACTGACGGAGCTCTTGACGACTTTGGCAGTGAAGATGACACTACTCTCAGCACTGATGAGCTTGCAAATATAACCGGCGGTATTGAAGTAGAACAGGTTGAAGCCCCTGCAGAAGCAGCAACAGACGACCTTACTTTTGACGACGGAAGCGAAGACATACCAGATGACGGTGTTGTATTCGACGAGACTTCTGAACCGGCTTCAGACAGCTCTGATAATTCCCTTGATGACATTTCAGTTGAAGAAGAAATCTCTCTTGATGATTTTGCGGATGATACAGACACTTCTATTGACTCAGACGCAGGTTTGGGTGCAGATATTACCGCAGATTCAGACTTCAATATAGAAGAAACAGATGAAACTTCTGTAGACAGCTTTGATATTTCTGACAGTTCAGAGACTGACACTTCAGATTCTGAAGAAGATGAAGAGATTTCACTTGATGACTTTATGGATGGTGGTTTCTCTGATGAATCTGTAGCTGCCGGAAATAACGGTTATGAGCCAGGTGCAGAACCTGGTGCATCTTCATCTTCTGATACTGAAGAGCTTTCGCTCGATGACTTTATGGACGGCGATTCATTCGACAGCGCTCCAGCTGAAGCTCAGAAAGAAGAAATTACAGAAGACGAAGCACCTCTTGAAATGGACATCAGCTTTGATGATTCTGCTGATACTGTAGCCACAGAAGATAATATTTCAATTGATTCTTCTGATGACGATGATTTTGATTCTGATGAAGAAGAAGCAGATTCTGTAGAAACTGAAGATGTTTCTATGGATGATTTTAGTTCTGACTTTAATGCTGCAGAAACAACACATGATGCTTCTTCTGAAAACATTAATACAGAAGATGTAGATCTTTCAGACTTTGGTATTGATGCCAATGCAGAAGAAACTCCTATTGTACAGGACGTTGAAGAAGCAAAGAATAAAGAGAAGGTTGTTGATTATGACCTTTCGGTTGGCGATGAGAACACAGCATCGGCTCCTGTAGTAAACGAAATTAAGTCTGACACAGTTGAAGAAGAAACCCCTGCTCCAGCTCCTGTAGCAGAGGCTGCTCCTGCAAATACAACAGCAGTAGACAATTCTCTACTTCAGCAGATTGTCTCAGAGCTTTCAAACCTTAAGAATGAAATGAACAAACTTAAGGATAATCTTGAAGAAATTAAGTCAAACGAAAATGCACATGCAGCTGCCGCAGTTACAGCAGGAGCCGCAGTTGCTGCCGCTGGAGTTGCTGTTGCCGCAACTCAGACAGATAATGATGACATTGCAGCAGAAGTTCCACCTGCCGAAGAAAGTGCCGGTGGATTCTTTGCAGATGACGATGGCGATGATACTATAGCTCTTTCTTTTGACGAACTCGATAACATTATGAATACAGCAGAGTTCAGTGATACTGTTGAAGCCTCTGAAAATGCAGATGATGAAGAAGTTGTTCCACAGGAAGAATCAGTTCCTGCAGAAGAAGCTTCTTCAAAGCCTGTTATCGAAGAAACAATTGTTGAAGAATCAGCTGATGAACCAGTATTTGAAGAAACTTCTGTTGACGAACCTTCAGAAGAACCTGTAGTTGAAGAAACGGTTATCGAGGAAACTACTGAAGAACCTGTTGTTGAAGAAACAATCGTTGAAGACTCAACAGAAGAACCGGTTTTTGAAGAAACAGCAGTTGAAGAACCTGTAATCGAAGAAGAAACAATTGTAGACGAATCTGTTTCAGAAGAACAGGCAGAAGACTTTGCTTCTGAACTTTCTGTAGAAGAAGCACCTGTATTTGAAGAAATCGGTACAGAAACAGAAGTTGAAATTGATGATTCAGAACCATCTGATGATACAGTAATTGAAGAATCAGTCGTTGAAGCAGCTCAGTCTCCAAACGAAGATCCTGTTCTTGGAGATTCTTTGATTGAAGACGCAATTAATCCTGAAGAAGCTCCGCTTGGTGATGTAGAATTTGAAGAAACAGATTCAGATAAAGATCTTTCTTTCGACTTCGCAGACGAAAAGCTTGAAGAACCTCAGATTGATGAAATCATTCCAGATGGAAATGATGAGCTTTTTGAAAATGAAGAGCTTCCAGATGAGATTTCAATTCCTACAGAAGAAGACCTTCTTGTAGAATCAACTTCATCTGACTTTATGGATTCTGTAAAGGAAACAACTGAAGAAACTGCTGAATCAAGCGGTGTAGATATGATTTCTGAAGCTGTTCCTGATGAAGAAGATACACTTGATTTGCCGGATGAACTTCCAGACAGCCTTGGTGAAACCACAGAAGAAACTGTAGTCGAAGAAGAAATTATCGATGATGACATTCCGACTGTAGACAAAGTTCTTGGTGATGAAATTGCAGAAGAAACTGTAGAAGAAACTTCTGAAATTGCAGCTGAACCTGAAGCAGAACCTGAAGAGCAGTTCTCAACTGTTGATAATTTTGCAGAAGAAGAAACTGTTATTGAGGAATCTCCTGTAGTTGAAGAAGCTGCTGCTGAAGAACCTGCCGTTGAAACAGAACAGGAAGACACAACTACAACTGATGATACTAAGTTTGCAGAAGTAGATAACCTTGATAATTCGCTTTCAGAAAGTAATCTCGATTATCTTTCTAAGGATGACGGAGCACTGGAGCAGACCTCTGTTACAGCTGATTTGAAGCAGGATATTAAATCTGTACTTCTTTATATGGATCAGCTGCTTGAGAATCTTCCTGAAGAAAAAATTGTTGAGTTTGCTAAATCAGACGAATTCGTAACCTACAAAAAGCTTTTCAATGAATTAGGATTGTCTTAATATGGGTCTTCTCTCAATAGCCAGCCACCTGGACGATAAACCGAAACAGGAGCTGGCTTTTTCTGATTTTATTTTAAAATATAAATACAATTGCTGCGCCATTCTTCAGAAAACAGAAAATATTTTTTCCGTAATAAACAGTATTGGTTTTGATGGAAAATCTATAATATCCTCTATTTCAACTCCTGATTTCTGGCAGGGAATTTGTACTAAAAAAAATATTATTTATAATTTTTCTACAAAAAATAATACTATTACTCCCCTTCTTCAACTTTTTTCTTTACAGATGAAAGAATCTATTTCTGAAATCTCTGTAATGCAGAACAATGATGAAAGAATTATTCTTGTTTGTAATTCAGCTCTTACAGAAGAAGCTGTAAAAGATTTTCCAGCTTCTTCAGTTTTATGTAAGCATAAGTGTAATCCTGAAGTCTTAAATAAATATATTAAAGAAGCATCTGTTCTTTTAAAGTTTCAAATAAATCTTAATGAAGCTGTAGAAAGTTTTGTTCTTTCAAATTACAAAGGTCAGAGTTCTATAAAAAATATTCTTGAAACTGCAATTGTTTCTGAGTTCTATAATAAATTTCTTACCATTTTCAATCAAAAAGATGCCTCAGCAAATCCCGAACCTGGAATAATTAATTCTGTATTTATTACAGATAAAACTTATTCGACAGAACTTATTGTTAATCATCTCATATTAAATTTCCGCGACACTATTGAAGACAGTGCAGAATTAGCTGAAATACAATATCTTGGTAAAATTGAAAATTACAAAGATATTACAGAGTTTTTGCAGGCGGAATAAGTGAATATAGAAATCAGAAAGGCTAAGAATGGAGAAGATACAGCCGCCGCAGATAATATGCTGCTTCATTCTTCTTATGCGCCGTCACGCGAAGCAGAACGTTTTGTACAGAATCTGACCTTTCCTTTTTTACCTGAAATTATAATTCTTATTGAACCGGCACTTTCTTATTCAGCAAAAATTATCAAAGAAAAATTTCCACATTCAAAACTTGGCGTAGTTCGTTTTAATTCAATATTTAATCAGTACAATTCAATTTTTGATTTTTCATTTAATTATTCAGAAAACACTTCTTTTGAAAACTGGCTTGAAAAGAATTTTACTGAAGAAGCTTTAATGCAGATTATGTTCATAGAATGGGAACCTTCTGCAAAGGCTTTTACACCACAAATCACAAAATTACGTAAAGAAATTACGGCCGCACTTGAACGGGCAAAAACACTTCTCATAACAAGACAGTATTTTGAAAAAAAATGGTTTTATAATAGTGCCCTTTTTTTTAGATGGATAAAACATCCCTTATATCTGAATAATAAAATTAATAAAGATACTGTAATTATTTCATCAGGACCAAGCTTAAAAAATGCTATTCCAGTAATTAAACAAAATAGAAATCACTTTTTTGTTCTCTGTCTTTCCTCTGCAATCTCTGCCTGCTTAAAAAATGGAATTACACCTAATCTTTGCATGAGTACTGACGGCGGCTTTTGGGCAGGTGAACACTTAAAAAAATTGAACAATTCAGATATTCCGCTTGCTCTAGCCGTTGAAGGTCACTGTAGTAAAAATATTTTAAGCCATAATAACATTTTACCTCTTGTTTATGATGATGGAATATCGCTGGAACTTTCAAATGCTTCAGACTTAAAAATGACTCATTCTGTAAGAAACGGGACTGTAAGCGGCACTGCACTTTTGTTTGCCGCAGAACATTGCACTAAAGATATTTTTTTATGTGGCCTTGATATGGCCTGTCAGAAAGGATTCCAGCATTTTCAGCCAAATGAACTCGAAAACAATAATTCTCTTTTTGATAACAGACTTCGCACAAAAGAAAAAAGATTAACAGCTTCACAATTTTCATCTTCATCTCTTGAAGTTTATAAAAACTGGTTTATTCAAAATCCCCTGGATCTTAAAAACAGAAAAGTTTATAGAGTTATCGAAAACTCTCAAAAGAAAAATTCTCTGGGATGGATAAAAGATATTGAGCCGAAGGAATTTGATGAACATCTTAAAAATCAAATCAATCAAAATGAAAATAATAAAACTGAAGATTTTGAGTTTATAATTCAGGATAATAAAACAGCCTTTGCAAAAGTTATAGATTATATAAAAAATAATTCTCAAAAAGATGTCTGGAAAAAATATTTATTTCCGCTTGATTATACAGCACTTTCTCACAATCCTGATAATACAGCGCTTTCAGAAAAAATTGAAAAAGAATATACTATGCTTATAAAAAAGATTCTGGATATATAAGATGGGTGGAACTTCAATTTACGACAGAATAGAAGAAGCAAAAAACGGCACAAAAATTCCAGTGTTTAAAAATGGAAGAACAATGGAGTCCCGTTATAATCCAGAGCGGGATGCAGAAAAGCTTTGTGAAAACATTACTGAGGGAAGTTTTTTTATTGTTATTGGAATAGGCTCAGGAATTTTTATAAAAACACTTTATCAAAAACTGCTGGACAATGCTGCTCCTCTAAAAATTATTGCCGTTGAAAACAATGAATCTGATCTTGATTTTTTATCAACGCTGGAAACTGTACAGGAACTCTCAAAAAAGCCTGAAATCATTTTTTGTCACTCTGCAAATCTTTCAGAAACACTTATGCAAAATTATCTTCCGGCAAAATATGGAAACCTCCAGATTATTGAACAGCGCGGCTGGGTAAATGAGAACAAAGAAGCGCATACATGTATAAACGAAATTCTAAAAAAATCACTTTCAATAATTTCCGCTGATTATTCTGTTCAGGCGCATTTTGGAAAAATCTGGATTCACAACATAATGAATAATGCAAAGCTAATTAAACAAACAGAAAAGCATGCTGATTCTTTATTCAGAATTCGACAGGCTTCTGCCGAAAAAAAAACAGCGGTAATAATTGCAGCCGGTCCTTCATTAGATTCCATGATAAAAGAGTTAGAAAACACTAACACCCGGAAAGACTTATTTATTATTTCAACTGACACAGCCTGGCAAAGTCTTTGTAAACATGATATTAACGCAGATGCAGTAATTTCTATTGACGGACAATCTGTGTCATATAATCACTTTATCCAGAATAAAAAAAATCTAACCGTGAACAAAACACAGCTTAATCCCCCGCTTTTCTTTTTTGATTTATGCAGTAATACTTCTGCAGCAAAACATATTGCCAGTTACGATTATCCTGTAATTTTTTTCTGTTCAGGGCATCCGCTTTCTATGGCAATCAAGAATTTTTCGGGTAATACACTGCCCTATCTTTTTTCTGGAGCCGGTACCGTTACAATCACAGCTGTCGATTTAGCTTTACGCACTGGTTTCAAAAAAATCAAAATTCTTGGAGCTGATTTTTCGTATTCTAAAGGAAAGCCTTACACAAAAGGAACTTACCTCGACACACTTTATAAGCTTTCCGATAAAAAGCTTAATAGTATGGAAAAATCATTTATAAGTCTGATGTATCGAACTACACTTACAGATTGCGGAAACGGCCATTTTTCATCTTCTGTTCTTGATTCCTATAAATTTTCTCTTGAAAACTATCTTAAACAAAACAATATTTCTTTTACACATAAAAATTTTGTTTATGAACTGACAGTTTCAGAACCACTGGGTAATTCTACTAATGCTGATTTTTCATATTCACCGGAAAAATTTAATTTTATAAATTTTATAGAAGAACTTAGCAAAGCTGACTCACAAACAATTGAAATGATTCTTATGCCTTATATCGCATATTTAAAACAGAAAAAACTTTTCCAGAAGAAAGAATTTAATGAACTTCTTAAACTTGCCTTAGGCAGAATAGTAAGTTATAATAGATAGTATGAAAAATCGATTTATCGTAGTTTATTCAGTATTTGCAGCTTTAGTTTTTATTTTTTCTTTGAGTTTTTTTGGATATAATCTTTATTCGGAATATCAAACAAATCAGGAAAGATCGGAAAAGCAGTTTAATCAGCTTGTAAATAACATCAAATATTTAAGCACCCAGCATAAAGATAACAATTCTGAATATGCAGATGCAATAAAACAGGCAATTGGAAATCCTGCATCTTTTGCCTTTATAGAATTGCAGAGAAATGGTCAGACTGTTCTTCTTTATCCCGCAGGAAAAACAAAACAGGAAACAACATCAAAAATGGTGCGTCCTTTTGAAAACACATTCTCTGTAGATTCAAAAAACATTAATTTTGTTTGTAATTATTATTTGATTCATCCAACTTCAATATTCTATTATGCACGAGTTTCCTTTCTTATGATACTGATTATCACACTTATAACTGTAATTATGATAATCTATTTAAATCTTACAGAAGCAGGAACTTCACTGGTAGCTTCTGAAGAAGAAGAAATTGAAGAATCTGAAATAGTTGAAAATCAGGAAACAGAAGCTTTACAGCAGGAAACTCCTGATTCGGCGCCTGATTCAGAAGCCATTAATGGAACTGAGGAAGTAAATAAAAATGAGATTTCAGAAAAAACTAATAACTCATCAACAGATATTAAGGTAGATACTCCGGAATCAGACACTGATGAATCTAAGCCGGCAGTTTCTGAATCTAACGATTCTTCAGAAATGACTGATTTTAATGAAGCAGATTCTCAAAAACAGAATCTTGAAACTGAAAACGAAACACATCAAAAATCACACGTTGAATTGCCTGTAAGCGATGTTCAACCGGCAGTTTCTTCAGCAGACAATCCGTCAGGACTTTATAATTCTGAGACTGGAATAGGCTGGGAATCTTATTTAATATCGCGTCTTGATAATGAAATTGAACGTGCAACTGCCTCAGAAATTGATCTTTCTCTGTTTGTATTTAATTTTCCTGAAACAAAAATTGGAACTGAAGAATTTAAAAACATCTGCAATTATCTGACAATTCAATTCCAGTTTAAGGATCTTCTTTTCGAACACAATGATGACAGTATAGTTGCAATCAAAATAAGTATGGATGTAGATTCTGCAATAAGCTTTGCCGACAAACTTTATAATGATTTAAGCAATATTATTGAAAACAAGAAATGCTATATTGGAATTACTTCCCGTTCAATCAGAATGGTGACAGGTGAACGACTTATGCTCGAAGCAGAACAGGCTGTAGAGCATGCCATTCAAGATAAGGACTCTCCTATTATTGCATTCCGTGTAGATTCAGATAAATACCGACAGATGCTTGAACAGAACTAGATTTTTGTTTTTGGAGCAGACTTTTATGCTTTTTCTGTAGTTTCAGAAGTTTCAACAGCTGTATTATTCTCTTCAACTTCTTCGTTTTCTGTTTCCTCGCCTTCTGATTCTTCTGATTCTTCTGATTCTTCCTCTTCATCAACTATATGCATAAGTTCCTTGTACTTATCTTCAAATCGTTCAAGGTTCTTATTTTCAGGATATTCAGTTTTTAGTGATTCAAAGGTCTCAATAAATTTTTCAGCATTTTTCTTTTCGAATTTCTTTTCATCTGCAAGGAGTACTGCAAGATAGTTTTCAAGATATTCCTGATTTTTTGGCTGCTCTTCAATGAGCCCTTCATAAATTTTTACTGAGTTCTTAAAATCTCCCTGCATTGAATAAATATATGCCAGGCTTGCTTTAAGAGAGGCATTTTCAGGGTCACGTTCAAGAATCTTTTTATACATTGGAAGAGCATTATTCCAGTCAGCTGTAAAAACATAACATTTGGCAAGCTTATAAAAAGCAGCCCAATACTGATCTTTTTTACGCATTGCAAGTTCATAGTATTCGGCAGCTTTTCGATATTCTTCCAGATTAAAATATGAGTCACCCAGAATATAATACTCAGCGTAAATATTCCGGGTTTTTATTCCAGCCTGTCCTGGTACTGGAACAGAAATTCCAGTCGTTACACAGGAGCTGAGTGAGATTATTGAAAAAAATAAAACTACCGCAGATATACCTGCAGTAATTTTTTTATTAGCCAAGCACGATTTTTTCAATTTCATAAAGCTGTGATTTATACAAGCCGGAAATATTATGACCATAATCAGCAATCAATTGAATCATATTGCGAGGAGCGTCCTTAGTGTCACAACCGTTCAAGCGGTCACCTGCATCACCAAGCCCCGGCATAATATAAGCCTTTTCATTCATTACAGGATCAAGCCAGAGTGTATAACAGGTACAATTTTCAAGAGCACGGGTTACACGGATTGAACCTTTTAAAGTTGAAATAGTATTAAAAAATGCAATCGATTTTGGTTTTACACCCTGACTCTGTAAATATTTTACGACAGTTACAAGGGAACCGCCGGTAGCATTCATTGGGTCTGCAAAAATCAAATCTTTTCCATCAAGATCTTCAAGATTAAAGAAAGATTTATTAAGATCCATGATGTATTCCATGTCAGCTTCGTTCTTTGTATCATTACGGCTGATTTTGAAAAGAGCAAAAGGAGTTTTATAACCGTGACTTGAATATTCCTGAATCTCCTTTGACATAATCATACTTGGAAGAAGTGCGCCGCGGAGCATTACACACATTACTGTGTTTTCGATTTTATGGTCAATGTCCGGGATTTTATGTACAGCATAATTTTGTACCGGAAAGTTTACAGGAGTTTTTACAATAATGTGTCCTTTTTTATCTGAATGCTGATCTGTATATGCCATGCGGAAAAGCATTTCATAAGCACGCTGGCTGTAATACATAAACTCCTGATGATCGGTTCTTTCATCGCGGAGCTTTGAAATTACACGTGAACATTCAGCGTGTGCGCCCTCTTCTGTTACAAAAGAATAAACCTTAATGGCAGGATGCTTTGAGCAGATTTTTTGCATTTCATGTCCCATCTTGTCATAGCCTTCAATAATCTTTTGTTCATTAACAGGATCAAAAGATTTCATTGTTTCCTTAAACATTTCTTCAAGGCTTTTCAAATCTGACATATCTTCTGAAGTAAGATAGCCGTCAAGGTCTTCTGCTTTTAGAATAATCTTGTTGTTTTCTGCCATAAGTTCTCCTATTTGTTGTCATCCTGAACTTGTTTCAGAATGATGTCATCCTGAACTTGTTTCAGGATCTATATTTTTTGATACTGAACTCTGAACCAATTTCAAAGTCAGCATGCCTCTTTAATCTCTCTATTACAATGACAAGAGTTTATAAAGCTGCTGTTTGTCTATTCTAATATCATTTATTAATAACTCATTGTCTCCGATAATCTGTTCCTGAGAATTCGTAAGCCCAAAAGCAAGAGTTAATAGTGTTTTTCCAGATTTAAGGAAGGTTCCGTTTTTGAATCGGAAATCTAAATCAAGAAGATACTGATTAGGATGCTTAGGGTCAGTTGTAAAATTACCTTTTACGTCAATTAATCTTAGATCAAGCTGCGCACCTGTAAGAATTGTAAGGAATGATTGAGGTTTACTTGCAAAAAAGCGGATTTCTGATTCAGCATTTTTCAGATAATCAATAAGTTCACTATCCAAATCAGAATAAAGCTTATTTGAATCGTCAGGAGGAAGTTTTGAAAGAGAATCGTATCTATCAAGCATTCCTTCTACTCCACGACCTAAACATCCAAGCTTGTCTGATGGAAAGGCCATAGTCAGGATTTCTGAAGTACTGTAAATCTTATATGAATATGAGCTACCTTCAGGAGTATAATCAGAAGCTTTCCAGCCGCGCTTTGAATTCAATACCTTTTGTAAAGCGTTGCGCGGAATATTTCCATCAACGACAGCCTGTACTTCCATCTTATTTTTTGAGCGATTAAGTCCACAGTACACTTTATTTACACGCTCTGCGATCATTTTCGCATCAGATTCGGAAGCATTTTCATAAAGTCCTGTAATTATTCTTTCAATAAGAAGATTGTCAGCTTCTCTTGGCACAGCGAGATAAAAGGAACTTTCTGCATCAAGAAGTTCAAGCGGATCTACATTTCTTCCTGCAGGCGCAGATTTACAGCCTGCAAGAAGGAGAATTAGTAAAAGTATAGATGCTGAACCCTGAACTCGTTTCAGGGCAGCATGACGGAAAAAGTTATGCTTTCTCAATCTTGAAACTCCATTTTTTATCATCAGCTTCAACTTCGTATGCACCTGTAAGACCAGCGTTCCAGCTTGCCTTTGCAGCAAGGGTTTCGCCGGAAATAAAGTCTGCGAACATCTTGAAGGCTGCTTCCAGGTCGGCAT
>CAMVDX010000026.1 GCA_947166355.1 uncultured Treponema sp.
CATGGCAAAGGGTGATGTTGCCCGCTTTAATGCAGTTTACGAAGAATATAAGCGCGCTCCAAAGGCAACTAAAGAACGAATCTACCTCGAAACTATGGCAGAGATTTTTGGCAGCGAGAACAAACCTGAGTTGATTGACAGTGAGCTTGAAAATCTTGTTCCGGTAAAGAACCTCAACAATATTAAGGACTAAGGACGGAGGCGCAGTTATGACTAAAGCAATGAAAAGATTTATCGGCTGGCTGATTGCCATTGTGATTCTGTTTATTCTCTTTGTGATGACAGGTCCATTCTATATCGTAAATGAAGGAAAGCAGGTTGTTATTACCCGCTTCAGTAAGATTGTTGATTCGCATGAGGAAGCTGGACTTTACATTAAAGTGCCTTTCCTTGATCAGGTAACTGAATATCCAAAGCTGATTCTTTCTCTTGATGGTGACCCTCAGAGCATAACCACTAAAGAAAATCAGTATATAATAGTAGATACTACATCAAGATGGCGTATTACAGACCCGGTTGCCTTCTATCAGAACTTCCAGACTCTGGACAATGCCTATAATAAGCTTTCTGATATTGTGGACTCTTCCTGCCGTACAATCATTACTCAGAACAGAATGAGTGAAATCGTACGCTCTTCTAACATCATCAATGAAAGAAAAGCAGAAACTGAAGAAAAGGATGAGGAAACTAAGGAAATTGACCAGCTTGTTAATGCTGATACTGTAAATGAGGTTGTAACACGAGGCCGAAGCGAGCTTTGCCGCCAGATGACCGCAAAAGCACAGCAGGAAGTTCAGGGCTGGGGTATTGAGCTTCTGGATATTGTACCGCGTCAGGTAAAATACTCGGCAGAACTCAATGAATCTGTATATAACTCAATGATTAAGGATCGAAATCAGGTTGCTCAGGCTTACCGCTCTCTTGGTGAAGGTAAAAAGGCAGAGTGGCTTGGTCGCCTCGAAAACGACAAGCGTAAGATTACTTCGGAAGCATACCGCAAGTCTGAGGAAATTAAGGGTGCGGCCGATGCTGAGGCTGCTGCAATTTACGCTGCGGCTTATAATAAAGACATCGAATTCTACACCTTCTGGAAGAGTATGGAATCTTACAAGCAGAATCTTAAGGACTACCCTGCTACTTACTCTACTAAGATGGATTACTTCGACTATTTGTATAGTGCCGATGGTAAGCGATAATCTACAAAAATGGATTGCTTCGCTACGCTCGCAATGACGTAACATCATAACCATTACGAATAGCCGCAAGGCGGCGCGGTTTCACGTCATTGCGAGGTGCAAAGCGGCGCGGTTTCACGTCATTGCAAGAAGCGTAGCGACGTGGTTTCGCGTCATTGCGAGGAGCGTAGCGACGCGGTTTCGCGTCATTGCAAGGAGCGAAACGATGCTGTTTCGCGTCATTGCAAGGAGCGAGCAAAGCGAGCGACGTGGCAATCCACATTAAATAAGGAACAAACATGACTTTACTTACAATAGAAAACAATGAACTTAGACTAAACACAAACCTCAATGAATACACCTTTGGAAAAACTGCGCACGATGCAGTTCTGAACCAGGAAGGTGTACTTTTCGACGGCAAAAACTTTCGTCAATGGACATTTGAAGAGGTAAAATCCTACAACGCCCCAAAAAACGGAATAACCGAAGCTCTTGTTTTCTATTGTATGAAAGATCCTTTTGGAACAGACTCAAAAGAAGCAAAAACACTCGCCGAGTTCCTGGAACAGGGCGGCACCTCTGCACTCAACGCTACTCTTGCAGTATGTGCAGCCCTCACCGCCGCCGCAAAAAACGGTAATACAATTCCACTCGTTGGAGCGGGCGGAATCATGGTAGCCGGCGCTAAAGTTCTTTTCGTACCGGAGTCTCTTTTTACTTTTGCCACAAACACTCTGTCCGCAGCCGACTCTCTTAATCTGCACCGTGGCTTTTTGAATAACACACTCAGCGGACTTCCGGCAATCTGCTTTGAACGCGCAGCCCTTATCTATCGACTGCTTGCGAATACTCTGCCTTTCACACAGACAGACGAAATCGCACGAAATGCCGACATCTTAGACCAGAATTTTCTGCCGCTTGAACTATGTGTAGACGGACTCGACCAGGATTTCACAAAGGCCGTAAACAATGCCCTCAAGCTCAATTCAAATATAGTTGCAGTTCCTGGAAAAAGAGTAAAGGGAAAAACAAGTGAAGAGCTTAGACCAGAGCCTGATTTTCCACTGGAAAAACTGAAAAAAGCCTTTGAGCTGAGTCAGTCACAGGCAGAAAATGGCACTACAAAAGAATTTGAAGAAAAAGTTGCCGCTTATAAAAAATCACATAATTCAAGACTAAAAACAAAACGCGGATTCAGACGTAATGCAACTACAATCGGTGTAATTGCCGCAATTGCCCTTGTAATTGTAATTGTTTCAATAAATTCTATAAAATCTCGAGCTACAGACTATACTTCAATCGGTCTTACTTCAACTCAGACAATCCGCGCATATATGAATGCCGTAAATGAAAAGGACACTGCGATTCTTACAGATTTCGGTTCTGGAAAAACTCCCGGAAACTTCGGCGACATGGTAAGCCGCGTATTTGTAATGCACAAACAGCGTCAGGCCTATGGTGACAACGGATTTGCTTATCCTTCTAACTGGCTTTTCTATATTACTGATGAAGCAAGATACGCACGTTCAGGTATTTACGGAATCACAAATCTTAAAATAGACGGAAAGCCTGAAAGTCTTAAAATTGAACTCAAAAAACGCAACGAAAAACCATCTCCTCTAACAAAAGAAGGCAATATTACCCTTGAAAACGGTCTGACCTCTGTTCATAATATCGAATATTATCTTATTTATACAGAAGGCGAAGAAACAGACTTCCTCACTGACAAAGTTAATGCTGTTATTACCCTTACCTTCAAAAAAAATCGCTGGGTTATTACAGATATTCAGCTTGAAAGCCGCAATCTCAACACAGACTGCATACAATTCAAGGCTGATTATTTTGCAGAGCTCAAAAAAACAGATGGCGAAGTTATACCTGCTGTAGATGCTCTTCGTTCAAAATACGAGTGGCTGCCTGAACCTGATGCAATGCAGCGCGAAAAAGACCGCATAGACTACGAGCTGGCACATCCATATTCAATACTCGGATTCTAAGAAGTGGATTGCTACGTCATTGCGAGGTGCGAAGCGACGCGGCAATCCACTCGCATTCGTCATTGCGAGAAGCGAAGCGACGCGGCAATCCATAAAAACTCATCTTGACACTTTTGTAAATTTTGTCATAATATAATCAACCGTCATAAATCTAACCAAAAAGTATTGTCATGCTGAACCTTCGCAGCATAGCTGCTCGGAGACTCGCTAAAAACAGTCCACTGGACTGTTTTTACACTGCATAGCAGTGTCGCTCCCTATGTTTCAGCATCTCAAAAATCAGCCCCCGAAAAAGTTCGGGGTGACGGCATGTCACGAGGTAATTATGGAATACAATGTTGAAAAACAGCACGCAAAAGGCAAGCTTCACGCTATTGAGCGTATCAATGCACTTTGCGACAAAGGAACATTCGTAGAGACTTATCAGGGTGTAAAACATAACTGTACCAGCTTTGGAATGGACAAAAAAGATATTCCTTATGATGGAGTAATCACAGGCTTTGGAAAAATAAACGGACGTAAGGTTGCTGTATATGCACAGGACTTTACAATTCAGGGTGGTTCTCTTGGCCATATGCACGGCCGCAAGATTGCAGACCTTACAAAAATGGCAATTGATGCCCGCTGTCCTGTAATCGGAATTAACGACTCGGGTGGAGCCCGCATTCAGGAAGGTGTAGAAGCCCTCGGTGGTTACGGTAACGTATTCAATCAGAATGTTCGCGCTTCTGGTGCTATTCCTCAGATTTCTATTATTGCCGGACCTTGTGCCGGTGGTGCCGTATACTCACCTGGAATTACAGACTTTATCTTTACTGTTGATAAGGTTACTCAAATGTTCATTACAGGTCCAAAGGTTGTTAAGTCTGTAATGTTTATGGACATTTCTGCAGAAGACCTGGGTGGTGCAAATATTCACGCAACAAAATCTGGTGTATCTCACTTCCGCTGCGAATCAGAAAATGAATGCTATCAGACTGTTCGCCGACTGCTAGACTATATTCCACACTACTTTGGCGACCAGATTAAGCCGGATGAAAAGTTTAAGTTCGATGAGAAGAAGGCTGCAAAGAAAATCAAGGAAATCATTCCTGAAAATCCACGCCAGGGCTACGACGTTCGCGAAGTAATCAACTGCGTAATTGATGAAGATTCATTCCTCGAAATTATGAAGGAATTTGCAATTAACTGTGTAGTTGGTTTTGGTAAGATTGAAGGCCGCACAGTTGGTATTGTTGCCAACAACCCTAAGGGACTTGGCGGTGTACTGGATTGCGACGCTTCTGATAAGATTGCACGCTTTATCCGCTACTGCGACTCTTTTGATATTCCTCTTCTTACTTTTGTTGATGTTCCAGGCTTTATTCCAGGACCTCAGGAAGAGCAGAAAGGTATTATCCGCCACGGTGCAAAGGTAATTTATGCTTACAGCGAAGCTACAGTTCCTAAGCTCACAGTGATTTTGCGTAAGGCTTACGGTGGAGCTTATATTGCTATGTGTTCTAAACACCTTGGCGCAGACTTTGTTTACGCATGGCCAAAGGCAGAAATTGCGGTAATGGGTGCAGAAGGCGCAATTGAGATTCTTTATGCTAAGGAATTGAAAGACCCTAACAAGGCTGCAGAAGTTCAGGCTGCTTCAGAAAAGTATAAGAATGAAATTATGACTCCTTATATTGCTGCTGAACGCGGTTACATTACAGAAATTATTCAGCCGGAAGATACACGCCATAGAATTGTTGCAAGCTTCGACTTCCTCGAGACAAAGATTTTCACAAACAAGCCGCTTAAGAAGCACGGAAACATTCCGTTGTAATAAATTGCCACGTTCCTCCGTCATTGCGAGGAGCGCAGCGACGTGGCAATCCACAATTATGGATTGCTTCGCTTCGCTCGCAATGACGGACACTACGCTGACAGGTAATTCGCTCGTATTGACGGGCACTTCGTTCACAATTACGTACAGGTCGGTTTATCAGGTTTCTGTAGCCGCATCAATAGGCTCGAGTTCTGAAAGATAGAAATTCATTTTCTTCAGATTTTCCCAGATTCCACGCAATTTATCGCGCCAGGCTCTGTTCTGATGACCTTTTATAGTACTAATATTCTGCAATCCATCGTGCAGAGAATCCTTTTCATCATTTAAAATTGCTGCGAGACATTTATCCATCATGCGCACCCCCTTCTGAAACTTTTTAAGGGCATCTTTTATCTCGCTTTCTGTAGTCGCCATCATAGAATCTATCTGATTCTGTACCTGAAACGAACGCATTCTGCTTGTTGCAAATTCATCAAAAAGGGCTCCATACTCCCCTTCCGGCGCAAGTCTGTCTGTAAGTTCTTCTATCTGATTATTAGCCTGCACAAAAAGATTTAAGCCTTCTGAATACTCTATGCGGTTTTCACTGCGTATAAAAACGCCTTCCATCATAACTTCGTTCAGAGTAGTAATCATATCATTGTATTCACTGTCGCAGAACCAGGATAAAAGGCCTCCGGTAAGCTCGCATGAAAACGGAACACGCATCCAGAGAGCGTTCCACGGCCTGTAGCGGAAAACAGGAAACTCCGAGAGCCCAAAATCATGCTTAAGATATGATTCCAGATTTTTTTTCTTGCGTTCACGAAGCCAGTCTCCCCAGCGAACATCAATAATTTTGCGCCAGTGACTGCGAAAATTCGGGAACCAGGCTTCAACGCCTTCTGGACTCGGCGGCACCCAGTCGTAATCTCCATTTATTATCTTTCCAACTTTCAGAATTGGTACCGAAGAAATAAACATCTGTATGGAAGCAAACTGCTGACTCGTTTTTGCAAGAAATTCTTTTACAGTACGTTCAATATCCTTATCCTGTGCATTTTTACGCATATCCTTACGCTGGGTAAACATAAGCATAGCTTCAAGAGCATCATTATGAACAGGAATTGTATTCGAAAAAACCGCTGCAAAACGGTCGTAATCATTTATGGCATTCCTGTACGGGCAGGTATAATTATCAGCAGTAAGATTTGTAAACTGCGACATAAAATGAATGTACGGCAGCTTTGAAAACTGACGAAGCCAGTTGATTGAGTTTACAGCCTGATACATATTACTCTTATCGCCGCCGTCAATATTATTCAGAACTTCATCAAGATTTTTCAGAAGACGATTGCGTACATCTGGATCAGGTTCAACTTCAAAGCCAAGTGAAAAAGGGTCTGCCTCTGAATTTATTTTGTCAGAAAGCTCAGGAGCCACAAAAGAACTCAAAAAAACATAAAAATCGCCTGAATTATCATCTATTATATTGAAGTATGGCTTAAAAAAATCGGCAGCAGTTTTAAGAGTCTTGAGATGCTGATAAAAAACAGACTCAAGCAAAGCGTTTCTATGATTCAAAATGCCTGGATGATCTCGTGTCAGCCTTCTTGCCAGAGACGCAATTACATCTTCATTATAAATCTTTTCTGAATCCTTTTTTTCAATAATACTGCGAATCCAGAGAAGAATTTTATAAAATATCGATTCTTCCTTAAAACGAAGATGGAGAGAAAGATTTTTTTCTGGAAGCTGATTTTCTGTTTCTACAAACTGAACGACAGACGCTGTACCCTGATTTATCCTCTCAAGCAATTCACTACGATCTTCAAGGCTCATTCCGGCTACAAGTTTGTCAAAGGCAGTTCTGTTCGTCTCATCAGGCATATGATAATTATACTGTAAACGCTGATTTCTTCAATACTTTTTTTACATTGACCCCATATTATAAGTATGTTATAATTAACTATTATTATGTATCATTGCTTGAAAAGCACCTAGAGAGAGAAATGAGTACTATAAACGAAAAAAACAGTTCAAAAAAGACTGCTAATAGTTATATTGTAAAATTTCCTATCGGAGTAAAGCTCGCCCTCATAATAGGATTCATTGTATTAGTTTCACTTGGCTCAGTAACATATCTAAACAGCCACTTTGTTGGTGAAGATGTAAAAATCACCGCTGAAAATAATAACCTTTCAACAAATGCCCGCGCCGCAAGCACTGTAGAAGACAAAATCAGCACAATACGTTCAAATGTATTTCAGCTGCTCGACCTTCTGAATGTAGTTAGCGGTGGACGTACAGCAGCCCTCGCCCGTCAGGCAGAAGCCTTCTTTTTTGAAAGAAATCAGGATATTGCTTCTATATATATTATCTCAGAAAACAGTATTACACGCGCAAACAGCACAGATTCCAGAATTTTGAATTCACGCTTTTTCCTTTCAAATGAGCTCGACACCTCTGTAATGGAAACCTTTTTACAGGCAATTTCACAGCAGGTTGTACGTTCCTGTGCCGGAGAAACTATTGCTGCAAACGCATCTCCATTCTTTGGAATTCCTGCAATGGCTATGCTCTTTCCTTACAAAGAAAACGGACTTGATCAGACTTGTATCATCACTTTTTCTATAGAAACCATTTCAGATATTCTTGGAACAAACTCTACAAATACTACTTTTATGATAAATGATTCGGATGAGCTGCTTTCTCACCCGGAAACAGACCGCATTCTGCGCGGCGAGAGTCTTAAAAACTATCCTCTCGTTACCGCAATGCGCTTAAACAACCAGAATAACGACGACAGCCGCCAGATTCCATTCTTTGAAACAGAAACTGTAGACGGAAAAGAGATAAAAACTGAGTATTACGGAGCTTACGAAAAGCTGAGTCTTGGCGATATTGTTGTAATGACAACTGTACCGCTCAATTCCGTACTCGAAGGCGTTCTTACAACCCGCCGCAACAACATTTACCTTATGGGTGTTGTTTTCTTCCTTTCTGTAATTTTTATTCTTACCTTCTCACGTCTTGCAATTTCGCGTCACCTTCGCCGCCTTACAGAATCTGCAGAAGAAATCAAGCTTGGTAATTTTGAATCTGAGATTTTTGAAAAGCTCAAGACAAACCGTAAAGACGAAATCGGTGTTTTGAACCAGAGTACAAAAGATGAACTTTACTCTCTGAATACCTTCGCAAAATTCACTAACCGAAACGTTGCAAAGGCTATTGCAAGACAGGAAATTGACTTTAATCCTCACCTTAAAGACGTAACAATCTTCTTTAGTGATATCCGAGGCTTTACAGCAATTTCAGACGGTTTTAAGAACCGCTTTGGAAACGACTCGCCAAGCGAAATCATTGGCTTCTTGAATGACTACATGAGCCGAATGGTAAACTGTATCGTGCTCAGCCACGGAAACATCGATAAATTCGAAGGTGATGCTATTATGGCCGTTTGGGGAATCATGCGTAATGACAGCCTCGAGTTTGAAGATATGGCAGATTCTAATCCTAAAAAGAAGGAATTGCAGAAGATTCACGACGAACACGTTATGGAAGATGCTACAAACGCAATCCGCGGTACAATCGCCATGCGCTACGCCCTTATGAAGTACAATAAGGAAGCAGAAGCCTTCACTAAAGCACACGAAAAAGAACCGAAAGCAAAATATAAGCCGCACATCCGCATTGGTAGCGGTTTGAATACCGGCCGCGCAACCTGTGGTCTTATGGGTGCCGACATGGGTAAAGACGGTAAAATGGAATATACGGCTATTGGAGACGCTGTAAACTTTGCATCTCGTACAGAAAGCTCTAACAAGCCTTGTGGAACTGATATTCTTATCACTGAAGATACTTATTCTCTTTTGAAAAAACGTTTTATCAAGTGCGAAGAAAATAATTTTACAATTGCTCCCGAAGATAAGCCTAATGAGCTTGTTGTCGAGATGATTCCTGTAGAATTTGAAGTAAAAGGTAAAGGTACTCAGCACTTCTACGGTGTTGTAAATATGCCGCAATTTGATATTGAAGCTTTCTTTAAGCCGAATGAGCCGGACTTTAAGGCAGATCCGGACTGTGCAAGAGCTCTCGGTCCTAATGGCCCAAAAACTCTTAATGAAGTACGAAACCTCCTTGGTATTCCAATCCCTGAATTTGAAAAGGTAAACTTGAATGAAGAAGAAAACAAGATCCAGGTCAAGAAGTAGTCTTCTGCTTCCGTTCATTTTTACCATTTTCGTTTGCTGCGTCGGAGCGGGTACAAACAGCTGGCTTTTCTACACAAGTTTTTTCCGTGCACTTTCAAAACAAAATGAACAGCCTATTGCGACCATCACATTCAAATATAAAACTGCTCAGCGTAAATTCTTAGACCGCGTAGTTTGGGATCGTCTGCGTCAGGAATCTCCGGTTTATAACGGAGATACTATTCACACCGCTGCCCTTTCAGAAGCAACCATCTGGTTTAACGACGGAAACGTAATGGACCTTATGGAAAATACTATGGCTCAGGTCTTTTTACGTGAGGACAATACTGCTGCCGTAGAACTCGAAGACGGTTATGCAACGGTAGATTCTTCTGATGCAGAAAACGGAATGACTCTTTCTTCAAATGGAATGCAGGTTGCCGTAAATAAAGGAGCTAGTCTCAGTGCAGGCTCTACTGCAAATGACGGTTCCGGTAAAACAAATCTTTCTGTTCAGGTTCTTAAAGGAAATGCTGCTGTCACAAATGCAAACGGTACGCAGGTTTCGATAAAACAGGGTGAAGAACTGAGCCTAGAAGGCAATGCCCGCCCTACTACTCCGGCTCTTACAGTTCTGGCACCAAAGCGCAACGAAAAGATTCTTTATCACGAGCAGGGAACGACAGATGTAAATTTCCGCTGGAATAATGTCTCTGAAAGTACAATGCTCCAGATTTCTCAGGATAAGGATTTTAAGAATATTCTTTACAGTCTTAGTTCTGACGGCCTTTCAGAAACTTCAATGAAACTCGGCAACGGAATATATTTCTGGAAGCTTAATGCTGCCCCAGACGGAATGAGTGAACAGCAAGCAACCGACGAAGGTCTTATAAAAACCGGAAAAGTTCAGGTAATTCAGTCATTACCGCCAACACCTGTTGCTCCTGCTGAAAATTATACTTATGGATTCCGTACCCGTAATCCGGCAGTACGTATAATCTGGACTGAATGTCCTTATGCGACAACCTACCGGCTTGAAATTTCCCGAAGTCCAAACATGAGTAATCCTGTAATTGAGCAGAGAACAAGTACAACTTCTTCTATCATCTCTTCTCTGGGAGCGGGAACTTATTATTGGCGCGTAACTCCTTATTATACTCTCAACAAAGTCGGCTTTGCAGCTCCCGGAGAAATCCGAAGCTTTAATATCGAACGAAAAGGTGAACTCTTAAAACCTGAACTTCTTATTCCGGCAGAAAACAGTATTGTAAACATAGAAGAATCTGCAAAAGCAACCAGCTTCTCATGGAAAATAGAAAGCGAAGCTGAACGTTATACAATCAGAATCTCAAACGATGCCAGTCTGAGAAATCCTGTTGTAACTCTCGAAACTACAGAAAACTATTATTCTCTTAATAACAGTATTGCAAAGCTAAAAGAAGGCCACTGGTACTGGGGCGTTACACAAAAAGATTCTGAAGGCAACACCTCGCCTGTTTCAGAAATCCGCAGTTTTTATACAATGCGCGGTATGCCTGAGCAGCATACTATTGAGCCTGCAGACGGCTACAGCTGTGCACTTGCCCTTCTGCCAGATACAAAGTTTACCTGGAAGCGCAATATTCCTGAAAACTTTATCAGTGAACTTGAAATTTCTGAAGATTCAAACTTTAAGAAAATTATTTACTCCGCTTCTGTAAATGCCAGCAGTCTTAAAGGCGTAAACCTTGAACTTGGTACTTATTACTGGCGGCTTAAATCTTCAAGCACTACAGATGATACAAAATTGATTACACCTGCCAAGCTGCTTAATATTGTAGGGCCTCTTGATTCTGCTAAACTTGGTGCACCGGGAGGCCGCGCAATTGCCCGTGAATCAATTCCATTTACCTTTAACTGGAGTGAAGTTGATGGCGCAGACTATTACAAGCTTTTGATTTACCGCCAGCGAGACAATGAGCTTGTATATGAAAATGTTATCTACGAAAATGAAGATTTTGTAGATATGTTTAATCCTAAGGAATTCCATGATAAAGAAAATTATCGCTGGCAGGTTCAGGCTTTTGCAAACGAAATTCCGGGTGTTTCCAGCCGTCGTACTGGTCGCCTTTCAGAAGGACGCTTTAACCTTATCAAGCTCCGCCCTGTAGAAATTACCGCTCCGGCAAAGGGTGCTGAATTCAGTGGTATAGATGCAATCTTAAATCCTTCTTATTCAAGCTGGACTACTGTAGACTCTGTAGCAAAGGCTCAGTTTATAGTACGCAAGACTGATGAAAAGGGAAAAATAGTAATTAAGATTCCTTCTGATGAAGAAATGAATAACGGTAAAACCGTAGCTCCAAATACTATTCTGCTGGATAATGAAGAAGGCTTAAGACCTGGAAAATATGAAATCGTTGTATATGCAGAAACTCTTGATGGAGTTGATATTTCTAACACAGATAAAAAGTACCTGGGTTCATTCCGAATTCTCCCTATAGAGCCACTTGCCGTAACTAATAATCTCTCAAGTGTACCACAGATTCTCAATGCAGATTACCTGAGAAATCCCGATAATCCTAGAACCATTACACTCAGCTGGTCTCCTGTGCGTGATGCAACAGATTATGTAATAGAAATTAAAGATAAAAAGAACAAAGTGCTTTTAAGCCAAATGGTAGAAGGAAGCACGAGCTATGAAATAGACTTCCTCAAGCTTTATGAAGAAAATAAATCAACATTTGCAAAAGGCACCTTTAAATGGTCTGTTTATGCTTTACGCAGAATAGACAGTGACAAGAACGGTGAACTTGATAAGGTTCTTCAGGAAGGACCTTCTTCTGAATCAGAATTCTCAACTGATATTCCTACCCCAAAAAAGACAAAGGCAAAAGGAGCAAAGAACCCGTATGGTAATTAGTAAAAAGCTCCTTTGTATATTATTAGCCAGTCTCATATTTTTTGGAAGTGCAAACGCAAAATCAAAGAAAAAAGAGAAGTCTGGCCTTACTTCATCTGCTCCTGTTACAACACAGGATGAAAACGGCGAAGAGATTGTTGATGAAAATCCGGAAGCAGCATGGCAGTATCTTGAATGGATAGAAGAGTCTCCTGAATATGTTCAAAAATATGAAATTGTTATAGAAGGAAAACAGGAAGGTCAGGACTGGACTGAAGTAAACCGCCTTATGACGGAAGATAATACTACAAAAATTCAAATCACTCCTCTCTTACAGCCGGGATTATACCGTTATAAGGTAATTACTTATGACCTTATTGGAATTCCAGAAGTTGAATCAGACTGGTTTGAATTCAATATTTACGAAGCATATATTCCGCAGATACGCGGCATTTCTACAGCAGCAAGCCATAGTTCTACAATCTATCTTGATGAATTAAATGACGGTATCTTAAACATAAGCGGACGAAATCTCTTTGAAACTCAAAAGGAAGACACTGACATCTCATTTACGAGTTATGCACTTATACCAGAAAAAGGGCGCAGTGAATCTCTTATTCCAGATATTCTGGAATTCAGCGACAATAATCGAAGTATGAAGATTCAGTTTGATATAGACAGCCTTGATACTGGGGTTTACAATTATATTGCTACAGATGCCAGCGGTCTTTCAAGTGAACTTTCTAAAGACAGTCAGCTTATTGTAAAGTTTAAGAAAGCTGTTGACTTTGATGTATCTGCCGGTTATGCCATACCTGTCATTGTTATTGGAGATAGAATGAAAGAATATCTTAACTCTTCATTTATTCCTCTTTCAGCGACTGCAAAGGTCTCGCTTTTACCGTTTAAGAAAAAGTTTGGATACCTTGGACTTGGAGCTACCGGCACCTATTCCAGACTTCTTACAAAAACGACCGGTTACGATCTCGACGGTAACTTTATTACAGGGCACGCACTTTTTATCTACCAATTACCTATTCGTATAATAAACAAGAGAACACAAAAGCTTCGTCATATTGCTACACTTGAACTTCATGGAGGAGCTGGTGTTACAATGTTCCAGAATACAAAATTCCACTTTCCACGTAATATCAATTCTGAACCACTTAACAGTCTTGATATAAGCGTGATTGCAGGCCTTACAGGGCAGATATATGTTACAAACCGAATGTATATAGAGGCAGGAGCGGATTTTATTTTTCCGTTCATGGGTAAACTGATTATGGGGTATGTACAGCCTCAGATTTGTATAGGATGGCAGTTCTAATGAAAAAAAATCCCTTTTTATTACAAGTCTTTTCTCACCGGCCATTGCCACACTTAACATGGCAATTCATACTGACAATTTTCTTATCTCTGGTTTTTGCTTCCTGTCAGCTGTTTAATAACGACGTAGATGACTTTATGGAAAAATACACCGAAACTGCGGCCATAGAGGAACACGAATTTAAAACAGAAAATTATGAGGACTCAGCCTTAAATATCTGTATCCCATCTTATGCTGATGCTGAGATTGAATTTCTCATGCGAAACCCTAAGCAATTCAATCTTGTTCCTTCGATTGTATTCACTGGTCTCGATTCTGCAATAAGCCGTGAAGGAGTTCAAATCTCTCAGATTGATTCAGAATCACTAACTCTCAAAATGCCACAAAAATTCCTTATTCCTTGTGATGAAGGTAAGGATTTAACAGCAGAAATCTCTCTCTACGAGCCGATGAGTGGTCGTACCTTTGACATCTACACTGTTGATATGCGCTGTAACACAATACCTCCTCTTATTCTGAATCCAACAGTCATAAACAACAACAACTCTACTTTTGCCATTGCCTTTGAAATGCCAAATGATGAAGAAATGGCTATCCGCCATAAGGATGTTACTACCATAGAAATTGATGGAGTTCCTTACGCTGTAGAAGTAACCTCAGAAACAGACGCAGCCGGTCTTCCTCATGCAAAATACCGCTTTGAAGATTCTCGCTTTACACGCACCTGGAATCCTAACTATTATCCAATCAACAATAAGGGCTTTGACGCAAATTCAAACTCTGTGTTTTTTGAAACCGGTATTCCTTTTACTGCACAAGATAAGGAATTCACACTGATTATGCGAGACAACGCAGGTCTCGAAAGCACAGTAAAAGCTTCAACAAGTATCTCAAAGCTTTTGAAACCAACCATAAAGAATAAGAATGGCACAGTTATTTCTGAAGGTGTAGTAACGGGTATTCCTTTTGACGAAACAACAAAGACGGGTATAGTAACAATCTGCCCTCCTGTACAGGATCATCTTGGTAATCCGGTAAGCGGTGCTACTGTACATTACAGAATTTACGAAGCTACGGGAAGCGGCATCATCTATGCAAGCGGAAGCACCACAGAGGACCTCAAAATAGAGCTTCCGCAGAATTCGTACCGAATCGAAGCATACGCTACACTTATTAACTATGAAAATTCAGCAACAACTACAATAAAGTTCCGTTTTGTAAACAATGTTCTCTACATTAATCCTGACTTTGAAGGAGGAGACGGTTCTGAAGCCGCTCCTTGGGATACGATTCAGCACGCCTTTGATGACATTAATTCGCGCCCTACACATGAAACCAAGTTTACAATCTACATAGAAGGCAATACAAATGAAGATATGGTAATTGACGGCTCTCTGAATACTGATGAGCTAGAAATTACCAGAAAGGCCGGCGCAACTGCTGCAAGCGTTAAGTCTATAAAAATTGGCGGAACTAACCAGCTTTCTCCTAACTTTACCCTCTCAATTGCAAACCTCAAGGTTTCTAATCCAAACGGAACGGGTGTTTTCATAGACCAGAACATGACAATTCCATTTGACAATGTTGAAATCAGTGGATGTTCACACTTTGGTCTGCACATAAAGAACGGAACGGTAAATTATAATGGCGGAAAGATTACAGGAAACAGTACTTCTCCGAATGTTGCTCAGTACGACGGTAACACGGCCGTCTACATTCAGAACAACAGTAAGTGTAACTTTACGGGCACACCGGTTGATCAGAACTCGGTATTTGGAATTGTTCTTGAGCACTCGGGAGAATGTACCCTTACAAACTGTACGGTTTCAAACAACGGAGCTTCGGGCTTCTATCTTGCTTCAGAAAATGCAGTCGTAAACCTCACAGACACAACTGTAAGCGGAAACTCACGCGGTATAGATCTTGTTTCAGAATACGGCTGGACGGGCGGTTCAGGTCTCGGCGGTAAGCTCAACGTAAGCGGAAACACAATTATCAACAACAACATAACCAACGGAAACAAAGAAAACGTAATGCTTTCTGCAAATGGAAACGGCTCTAAGGTACACATAAAAGGCGCTCTCAGCAGTACGGCAAGAATTGGTATTACTACAGTTACTCCTCCTTCTGGAAGTGCATTCACAGCTCCGTTTACCGATGGTTGGAGCACTTATAACAGCGGTGCTCCGGGAGATATCTTCTTCTCTGACAAAGGCTACTTTGTTGCAGCACAATCTGGCGAAGCAGTGCTTTCAAACAGCAACGGCGGCACCTACACTCCTTTTGACTACAACATAACCTTTACAGCAGAAAACGGAGCTGTCTTTAACACAAGTCTTGTTCCGGGTACAGCTAAGACCATTACCGTAGAACCTCATGTTACAAGACAGGGAACTGCTATTCCTGTTCCAGATGATTTAATCTGGAATCTTTATGTAACCTGCCATGACGCCGAGGTTGTAAGCTCTGCAACAAATACAATCACTATTCCGGGAAATCTTGTTACAAATGACGTTTACATTCTGCATATCAATGCCACTTATCTTGGAAGACTTTATGATATGACATTAAGACTCGGCAGCCCAAATCCGATGGCTGGTTTACAGGGAATAACAGTGACACATTCTGTCCCGAACTCATTTGTATTTAAAAATGGAAGAACCATCCACATTCCTGTTGGAACAACCTTTACAAAGCTTATTGCAAGTGACCACGAAACCACACAGGGAGAATACTCACAGTATATGATCTGGTATGGAGATGTTGTCAGCAATGATTTGTACAGACCTACTGCTTCCCGTGGACTTGGAGCAAACTACCCTGCATATAAATTGAACTGGTATGAAGCAATAATATACTGTAACCTCAGAAGCCTTGCAGAAGGTCTGACACCAGCCTATTACCTTGCAGATGCCTCAGGAACAGAGCTTGGAGGAACAGGCAACGGAAGAAATCCTTCTTCCTGGCTTAATACTGCTGTTAACGGAACAAATATTGCCCGTGATTCAAACAGTAAGTATTACTACAACGGGACTTCACGCAGCAGCCGTCTTGAGTTCATGGAAGATGGTTCAGATACAGATGGAGGAATTCGTTTTGATACGACGGCAAACGGCTGGCGTCTCCCGACTGAAGCTGAATGGGAATGGCTTGCACGTGCAGGAAACACCACTAACAGCGGACAAAAGAAATACAGCGGTACTAATTCAGACAGCGATCTTACGAATTATGCCTGGTACAGCGGCAATAGTAATTCAAACTCTGTACATGAAGTAAAACAAAAAGAACCTAACGATGCAAACCTATATGATATGAGTGGCAATGTAGACGAATGGTGCTGGGACTTAGTTGATTTTGCATCTCCATCTGCAGATACTCCCGAGACAGGATTTGCAACGGGAAACAGACGTCCCCTTCGTGGTGGCAGCATAGCTTCTGATACCAGTTATTGCAGAGTTTTCGAACGAGATCATGATAATCCTATGGGGAGAGGAAGCGATGACCCCACCTATGGATTTTATCCACGAGGCTTCCGCGTAGTTCGCTCAAGCAATTAGGCTGAGAGCTGCACAATTGCCGCATAAGACCTTCGGGGCAAGCCCGAAGGTGACACCACCCCAGGGTATTGCCGGACTTTTGCTGAAAGAGCCACCACTAAACCGATATTCGAAGATTTACAATCGGAAATCCGTTAAAAAAAAGACTCGCCACAGCGAGTCTTTTTTAGGATTATCCTTTTTAGCTCCCACGGGAGTCGAACCCGTCTCTCCGCCTTGAGAGGGCGATGAACTAAACCGATATTCGAGGGAGCCTTATAGCAAAAAAAAACTGAATCATCTCTGATTCAGTTGAGTTCCCCAAGGAGGATTCGAACCCCCACAGTCAGAACCAGAATCTGAAGTGCTACCATTACACAATCGGGGAATAAATAAGTGAGTATTAATATATAGATTAATGCTCACTTTGTCAATAGGTCGTGAACCTTTATTTTTTATTTTTTTGTAGTTTTTTTTGCGGCAGGCTTTTTATCAGCAGATTTTGTTGAAGCCTTAGAGGTTGGCTTTTTTGCTGTTTTTGGAGCCTTTGGCACTGTTGTATCTACTACAGAGTTATCATCACTTGCAAACTCTGAGCGGATATAGCTGTCTGCCTTCCAGTCGTTAATCCAGGTATTTCCATCGAGGCAGTAGCGGAACTGATATTGTTTATTTGTTTCGAGCTGTTTCTTAACTGAGAAAGAACCGTTTGGATCCTTTTTCATTGGAATTGAAGTCGCATCCCAGCTGTTGAAATCGCCGGCAAGAAATACCTTTGTTGCGCCTGCGGCAGCTTCAGGATTAACTGTAAATACAACTGTACATTTTTTTCCATCACTGGAAAAAGTCTTTTTTAATGACATAAATAGAATCTCCTTGAAATCATTAGTTGTACTTTTTTATATTATAATAATTTTAATCTTATATCAGATGAAAATCAAGTATTGTAACAATTAAAAAAAATATCACACGGATTCGATTTTTGGCGCTTAGCCATCGAAAACAATCCGAGGATTTTTGCCTGCAAAAACCGCAGGTGTGTAAGGCCGCTGGAGGCCGGTGTTCAATAGCAAAGCGTTAAGAAAATTGCGAAAGCAATTTTTAGCTTTACTTCTTGACACCAAAAACTAGCTCGCCCGCAGCCTGATGTGTTACCACGGGAGCACTTCAGTTTTTTTAGTTTTACGTTTTTTTTCGAATCCGTGTGATATTATTATTTATTGATAACAAAGATTCTACTTAATATTTTATCCGAAATTGAAATTATTATATTCTCTTTAGCCAGGGAGCGGTCGGCTACCAGGGGAATTTCCTGCAGGATGTATGAGCCGGCTGAAATCACAATCTTTCCCTGCACACTGCCCTGCTCTATTTTGCCCCAGCAAAAATCAGGAAGCTGAACTTCTATTTGAACGCTGTCTAAGTTTTCTGCCATTGTGCTTCCGGTTACATAAGGTACGGTAAAAGTGTGCTCCGTAAAGGCTGGAATAAGGCGAAGCATTTTTTGAGAAGCATTAAAGCTTCGCACCAGGTATGGGTGAACCTTGAGTTCCAGAGAATAGTCTGCGAAATTTTTAAAAGCCCATTCCATAAGCTCATTTCCATCATGAACACGGCCTGCCTGCCCTTCCCGTGCATTATTACCAGGGCCTCCCATTGTTACAGATAAAAAGCGTGTTTCGCCACGGATTGCAGTAAGGGCAAGATTATATCCGCTTTCATCAATATAGCCGGTTTTAAGACCATCACAGCCTTCAAGCCTGCCAAGAAGTGGATTTGTATTTTCCTGGGTAATTGCCATTGTAATTTTTTGTGGCAATCCTTTTGTAAAATCCTGTGCAAGAGGCCGGTCTCCCGGAGCGAGATTTTTTGCCTTTGGGTAAGTAAAGTCTAACACGCTGTGAAAGCGATGTAAGGAATCCGGGTGACGGCGAAGGTAAATTGCCGCAAACTCTGCCATTTCCCGCGCCGTAGTCTGGTTTAATTCACTGTAACCGGAGCTTTCTACAAAATGTGTATTTTTAAGGCCGAGGTCGCCTGCAACTAAATTCATTCTTTCTACAAAGGCTTCCATGGTACCGCTTACAGTATAAGCAAGCGCATAAGCTGCATCATTTCCAGAACAGATTGAAAGCCCCAGCAAAAGCTCTTCCATTGTTACGCGCTGATCTTTTCCAAGAAACATAAGGGAACTGTGCGGCGGCATATTGCAGGCCCAGCTTTCAGGCGGAAGGGGAATCAGCTGATCATAAGTAAAACGTCCAGCTGCAATTTCTTCTTCTACAACGTACATTGCAAAAAGCTTTGTCATTGAAGCCGGAGGAATTATTTCATCTGCATTTTTTTCGTAAAGGATTGAACCGTTGGACACATCAACTAAAATTGCGGACTTTGCCCAGACATCAAGTTTTGGTTCACCTATATTATACGGAAGTTTTTTTAAGGTCTGATGCTCTACAGGATACTGAGTAAGCAAAATATTCTGAAGTTCATAAGCTTCTTCTGCGCTGAGTGAAGCCGCATCCTGTGTCTGCTTAAAGCTATAGGCACGAAAGGCGGTAAATGTAAAAAAACTTACAGTCAGCAAGGCTGCTGCGGCGGCGAGGCCATGCCACAGACGGAAGCGGCGTTTTGTGTTATTTTCTGACATTCTTTTCTCTCAAGCCTAAAATAAAATCTGCAATTACAAGACTTGCCATAGCCTCTACAACAGGAACTATACGAGGACAGAGGCAAACGTCGTGACGACCCTTTATCTGGAGCTCGGTTGTTTCATAGGTTGCATTGCCATCCGCATCAAAATCAGTTTTGCGGCAAACGGTCTGCTGCGGTTTAAAAATGCTCGGAACCGGCTTTACTGCCACGCGGAAAACTATATCTTCTCCGCTGGAAAGTCCACCGAGCACGCCGCCTGAATGATTGGAATCAAATACCGCCCGGCCGTCTTCTGCATGCATTAAATCATTATTCTGACTGCCTAGACTGTCGGCGGCGGCAAATCCGTCTCCTATTTCAAAGCCTTTTACCGCACCTATGCTGAGCATTGCCTTTGCAAGCTGTGCATCTATCTTATCAAAAACCGGCTCTCCAAGCCCTGCAGGACAACCGGAAATAAGGCATTCTATAATTCCGCCCGCACTGTCACCAGCCGCACGCAATTCTTCTATGCGCTTATTCATTTTTTCAGCTGCCTCATTATCTGGAGCACGAAGATTATTCTGTTCAATCTGAGAAAATTCGCGCTTTGTGGCACTTATACCGGCAGCACGAACAGTGTAAGCAGTAACCTTAATTCCGCAATCATCTAAAATCTGCTGGGCTACGGCACCTGCGGCAACACGTGCAAGGGTTTCACGACCGCTCGAGCGTCCGCCGCCACGGTAATCGCGGTTTCCGTTATATTTTATATCATAAGTGTAATCTGCATGAGCCGGACGGAAGGTTAAATCAAGGTTTCCGTAATCTCCGGAATGCTGCGAGGTATTACGCACCTCCAGTGCAATTGGAGTTCCCGTAGCTTTGCCTTCAAAAACACCTGAAAGGATTTCAACTTCATCAGCTTCTTTGCGCGCAGTGACAGAGGCACTAACCTCTCCGGTAACAGATGCTCCAGGACGACGACGGTTTAAGGCTTTTTGAATCAATTCTTTTGTCACCGGGATTCCTGCAGGGCAGCCGTCTATAATACAACCGAGTGCCACGCCATGGCTTTCTCCAAAGGTTGTTACTGAAAAGTTTTTTCCAAAGGTATTTCCGTTATTACTCATATTCATTTAAATTGCTGCATCGGTCACAGCGTTGACACCTCAGCAATTATTATAATGAAATCTCTAGTTAAAATGAAGATATTGTATTATAATATTTAATGGTATGGAGTTTACTTTTAGTACTGTCAGGCTTTATCTTCAGGCAGATTTTGCACCAGTTGTATCTGTTTTTGTCCTTATAGCCTTTATTAAAACGAATGTCAGTTTTTCTGACAAAATTAACAGAACTTTTATCCTCATCAGTATAGCTTTACTTCTTTTAACAATTTCTGATAATCTGCGATTCTTTGCTTCTAATCAGCCCCATCCTACTAATTTAAGATATATTTCTACCGGCTGCGGCTACATTCTGCGGCCTACCATTCTTTATCTTCTGACCTTTATTACGGCACGCCACAGATCAAAGAAAACTACACTGATGGTTATTCCGCTTATATTCTGTGTTATTCTTTCCGTAATCAGTATTTTCAGAATTGGAAATGGAATTATGTTCTATTTTTCCGATGATAACGAATGCGTTCGTGGACCTTTTGGATTTTTCTCTCATATTTTAAGTACTTTCTACGCCTTTCAGATTATTTATTATTCTTTTAGAAATTACAGTCACAACAAGTCTGAACCGATTGTCGTAATTGTGATGGTAGTTGCGGCGCTTTTTGCAACTGTACTGGAACACAGCTTTGATTATGATTTTGTATTGTCACAGACTTTGATTTCTTCTATCGTATTCTATTATTTCTTCCTTCTGACTCAAACTTACAAGCGTGATACTCTTACCGGACTTTTGAACAGACGCTGCTTTTATCTTGAAATTAATCATCTTTTAAAAGAGCCTATGATTCTGCTTTCGATGGATTTGAATAATCTCAAGTATTATAATGATACTCTTGGTCACGCTGCCGGAGACAGAGCTCTTATTACTGTTACAGAAATTATGAACGATATTTTCATCAAGCATGCAAAGGTTTACAGAACCGGCGGTGATGAATTTATGGCAATCTTTACTAAACAGGATATAAAATTTGTTGAAGCTCTTGTTGAAGATTTCCAGGCGGCACTAAATGCTACTGAATATAGGGTTGCTTGCGGAGTTGCACAGTATACTCCTGATGACAACATTGAAAAAGTAATAACACTTAGCGATGAACGCATGTATTCTCATAAAGTAAAATTAAAGAATTCAGAAAGTTTTAAGAAGATTTAATCTATCCGTTTAATAAAGAATTCCATGAACTAAAAACAATCTGATTTGCGCGAGCGGAGAAAATATCCATTCTGCATCGCCAGGAGCGAGCGAAGCGAGTCTATGTTCCACTGCCTGGCGCCCGCAGAATGGGTGTTTTCGCAGCGGAAGCAAATCAGATTGTTTTTAAGTTTACTGCATTATTTTAATTTTACTTCATTTTTACATCTGTATTGAATTTTCCAATAAAAATCATTAAAATGTTTCGCAAAATATTATTATTACAATATTAGCAAATCAGAGTTTGTTATTAATTGGAGGTATAAGATAAAACCTGCCGATATGCCGTCAGGTTTTATCTTGCAAAGTTTTCTTCGAAAACTTTGTTATATACTGCACATTCTCATTTCATTGCGAATGTGCGAAAACTAATATTAACAAATCTGAAGATTTGTTAATATTAGTTTTTGGAGGTATGTATGAATATTTTTCGTGGCGCTTTTACAGCTTTGATTACACCAATGAAGGCTGATGGTTCAGTTGATTTTGAGGGCTTCAGAAAAAATGTCAAACATCAGCTCCAGCAGGGGATTGATGGTTTAGTTCCACTTGGAACCACCGCCGAAACCCCTACCCTTGATGAAAAGCCGGGCAGCGAAGAGGATCAGATTATTCAGATTGTTTTTGAAGAGGTTCGCGCTTTTGAAAGAGAAACAGGAAAAAAGATTCCGGTAATTCTTGGTGCCGGTTCAAATAATACAAAGGACGCAGTTGCTTACGTTGAACGTGCTAAGGCAGCTGGTGCAGATGCCGCTCTTGTTGTAACTCCTTATTACAACAAGCCTTCAAAGGAAGGTATCTATCAGCACTTTGCAGCAGTTTCAAAGGTTGGTATTCCAATCATCGTTTACAACATTGCCGGTCGTACAGGGCTCAATATTCCAACTGATTTGCTTGCCCGCATTGCAGAGCTCCCTAACATCGCTGGTGTAAAGGAAGCAAGCGGCAGCGTAGCTCAGATGATGGAAGTTATCGGCCAGATTAAGAATAAGAAACCTGACTTCGCTGTATTGAGCGGCGACGATGGTCTTACCCTTCCTTTGATTGCGGCAGGTGGAGACGGAATTATTTCTGTTGCTTCAAACATGATTCCAGCTTTGATGCATGAGCTTGCACAGTCTGCACTCGACGGAGACTTTAAGAAAGCCCGTGAGATTCACTACAGACTCGCTCCATTCTTCAAGGCAGAGTTCTGCGACGGAAACCCTTCTTCAATCAAATATGCAATGAACGTAAAGGGCATGCCGGCAGGCGGCTTGAGACTTCCTTTAGTTGAAGTTAACGATGCTGCCAAGAAGCAGATTGAGCAGGCTATTAAGGACTGCGGATTATAGCTATTAGCTTATAGCTATTAGCCTGCTAACAGCTAAGAGCTAACGGCTAATGGCTTATAAAAGGAGTAATATTATGAGTGAAAAGATAAAGGTTGGAGTATTAGGCGCTACTGGTATGGTAGGCCAGAGATATATTAAGTTGTTGGAAAACCATCCATGGTTTGAAGTTTCTTACGTTGCAGCAAGCCCTCGTTCTGCTGGAAAACCTTACTGTGAAGCAGTAAAGAACCGATGGTTGATTGGTGCTGAAATCCCTAGCGGCGTTGCAAACCTCATCGTAGAAGATGCTAACGACGAAAAGAAGGCTCTTGGAAAGTGTCAGTTTGTATTTAGCGCCCTCGAAATGGGAAAAGATGAAATTAAGGCTCTTGAAGCTGCTTATGCTGCTGAAGGAATCCCAGTTGTTTCTAACGCATCTGCAAACCGCTGGACAGAAGATGTTCCAATGCTGGTTCCAGAAATCAACTACTCTCACCTGGACGTAATTGCTGAGCAGAAAAAGCACCACGGCTGGGACAAGGGCTTTATTGCTGTAAAACCTAACTGTTCACTTCAGACATATATGATGCCGCTCCACGCTTTAATTCAGGCCGGTTACCCTGTAAAGAGAATGATTGTAACAACTCTTCAGGCAACTTCTGGTGCAGGCTACCCTGGTGTTGCATCTTTTGATATGATTGATAATATCGTTCCATTTATTGGCGGCGAGGAAGAAAAGACAGAAAAAGAATGTCTTAAGATTCTCGGAAGCGTAAAGGACGGAAAGATTGAAAACGCAAGCTACCCTATCGTTTCTTCTACATGTACACGTGTTCCTGTAGTAGACGGACACACAGCCTGCGTATCTCTTGAGTTTGATTTGCCGGATGACAAAAAGCCAAGCCTCGAAGAAATTGAGCGCGTTTGGACATCTTATACATCACTCCCACAGGAGCTCAAGTTGCCTTCAGCTCCGGAGCATCCTATTGTTGTACGCCACGAGGAAAACCGTCCTCAGCCACGCCGTGACCGCGAAACAGAAAAGGGAATGGCCTGTGTTATCGGACGCCTTCGCCCATGTAATGTATTCGACGTAAAGTTTGTAGCTTTGAGCCACAACACAAAGCGCGGTGCTGCTCTCGGCGGTATTTTGAATGCTGAACTTTTGAAAGCTAAAGGATTCTTTGGATAATGGATTGCTTCGTCGCTGCGCTCCTCGCAATGACGAAGATATTGTCTGTACGTCATTGCGAGCGTAGCGAAGCAATCCATATTGTAGATTACCACGTCGTCCTACGGACTCCTCGTAATGACACTGGAATCGTACAAATGTCCTTCAGTCCACTCACAATGATGTAACTCTCTACGCTCTCCCCTCATATAACAAAATCATATCATTCAAATCTAACTTGCAAACGTAAATCAGACAGTATATAATTGTATAAATGGAAAGAATTTTATCATTCTTAAAATATTTACGGGCGAGCCTTTTTTCTCCTAAAATCCCTCTTGAAAAAAGAATAACCTATTCAATGGTTGTTTGTGCAATGCTGGGAGAGCTTTTAGGCTTTTTAGAATCATATATCTTAAAACTTTCAACGCCTGCAATTTTGCTTCCGCTTATTTCTTTTTTCCTTCTTGTAGCATTTTCTTTCTGGGGCTTCAGAACTAAAAAAACAAGGCTTTTTGCTTTTATATCACTTTCTAGCATGGGATTAATCATCTTTCCACTGATGTTCTTTGTAAATGGAGGACTTCATGGAGGAATGCCCCTCTATTTTATGATGACAATCTTATGTACAGCATTGGTGCTCAGAGGAAAAACCCGTATTGCAATTTTTATTCTTTCGATAATTGAATATTCTGCATTATTTGCACTTTATCATTATCAGCCGCAATTGTTTATTGAGCTTTCACATAATGATGCCTATGTAGACCAGCTTGTGAGTATGATTGTTTCCTCTACTGTAGTTTTTATATTTGCCTACATAGTTTCCCTGCAAAATTATAATGACCGAAAAAAGATTGAACAGCTGTCTCTGCTTTATGAAAAGCAGGCAAACACAGATGAGCTTACAGGTCTTTATAACCGCCGATATTTTAACAACTTCTTAAAGCTTGCGATCCTTACTCTCGGCGATACAGGTATGCTTCATGTTGCTATGTTTGATATTGATGATTTTAAGTTTGTAAATGATAAATATGGACATCCTTTTGGTGATGTAATCCTTAGGAAATTTTCAAGTCTATTACGTAAAACCGAAAATAACGGTACAACAGTCTGTCGTTATGGTGGAGAAGAATTTCTTGTTCTGATTCCTAAAAAAGATAAAACTGAAGCGCTGGCTATCGTTAATCAGATTCTTGAAGAAACCAGAACATCCATTGAGATAAATGACGGACGTTTTATAACTGTAAGTGCCGGCTTTATTACCTGTACAGAAGAAATGACTTACGATGTACTTTTGCAGGAAGTTGATAAAAAGCTTTATATTGCGAAGACAACAGGAAAGAATAGAGTTATCACATAACTGTAGATTGCCACGTCGTTCAACTACGTTCACTCCTCGCAATGACGACTTCGGGTCGAAGGCTACGTCGCCCTGCGGGCTCCTCGCAATGACGACTTCGGGTCGAAGGCCACAGCGCACTACGGAGCCTCGCAATGACAAAAAACATCATTGCGAGCCGAAGGCGTGGCAATCTATTTCACGCCTATAACTACCATGGTTCTGGCATGTTCATTGTAAGGCGAGAGGTCGTAGTCGCCATAAACTTCTGCTTTTGAAAATCCAAACTCTATTAACTTATCACGAAGAAAACTGGCAGGATATAAACGCTGTACAAAGCAGTGATCAACAACTGGCTGTAGCTTGGATTGCTTCGCTTCGTTCGCAATGACGAGGGGATAAAGAGTCCACTGTGACTTGAGGCCTTCCCAGGCTCCTACAACTTCAAAATGAGTTACAACTTTATAGCCTGCCCGTTCAAATTCTTCACCGGGTGTCCAGTACATTATTGCTGTTTCGCGGCTCGTGCATTCAAGAATGAAGGTTCCGCCTGTCTTTACGCTTTCTGCAATATTGCGCAGAATCTGCATATCTTCTTCGAGTGTGTCGCAGTAACCGAACGAAGTATACAGGTTTATTGTGCAGTCAAACTGATTCGGAGCGTGATAAGTACGGAGATCATGATTAATCAGAGTGAGAGGAACACCTTCGGCTTCGGCAGAGTCGCGGGCAGCATCGAGTTCGCTCTGGATTATATCTATACCGGTTACGTCTAAACCGAGAGCGGCGAGTTCTACAGAAATGCGGCCGAGTCCGCAGCCCGCGTCGAGAACCTTTGCGCCGTCGGAGAGTTTTGCGAGGTCTTTTACATACTGCGCTACTGTCGGAGCTTCAGCCCAGCGGGCGTCATCAAACATAATCGGCGCATACTGCGTCCAGAACTTTTCTGATTCGAACCATTCCATAAAGTAATCTCCTTAAGAGATTCCCCGGTCAAGCCGGGGAAAGACGGTAAAAAAACGTCATTGCAAACATAGCGAAGCAATCTAAAGCAATGGATTGCCACGTCGTTCACTACGTTCACTCCTCGCAATGACGATTTCAGATCGATTGCTGCGGCGCCTTTACAGGTTCCTCGCAATGACGATTTCAGATCGATTGCCGCAGCGTCCTTACGGGCTTCTCGCAATGACGATTCTTCGATTACAAACTTACTTCAGCGTTACATAGGTCTTGCCGGCACCGCCGTCCTCGGCTGGTGCGCGGGAGAACTCTGAAACTACCGGGCAATGCGAAAGATAGTCAGACACTGCCTGCATCAGAACGCCATCTCCCTTGCCGTGAATTACACTGAAATGCGGAAAGTTGTGAAGAACGCAGAGGTCTATCTGTCGTTCCAGCGCATGCACCGCTTCGTCCGCACGCATTCCAAGAAGTCGCAGTTCAAATACCGGACGCTCATAAATTCCATTACTGCTGGATTCTGCAAGTTCAATAGAAACATCTGCTTTAAGAGGAACAGAACTATCTGACTCTGCTCCCTGCACAAGCTTCAAATCCTTTTCTTTCATCTGCATTTTTATACTGCCAAACTGAACCTGCCACACACCTTTTTTAGCCTGCTCTAAAAGAATACCCTCACTGCCGTTTCCTGCCTTTACGCGGGCACCCGGACAAAAACTAAGAGCAGCGGAAGGAACCGTTTTTTTAGCCGCCTTCTGAGAGTCAGACTGTACAACATCAATATTCGAGGTTGCATATTTTAAGGCCTCTGCATTACTCAGCTTTTTCTTAGTCTTTTTATTACTTCCAGCTGTATGCTTACCGGCCGCACTCGCTTTTTCTGCGGCAAGCTTTTGTTCATCTTTTGAAATCCGTTCTTCTTCTGCTTCAATCTTTGCATCCAGGCGCATGGTATCTTCTGTAAGATTTGCAATATATTGCTTTACGCTGAGAGTTTTTTCGCGTGTGATTTCTCCCTCTTTGAGAGTTCGTACGAGATTTTCAAGCTGACGGCGACTGTGAATAAGAAAATCATTCAGCTCCTGCTGCTTTCCTTTTTTGAGGTCATTTTCACGACGGCGAAGTTCTATTTCCCTTTCGCGAAGCTTGTCTGATTTTTCCTTTGCTTCTGCCGACAGCCGTTCTGCTTCTTTTTGAACCTTATTCAGTTCAACATGTTTTCGATTTAATCCGCGGATCAAGGCAGAAACATCAGCCTGTTCTGTAGCAATATAGTCACGAGCAGCCTTACAGATACCCGACGGTAATCCGCTCTTCTGCGCTATATCCAGAGCATGGCTTTCTCCAGGAACTCCCATTAAAAGATGATAGGACGGAGAAAGCGTATCCTGATTAAATTCTACAGAAGCATTTATACAGCACGGATTTGTATATCCGTAATTTTTTAAAATTCCCTGATGTGTCGTAACAAGCACAAATGATTGTTTTTTAATCAGCTCATCCAGTACTGCCATGGAAATTGCAGTTCCTTCCTGTGGATCAGTTCCGCTTCCAAGTTCATCAAGCAGAATCAAAGTATCTGCTTTTGCTGAATTAACTGCCTGTGCAATATTTTTCATGTGACCGCTGAAGGTAGAAAGACTCTGGTCGAGCGACTGGTCATCTCCTATGTCGGCAAAAACATTTGAAAACACAGGAAGCCGTGTACCCTCACCCGCCGGAATTGGAAAGCCGGACTGATTCAACATAGAAAGAAGTGCAAAGGTTTTCAGAGAAACTGTTTTACCACCAGTATTAGGACCAGTAATTATAAGCACACGTTTTCCTTCCATAAAGCGGATATCGATAGGAACTGCCTTATCGCCCAAAAGCGGATGTCTCGCCTTCAGTAACAGAGGCGGCTCTATTCCGGCTTCAAGCGCATAGGTACAGTCATGCGAGGCCCCCCAGCGTTCTGCCGCCTGCGTTGTATCAAACAGGCACATAACAGGAAGTGCCTGTTTGATTGCGGGAATATCTGACTGCAAAGCTTCGGTTAATTCTGTAAGAATCTTTTTAATTGCGGCCTGAAGCTCAAATTCTTTTTGAATCAGTTCATTACTGCAAAGCACTGCTTCTTCCGGTTCAACATAAACTGTCTGCGCAGTCTGACTTACTTCGTGTACAATTCCAGGAATACGATTTTGCAGGCTCGCTTTTACAGCAAGCACCTGACGTCCGTTTCTTAAAACAGGAACATTACTCTGAAGAACATCACTAAGCTTCTGATCCGAAGTAAAGCTCTGCATTACGGTTCGGATTTTTGCATTAAGATTTGCAATCTGTTTCCTAATTGCAATAATTTCGGGAAGCTCTCGCATTTCGCCGTCCGGCGTGATTATTCTGAAAATCTTTTTTTCCATTTCAGAAACATCAGGAAGGGCTGCAACCTGTTCCGGTAGTAATTTAAGCGACAGTTCCTGTGCATGAAGCTGAACTGCTTTTTTAACGCTGTTGATACTAGTTACAAACTGACCGAGAAAATGCACCTGCTCCAGAGTCAGGGCTGCACCGCGCGTTTTTATAACTGAAAGAAGATTTCCAACCGGCTCCCAGGCTTTGACCGGATTTGCACGACCGGCTGAAAAAAACACATTCCATTCGCGGCTCAGATTTTTGAGTCTTTCGATTTCTTCTGATTTTCGCAGAGGCTCTCGTGCCATAAGCTTTTCACGGCCTTCTGCAGAAACACAATAGCCCGCTATTTCTTCGCGGATTCTAAAATAGTCTATTTCTTGTAGAGTTTTCTGGTTCATAGTTCTTTATAATATGGTGGTTTCGATACGGCCTTCGGCCTACTCAACCACCGGTGGTTGAGTGCTCGCGAAGCGAGTGTATCGAAACCACCTTCTCTAATCGCTCCAGGAGCCGGTGCGGATTTCTTCGCTGATTCTCTGCCAGCTGTCGTAGCGTTCCGGAGTAATTTTCCCCTCCTCGACAGCCTTTCGCACCGCGCAGTCAGGTTCTGTTATGTGCCGGCAGTTCATTCCAAACTTGCACTTGCCGACATATGGTTCAAATTCACGGAAGTAAAGCGCAAGGTCATCAGCTTCAATATCATCCAGCACAAACCGGCGGATTCCCGGTGTGTCTATGATATTTGCCTTTCGGCCCTGTATTCCTTCTGTCAATGTCTCATTCAGCGTCAGGTGAATCAGCGTACCCTTAGTTGTGGTATGGCTTCCCCGACCGTATTTTTTAGAAAGGCTTCCCGTTCGCAAAACGCAGGAATTATCCATTACATTAATCAAACTGGATTTTCCAACACCTGACTGTCCCACAAAAGCAGAAAGCTTATCTTCCAGAAGCTCTGCAAACTCCTGCATTCCTTCTCCGGTCTTTGCAGAAATGCGAAGAACCTTGTAGCCTAAATCTTCCCAGATAGAAAGTCGGCGGTCTATTTCTTCGAATTCCTGGTCGCGGCCGTCGGTCTGCATAGCTTCAGCAAGATCCCACTTATTACAAACAATTACAGGAGTAATTCCCTGATGTTCTGCCTGAGCAAGAGCACGGTCTGTAAAACGGGGACGGAACGGCGGTTCATCCGGAGTACACACTAAAATCAGATAATCAAGATTACTTGCCAGAAGCTGAGGACAGCGGCCTTTTACATTCCAGCGCAGAAAAGTATTGCGGCGAGGTTCCAGAGAAATAATCTGACCTTTTTCATCATTTAACTCATCAGGTTCAAGCTCTACAACATCACCAGGTGCTATCGGATTATAATATTCCTTTTCAGTTTTGATTACCTTGCCTTTTATTGTACAGTTACGGATAACCTCATCTTCACATTCAACTGTAAAAAGATTGTTAGTTCCAGCTATTACAGTACCTTTCAAATTACACTCCCTGTTCTATTTCGTTGAACAAAGCTTCGTAAAGAGTTGCTTTATCACTGTTTGTATCGCGGATTGTTTTTGCCATTCTTTGTGCAAGCTTAAGAAGTACGCGGTAACCTAATAAAGGTTCCTTATCGCAAACAGCAAGAAACTTTGTGCTTGAAAGTGCAATACAGCGACAGTCTGTAAGAGCAGTTACAGTTGCAGTTCTCGGATCATCACTAATGAGTGCTGTTTCACCAAAGAAGATATTCATATCACTAGAAAGGTCTGCAAGAGCAATTTTATCGCCGGCCGGTGTTTTTCTTGAAATGTGAACCTTTCCGGTATAGAGGATGTAAAAATCATCTCCAAGCTTCCCTTCTTCAATAATCACATCGCCCTTCTGATAATTTTCAATTTCCATGCTCTCATATACAGCCTTTAAGATGCGGCAATCATTTTCATCATCTGCATTAAAATCTGAGAACAGCTGAATCTTTACAAGCTTTGGTAAAACCTCTTCAAACTTATCCATATTTAAACCTCGCTCTCTCTAAGCCTAACCGCGCACAAGAATTGCTTTGGTATTTTTCTGAATTACAAAATCTGATGCAGGAGTAAGAATCGGCTCGTTACTTTTGAGAGTCTTAACCTTTTTCAAATTATCTACAATCATTTTGATATCCGGATTTTTCTGTGCCTCACGAAGCGCATCCTTGCGGCGCTGATGGAAGTTTCCGGTATTGAGAAGAAGGCCAACAAGAACTCCGCCCTTATTTCCGTTCTGTTCAATATGAGCTTCGTATTCTCCGTAAGTTTTTCCAATAAACGCTGTCGGAATATCTTCAATAATAATACCGGTTTCTGCATCATCACTGATAAGAGCCCGGATAACATTACTGTAGCCCATACCGCTGGAAGCAGTAGCTAAAAGGCTGTGCTCATAATCCTGTGTAAGAATGATTTCATCACAATGAGCCATCTCAAGATGCTTCTGAAATTTTGCATCAATCAGTTCAGCTGCAACATAGATTCCAGGATTCAGATTTTCCATAGTAAGAACGGCAAGTACCGTGCGGCTGTCTATTTCAAGATCCGAATATTTTTTTGAACGGTCACAGATTACAAGGGCTCGTTCTGCTGTATCAATCTGAGCTCGTTTTAAAACTGCTTCATCTGCAAAATCACCCGAAACATAATTGAGTTCCTTAAAACGTGGCTGCGAGCGTATCTGTTCAATCTGATCTGAAGCATCATTAATCATAACAACCATGTCCGGTGTAATATCCGGGTTTGTAGTAAGAACGGAATCGAGAATCTTTTCAAAGCCTGGTCTCCATCCGCATAGTAAAAAATGTCCTTTCATATTCTTCAACTTTTTAAGCCCCTTATTTTTTTTCATCTGCAAATCCATAAAGTAGGATGCAAGCTTACCGGTAACGGCACTGAACAGCAACATTCCAAGCACAAGCAGCACTAACGCCGACATTCGGCCAGGAACCGACTTTACACAATAATCAAAATATGCCGCAAAAACTGCAACCAGTGTAAACCACACGGAATCGAACATTGTTTCAATTCCGCTTTCCGTCTTTGTTTCAGAGGCGAATACAACGAGAGTTGCAATGGCAATAATAATAAAAATGAGAAGCCATATATATGTTAGAGGATTTTTCAACGCGTATTTTAAGGCGCGCTTAAATCTTTTGGCTCTCCCCTGCTTTTTTTTACTCATTCTTCCATTATAACAGAAAAATTGATTATCGTCAGCAAAAAGAGAACCAGGATGTTATTTATTTAAAACAGACATCAACCTCGAACGGACCATAAGGAGTAACAAAAGGAATTGCAATAACAGGATAATTTTTTGGCCAGGCAATCATGTGATTGTGTCCGATGATACAAAATGGTGGAGAAATATCCAGATGATAATCACTAAGTGCAGTAACGGCATGTCCTGAAATGATATTTGTAAATTCACTTACAAGACCTATTGCCATGTCATCATAATCTTCAGGCTTACATTCAATCCCAGAAAGCTCAAGCATTTTATTTGCAAGGATTTTATGAAGACGAAAAGCAACAATTCCCTTTATTTCGCCTGTAACTCCAAGCAAACCTGAAATTTCCCAGGGATGTCCGGCATGAATGTCGAGAATATGCGGTTCCTTGTTCGTAGGACCGATATTGAACATATCCTGAAAGGAATTTATTCCTTCGGTGAGAAAAGCGTTAATTATTTTTGCGTCCATTGCCATACGAAAAATAATAACCCCGAATTCCGGGTTTGTAAAACAAAAAGTGAGAAAATTATTTCGGAAAATTCTATAACAGAGTTTGCTTCGTACTCATCATAGAGAGTAAGAATAAAGATATCAAAAAAAAGTCGGCAAGCACAGCTTGCCTCTGAAGCGAAACGAGCGATGAACCTAAAACGACCCTTTCGGCTCGTTTTTTAACGGTTCTTCGATT
>CAMVDX010000027.1 GCA_947166355.1 uncultured Treponema sp.
TCTCTCCAACCCAGCCAACTTTTACAGCCGCAATATGAAGTCCAAAATCCTGACCGCCAGTAAAACGATCGAATTCATCCGGCAGCTGATCCCGAGTTAGAATCATAGATTCTTCAAACTTCTCGTAAACGCTTCCTTCAGGTTTTACCCAAACTCCGTCACGGAATCGGGCCCGCTGTTTTTCCGGCATGTTATCAAGGATGTCGCTTATGTAATCTTCATCAAGATTCTCAGCGTTATCCATCGGGTTCAGAACTTCACTTGCGTAAAGCTCCGGCTTGTTTAATTTTTCATCAGTCCGAGGCTCAATCTTTCTGATGAAAACTTTGTAAGCCCAGTGCATAGGCGAACACGGGTTACAGTCATAAAAAAACTTATTCTTGCAGCCTTCAACCTTCATCGCCAAACGGCTGTAAGCAGTTGTTATAGCGGAGTAGGAGATCTGGCTCACTTCGTTGAAATAGATAGTCACATACTCGTGTCCAAGAATGCGGTCTACCTGTTCCTTGTCGCCAAGTCCGCCAATCCAAATCTCGCTTCCGTTCCACAAGGTAATCAAACCATCGTGTACGTTTGCTTTATAATTTTTTGCACCAACAGTTTTGTTCAGCCACGGAATCAAAGTTTCGTGAAGAACAGAACTCCTCGCATCCTTCGCCCTAAAGCGACAAATCAAATGGCGGCTACCCGGGTACCTACAGGCACGAAAGATAATCGCCATTACAAGAACAGTAGTTTTACCAGAACGCGAACCGCCAAAAAGCAGAATGTGTTTTGCTCCAGAACTCAAAAGTTCCAGAGCTTTTTTCTGCACCTTAGTCGGCTTAAAAACTTCTGTGGTCATAAGTCCTTAAATGAATCCACAAAGCTTATAGCAAGCTCGCCCTGTACCGGCTGCTTTGCAGCTTCCTTGTCTGCACCCGTAATGAACGAGTCCAGTTTTGCAGAACGCTCAAGTAAATCCATCGCTCCGTCTGCATTCAAATCTTCCGGCTTCAATGTCTTAATTCTTTTTTGAACAAGTTCATCAAAACCGTTCAACATTTCCATCTGGCGTTTACGGCGTTCCACACGTTCAGCCAGAATCTCTCTTTCAGTCTCCTTTGCAATGTAAGCATCGTATTCAGCAGCTCTTTCATTCCAGTGATAGAGCCTTGCATAACGTGCCCAGGAGCCATACTTCTTAGGCTCAATTCCGTGCATCTCCATACAGGCCTTAATACTTCGCTTATAGCCCATGGCACGAAAAAGACAGAAAGCCTTAAAAGCCTTGGGAGACTCATCGTCTAATTTTTTCTCCCAAGACTTTACCGGCTCACTGTTTTTATTAAGTTCACTGTCTGCGGTCTTAACAGTGTCCTTATCTCCCACCTGTATCACCTCCTGCCTGATAGTCTATTTTTCCACGACCAAACTGGTCGTCCGTCTCTTAGTCAAATGCTCACAGAAACTTGTAGTGAGCTTTACCGGCTCTCCGCGAAACATCGTTATAGTCACAACAATGTCTCCGTGCTGTTTTTCCAAAGCCGTGTGTTCAAGATATTTACTGGCTTCGTTCACAGCCTTTTTAATTTCAATCTCAGCTCTGCCATTACTCATAGTCACGCCTCCATTTTTGAATTGTCATAAGACACCATCGAACCAAGCCAGTTATATAAATCAGTTTTACGAAAAAGAATGTGTCTGGCATAATTCACATGCGGAATCTTATTCTCCCTGCAAAGCTTGTAAAGAAAGGCAGTGCTAAACTTCAAGTAAGCAGCAGCTTCTTCAACCGAAAGCAAATCTAAATTTTTATCTTCAGAGTCAGTCATACAAGCTCCTTTTTTGTGTTAAATAAAAAAGCCATAACGCTTTTCGTTATGGCTCAATAATAAATCCGCTTCACATTTCCTATGTGTTAATTTGTGCTATGCTTTCGTTAATTATAATTAAGTATCTGCAAACATCTGTTAACCAAACGGAGATAATACAAGACCCCCACCTCTAATGGGTGAAAAATCACCCGTTAGGGGTGAGGGTCGGAATCTTCAACCAAATTTTTTTCTCGAAACAGTTTCAGAAAGGATTTCAGTAACGATTTCAGTAAAAAAATAAATTACTCAAAATCACTCAAAAGCAGTCAAAATAAATCAGTTGCATAAATCATTAAAATGTAATAATATACATACAGATAAAGTATAACTGATTGTTTTTGAGTTATACAAAGTCTGAGATTGTAGCTCAGCTGGATTAGAGCATCACCCTGCGGAGGTGGGGGTCGCACGTTCGAATCGTGTCAGTCTCAACCAGAAAATCCCGATAAGATGTCGGGATTTTTTTTATTTAACAGTGAATTATTAAGAATACCTAACACGATTCGAAACGGAGTGAGCGGCTTCAAAATTGCAAGTAGCGTATTTTTCTTTGTAACTTTTATTTTATAATTAAATATGCCCCCCAAAGACCAGGTTTGGAAGCCAATACAGAATGTTACTCCTGTTATTTTATGATCATTCTTCTCATCAAAAGAGCATACAAAGGAACACCTTTCAATACACCATGATTTACATAATCAGACAAAGAGAAGCTAAAAGCAGCCTCAGGAGAATAAGTTTCGCACTATTGTTTCAGACTTTTTGCCTGTAAGTTTATTGTCTTCAAGCAACACTTTTGCACTGAGGTTTGTCATACTGCATAAAAGGCCTGTGATTGCCTATTGTAAAAACTTATTCACTCCTCTGTCATTAGTTGTCATACCCCCTATGTTATCTTAATTACATAACATTAAAAGTGGCAATGTTGCCTGTTACCTCCCAGCAGGCGGCATTGGCACTATTTTCTCTGAAAAAGAGGCCAGTCGTTATGATGAAAATTAATATGGTAATTGAAGACTTCTGGAGAAACTTGCTAAGAGAGTATGAGTCAGAAGAAAACTGTTTTTGGGATTCTTCAAATCGCTATGAATATATTTCTAAAGACTCTGCGATTGATTTTATGGATAACCTTGCTATTGAAAATAATATATCAAGCTTTGGTTTTAATGAGTCATTTGGAAAATTAAAATTCTTTTTTGACGTAAAAACAGGATGTGAAAGTGGATATGAGATAGCAATTGTCATGAAGCCACATGAAAAAGAATGTTATTATATTCAGTTATATTTATATCTTGTTTATGAAAAAAGTAAACTTTGTATCTGTGAAAAATCAGGTCTTTTACTGGATGTCATAAATCAATTTATTACAAATTTCCAAAAAAACACTCTTCGTTTTTATTCAGAACTAAGAAGCTATCGTAAAAAAGTTCATAAGATACAAATGCTGAACGAAATAAACTCTAAAAATATAGAAAACTTTCTAAGAGATAATTTTAAGGATGTTCGAGTCACCTGGGATATCAAATGCTTTGATACAGGAAGAACCTTCTCCCTAAAATTATATTATGAACAGGACTGCATTTTTGATGATTTTATCACAGATAAAAACTATGAAAGGAAAATCAATAAAATTCATGTGATGACAAGGAGAAAATCATTATGAAAACAATAGAAGAGATTATCAGCAGCCTCAACAAAGAACAAATGCAGTTTGTGCTTACAAAACTGGCTGAAAATGATAATTACAATCAAGACATAATCAGAAAATATTCAACCGGCAAAATAATCAGTTATGAGTATTTACAGAACAAGCTTCTTGGAATTCTTAATTCTGATATTGAATCAGATTTTTATAATTATTCCGAGGATGAAGAAGATGAAAGAGTTTATTCGGGCTATAGAATTAATGAAACTCTTCAAAATCTGATAAATGAGATTAAAGAAAACATCAGCGATCCAGAACAGGCAATAGAATTGCTGCAACTATTTTTTAATACTGACGAAGCGATTTGTAATAACTGTTTCTTTTATGATAATTCAATAATAAGTACGTATAATGAAGCTGCTCAATTGTTCGTCAAATATGCAGATTCATATGAAAATAAAGAAAAACTAAAAGATATTCTTATAGATTTAATAAGTCATGATAAATATGGTTGTCGCATGGAATTGCAAAAGATTCTGATGTTGTACCAGGATGCAGCATAAAAAAGAAAAATCATTTTTGCTCTGACACTACTTGGCATACCTCTGAATTTATAATTAAACGTAAGATTGTTTTTGTGAGGTGGATATGTATAAAGACTATATGGCAGACAATGAAATTGAAGAACAGATTAAATGGTTCCAGAATAACTTGAAAAAAGATGATTTAGATCCTTCTGACAGATATTTTTACACCAGAGACTTAAAGCATTGTCAATTATTATTAAAAGAAAAGGATTTTCTTAAGCTTTTGCTGCTTGCAACAAAGATAAAAAAGAAGGATGAAAATGTAAAAAACACTTACACAATCCTGGAATCTGCTAAAGAAAAACCTGGAAGAGTATGTTTCTGAAAATGACATTTCGATGAAGATGGAGGATTATTATTCGTCTTGTGGCTCTTATACACGTACCTGTAAAAAAATAATTCATCTTGAAAAGAATAATCATCATTTTATAATAAAAAAGATAGTTGACGATAAAAACAAAACAATCGGCAAGTATGAGATGGTTTTTGACAAAGGATTTGATAGCCATGATGCCATTTTTAATTGTTATTATTTTTTCGACTTTAAAGAATGGAAGGAGATTCTGTTTATTGTAAGGTGGTTCTTCTTACTGCCGAGTGATGAAAATATAGAACTTCTTAAAAATACCATTGAGAGAAAAAAAATTGAATGTGCTGCAATAAATAAAATTTCAGAAATTAATCAAACGACATTAAAAAGCTATCTTGATGCGCTCTGTGCAAAGTACAAAATCAAAAATTTTAAAATTGAAAATGACAATTTATTTTGTACTGTAAATTTCCACTTGCGTCCCTATTATAAACTTCAGATTAGAATCAAATATTCTGAACTCGCAATTCAATTAAAAGAGCTGGAAGGCATTCTTCAAAAAGCCCTTGAAATCAGTTCATCATCTCTTTATCCATCAGTCATATTAAATCGCAATCTTGCAAATCTTTAGGAGGATTTTATGTCTATCAGAATTAATACAAAAGAACTTTTAGCAATTCTTGAAACAACCCCTGCAAATCAAAATATTATGCTTGTAGGAAAACACGGAATCGGAAAGTCTAAGATTCTTTCAGATTATTTTACGTCAAAAGGAAATAAAGTTGTTCCTCTTTTTCTGGGTCAGATGAGTGACCCCGGCGACCTTATAGGCTTGCTTCATAAAAATGATGCGACAGGGCTTACAGAATTTATGCCGCCATACTGGTTTCCAACAGATGACACCCCGGTTGTATTGTTTTTGGATGAATTAAACCGTGCGCGTCCAGAAGTTTTACAGACAATAATGGATTTAGCGTTGAACAGAACTTTAGCTGGAAAATCTCTTCCCAAGGGAAGTCGTATTATAAGTGCCGTAAACAATGGCGAAGAGTATCAACTTACAGATTTAGATCCTGCATTAGTCAGCCGCTTTAATATTTATGATTTCTGTCCTACCGCAAATGAATGGCTTTTATGGGCAGAAAAAAAGCAGCTTGATAAACGGGTAATAGAATTCATTTCGCAAAACCCTGACTATCTTGATGGAGATGGAAGAGAAATAGAGGACGGAAGTCTGGAAAAATCTCCGGACAGAAGAGCCTGGGAAAGAGTATCGCAGATTATTTCTACCTTAAAAAGTGAAGAAATAAATGATACGCATAAAAAAATAATTGCCGGAATTGTGGGAACAAAAGCAACATCAAAGTTTTTTGAAAGCCTGAAAGCTTCAATAATGCTTTCAGCTATAGATATACTCACTAAAGATTTTGAATTATCAAAGCGGTTGCTTTCTAAATACATAACTCCGCAATTTGCTGTTCTGAATAATAATTTATTCAGAACTCTCGAAACGGCTTCCTTTTCCGAAAAGCAAAAAGATCTTGCCGCTCAAAATCTTCAGGCATATTTTGATTTATTGAATCAACTGAAACAAAGAGAAGCAATGGCGCATTTTGCAAGTATTTTTTCAAAACCAGATTATCCGAACAGCCTGATGTTTATAATTCAAAATGCACCGGAGCTGTATTCAAAGCTTACAAATTTTATTTCGGAGATAAGATGATAACAGAAGAGGAAAGAATCAAAAAAATAGTAGAACGCTGGTTTTTACTTGAACCTTTGATGTTCAATATTTTTTGTACACACAATCTGGAAAAAAATTTAGGGCTCAAAGTTCCTTTTCGCAGCGGAAAAATGAAGATTGAATATTCACCGTTGCTGCTCCAAAAGCTTTCAGACAAGGAACTGGAAGAATACCTGAAGGTAGAAGTTTTTCGTATTGTTCTCAAGCATCCTTATGAACGAGTTCCTCAAGATGCAAATAAAGTTGCACTTGGTTTTGCGAGTGATGTCACGATAGAACAAACTTCACAATTTACAATTCCACTTCACAACTATGCAGAGCTTGGTTTAGCGAAAGGACTTTCTTATGAAGAATATTATAGGGATTTGAAGTTCCGTCCAATTGCCCAGTTGGATTATGGAAATGATGAGGAGGAAAAACATAGTGATTCAAATCAGCAGGTTTCTTCTGAAAATAAGGATTGTTCCAATCAGCATATAGATTCTGATAATCAAGATTCTTCCCATCAGCAGGCTGCTTCTGAAAATAAGAATTGTTCCAATCAACATACAAATTCTGATAATCAAAATTGTTCCCATCAGCAGAATGATGAGGAAAATCATAGTTATTCTGACCAGCAGAAAGCCGCCGAAAATGTAGAGCTCTGGCAGGAAGACGATCTGGCAATAGAAGTAATAAATATGCAAATTATTAAGGCTCAGGAAAGTAACGAATGGGGCACAATCTCTAGAAATCTGCAGCAAATGATAGAAGCCTCTCTTATTGTTAGAATGGACTACAAAAAAATCCTCTCGTCATTCCGGGCAAGTATTCTCTCACAAAATCGTGAGCTAACCAGAACTAGACCTAATCGTCGGTACGGTTTTGATTTTATGGGAAGCCATTATAAGTTTACTACAAAACTTCTGGTTGCAGTGGACGTAAGCGGTTCAATTTCAGATAAAGAACTATCCAAGTTCTTTTCAATTATAAATCGATTCTTTAAATATGGAATAAAAGACATAGATGTAATTCAGTTTGATTATAATATAACGACTCCTGTTATGAATCTAAAAAAGGCCAAAAAATCCATTAAAGTAACAGGCCGCGGCGGTACAAGCTTTCAGCCACCAATTGATTATTATACCGCTCACAAAGAATATGATGGGCTGATTATTTTTACAGATGGATATGCGAATATTCCGAATAATTCTACACATCGTAGAATTTTATGGGTGCTGACAAATGAAAAATCATATAGCAACGCAATTAACTGGATTAAAACTCTGGCAAATAACAAAGTTATGTATATTCCTAAGTGATTTTATTCCTGCCAGGCGTTTAAGAATTCAAGCATAAACTGCTGGATATCGCCGAACCATTTTTTCTGGAAACGACAGGCTTCTTTACCGATGTAGCGGAAATGCCAGCATTCCCACATATAACCGGTTACATCCTCGTATCCCTGCGGAAAGCTCAACGACCAGCCGAAGTCTTCTGCATGTTCGTAGACCCACTTCCCCATTCTGGTGTCTCCCCAGTCGTCCGTAATCGAACCAAAGTCTATCGCAACTCCCAGCTGATGCTGACTTGTTCCAGGTCTCGCACTGTACCGTTCTGCAAGCTCAAGGCCATCCTGCTTTACATAGCGGTTAAAAAGCCATTCCTGATACTGATATGAACGGTATGTAGAACTCACCATCAGCTTAATTCCGTCATTAAGGGCAGCACGCGACAAATCTTCAAGAGCGGCATAAGCCTCAGGGCGAAGCGAAAGATCATTACGGCTCACATTCCACAAATCGTTCGCTTTTACCGGCTGCAAATCTTTCGGAACATAATCTGCACTCACAGCATGCTTTTTATCGATAAGATAATAAAGTGAAAGATCATCACTGCGGAAGTTTTTTTGATTCTCAAGAACCTTGTGAAGGTCCTCTAGAAATTCATTCGGGTCACCATTAGGAATTGCGGTCTTACAGCGGTCACTCATACTAAGCAGAACCCGGTTAAGTTTTTCAATTTCTGGATTAACAGCCGGCTGCTGCACCGGTTCTTCCACCGTACCCGTACCTGCTGCCGAACTTTTTGCTTTAGCACAGGCAGTAAAATTCAATAGTAACAACGATGAAACAACAATAAGTATTTTTGAATAATTATGAAACATATTAACTCCAAGCCTTTTTTTCGAATTCAGCAACAGGTAATGGCTTTGAAAAATAGAAGCCCTGAATTAAATCGCAATCCTGTTTTGCAAGAAAATCTACCTGTTCACGGGTTTCAATTCCTTCTGCTACAATTTCCATACCGAGCTTTTTAGCAAGAGCAATTGTTTCGCCCACAATAAGATTAGAACGTGTGATATCATCTACACTTCGGAAGAATTCTGCATCCAGCTTAATAATATCAAGCGGAAGTTCCTTCAACGAATTCAAAGAAGAGTAACCTGCACCAAAATCATCCATAGAAACCTTAAATCCAAAATCTTTCAACTTACGAACGGTAGTTAGTAAAACTGCTTTATCATCAAAGAAGGCACTTTCTGTAAGCTCAAGCTCAATAAACTCATGAGGAACCTTAAACTTATCAACAATTTCACAAATATGTTCTGCAAGATTTTCTTCTGCAAAATGAGCTCTCGAAACATTTACAGAAATAGGAACAAGCTTTTTTCCCTGTGCCAGCCATTCAGATTGAAGCTGTGCAACCTCATTCAGCATATAATCATCAAGCTGAAGAATAAATCCATTCTTTTCAAAAAGAGGAATAAATTTTCCAGGAGAAATGAAGCCCAATACCGGATGAATCCAGCGTACAAGAGCTTCTGCGGCAGAAAGAACCTCTCCGCGAGTAGAATACTTTGGCTGAAGGTAAACCTGGAACTCATGATTTTCAAGAGCCTTTTCCATATCATCTTCAATACGACGCTCCCATACCTGCTCTTCTTTCATAGAATCATTGAACCAGACAATTTCATCCTGCATTTTAAGAGTTTTAGGAACAGCAATTCCTGCACAGGTTAGAAGCAATGAAATATCATCATTTTTCGTTTTTACAGGACATACACCGGCAGAAAAAGTAAGATGCTGACTTTCACGTTTTTCACGCAAAATATTCATCATGTTTTTCACACGGATAAAAAGCATTTCTTCATTTTGAAAATCAAGAAGCAGTGCAAAATCTGATTTTTCTACATGTGCCACATATTCTTTTTTATTAAGCATAGAAACGATATTTGCATTCATTTCTTCCAGAAGGTTTTCCCCATGCTTAACTCCATAAGCAGTACAGAAATTCCGATATTTTTCCAGACGGAGCTGAACTACAACATATTTATGACGTCCTCGTTTTATTTCCTTTTTAGCTTTTTGAATAAAATATTCTTTATTGTAACCGCCGGTAACTGTATCTATTGTAACAAGCTTATTTACACGCATTCTCTCGTGAACAAGCTTTATTACTTTTGATATTTCAAATATTTCTGAAAAGAGCAAAACAACAACAAAGAAAATTATAATTGTAGCAATAAGATTAAACTGGAAAGTATTTAAGCGATAAACGGTCTTAAAGCAAAGGTTTACATTCTCTATATCAGTTTTATAAATTGATATTGTATGAAGTCCTGAACCTTCTTTCGTTGCCCATTCGATATATTCAGGATCTGTAATTACACGCTCAACATCCATTGTTCTAAAAAGATTTGCCGGCCTGTAAAGGAATACTCCAATTTCATTTGTAACCGCAGTTTCTATTTCATCAGCCTGTTTTTTTATTTCCGGTTCAAGAGGGGTAGAACCATGTTTTTCTTCAGGATTGAATTTCTTAGATTCATCAGGATGACCTTTTCTGTCCCCGTTTTTTTCTTCAAGTGTCACATGCATAGTACCCGAATTTTCTGCCGTAAACATCATATTCAAAAATGGTCTATCATATTCTGAATCAATAAAATGAATCATTCCTGATTTTTTGAATATGTCTTTTACATCATCTGCAATACGTGCCTTGTATTTTGGAATTACGGAAGTAATCTCATCATCTTTTAAAATCAGAATATCATTAATATCTGCGTAATTATCTGCATAAACCGAAAGCTGATTTTCAATTTCTTCCTGTGTTTGATTTTCCCAGTTAGTATTAACAAGCTCAATTGCACCATTGCAGTTTTTTACCATACTCAGCACAAGAGTATTTACAATACCAAACAATGAAAGTGCACAGATAAAAATTGTGAGTGAAAGTATTACAAGCTCAATTACAATCATCTCAACCACTGCAGGCCATATTGGAAGCTTCTGCAGGCGCTTGATTTTACGATCCTTTTTCTTACTCATGCTTTTATTATAGGACAGATTCCCTTGTCAAGCAAGGGAATGACAAATGCAATTGTCAGGCTTAACCCGGCAATCTTTAAATCTGCAGAGACCCGTCCTGCAAAATTGTTCGGCTGTTTCCGTCGGCATAAGTAAGCACGATGGTCGGCTCACGCACAACTCCGTCCAGATGAATCAGGCTCGGCGCATCATTGTCATAATTTTCACCGATTGCAAAATGACAGGTATGAAAAGCTTTTTCATCTTCAAGCATATTGCCGGTAATGTTTGCAGCAGGATTCAATCCGATTCCAAGTTCTCCAATGTTACGGGCATTCTTTTTGTAAACTTCGGCTTCTCCTTTAGGTAGCTTGCCTTCTTTTTCGAGAACAAACGGTCGGAGTTCTGCTTCGACAATTGTTTTAAGAAGTCTGCGTGCTTCTGCTCCACCAGTAATATCAGTAACATATCCTTTCTCTACCTTGCAGGTGATTGGAGTTTCGATAATTGAATCTCCATCAGAAAAAGTCATTGAACCGTCGTAAACGATTACTCCCTCACAGCCATCACTCTGCTGCTCAAACGCAGTGCCATCCGATTTTTTGAGAACGCTTCCGCCAACAACAGGGCTTATAAAAACTTCACCAGCCGGAATATTTCCGCCGGTTCCAGGCTTTGAAAAATCTCCGTCATCTGAAAGAAGGCTGCGGCCATTAATTGGAATTATGAGGTTTGTACCTGCCGGGGCTGTAACTCGAACGCTTACGGCGTTTTTGAAGATTTCGGTAAGCGCGGCGCAGCGGTTCTGCAACTCTTTGTAATCAATTGCGGCAGTACGGTTCATCATATCTGGCGTAATTCCCGGAGTCCAGGCACCACGCATACATTTTTTACCGTCCATAAGATAATCAAAAATATGAGTAAACTTCTGTCCATCTTCTGTTGTATATGGCTTTGCAGTTGCTCCAGGATCTTTTCCAAGCTTTATATTTGAAATCGAAAAACAAACCTCCGGCTCTGTGGCAATTGCGGCAAGGACTTCGGGATTTGCATTATCAAAGCTGGTTTTATCCGGCTGAAACATGAGCGTTGCAAGAGCACCAGTCTCACAGCTCGCTGAATATAAATCCTGAGCTATTTCTGTTGTAGATGGATTTGCAATTATGAGAACTCGTTCTCCCTTCTTAACTTTTACTACATCCTGCACAACTACCTGTGCCGGTGTACGGTTTTTATCTTTTTTGATTAAGTTCATTGTTGTCTCCTATATAGATCCTGAAACAAGTTCAGGATGACATATCACGCCAAATTTTACTTTGAATGACAGTCATGCCGAACTTGTTTCGGCATCTACTTCCTTATAATCACAAGATTTCGTTCTGAGTCTTCGAGCCCAGGAACATTGAGCGGCTGCACCTCGTAATCTGGTACGAGAGTGCTTATAGCGCTCATCTCTTCTTTTATATTTTCAAGCTTAGCTTTGTAAGCACACAGATACCCCTGTGCTTTTACAATACGTAAAAGCGTTTTCGCCATCTTTTTATCTAATGGCCTGAATGCACGGAAGGTTATAAGATTGTAATTCTCTGCAGGAACTCTCTCAGCCTCACTGTTTACAACCGTTACATTTTTAAGCCCAAGGATTGCAGCACAGTTTTCAAGAAAGGAACATCGTTTTTCCATGCGCTCAACAAGCTCTACTCTAACCTCTGAAAACTCAGGTATAAGAGAAAATGCCGCTGCGAGCGGAATTCCAGGTAATCCGCCTCCACTTCCTATATCTGCCATTACGAACGAACGTTCGTTAGCTAAACACTCTGTCACCAGCTCTGCAAGCTTCATCCAGGCAGAAAGAGAATCAAAAATATGACGAATAACAAGCTCATCGCGGTCACTTGTATTCGTAAGATTGTAAGCAGAATTAAAAAGTACTATTTCTTTGATATAAGATTCCATTTTCTGTGCAAGGGGACCTGCAGCTGTGTCTGGAACTCCGCATTTTTTCAAACCTTCTATTAAATCAACCATACTATTACCATTCTGAAGTCTTCGGTGGTTTCAAATCGATAGGAGCATCAGTGCCGGACAACTCCAACCACCTCATATACTACTTACTATCTATATCCAAAAGAAGATCCGCATTAAGTGAATCACCAGAAAAATGCATTACGACAAGATTTCCGGTTTTTTCTGCAGTCAGATTTTTTACACTTGAAAGTCTGTAAACATATGAATTCTCATTCCGAGAATCCTGTACAATACTTGGCTGCACCTTGTATGTTACAGAAGAACCGTTTGAACTCACAGTTTTAAAAAGCATATAGAAAGTTTCCGTTCGTGCCTGCTGGCCTACGAAATAATGTCTGTCTCCGGTCAGTAAAAAAGTTCCATCTGCTTCTGTATCACTAAAAAAAACTTTAGTCAGAGAATCAGCAATATTATATCCGTTTATCTTAAACCGCAGAATTGAAGGTTCACGTTTCTTAAAATTTTCTGCATCGGTTTTTACCGCATTGAGTTCATTTTTTTCTTTTGCACTAGCCCCCTGCTGCTGTTTTTTCAATTCATTCAAACTATTTAAAACCTGCTGCAAAAGTATATTTGTTGATGTAGAAGTTGAATAATTTGTAAGACTATCTAATGAACCTAATGAAGAAATATTACTAAAAAGACCCGAATCATAAAGTGATGAAATATCATAAGCTGTAAGAGTGTTTCCACTGGTAAGTACAGAATTCAAAAGACTGTCTGGCGTGAGCGCTTCTGTAAGAACAGCTTCATTTTTTTCATTCGCCGTTTCTGAAGTTATAGATTTTTTGGAACTGCCAGTATTAGGTCTAGTCGGAAAACTTGGTCTGTAAAAACCGCTGCCCAGCGTCGGCATGTCCGGCATATCAGGCATTTCGGGCATCTCAAGTGAAGTTGTTTCCTGCGCAAACATCTGTCCCGGCAGAATGCTAAAAATGAAAATTAAACAAACCGAAAATAATCTTTTCGCTTTACATATTCGCAAGGCTTTCCTCCACATATTCAAGACGCTGTGTAAGCTGAGCAATTGTTTTTTCAAGACGAGACTTTTCTTTTTCAAGCTTTGTTTTTGGATCAGTTCCATTTGCCTGTGCAGATTTCTGCTTCATCATTTCGCGGACAGAAGACGGGCTCTTTCCACCGGCAAGGAACTCCTGTTCAACTTGAGCTCGGTCGTCCTTTTTGCGAACACTTGCAACCACCTTCATATTTTCAAAACCGATTGCAGGATTCACTTCTACCGCTGCGACCTTACGAATATCTTTTGCGGCGCCGCGTGGCAGGCAGAGAACTCGGTCAATATAATCTTCGTAGCGAATATCAGCTTCCTGGCAAAGATCAAAGGCTCGTGCAAGTTTTTTTCCAAACTCCTGCATAAGCTGGCCGTTTTTAGCAAGATAGTTTTCTTTAATATCCTGAGTAAGAGCTTTGAGTTCTTCGTTGTTTTCCCAACCAATAGAATAATAACCTTTTTCTTCAGCAATTTTGAGAAGATCCCCAAACTTTGCCCAGAATTCCTGAGTATGAACCTTGCAGGCTTTTCCGTAACTCGGGTCATTTTCCTGCTTTTCTATTGTACAAAGATGATGGGTATATTCATGAACTGCCGTATAAATCAGCATATTATCAGATTTAAAATTCAGATTATGAAGGAAGATTTCGTGTGTATCCGGCTTATAAAATCCATTTACTCGTTTGCTTTCTTTTCCTGTCTGGGTAACCGTAAAATCAATTTCACATGGAGATATGTCCAGCAGGATTTCTTTAATTCTTTCGTTATTCAATTCAAAACCTCTCCCCTATTTTAACCGTATTTGTATTATTGGGGAAGAGAAAATATAGAAAATCTTTTATTACATGGATTGCTTCGCCTTCGGCTCGCAATGACGTCATTGCGAGGAGCCAAAAGTCGGTATCCAGTCTCGTCATTGCGAGGAGCCCGTCAGGGCGACGTGGCAATCCATTTAGAACTGGTATTTAGCACCTATGCTTACGAAACTGTTCTTGCGCCAGCCGTAGAACTCGCTGTCTTCATCAGCACAGTTGATAATCATTCCGCTTGCAGTGAGTGTAAGATTCTGATCAGGCTTATAAGCTAGCTTTGGCATTACAACAAGATCTCCGCGCTCAATTCCGTACATAACAGTTACCTCAGGGGCAAGCTTATCATTCAGGAATGAAGTTGTAAGATTTGCTACAATTTTATCATTTGTATAACATTTCTTGTCATAATCAACATCAAGCTTTCCGTTATCCTTATTTTCATCACACTTTCCACCGTTCAGAATGTAAGTTCCAGTTTCCTGAACATTCAGGTTTGCATTCCAGAAAGGAAGGTCTATATCAAATCCGCCGAGCCATGCAATTGAATTATTGTGTACCCATGGATTTGTACCATCTGTATCTTCTGTCAGATTATAAGCAAACTCACCGCGCACATTAAAGTGCCAGATAATTGAAGAAGCCTCAACTCCGAAAGTCTGTTTTTTGTCGTAAGCAAGAAACTTGTCAGATTCTGAAACGGCTCCATTTGTAAGATAAGTTGTAACAAAAGTATCCAGTTTTTCAGCATTTACAGAAGGCTGCTTATACCAGCCATTGTAATAGCTGATTCCCATATCAATCTGACCAAGAGTCCAGGTTGCACGTCCACCAAACTGACCGTATTTAAGAGTCCAAAGGTCTGGATATATTACATCAGGATTTGCAGAAAGGCTGTTTGCATTTGTAAGATAGTACATGTACAAAGTACCGGCAGCTTTCGCCTCTTCTTTTGCCGCTGTATAAGCTGTAAGAGCCTTTTTCTCTGCTTCTACATAACTATCATAAGTTGTCTGAGCTGTAGCCTGAGCACCCATTGCGGCATAATAAGCCGCCGCTGCCTCTGAGTAGCCTTTACGAAGTTTTTCAAGATCTTCTGATGAAACATTCTGATTTACAGGATTCATAGCTGAAGGAGCATTATTCATAAACTGTTCATAATTCCAGGTAGCAGGAACTCCCGATGGAAGCTGACCTGCCTGAGCCATTTGAAGATATATAGTATAAGCCTGGAAAGAAGCACACTCTCTTGTAAATTCTTCAAATGTGAAATTACCTTTTGTTCCCATCAAACTTTTTAAGGCAGCATTTGAATTCATTGCAGTTTTATAAGCTGCATATCCGTTTTGTAAAGTTTCATACTTACCCTTTACACCAGAAAAAGCTGTATTTGCCTGATTATACTTTGAATTTGCCAGATCCAGAGCTGCCTTTGCCTTTTCTCTGGATTCTTTAGAAATTGTATATGCTGCACCGGCGCCGCCAACACTTGCAGTTGCAGTTGTATAGCGCTCGAATGCATCCGCAACTTTCTTTGTTGCAGAAGCTGTTACCATCTCCTTAAGCATAGTAACCTGAGCCGGTGTCCAGCGGCCGCTTGTTGCAAAACGGTCAACCGGAAGAAGCGGAGTATAAACACCTTCAATATTCATATTTGCAAAAGGCAGACTGATTACACCCCGAACCATTGGTGTACTTATACGGCGGTCCAGATAATCAGGGATGATAAAATCAGAATAGTCGTCGGCATTAAAGTTGTCGAGAACGTGAAGCTTATCTCCCTTTCCCCAAACAACTTTCATTTTACCAGCTTCAAGAGTAAGGTTTCCAAAGTAGCCGCGAAGAACTGCTTCATCAATTACATCAAAGGGATGATTTTTGATTGTGTCTTCGTCCACCTTAAGCTTGAGCTCTACATCAGATTTATTTCCGCTGTATTTCAAATCAAGCTTTGCATCTGGAAGAGCCTTGATATCAATCTTGTCAGCGCCGTCTTTATTTTCTTTATCACTTGTATCAACATAAGCGCGGATATCAACTTCTGCACTGCCGTTTACTTCAAGAGCAGAAGCAGCAGATGAAGAATCTCCGCCAAAATCACCGAAGTCTCCAAAACTGTCAAAGTCATCGGCGTAAGCAACGGCACCCAGCAAAAGTGCAGATGTTATAAGAATTATTTTGTTAAGTTTCATTATTTGAATCTCCTGTACAAGCTATTAGCCATAAGCAGTTAGCTGTTAGCCCGTATTCTTACAAACAACTAATTGCTAAAGGCTAATTGCTAACTGCTTAAACCTATTTTCCTGTTGTCAAAAAGTTCTGTGTAAATACTCTGTCTGGGAGAGGCTTATCAACTTCTACCTTAAGAATCTTAAGAGTTGTGCTGTGGCCGGTCTGAACGTTCTTGAGCTTGTTTTCCATTGGCATGTCGTAACCGTCGATTTTCTGAATGTTCAAAACTTCGAGAACCTTCACCAGCTTATCGTTCTTGTCGTACATTTCTGTGTGGATTGGATACATTGTTTCTTTATCAACCCATACCATGCGGTAGTTGTACTGTGTTCCCTTTTTATCGTGAGGAATCTCTTTGATTACATAGCAGTCGTACTCCTTGCCACTTTCAACAGTCATCTTTTCTTCGCGAAGATACTCGTGGTCATCTTCAGAAACATCACGTGTAGAAAGATCATCATAAGTTGCATCTGAACCCATGAATGATTTTGAACCTTCGCTAGAGTTTACACGGCGAACTGATTTTAAAGATGGCAGATAAATGAACTTGTCATCCGGTCCCTTGTCATTTGTAATCTGAAGGAAGCGGGTATCCTTTACGTTAGCAGGTCCTTTGAAGTCCATTACAACATAAGTTTTGCCGTCGGCTTCTTTTCCGTACTCAATAATCTGACGGTCTTCTTTTGAACCGTTCTTATCCTCAAGGCTCATAATAACCTGGCTGCGAGAGAAGCTAGGCTTTTTGAAGTCTGCTACGGTTGTCATAATTTCAGTTCCCTTTGCGTCGGCGAAAGCCAGATTTCCGATTACTGCAAGTGCAGCAGCGATTAATGTAATTTTTCTTGTTCTTTTCATATTTTGTCTCCTTATATTTAAGCTATTAGCTAATAGCTATTAGCTGTTAGCAGATTACACTAAACTAACAACTAACCGTTATCTACTAATGATTTTTAGTCTTCTTTGAAATGAACTTAGGTTCGAACACATTCAAAATTCCCGGAATGATTGTCATTGCAAGGTAGCTTGATGTGAACATTACGATTGCAACCAGTACACCGATGTAACGGAGTACGACGAACTTAGAGAAGCAGAGAACGAGGAAGCCAAGTCCTACTGCAAGTGCGTTTGTTACAATTCCGTGGCCGCTCTTGCGGAAAGTCTCGCGGGTAACAATTTCCAGGTTATCTGATTTTGCACGCTCTTCCTTGTAAGTTGTAAGGAAGTGAATTGTGTAGTCGATACCAACACCAACTGCAACAGAAGCAATGATACTTGTTACAAGGTCAAGGTTGATTCCGGCAAAGCCCATTACCATATAGTTCAAAAGAATTGCAAGGGCAAGAGGAACCGCACCAACAAGGCCAGCCCAGGCAGAACTAAAGGCAATTGTGATGATGATGAATACAGAGATGAGTGAAATCAAAAGGCTCTGAACCTGGCTTGATACAATCATCTTTGTCATTGTGTATTCCATTTCGCCGGCACCTGTTGCTTCGATTGTGTAGCCTTCCGGGAAGTGCTCTGCGGCAAAGTTCTTTGCAGCGGCGATGATGTCGCCGGTTTCTTCAGTTGAGTGATTGCGGAGCTGGCAGGTAACACGCATTACACGAGGGCTCATATCATCATCAATAAAGCGGTCAAGAGAACCTGAGAGCAAGGTAAGATAACCGTTTACTACACCGGAGAGTTCTTCGCGGGTTGGAACCGGATACTTTGCAGGATCATAAGGAATCTCATAATATGCCATTCCGTTGTAGTTACACTCTTTTTCAAGAGCGGCAAGCATCTTTTCCGGTGTAGCATTTTTTGCTCCGGCTTCGATGTAAGCACGGTTGAGCATTGCAAGAACTTCCTGAGTTGTCATTGGCTGAGAAAGCTTCTGAGCATATTCGATGTTTGGGTCAACCCAGTCTGTATCTACAGCGACGGCAGTTTCTGAAGAGTCTCCGAAGTCTCCAAAATCATCGAAGCCATCGTCAACGGCAAAGTCATCTCCAAAGTCACCAAAATCGCCGAAGTCATCAAAGCTGTCAAAGTCATCAAAGGAATCAAGACTCTCGGTATTTGCAGTCTGTGGCAAAAGCATAGAGTCATCGCCGGCATCTCCGCCAGCCCCTGAGACCTCCGCACTCTCCAGAGTTTCCGCACTCGGAACATGCCATACCTGATTAATTCGCTTAATGAAAGTTGTGAAAGAAACAATCTTACCGATTCCATCATAATTGTCTGCAAGGTAAGTCTGCATATCATCAACAGCCTTCAAAATCTCAGGCTTTGTAAGGTCGCCCTTTTCCTGACCGGAAATTGTAAAGTAAAGGCTGTTAGTTCCGGCAAAGTTTTCATCAATAGATTTAATATCCTGACGAAGCTGGCAGTTTTCCGGGAAGTAATTTACAATCGCAGTATCAATCTTGAGCATGCGAAGTCCAACATAAGAAATACCACAGATTACAAGAGTAAAGAGAACAAGACGAACACGGCTGCCACAGAAGAAGTGATAAATACTGTAAAGAGTATTTCCACTTGCTTCCTTCATCTCCTTTCCGCCGGCAAGCTGACGGGCACGCTCAAGTTTTCTTGCGACCTTTTCTGTAAGATGCTTCATCTTCTCACGACCAGCCTGTACTTTCTTAAAATCCTTAGTCAAAAGCAAAGCCGGAATAAAAGTGATAGAAAGAAGGAGAGCAATACCAACACCAATTGCAGTGAAGATTGCAAAACTGTGCAGAGGCTCAATAGGACTTGAAACGAGGGAGATAAAGCCCACGATTGTAGTAATGCCGGCCAGGAGGACAGCCTTCATTACTTCTTTGAGTCCGGCAAAAATTGCCTCTTCATATTTTTCACGGGTAAGCTCTCCTTCTACCCCATCAAGTGCAACATAATAATGTGTAAGAACATGAATACCGTAAGCCGAACCTACCGCAATCAGAGCAACCGGAATAACGCTGGAAACCAGAGTAAAAGTGATTCCAAGCACAGCCATAAGTCCCATTGTCCATGCTGCAGACATAACAACTGTGATAAGTGGAAGCAGAGTTCCGTCCAGTGTCTTAAAGCTGAAGAAGAGCGACAACAGAACAACAATGATTACAAGCGGAATCAAAGCACACAAATCTGAAATCATAAACTTACGTGCGCTCTCGGCAACTACAGGATCGCCGTAAATCTTGCACTTAAGAGGATGACCTTCTACTTCTTCCAAAACTACAGCCCTAACCTCTTCCAGGATTTTCTGCTGACGTTCAGCATCTGTAATTTTTGATGTCGCTTTTTCTTCCGGTGTCATTGAGTGAACAGTAATCTGCATCTGTGTTGCAGTGTTATCGTCATTCACAATAACGCGGTTATACATATCGCTCCATTCTGCAAGTCGGCCTTCAAGCTGAGCAATATCTTCTGCCGAACCGGTATAGGTATCTGGAATCAGCTGACTGGCAGAAATTGAACCATCCGATTCACAGACATAATCAATATGAGTAAGCGAATCAACTCCCTCAATCTGAGGAAGTTCCAGAACTCTGTCAGAAATTTTTCTGACAACTTCAATATTTTCCGGGGTAAGAACTGTACCATGAGTTGATTCAAGACTTACACCAATAACAATCATACTTCCAAACTGGTCTTCAGTTTCGGTCAGACGAGTATAAGAAGCATCTTTTTGTGGAAGGAACTGACGGATTGAGTTATCAATTCCAAGGCTTGTTACAAAGAAGCCAAAAACGCCTGTGAGAATCACACAGACAGCAATGATAATCCACGGGCGCTTAAAAAAAGCTCTAGCTGCTTTCATGTAAAATCTCCTTTTGTTCATCCGTTTAATATCTTAAACGTTTAAACTCTATAACAAAGAATATAATAAGAGCAGCTTTTAAAGTCAAGAAAATTTTGATTAAATGTTTAATAATTTAAACATTTAATCAGGTTGACAATTAGATCTTTTCGAATTATTCTTAATTGAGGCGGTATTGACTGGCTCAACCACCTCAAAAAGGAGACCACCATGATAGATAAAGCTGAAATCAAAAAAACGCTGAAAACCTTTAATGCCTGCGTTCCCTTCTTTATTGCCATGAGTGACGAATACCGTCAGCAGCTGATTATGGATATTGCAGAAGCCGGAAAAGAAGGCATAAATGTTTCTAATCTCTCTGCAAAATCAAAGCTTTCACGTCCCGCAATTTCACATCATCTGAAAGTTCTTAAGGATGCAGGACTTATCAAGCCGCTAAAAATTGGTACACAGATTTTCTATCAGCTGAATTTAAGCGATAATTTTAAGACTATTTCAAATTTAATAAACTCGATGGAAAGTATTTTGCAAAAAATAAATGAAATTGATTCTGTAAAATAATTGATTGCTTCGCCTTCCGTCATTGCGAGGAGCCCGATAGGGCGACGCGGCAATCCATTATTATAGATTGCTTCGCCATGCTCGCAATGACGTTAAATGGCAGCCCACGCAATTGCGTGAAGTCGTCATTGCGAGGAGCAGAGCGACGAAGCAATACGAGTTGTCAAGGCACGCTTTCGCTTAAAGCCTTGACTAACTCGTTTTGAGACTTGATTTTTAATCATCAAGCCTCAATCTATATTATCCCGACCTCGGAAAGGATTATCGCACCCGCAACAGTAGCTGCAGTTTCTGTTCTCATAATTCTTTCGCCCATTCCGCAGCGAACAAAGCCTTTTGATTCAAGCAGTTTTCGTTCTCTGTCTGTCCAGCCGCGTTCACTGCCAATTGCCGCAACTATCCGCGGCCCGCATTCTGTTCCAGCACTCCCCTGCTTTACAGCGTCAGCCAGCCGCGCCACCGGATTCACATTATCCAAAGCAAGCAGAAGCCCGCTGCCATCGTTACATACAGCCGAAAGACATTCATCAAGCGTTTTATAAAGACAGAGCTCCGGCACATGTGTACTTCCAGCCTGAACAGTTCCATCCAGAAGCATTTTATAAGCCGAGCCGTGTTCCACCAGATTAGACTGCATATAAGATTTTTCGCCCAGGTCTGTTCCCGTCAAATGAACACGGCAAACTCCAAGTGCTGCTATATCGCGCAAAAGCCGTTTCAGCTGAATAGGCCGCGGAAATCCAATAATCATTTCAAGAGAAGTAAGAGGCTTTCCATCTCCGCCGGCAGTAAACTCAAAGCTTATTTCTTTATCATCGCGGCCGGTAATCTTCGCCACCCCACTCTGACCGCCAATAATTCCGGCTGTAAAGCTGTCACCAACCGATTTATGCAGCACTTTGATAATATGCTGGGCACGTTCATCGCGCAAAGGAAGAGGCTTTAAAATTTCATCTTGTGAAAATAAACAGATATTCATAAATATTGCCCGTCACCCCATGCCGTCATTCTGTTCCAGTTCATCATTTTCGTCATTGCGAGGAGTGTAACGACGAAGCAATCTATAAAGCAATCAATATCACGGATTGCTTCACTGCTTCGCAATTCGCAATGACGATAAAAGAAATCGTAAGAACCAACTCCCCTTATTTAATTGAACATATTGATTCTCTTAAGAATCTTTACCAGTTCTTCTTTTTCAATCAAATCAATAGGACGGCCATCAATAAACTTGTGTGCACTTTCAGAAAAGCTGCCCATAGTAATACAAACGCCGGTATCGCACTTAGTATCGCGCAGCTTTCCGTGGAACTCACGAATATTGATATCACCAATAACATTCTGCGTTCTATAAAAACGGAAAATCTGCTTTGCTTCCCATTTTGAAGTCTCAATATCACAAATGATTTCAACACTTTCAGAAGCAACCTGAACATCTTCAACCTTTACAAAAGCATCTTTATAATAGGTAGAAATAAATTTACGGCACAAAGCGACAAAATCACTTGTACCCGACATAAGATAAGTCTGAAGATTCTTATTCTGATTCAATTCCGAATAACGCGAAATCAGCGTATCAACATCTTTATAGGTGCCCTTAGCAGCCTGAATCTGACGCAGATAAATAAGCGCCTTAGAAATATCGTTCATGGCAATACAGGTATTTGCAAGACGATATTTAATCTGGAGCATAATCTGTTCCGGAATTGTCTGGATTTTCAGCGCAATCTCATAATCCTTAACCGCATTCTGATAATCCTTTACACGCTCATGCATCTTACCGGCTTCAAGACAAGCCTGAGGTCCAAACTCCGGGTCCGGACGCAGATGCATAAAAACTTTAAGCGCCTTATCTCCCATGCCACACTCAGTCATGGCAACAGCCATTTCAAAAAGGATTTCCTTATCTCCCGGATTTTCATCCAGAACTCTTTTCAAAAACGGCAGACAGTCACGATACTTCTGAAACTTAAAAAGAGTAGAACCAAGCAGCTGATTCACTTCATTATTTTCCGGCTGAATAACCTTACACTTTTTAAAACAGTAAATTGCCTTATCTAAAGCATTTCCTTTTACAAGAGCCTGTCCAAGATACAGATTACAGTCAAAATTATTCGGATCCTTTTTTATGCAGAGCATCAGAGAGCTTACCGCATCATCATTCTTATCAAGATTAAAAGCGGCAATACCCATCCGCAGGGTAGACTTAGCAATATCAACCTCCGGATGAGCCGAAGAAATATCATAAAGAGTCTTGTAAACACTCCAGACCTTTTCCCAGTTCTTTTCGCTGTAGTAGATATCACCAATCATTTCAAGAGCAGAAACATTATGCGGGTCATGCGCAAGTTTTTTTTCTGCTTCCTTAAGAATGGCAGACTTTCCCTTTTTCTGAATCTTCTGAGAAACGTCTTTTGCATCGTCCTTATGCTTCATTCCTTTTATTGCAACACCAAATGACACAAGAAGAAGCGCAACTATTACAGCTATAAGAATTGAAATAATCATCCTTTATATCCTTTCTTCGTTTTATTTGCCGGTCTTTTCATGAACCAGACAGGCAAGTCTCTCCATAGCAATTTTGATTTTATTAATATCAGTAGCGTAACAGCAGCGGATAAAGCCTTCACCGCCGTCGCCAAAACAGGTTCCAGGTACAACTGCTACATTATACTTTGAAATAGCCTCTGTCGCAAATTCTTCACTGGTCATTCCTGTAGGGCGAATATCCGGGAACATATAAAAAGCACCTTCCGGTTCAACACAAGGAAGTCCCATATCAATAAAAGCCTTATGCATAATATTGCGGCGCTGCTGATAGCTTACGCGCATTTTTTCAACCTCGTCCCAGCCGTGACGCAGGCCTTCTGCAGCCGCATACTGGCTGAAAATAGGAGGACAAATAGAAGAATAAGCATGAAGCTTACAGCACTGTACAAGCAGATCATGAGGAGCCGCAATATAACCAATACGCCAGCCGGTCATAGCAAAAGACTTAGAAAAGCCGTTGAAAATAATTGCGTAGTCCTTCATTCCAGGAAACTCGCCAACAGAAACATGCTTGTGTCCATCATAAAGTAGTTCGCAATAAATCTCGTCGCTCAAACACCAGATCTGATGCTTTTTTACAACCTCAGCAATTTTTGCAAGCTCATCAGCAGGAATAATGCGGCCAGTCGGGTTACTAGGCGAACAGAACATAACAGCCTTAGTCTTTTCAGTGCAGGCAGCTTCAATCTGTTCAGCAGTAGGATAAAAGCCGTTCACACTAGTATCAAGATGAATAACCTTAGCATTACAAAGTGTAGCCAGAGGCTGGTAAGAAACATAGCAAGGCTCGCAGACAATAATCTCATCGCCCGGATTCAAAATAGAACGGAGAACAAGGTCCAGACCCTCGCTCGCACCAATAGTCGGCAGAATCTCAGTTTTTGGGTCGTAGTAAAGCTTGTAGCGTTCCAGATATTTTGCAATTTCCTCGCGCAGCTCAATCAAGCCCCAGTTAGAAGTGTAAGAAGTGTGGCCCTTTTCCAGATGGTAAAAAGCCTCTTCCCTCATAATCCATGGAGTCGGAAAGTCAGGCTCGCCGACACCCAGTGAAATAATATCATCATGTCCAATGCAAAGCTCAAAAAACTTACGGATTCCAGAAGGCGGAATCTCCATCATCTTTGAGCTGAATTTATCTTCTCGTGTATTCAAAATATTCTCCAAAATCTCCGTCATTGCGAACTGCACAGCAGTGAAGCAATCCATATCAAAATAGATTGCTTCGTCGTTTCACTCCTCGCAATGACAACTGTCATCCCGAACTTGTTTCGGGATCTGGTTAATGAGATGCTGAAACAGTTCAGCATGACGATGTCTGCTTAAGCCTGCACTCCCTCGCGGCGGTCTCTCTCATCCTCAACATAAACAATGTCGTTTTCTTTATATGTCTTCAAAACAAAGTTAGTCTTAGTTGAGCGAACACCTTCGAGAGTAGAAAGCTTTTCGCTTACAAAAAGGGCAACATCTTTTAAGTTGTCACCTTCAATCAAAACCTTAAGGTCGTAACCGCCGCTCATAAGGTAAAGCGATTTAACCTGTGGAAAGCGGTAAATTCTGTCCGCAATGGCATCAAAGCCGTGCTCACGCTGCGGCTGCACCTGAATCTGAATTTCCGCGACAACCTTATCCTTCGCGACTTTATCTTTTTCCGGGTTTACAATGGCGGCATACTTGAGAATAACTCCGTCGTCTTCAAGCTTCTTAATAATCTGACGAACCTCATCCGTAGTTTTCTTTGTCATAGCAGCAATGTCTTCGATTGAAAGACGTGCATTCTGACGCAGCAAATCAAGTATCTCTTCCATAACTGGAACCCCCGAATATAAAAAAATAATGTAATATTATACTATTAAATGATGGTTTATACAATTATGGATTGGTCACACGGATGGCACACGGATGATTACACGGGTTTAGGCAAGTTTGGCGCGAGGGAACGGGGCGTGGTACAAAAACACTCTTTTTGTGGCTGCTGCGTAGCGGCAGGTACAATAGTTTCTATACCACAAAAAGCGTGTAGCGCATTATTGCGCGGTTTTGAACCCACGCAGCCGTGACCGGAAGCCAGAGTTTCCTGAATACATTTTAGAATGCCGCCCCTGTAAATCCGTGAGACAATTAATTGCATTAATAGTTTTCTCATAATATAATAATTGTATGACAAAAACCGTAGCGCTTCAAAAATGCGATGAATATGATTTTGACAAAGTTCTCAGCTGTATAAAGGCAATGTTCGCCCTGGTTCCGCCGCCAGATGTCCGTGGAAAAAACGTGCTTCTCAAGCCGAATATTCTCTACCCTAAAGCACCAGAGCTTGCCGTGTGTACACACCCGGTTGTTGTTGGCGCAGCAGTCCGTGCATTTGTAGAACTGGGAGCGGCGAAGGTTATTGCGGGGGAATCGCCTGCCATTGCGAACTCTACACTTGCCGCAAAGTCTACGGGAATGTATGACCAGGTCATAAACAACGGCGGTGAATGGGCAGATTTTAAGGAATATGTTTCAATTCCCTGTCCGGATGGAAAAATTGTAAAGACTATCAATTTTGCAAAACAGTTTACTCAGGCTGATGTTGTAGTTTCTCTTTCAAAGCTTAAGAGCCATCAGCTTATGACCTATACCGGCGCAATGAAAAATCTTTTTGGACTTATGATTGGTCTTGAAAAAGCAGGTTGTCATTACAGATTCTCGAAAAAAGAAGATTTTGCCGCCTTTCTTACAGACTTAAACATTGCCGCAAAAGCACAGTACGCAATTATGGATGCAATTGTCGGAATGGACGGTCCGGGCGGCCCCGGAAGCGGAGATCCTATAAAACTCGGATTTCTTGCCGCTTCTGATAATATTCTGGCCCTCGACTGGAAGTGTTCGGAACTCGTAGGTTATAACCCGCACAATATTTTGAATCTGCAGGATGCGCTGGAGCGCGGCGTATGGTTGAATTCGCCGGCGGAAATTACAACGAGCGGCGCGGCGGAAAAAGACTGCCGTTGTACACACTTTAAGATTGTAAGGGATTCACAGCCGTTGCAGAAAATGGTGCCAGGCTTCGTAAACCTTGTGGCTACAAAAGTGCTTTTAAAAACTCCACATTTTATGGCTAAAAAGTGCAAGAAATGCCGCCGCTGCGAACAGATTTGTCCGGCTCACATAATCAAAATGGAAGGAACCGGGGGCACCGCAAAGCTCGCAGATAAATCAAAATGCCTCCACTGCTTCTGCTGCCACGAAATCTGCCCGGCTGACGCAATTAAACTTAAAAGATTTTACTAGATTTCTGGATTGCTACGTCATTGTAGATTGCCACGTCGCTTCGCTCCTCGCAATGACGAGCCTATGCCAGGACTCCTCGCAATGACGAGCTTACGCCAGGACTCCTCGCAATGACCTGTGTGTCGTCATTGCAAACAGCCCCTCCGTCATTGCGAGCGCAGCGAAGCAATCTACTCTTTCACCTGGTACTGCAGCAAAAGAATTCGCAATTCTTCGATATTTGAAACGCCAAAAATTTTGAAGACCTCGGCAAAAATCTTTTTTACGGTAGAAATGCTTACAAAATATTTTTCACTGATTTCTTTGTAGCTAAGCTTGTTATGAAGATTCTCTAATACAAAAGTTCGCTGACGTTCATTTAAATTATAATCAGAAAGCTTAATCTCAGAGCCAGCTTTTTTTCCAATAACAGCATTATTCTCACGCACATTCTGCGGAAACAGACATGAAAGCTTTTTCTTCAGAATCGAATAAATCCACATATAAAAAGCAAAGCAGAACATAGAATAGCTGATATCAATAAGCGTATACTTTACCCCGTGCGTATATGTAAGAACCAGAGTAATCAAATGAATTACAAACATCAAAGAGATTTTATTGCGTGGCTTTTTAGTAATCAGCTCCTTACAAAGGATAAGAATAACAGCCGCATAAAAGAAAAAGATTCCTAATTCCTCGTAATTTGTAAGGATTGTTAATTCACTTTCTATAACAAAAATTGAAAGGATTACATAAAAATTTTGTGTAATCAAAAAAACAATGGCAAGGAATACACAGATAAAATGAACTGTTGGAATCACAATCCTTGTAGGCGCAATATATTCAATAATTGACCTCTTGTCCCCGTTCATCAAAAGACTCATAAACGCAGCAACAAGCAAAAACACAAGTCCTACAACAGCAACAACTCTCTCCGAGCTGATTCTGTTTCTATTCATAATATTATAATTATATCATAGAATCCCAACTTTTCAAATAACTAGTTGTTATATTTTTAAGTTATTCTTCATTGCAACAGCCGCATTTTCGCCATCCATTGCACTGGAAACAATTCCACCGGAGTAGCCGGAACCTTCACCTGCCGGATATAAACCTGCAATTGCTTTACACTCAAAACTTTCTTTATCACGGAGAATTCTTACAGGTGTACTTGTACGGGTTTCAGGAGCAATCATAAGCGCCTCCGAACTTATAAAGCCATGCATGTTACGGTCAATTTCTACAAATCCCTTTTTGAGACGCTCTGCAATATGGGAAGGAAGCCAGCTTCCAAGCTCAGAAGAAACAAGACCTGCCGTATAACTGCTCGACGGTAAGCTTTCTGATTTACGGCCAGCAAGAAAATCCGTAAGCCGCTGAGCCGGTGCCGCCTGACCATTTCCATTTTCAAAGGCAAGATTTTCAATTCTCTCTCTAAAGTAAAGGCCTGCAAGATCTACACAACCATCTTTTATAGCCTGATCAACGCAGGATGCCGGAAAATCTTCCGGACGAATTTCTACTACAATGGCCGCATTAGACCATTTTGAATTACGGGCTGCTGCAGACATTCCGTTTACAACAATTTCGCCCGGACCTGAACTTGAAGGAACCACAAAACCACCGGGGCACATACAGAAAGAATAAACTCCGCGGCCATCTACCTGGGCAGTAACTCTGTATTCTGCGGCCCCAAGGCCGTTTTCCGCCCCCCGTCCGTGATACTGAATCTTATCAATAAGCTCACGCGGATGCTCCACCCGCACACCTGCCGCAAAAGTTTTTGCTTCAAGAGCATCAGGAGCAATTTTCGCCAGTATCTTATAAATATCTGTAGCAGAATGTCCCGTTGCAAGAAGAACGGCCTTTCCCTCGAAGCAGCTTTTTTCACCGGTTTCTGTATTCTGAGTTTCAACACCCTTTACACATAGTTTTTCACCGGCCGCTTCGGTAACAAAGGCTGTAACCCTTTCGCTAAAATGAAATTCACCACCCAGCTCAATAATCTTGTCACGCATTGCATTAATAACCTGAGGCAGTCTGTCAGTTCCGATATGAGGATGAGCATCTGTTAAAATCTTTTCATCTGCACCAAAAAAATTAAAAATACGCAGTATTGTACTGATGTCACCACGCTTATTGCTTCGGGTATAAAGCTTTCCGTCAGAAAATGTACCGGCTCCTCCTTCGCCAAAGCAATAATTTGAATCACCATTTACCATTCCTTTCGTACTGATCAGGGCAATATCTTTTCTGCGCTGACTTGTCTGCACACCACGCTCAATAATCACAGGTTTAATTCCACTTTCCAAAAGCTTAAGCGCGCCAAAAAGGCCTGCTGGCCCCGCACCAACAATAATAACAGTATGCTGTGAATCAGCCCCTGCACAACTCTTCCATAAAGGCTTCCATTCGCCGGCAGCTTCCGGTTTTTCGCCGATGTAAACCTTATATCGCAAATGAAGCTTAAGCTGACCATGACGAGCATCAATCGATTTTTTTACAAAAACCTTTTCAAATTGAGAGGCATTTATATGATTTTTTTTGAGTTCTTTCCGAATCAGATTTTCATGAAGCCCTGCATTTTTTTCATCTCTGGCTTCGACTGTAATTGTGATTTCTTTGATCATTGAAAATATTATAATAAATTCACCGGAGGTTGAGTAGTCCGAAGGACGTATCGAAACCTCATTTCCCTATGGTCCCTGTAGCTGGTGATTTCGATACGGCTGCGCCTACTCAACCACCGTTCACCGTAAGTCTCTCAGGGCAAAAAAAAAGTTCTTGAACTGTATACTCTCCAAATTACAGCCCAAGAACTCTCTCACCGATAATAAACCGGATCCCCGATATAACTCTCTTCTTAGCAACGCTTCTATAATAAGATAATGCTAAATTCTTTTTAATAAATAACTTTCTTAACTTCATACTTTTTAACTTTATTGTAACTTTAATTTATGTCTAAAATGTACATGGAAAAAGAGTTATAGTCAATCAATTTTTTTATGAATTAACCAAGGTTATTGAAAAATAACCTTGGTTACTAAGTGTAAAATGAGACATATAATTTGTGTGCTGATTCCGTGCTGATTTTGTACTAATCTTGAGCTGATTTATTACAGAATAGACTTAAAAAACTGCTGTAATCTTTCACTTTTCGGGTGCTGAAAGATTTCGTCAGGCGTGCCTTCTTCCTCAATATACCCCTCATTCATGAACAAAACACGGTCTGCAACCTCTCGTGCAAAGCCCATTTCATGAGTTACAACAGCCATTGTCATTCCTTCACGCGCCAGATCCTTCATAACTTCAAGAACTTCACCTACCATTTCCGGGTCAAGGGCAGAAGTAGGCTCATCAAAAAGCATAACATCCGGATGCATTGCAAGCGAACGTACGATTGCAATTCTCTGCTTCTGGCCGCCGCTAAGAGTTGAAGGATAAACATCTGCCTTATCTGGAAGTCCAATGCGCTCAAGCAGCTGCATTGCCTCTTTTTCGGCTTCCTCCTGAGTTTTAAGCTTAAGAGTTACCGGAGCAAGAGTGATATTCTGCAAAACAGTAAGATGAGGGAATAAATTAAAATGCTGAAAAACCATTCCCATTTTCTGACGGCAAAGATCAAGATTTGTCTTAGGATCTGTTAAATCATTTCCTTCAAAGATAATCTGACCGGCATCAGGGGTTTCAAGTCGATTCAGACAACGTAAAAAAGTACTTTTTCCTGAGCCTGAAGGTCCTATGATTACAATTTTTTCACCTTTATTTATATGAATTGAAACATCTTTTAATACGTTAAGCTTTCCAAAGCTGATTTTAAGATTCTTAACTTCTATCACTTTTTGCCATCCTTTTTTCGAGTTTGCCGAAAAGCTTTGTAAGGCCTACTGTCAGAATCAGATAGATTGCGGCGCAGGTAAGAAGAGGAATCCACGCATTATAGGTTGCGTTACGAATCATATCTCCTGCCTTTGTCATATCCATTACTGCAATAAAACTTGCAACAGAAGTCTCTTTTATCAAAACAATGAATTCGCTTGTGTAGGTTGGAAGCACAGCTTTTACCGCCTGAGGAAGAACAATCTTGAAAATTGTCTGCCACTGACTCAAGCCGAGCGAACGGCCAGCCTCTGTCTGTCCAGGATCAATTCCCTGAATACCGGCACGGAAGATTTCTGTACAGTAAGCACCAGAATTAAAACCGTAAGCAAGGATTGCAACCAGAAGACGATTCAATCCCAGCGGCGCAAAAATTACAAAGTAGAAAATCATCAGCTGGGTGGCAAGCGGAATACCGCGAAGCACTGTAGTGTATAGTTCTGCAATCGGCTTAAGAATTTTATTTCCAGAAACCTTCATTAAAGCGAGAATAAAACCGAGCACCGTTCCAATTAAAATTGCACAGATAGCAATGAGAATTGTAGTCCCCAGCCCCTGTACAATCAGCATGTAGCGCTGCCCGCTTATCATTGTATCAATAAAAGATTGAATCATAAAACTCCATTAAAAAAAACAAGATTCCCCGGTCAAGCCGGGGAATGACACTTTCTCGTCATTGCGAGCGCAGCGAAGCAATCCATACCTGTAGATTGCCACGTCGCCCTAGGGCTCCTCGCAATGACACAGTTGTTTATTTTAGGCTACTTTCTAACAATAATTACCTGCTCAGATTCAAAATATGTTTCTGAGAAGTCTACGTTCTTTTTGCGCTCTTCATTTACAGACATACCTGCTGCAATGAAATCAATAGTTCCAGACTGAAGCGCTGGGATCAAACTATCGAATGCCATATCTACAACTTCAAGCTTCATATCAGCATTCTTTGCAATTTTCTGACCCATTGTAATGTCAAAACCAACGATGTTCTTTCCTTCAACATACTCAAATGGAGGGAAAGCAGCGTTTGTTCCGAGTTTTACAACCTTGCTTCCTGTACCAGCTTCTGCTGCAGGAATTGTGATTTTTCCATCAGCAGGCATAAATGCGTTTACGAGAGCTTCGTACTCGCCGTTTGCCTTCATATTTGCAATAGTTGAATTGATAGAAGAAAGAAGTTCTGAATTTCCCTTCTTTACAGCGATTGCATAAGCTTCTTTGTTATTTGCAAATTCAGGATCACGAATAATCTGAAGCTCAGGATTCTTTTCTACAATAGCCTTTGCAGGAAGCTCATCAAGAACTACAGCATCAATTGCACGATTCTTAAGATCAAGAGCAGCATCCATACCTGATTTGAAAGATACAACCTGTGCACCTTCTACACTATCCTGTACCCAGGCTTCACCTGTTGTACCAGCCTGAACACCAATTTTCTTTCCGGCAAGGTCTGCAATGGAATTAATTTCTACCTTTGATTTACTGCATCCGGTAAAAGCCAAAGCGGCAGCCAATGCAGCGCAAATTACAGTAATCTTTTTCATAAAAAACACCTCTTTGCATTAATATACATTTTTTTGTATATTTATGCAATCTGATTGCATCATCTGATTCAGGGCTTCCGCATTATAAAACGAATTTGTGAAAACATGGCTTCCGGTCGC
>CAMVDX010000028.1 GCA_947166355.1 uncultured Treponema sp.
CGCACACGTATATAAACTTCCATACAGATAGCGGAGGGCTTGCCCGACGCATGTGTTTAGTTGGCGAAGCCAAATAGGTTACAGATTATTCCAATTTCTGAAGGTTCCCCGGAATGCATTTTTCGGAGGAATTTTTTTATAAAAAACCTTAAAAACCTATTGACATAGTAGGTAAAATAACTGTATATTTGCCTTATTAAAACAAACCTACTGACATACTAGGTAAATAAGGAGTACACTATGAAAAAGAACACAATTGTAAAAGCATTGGCATTTGCACTGGCACTTGCTGCCATATCACCAGTTTCTGCAAAATCAAAAAAAACAGGCCGCACAGTTGCAGAAATCAAAAAGTCTAAGACAATCAAGATTGCTGTATTCAGCGATAAAAAGCCGTTTGGCTATGTAGATGAAAACGGCGAATATCAGGGCTACGATGTTTACTTTGGAAACAGGATTGCAAAAGATCTCGGAGTAAAAGTAAAGTATGTTCCTGTTGAAGCTGCTGCCCGTGTAGAAGTTCTTGCTACAGGAAAAGTTGATCTTGTTCTTGCAAACTTTACAGTAACACCAGAACGTGCAGAAAAGGTAGATTTTGCACTTCCTTATATGAAGGTTGCTTTGGGAATCGTTTCTCCAAAATCTGCATTGATTACAGACCCGAGCCAGCTTAACGGAAAGACTTTGATTATTGCAAAGGGAACAACTGCAGAAAGTTATTTCTCTAAGAACTACCCTGAAATTAATCTTTTGAAGTTTGACCAGTATTCAGAAGCATACAATGCACTGCTTGATGGACGTGGAGACGGGCTTTCTACAGATAATACTGAAGTTCTTGCCTGGGCTATTGAAAATCCAAGTTTTGCTGTAGGTGCAGGCGCAGATTCTATAGGAAGTCTTGATGCTATTGCTCCTGCTGTTCAGAAGGGAAACAAGGATCTTCTCGACTGGCTCAACAATGAAATCAAAGAGCTTGGAAAAGAAAATTTCTTCCATGCAGACTATGAAGCAACTTTGCGCGATGTATATGGAAAGGATTCTGATGCAGATAGTCTTGTAGTAGAAGGCGGAAATCTGTAGAATAATGAGACCCCGAAACAAGTTCGGGGTGACATACAGAAGTCATGCTGAACTTGTTTCAGCATCTCATTTTTTGGTTTTTTATGGACTTTAATTTTATAAAAGAAGTAATTCCGCTTTATGTGGATGCAGCCTGGCTCACACTACGAATCGGCTTTATAGGAATAATTCTTTCATTTATAACAGGGATTTTCTGCGCGGTTGTGCGATACTGGAAAATCCCTGTTCTTAATGTAATTGTGCGTGTGTACACAGAAATCTCTCGCAATACACCGCTTTTAATTCAGTTATTCTTTTTATATTTTGCATTACCGCGGCTCGGCGTAAAGTTGAGCGGGGAGCAGTGTGGTATTATCGGCCTTACTTTTTTGGGCGGCTCTTACATGGCAGAAACTTTCCGCAGTTCACTTGAAACAGTCGGTAGGCCACAGCTTGAAAGTGGTATGTGTGTCGGCTTAAATAAAATCCAGCTTGTGCGTTATGTGGTTTTACCGCAGGCACTTTCGGTTTCTGTTCCGGGCTTGGTTGCTAATATTATCTTTCTGCTTAAGGAAACTTCGGTGTTCAGTGCAGTTGCACTTGCAGATTTAATGTATGTTGCAAAAGATTTAATCGGTCTTTATTACAAAACAGAAGAATCTCTGTTGCTTCTTGTTATTGCCTATTTTATTATTCTTCTTCCGATTTCGCTTTTATCCAGATTTATAGAAAGGAGGTTGCGTTATGGACAGTTCGGAAATTCTTAATGCCTTGAGCACAGCCTTCAGCGTTCTCTTTAAAGGTAAAAACTTTGTACGTCTGCTCGGCGGGCTTGGAGTTACAATCTGGATTGCGGCACTTTCTGTTGCGCTTTCTTTGGTGCTCGGTTTTTTATTTGGTATTGTGATGAACATAAAGAACCGTGCTGTAAAAGCGATCTGCGGAATCTATCTTGAATTTATGAGAATCATGCCTCAGATGGTTTTGCTCTTTCTCGCATATTTTGGAATTACCCATGCCTTTGGAATTTCAATTTCTGGAGAAGCAGCTTCGGTAATTGTTTTTACTCTCTGGGGAACTGCAGAAATGGGAGACTTGGTGCGGGGGGCGCTGCAATCGATTCCGCTTCATCAGTATGAAAGCGGTCGGGCAATAGGTCTTACAGAGCGGCAGATTTTCTTTTACATAATTATTCCGCAGACGGTAAAAAGGCTTGTTCCTTTAAGTATGAATCTGATTACCAGAATGATAAAAACTACTTCGCTAGTTGTTTTTGTCGGAGTAATAGAAGTTGTAAAAATCGGGCAGCAGATTATAGAAGCAAACAGACTTACAATCCCAACTGCATCGATTGCGGTTTACGGATTAATCTTTTTTATGTATTTTATTGTCTGCTGGCCTCTTTCTCTTGCAGCAGACAAAATTGAAAAGAAACAAAAATTATAATCAAATGTCATGCTGAATTTGTTTCAGCAGCTATAAAAAAGATTCCGAAACACACATTCGTAGCAGGTGCGTGCGAATGTGGCGTAGTGTTCGGAATGACCAGGAGCAGAAAGAATATGGCACTTTTGAAAATCAATAATCTTGTAAAATCATATAAAGAAGCCGGTGGAATTTTAAAGGGCGTTTCTCTTGATGTTCATAAGGGAGAAGTAATTGTAATTCTCGGTCCGTCCGGCTGTGGAAAATCAACCTTGCTCCGCTGTATCAACGGGCTTGAGTCAATTCAGGGAGGAGAGATTCTTCTTGATGGGGAAGTGATTTCAAACCGTAAAAATGATATGCATCTTATCCGCCAGAAAATCGGAATGGTTTTTCAGAGTTATGATTTGTTTCCTAATCTTACTGTTCTTAAAAATATTCTGCTTGGACCTGTTAAAGCTCAAAAGCGTGATAAAGCAGAAGTAACTGCGCAGGCAGAAAAACTTCTGGAGCGCGTCGGTCTTTTAGACAGAAAAGATTCTTATCCTCGTCAGCTCAGTGGTGGGCAGAAGCAGCGTGTCGCAATTGTCCGTGCTCTTTGTATGAATCCGGAAATCCTTCTTTTTGATGAAGTAACTGCTGCCCTTGACCCGGAAATGGTTCGCGAAGTTCTCGATGTTATGATGGATCTTGCAAAAGAAGGCCGCACAATGCTGATTGTAACGCATCAGCTTGAGTTTGCCCGTGCAGTTGCAGACCGCATTGTCTTTATTGATGAAGGTGTAATTGTTGAAGAAGCAAAACCTGAAGAATTCTTTACAAATCCAAAAACAGAACGCGCTAAGAAATTCCTTGATGCCTTTAAGTTTGAAAAACGTGTTACCTATGCGGAGATGATTTAGTAAAATAGATTGCTTCGTCGCTTCGCTCCTCGCAATGACGAAGTTGACTGTCGCTTCGCGGGCAGGGCTTCCGCATTATAAAAGATTTACGTAATCTTGGCGCGAGGGAGCGGGGCGTGGTACAAAAACACTCTTTTTGTGGCTGCCGCGTAAGCGGCAGGTGTAATAGTTTCTATACCACAAAAAGCGTGTAGCGCATTATTGCGCGGTTTTGTACCACGAAGCCGCGACCGGAAGCCATGTTTTCACAAATTCGTTTTATAATGCGGAAGCCCTGGCTTCGCGGGTGCTGTGTCGCGTTGAAATTTAATCAAAATAGGTTTACAATATAAGCGGGTGGAATTATATAGTGAATCAGTTTTTCAGACCTAAGCAGACAATTTTCTTCTTTATTTGCTGTGGCATCTGTCTGCTTGTACTTCTTTTTACGTATGCAAAGCTTTCTCTTCAACCGGTTGCTCCAGTTGCGCAGAATGCACCCGCTGTGGAGCGTGGTTCTATTGTAGACCGTTCAGGTTTTCCACTTGCCGTGCAGACTAATTTCTATCATGTCGGTGTTTCCGTAAAAAATCTCCGCGACAGTGAAAAAGTTCGAGCTCGTTTTGCAGATGATGTGGCTCCTTTTCTGGATATGCTGCCGGAAGAAGTTCTCGAAATCATCAATACAAATAAGAGCTTTGTTTATCTGAAGAAAAAAATAACCCAGACAATGTATGAGCCTCTCAAGCAGCTTACCGACGAAAAGGGCTATAACTTTGTCAGTTATGAAAAGATTCCTGGAAGAAATTATCCGAATCATGCACTTGCTTCTCAGCTTATAGGCTATATGGGAGATGACGGACGCGGACTTGCAGGAATTGAGTTTTCTCAGCAGGGAATTCTTTCTCCATCAGGTACAGATGAAAATGGAGAGCCGTTGCAGGGGCGTAATGTCTTTTTAAGTATTGATGCAAATCTTCAATATAAACTGGAGCAGATTGCACACAAAACGATGAACGAAACTCAGGCAGAAAGCATGATGCTTGTTGCGGCTGATTGTACTACAGGAGAAGTTCTTTCATATATCAGTTTGCCGTCTGCCGATTTGAATGAATATGGCTTTTCTACTATAGAGTCAAAGGTTGATCGGCCTGCAATGACAGCCTATGAACCTGGTTCTGTATTCAAAATCTTTACTGTGGGAATTGTTTATGATGAACACGGAATCTCTCCGAATGATTCATTCCTTTGTGATGGAATGTATGAAAAGAGGATTGCGGGCGGCGAGACTATAAGAATAAAGTGTCTGGAGCATCATGGCTGGTGTACTCCTAAGGATGGTCTGCGTTATTCCTGTAACGATGTTCTTGGTCAAATCAGTGACAGAATCGATGAAGATGAATTTATGGCAAGAATCCGTATGCTTGGCTTCGGCAAAAAAACGGGGGTCGAGCTGCCTGGTGAGACTTCGGGATCTGTAAAAGATACGACAAGCAGCTTGTGGTCTGCGCGTTCAAAGCCTACGATTGCGATTGGACAGGAAATAAGCGTTTCAGCACTTCAGATGGTGCAGGCTGCAACTTCTATTGGAAACGGCGGTGTGCCTGTTCAGCTGACTTTTATTCATAAGATTACAAATAAAGACGGTTCTGTTTATTATGAACATGAGCCGCAGTTTAAGGACAGAGTTTTCTCTAAAAATACGGCAGATTATATTCTAAGCTGTATGGAAACTACCGCAAAAAGCGGAACCGGTTCAAGGGCAAACCTTCGTGACGTGGATATAGGTGTAAAAACCGGTACTGCACAGATGGCAGATCCGAACGGCGGTTACAGCGATACAGACTTCCTTTCCAGCTGTATTGCAATTTTCCCTGTTGATGAGCCTGAGATTGTTTTGTATATCGTTGTTGAAAAAGCAAAAGGTGAAACTTATGGCGGCCGTATTGTTGCTCCTGTAATTGGAGAAGCCGCAGATATTATCATTGACCATCTTGGTATGAGCCGCGGCGGTGCTGCTTCCCTCGAGCATGACGGAGTAATTACACTTTCTTCTTCTCATGGTGTTGAGGTTGGTTCTGTTGTTCCTGATTTTACCGGAAAGTCTAAACGCGAGCTTTTGCCGCTTATGGAGCGTACTGATATCCGGCTGAATATAAACGGAAGCGGCTGGGTTACAAGCCAGAGTCCGGAGCCGGGAACTCCGGTAACGGAGAATATGGTAATTGAACTCAATCTGGAATAAAAATTTTTCAGCTTTTAAAAACAGATTTCCTCAACTGGCAGAGCTGGCAGGCAGTAATCCGGTTCCTCCTGAAAGCTTATGGAAGCTTGAAGCAGCAAAAAACGGAATGATAACCGCAAGCGAAAACTGTGCGTCAGGAAGTACTGCAGAAAATGCTGGTACGGTCAGTCCGGCTGCTAAAGGTACTCCAGCAGGGGCTACTGTAAGACTTCATTCGGCATATAACCCTGAGCGTGAAGCGGGCGGAGCAGTGGGGCGCAGCGAAGTTTTTGAGAAATCTGCAATTGTTTTTTATGGCTTTGGGCTTGGTTATCATGTAATTGAATGTGCAAAGCATTTGAGCGAACTTGGAAACAAGGCTCCTAAATTAGTTTTGATTGAACCTGATATTGCTCATTTTTATGCCGCAATGAGTGTTCTTGACTGGACTTCAGTTTTTGAAATTGAAAAGCTTGTAATTGTGGCTGGGGCACCGGCAGAATCTGTATTGCCTTTACTGGAAGACAGTTCCCGCGTAAATATTGGAAAAACTGGTGTTTCTGATGCATATTTTTTTGATATTCCGGCTTTTACGGCGCATGCGCCTGAATACTTTGATGCGGTGCGTGCCATAATAAAACGCAATCAGAGAAAGAATGAAATTAATGCCGCAACGCTGAAAAAGTTCGGCAGATTATGGTGTCGGAACAGCTTAAAAAATCTCCGCCGGCTTGTAGAATGTGCAGGAATTGCAGGCCTTGAAGGCGCGGCTGTAGAAGAAAAACTTCCTTTTTTGATTTTCGGGGCAGGTCCTTCGCTTGAGACAATTCTTCCATATATAAAAGAGCTTTGTGAGCGTGCGATTACAGTATGCGTAGAAACTGCTCTGCACACACTTTTGAGAGAAGGAATTCAGCCAGATTTTATTCTGCTTACAGATCCTCAGTTCTGGGCTTACCGGCATATTGCGGGACTTCGCGCGCCGGAAAGCTTTTTGATAACGGAGGTTTCTGCGTATCCTTCAGTTTTTCGTTTTCCGTGTAAAAAAATCCTTCTTTGCGGTTCCCAGTTTCCTGTAGGTCAGTATTTTGAAGAAAAGCTCAATTTAAGGCCGGGAGATCTTGGAACGGGCGGTTCAGTTGCTTCCTGTGCCTGGAACCTTGCTCATTTTTGCGGGGCACGTGAAATCTTTACTGCCGGTCTTGATTTAGGTTTTCCAGGAGGCCAGACTCATATAAAGGGAAGCTCTGCAGAACAGGCTTACCACACGCTTTCGAACAGGCTTGTAACGCCGGAAAAGTTCACAGCTGCTGCTTTATTTAGTGCAAACGCGGTTGAAGCAAAAGCTTATGACGGTTCAAAAATTATTACAGACAGCCGCATGAAAATGTTTGCCTGGTGGTTTGAAGCCCGCCTTGCAGGCTGTCCTGAAACAAAAACTTATACTCTTTGTTCTCAAAGTCTTTCCGTGCCAGGTATTATACCGGCCGAGGTCTCAACGCTTCTCGCCCGTCCTGCAATCCTGAAGCAAAAAAAGGCATTTTTACAGCTGGCCGAGAATCTGCCTGCGCTTGCCGAAAATAAAAAATCTACGCTGAACAGCCTTCTTTCCCGTTTTCCGGAAGATGATTTTCTTTCTAAATATCCGTTTTTACGCGAATATCTCTGATTTTTTTTGATTGTTTCTGATTTTATCTGATTGTCTTCAAGAATATTTCTAAACCACATCTTATTATCTTCCGATACTTGAAGCATGGAAATAATAAGTTACGTTCAGGATGATTCCCGCAGAAGAAGTTTTTCTCTGCCGGATATCCAGTGGAAGCGAAGGGAAAGAATTCCTTCCAGAGTTCGTTCTGCTTCAATTACATCAGATTTCTTTTCTCCAGAACTCAAACGCTTTTCTGCTCAAAAGGTAAAAAGTGATTTTTCTGTTCGTACTTTTTTTAAGCTGGTTGGCGGCGCAGCTTCACAGTCTGCTGTTTATATTAAAGATAATGCAAAACGATTAGGAATAATTACCTCCAGTGCTTTATTAACGTGTGCACTCGGTTTTTTTGCGGTTAGTTTTGTAAAACATCATATAAATCATACAGGTCCTGTATTGCTGGAAAGCGACGGTTCGGCAGATATAGAAAATCTTAACAGACTGATGGCCAAGTTTGCACTTGACGGAACTGTAGATTACGATGAGACTGGAAATCTTTTAGATGTAGATGCTGCTTCAAAGACAGTTAATTTTACTCAACCGGTAAGCTATCAGACTTATAAGGTTCGTTCCGGAGATACAATCAGTGGAATTGCAAAGAAGTTCGGACTTACAAACATTTCAACTCTTATTTCTGTAAATGATATTGGAAACGTACGCCAGCTTGCAGCCGGACAAAAGCTTAAGATTCCTTCGATTGACGGAATTATTTATACGGTGAAAAAAGGAGATTCTCTCAGTTCAATTACAGACAAATATAAAATCAGCCTCGAACAGCTGCTTGATGTAAATGAACTTACAAGCGAAACTCTTACAGCCGGTCAGCAGCTCTTTTTACCGGGCGCCGCAATGGATGCCACTTCTCTTCGTAATGCAATGGGAGAACTTTTTAAGCTTCCTATTTCAGCAAAGTTCCGCTGGTCTTCACCTTACGGTTACAGAATTGACCCGATTGCCGGAGTAAAATCTTTCCATACAGGAACAGATATGGCGTGTCCGACAGGAACTCCGATTCTTGCTGCAATGAGCGGAAGGGTTACTACAACAGGACTTAACCGTGTTTACGGAAATTATGTAATTATAGATCACGGAAACGGATATCAGACACTCTATGCTCATATGTCAAAAATCATTGCAAGCAAAGGGCAGTGGGTAAGCCAGGGAACACGAATCGGGCTTGTTGGTTCTACAGGATATTCAACAGGTCCGCATCTGCATTTTACGGTTTATAAAAATGGAAAACTGATTGATCCGATGTCGGTTCTAAAATGATGATTCTGGGAGGAATATATGTGTATCTGCGGTGGTTGTGGAAAACTTATTGATAGAAAGTTTTATTATTGTCCATGGTGTGGTTACTCAAGGGTTGAAAAAGAAAAAGAGGAAAGTGCTGAACTGCGCTATGCCAAATTTAAGGAAAAACAATTTGAAAAACGTTATAATCAGATAGAAAAAATGGAAGAGCAGCTTGATTCACTTGAGCAGGAGCTTTCCATTCTGGTTCTTAGCGCGGAGATGCATAAATGAAAAAAACAGGAATTCTGTGTCTTGTATTTAGTCTTTTCTTATTCTCTGTTTCTGCCGGTACTTCTTTCGGTAATCCGGATTTGAATCTTAATGATGAGATTCTGTTTACCGTTCGTCATAATATGGTGGGAACAAGTCCTTATAAATCTCTTTTTTATGCGAGATTGAAGGATGGTTATCCTGAAATGGCTCCGGAACTTCTTACCTGTTATCCGGAGCAGATGGAACTTCTTTCCGGCGGAGATATTTTACAGATTAGAAACAGATATGGAATTGCGCGTTACAATACCAGAGGTGGTCAGCTAAACTGGATAGAAAAATCAGAGGAGCTTCCGGAAAATATACTTCCTGTTGTGCCTTACTCAGCAAGCCCTAACGGAAAGTATTTTTGCCGTCTTGAAAGAACTTCTCTTTATTCCGGTTCGCTGATTCTTGAAAATACTGAAAACGGAAAGCAGAGTATTTTATGTGAAAATGTTCTTAATTCCTATGAAGATCTTCCGGTAAAATGGTCTCCAGACAGTACTGTTGTGGTTTACGAAAAAAACGGTGCAGTCTATTTTTGCAACCCGGATGCAGTTTTACGTGGAGTTGAAATTGATGAGCGCTACAGAAAAATCGGACGCGGTACAATTAATTCCGTTCACTGGGCTTCTGCAAAATATCTTGCTTATATAGACGATTATCTTCTTTATAAAATCAATACAAAAGAATTATATACACTTGGTTTGTATTCTGGAATAATAGGGCAGGGAAAACCAATGGGGCGGCTGCCTTTTCAGTTTAATCCGCTTACAGACAGATTTTCTTCTGACAGCGAAGTTACTTCTGCCGTAGTTACCCAGAACGGACGCCTGTTTACTTATCTTGTTGTTCGTAGTGCTTCCTGTGATTATATGGATGTTATTTATTCACGGCCATATACAGAATCAAGTGCTTCATTAATTGATTCCTATATTTTCTGGGATAATTCAGGAAAGCCTGTTTTGTGGCAGGAAAAATTTCCTTATGATGGTACTTCAGAAAAAGGTTCTGTATATAAGCTTGATGTGAATGCAAAACAGGTGCTTGAAATTCAAGATTCTGGAAAACCGTTTGTTTCACCTAACGGAACTAAAGTTGCTTTTTTCGCAGGATCAACAGTTTACGTTTATGATATTAATTCCTGGAAACGTCTTGGAATACTCACTGGTGAAAAAGTTATCTCTGCAATCTGGACTGACGATACAGAGCTTTATGTAGGTGGAGAAAAAAGCATCAGAAAATGGAATCTTGTAACTAATAAAACTTCTACTGTAACTCTTTCTTCTGTGAATGCAGGTTATTGGAATAAGAGTGATTATACAATTGTTGCAGATTCCGGAAATTCAAAATTCTATATTTATGATTATGAAAGAAAAACCTGGTCTCCATTTTCTTCAGCAGAAGCTTTTGTTCCTGCTCCTGAAAAACAGAATGGGCGTTACCGTGCCTATGTTGGAACCACTCAAAATAAAACTTATGATAATGCACTTTATGTACGTTCACTCAGTAAAAACTCAATAACAGTTCCATTGTATTCCACAAGTGCAAAAAAGGCGCCGGAAAAGAAAAAGGCCGCAATTGCCATTGAACTTTATGATAATGCAGACGGCTTGCCGGAGATTCTTTCTGAACTGAAGAAATATAATGTAAAGGCTACATTCTTTATTAATGGTGAGTTTATACGTCGTTATCCGTCAGAGACAAGACAGATTGTTGCAAACGGACATTTGTGTGCTTCTATGTTCTTTACTACAGCAGATTTGACAGAAAACAGCTTTGTAATTAATGAAGATTTTATACGGCGCGGTCTTGCTCGTAATGAAGATGAATTTTATGACTGTACAAAAACAGAACTTTCACTTTTCTGGCATGCGCCTTATTACGCTGTAAATCCAGAAATAATTCAGGCAGGAGATAATGCCGGTTATACTTATATTGATACTGGAAGTGATGTTTCTGAATTTACGAATCCGGATGCAGGTCCTGAAAAACTGATTCGAAAATATGCACAGAGACTGGAACAAACTGGCGGTGGAATGGTTTCTGTTGTCGGTGGATTTTCGCAGAGCAATCATTCGCGTCCGTTATATAAATATATGGATTTACTTATAAGTGTTCTGCTTGACAGTGGATATGAACTGGTAGATTTGAATTCGCTGTAATTGTAGATTGTGTAGATTGCTTCGATACGCGCACAATGATATAACATTCAACATTATTGTGAGGAGCGTACCGACGCGGCAATCTAAAGCTTATTATTCTTCGTCGTCGAAACGGCTGCGGTAGGTTCCGTAGCCGTCTTCTTCTTCGACATCGTCGTAAGGTTCGTCTACGTCCTCTTCTTCCTTAAAAACATCGTCGTAATATAAGTCTGCATCATCATCAAACTCATCGAGTGCTTCATCGTCTTCTTCGTAATCGTCGAAGTCATCATCGAAATCTTCATCAAATTCATCGTCAAAATCATCGCCATATGAAAAAGACAAACTTAATTCTTCAAAATCTGAATCAGCAAACATAAAAACCCCGCATCGTTTTTGTACTGACTGTTAAACTCACTTTTCTACAATATAAAGTATCCGTGCTAAAAAGTAAATAGATTTTAAGGGTAATATATTAGAATTTTCTGCGGTTTTCTGTAAATCCATGTAATGAGTTGCATGTTATACACATTGTAAATAATAGAATTCTTTATGTTTACGCACTTTTCTTTGTTTACCATGCTTTATAACATGCAACGAAAAAGTTTGACTACTCGCTAAAGTGGGGTATAATATATTAATGGAACGTGAAAAGTCTTTCAGAGCGTATGCAAAGGTAAATTTTGGTCTTCGGGTTTTGCCCGGACGTGCTGACGGATTTCACGGCATTGAGAGTATTTTCCAGACGGTTGATTTATATGATGAACTGACTTTGACGGAGACAACTGAAAATGGTTGTTACGTGCATTGCAGTGACATGGAACTGCCTGAGAATAATACTCTTACAAAAGCTTATAATGCATTTTGCAAGATTGCTGGATGCTCAGTGCCGGGAATCAGGCTGGAACTTAAGAAGGGAATTCCTTCTGGAGGCGGGCTTGGTGGAGGTTCTTCTGATGCAGCAGCTCTTACGCGGATGCTTGAACAGCTTTGTGACGTAAGATTGTCTGACAGCGAGCTGGATTTCATTGCTGCCGAGACTGGTAGCGATGTTTTTTTCTTTATGCATTGCGATGAAGAAGGTAAGGGCTGTGCTCTTGTTTCTGGACGTGGTGAAGTAGTAGAAAAAATCCATGGGCGAGATGATCTTTTCCTGATTCTGATATTTCCTGAGGTAAGTTCATCTACTAAAGAAGCATATGCTCTTGTAGATGAAGCTTTCGCCCGAGGAAATGTTTTGGTAAGTCCTGAATTTGCTGAGCTTGAGCTGATTTACAGAAGGCCGCCGGAGAAATGGACTTTTATTAATACTTTTACGCCTGTGATTTCTGCCAGGTATGAACAGATAGGGCGTGCAATTGAGGCTTTAAGGTTCCTGGACTGTGATTATGCTGAAATGTCAGGCTCGGGATCTACAGTTTTTGGTGTATTCACTTCGAGGCAGCAGGCGGAAGCCGCAGTTGAAAAGCTTGCGGGTTCCTGGAACTGTAAACTAGCGCGGACTGTATAAAATTATGGTTTTGCGGTGTAATTTTGCGGAGGTAGATTTATGCAGATTACCGAATTGAGAATTAGAAAGGTTGAGGACGAAGGTAAGCTCCGAGCTTATGTAACAGTTACTTTTGATAACTGCTTTGTTGTTCACAATGTAAAAATTATCGAAGGCAAGAGCGGCCTGTTCATTGCAATGCCAAGCCGAAAAACTGCCAACGGGGAATACAAGGATGTAGCCCATCCAATCAGCCCGGAGTTCCGTACAGAACTGCAGGATAAGATATTAGCAGAATATAATGCAGGTCATGTAGAAACAGGTACTTCCCCAGACGACTAAAATATTATATAATTGATGACATCTTTGGGTCGTCGGCAAGCGGTAAGCCAACGGCTTTTGGTGCCGTCATTCCACAGGTTCGAATCCTGTCGACCCAGAAAATCAAAGAGTTCTCTGAAAATTCAGGGAACTCTTATTTTTTTTAACTCAACTGAAAATGGAAAGCGGGCGACAGGATTCGAAACGAAGTGAGCGGAGGCGGCCACGGAAGGAGCAGACAGGAGGGCTGCGACTGGAGTGGCGAATCCTGTCCACAGGAAGTGCAGAGATTTCAATTTCCGAGATCTCGACCGTCGCGGAGAATCCTGTCGACCCAGAGTTTACGGAAAATATTGAGAACTCGGCCGTCACGGAACTTTGAATAACCATCCGGAAATAAAGCGGCTTCCGAAATTGAATATTTAAAGTCCTCTGAACACACATGGATTGCCACGCTTCGCTCGCAATGACGGAATCTTTTCGTTCGCAATGATGAAGTCTTTTTTGCTTGCAATGACGAAGTCTTTTTCGTTCGCAATGATGCGGCTTTTTTACTTGCAATGGCGGATAATTAATCCCGGGTTAGGGATACGAAAGGCGGCGAAGCCGGCCACTGGACTGAGCGCAGCGAAGGAAGCGGCTGGAGCGATAGCGAAACCTGTAGTAGCCCGACCGGCTGCGAAGCAGCCGGGAACCTCCTGATGCCTTGAAACAAATCTCATTTTCTGTTAATATATTCAAACATTTTTAAGGATATAAGGAGCTTTAAGAAAATGAGTAAGCAGACACTCGAAGCAAAACTTCGTACAGCTACTGGTAAAACAGCTGCTAAAAATCTTCGCAAAGTAGGACGTATCCCTGCCGTTGTTTACAATTCAAAGGGCGAGGCTACATCTATCGAAGTTGGCGAAGTAGAATTCAACAAAATCTGGAGAACTATCACTCCAACAACTTCTATCACACTTAAGGTTGATGGAAAAGAATGCCTGGCTTTGATCAAGGACGTTGAATACAACATCCGCAACGACAAAGTTCTTCATGCAGATTTCTTTGCGCCAGATGCAGACGAAAAACTCGTTATGAAAATTAAGGTACACTACACAGGAACTCCAGCTGGTGTTCTTAAGGGTGGTTTCAAGAAAGAACGCAATAATGAAATTAAAATTAAGGCTTGTATTGCAGACCTTCCTGAAACAATTTCTGCAGATATTTCTGGAATCAACGTTAGTGAAGCTCTCCGTGTAAAGGATCTCAAACTTGACAGCAAGGTTGAAGTTCTTACAAGCACAGAACTCCCACTCGTTACTGTATCTCCTGCTAGAGGCTAAAAAGATTGTCCGGTCAAGCCGGACAATGACAAGGTTGTCAAGCTGGGCTTGCCGACTGTAAAAAATGACACGCTTTGTTTTTTATAGTATAATAAAGGCTGTTCCACTTTTGTGGAGCGGCCTTTTTTTATGTGTGAGTTTGAAAAGAAAGTTTATGAAAATCTAAAAAATTGCGGTGTAAATTTTACGGACTATACCGGCGATGCCTGTGGTGGTGCTGTTTTTAGTGCTGCCTCTGATTTTGGTGAGTCCTGTTATGCCGATAGCGTTGCTCTCGGCGCTGCTGTTTCCGGCGGTGCAGATTCTGTTTCTCTGTTAGTTTCTTTATCAAAAATTTTAGCTGAATTAAAAAGCTCTGAAAAAAAGGGGAATGCGGAGCTTTTTGTAATTACTGTAAATCACAATATAAGGCCGGCAGAAGAATCTGGCGGCGATGCAAGCTTTGTGGCAGAGCTTTGCGAAAAGATGCAAAAAGAAACCGGTGTAAAAATCAATTGTCAGATTGTTGCACTTGAGAGAGGAGTTGTGGAGGCCGAGGCCCGGAAACGGAATAGGGGAACAGAGGAAGCGGCCCGCTTTCTGCGTTATAATGCTTTTGAAAAATTTATATGCGGGAATCAACTTCAGGCTCTTTGTCTTGCTCATAATCGTAATGACCAGCTGGAAACTATTCTTATGCGTTTTTTACAGGGGGCGTCTTTTGATTCTGCGAGTGGAATAAGAGCTCGCCGCGGTCCTTATGTGAGGCCGCTTTTGAATATTGCGCGTTCTGAAATTGAATCATATCTGACTGAGCTTGGAATCAGCTGGCGGACGGATAAAACTAATTATGAGACGGAATATCTTCGAAATAAAATCCGCCTTAAGCTTGTGCCTTTTCTTGACGAAAACTTTGAAGGCTGGCAGACGGCTGCACTCAAAGGGGCAGAAAAAAATGCCGGGGACTCTGATTTAATTCAAAGCTACCTTCAGAATCTTCCGATTTCAGTGGGAGATGACGGAATTGTTCAAATTCCACTTGAAGTTTTTTTACCTGCCCCGGAAGCCTTAAAATACCGAATTCTTCGTGAGGCCTGTAACCGCTCTGGCGAAACGGATCGTATTCCTTATCAGTTTTTGAAGGATGTAATTTTATGTCAGAAGCCTTCATTTACCAAGCGGTTTGGCAGCATAGAAGTCATAAAAGAAAAAGAGCATCTTTTTATAAAAAAACACTCAGAAAGCAATACGGATTTTGTTTTTTCTGATATAATAGAAAATACTGGAACTTTTGAGTTTCCTTTTGGTTTTCTGAATGTTTTTAATTACAGAGAACAGAATGGAAAAAAACTGGTTTCTGTGCGTGCAGGAGATTTATGCGGTGCTGAGGCTGGAACTTCAGAAGTTGCAGAAGATGTTTCTCTTCCGTTTTGTGTAAGAAACGCCCGTCTTGGAGATACAGTGCTTTGTGCGGATGGTTCTTTAAAAAAAGTTTCTGATATTTTTTCTGACTGGCAGGTTCCTTCTGCGAAAAGGAGTTTTATTCCCGTCATTCAGTTATTGGATGAAAAATCTCAGAGAATAAAAGCAATTCTCGGCAGTTTTTCTGGATATAAGGATTGGATTGTAAAGTTATGAAAAAGTTTGTTATTATTTGTCTTTTATCATTTGGAATCTTTTTTACTGTTGTGGCTCAGAATTCTGCTTCCACTGCGAATAAAAATACAGCTCTGCGTTGTCTCAAACTTGCAGAAAACTGTCTTATGGGTAACGACTGGCAGAATGCGTTGAGTCAGGCTGAACTTGGACTTTCTTATGATGATTCTATTTCTGATCTTTATTATATTAAAGCAGCGGCTGGTCTGAATCTTGGCGGAACAAAAGCCGAGGCCATTCGTCTTATTTCTTCGGCATTTGAGAAAGGTAACTGGGCAGGGTATACTAAAAACGGTGCCCGCATTTTTCTTGCGGACCTTCTCTCTGATACTGGTTTTTATGAGGAGTCTCTTTCTGCTCTGGATACAGAGCCGTTTATTTATTCGGCTGACGCTGAATTTATCAGAATAAAAAATTACTATCGCATGGGAACTGTTGAATCATTAAGCAGTGCACGTCAACGTCTGAACAGTGACCGCCGGATTTATCCTTCAGATTCTCGCTTTCCTGAAATCTTTTTTATGTTCGAATCTCTTTTTATGAATGAAGCCGAACGTAACGGCATTCATTATAAAGTTCCCCAGATTGTTCAGAATATAGCTGATTCTTATATCTTAAAGCTCCCGGATTATTCAGACAGAAATCCAGAAATGGAGTTAATGGCGGCAAGCTTTGCTACCGGTGAAGATAGTCTTCGTCTCATAAAAGCAATTGAAGCAAAAAATAACAATCAGAATATTCTTCTTGCAATTGCGGCATTGAGAGCCGGCATCTATACAGATTCTCAGGCTTTTGATATGTTCTTTGGTGCGGCAGACGGAGAGATTTCTCTGGATATGCTGGAAACTTTTATTGCCCTGCTTTCTGATAATCAGATAATAGAACAGGCAGGTCAGCTGCTTACTGATTTTACAGGCACAATCTATATTGATGAAAATATGGATTTGCAATATGAGTTTTCCGTACAGTATGAAAAAGGCCGTCCTCAATTTATAAAATATGACGGAAATAATGATGGAGAAACTGAACTTTCTGCATCATGTGATTTCGGTTCTCCAATCTTTACAAATTTTAATTCAGACAGAGTTCAAGTCTATTATGATGTGTTTCCGCGTGTTTCAAAAATTGTTTTTTCTGATTTGAGCCTTACCTTTAATTTTCTGCATGATGATATGAAATTTTCCCCTTTTGACTTTGTTACGGACAATGTTTTTTCTCGTACTGGTGTAAATTTTTATATTCCTTATATTTCTTCTGAAACAGCAGTGCCTCTTCCTAAAGAGCTTACGTCGAGTGCAAGCAGTTTTGAGCTTCCGATAACAGAACGTGATGATGCACGCATTGTTTATACTCTTTCAGATGGAAATATCATTTTTGCTGATTTTTATGAAAAGGATTTTAAGTATGCCTACTGTGATTTTTCTGGAAGCTCAATAGTGCGTCAGGTTGATTATAATAATGACGGTTATTTTGAAACTACAGAATATTACAGTGATATAACGGATGATATGAAAGGTGTTCAAAATGATGACAACCGTTCGTTAGTTTCCAGTGTATTCAATTTTATGGACGATGGAATTGAGCTTTATTTACGTAAGGTGCAGATAGATCGTAATGCAAATACATATTATGAGTTCAATGAAGAATACCTGGAGTACAATGGAAAAATTACTACATGGGATAATGATGATAATGGACTTCCTGATTGTCAGTATATCCGTTATCCAAAACAGCCTGGCGATTCCTTGATTGAAGAGACAATTTATTTTGATTCAAATGGTCTTAAAGAAATTTCAATCACTATTGCAGATGGTGTTCCTATGAAAATGACTGATGGTGAGAAAGAGGTCATGATTTATGCCGGTGAACATGAAAATTTATACTGGATTGATTTTAAGGGAACTATGAATTTTGAAGATGCTCTGCTTCAGAAAATTACAGGCGGAATTGAACAGGGAAGAATTGATATTGTGGAAATTGAAGGAGAACGTGTCTCTGTTATAAAGATTGGAAAGAATATTTTCTGTCGTTATATTCCACCTTCAGAATTTACAGAAGTGGCAGTTCCTGATAATGCGGATGAATCACAAGAGGTTTTTGAATAATGCGCAGACCTTATTTTCTATTCGCTGTTTTATTACTAGCTGTGTTAATTTCAAGTTTTTTTATTTCATGTAAAACTTTAAGGCAGCCAAAATCTATTCCGCAGCCAATTAATTATTCTGATGAAGATATTGTAAAAAATGAAATCCACAGAATAAATGAGTTTTTGCAAACTGAACCACTTAAAGCTTTATGGCGTGCAGCTTTACTTGGAAATCAAGAAGTTCTTTTAAGCTGTCGTTCTGCTGTAGAAGAAAAACTTTCCTTATCTTATGAAGAAAAAAATTATCTTGATACAAAAAAATATTATAAATCACTGATTTCAATTTTTCCTGATTATCATTTTGAAAAAGCCTCTTATACGGATGTTGAAAAGCTTGTGCTTAAAAATGGTCTGGGAGACTCTTCTGTTAATAATCGTGCACCATTGAAAATTTCAGATTGCATGAATGCTACGGTAACAATCTGGGTAGATCGTGGTGTAAAGGTGATGTATGGAACAGGTTATGCAGATGTTATAATCGGCTCTGGTTTTTTTATTGATGAACGCGGTTATATTATAACAAACAATCATGTTATTGATTCAATGGTAAATCCAGAATACGAGGGCTATTCCCGCCTTTACATAAAATTGTTAAATGACAGTTCTACTAAGATTCCGGCAAAAGTAATCGGTTATGATTCTGTACTTGATCTTGCACTTATAAAAGCTGAAGTTACACCTGAGTTTGTGCTGAATCTTGGAGAGAGTAGTGAGCTTGACGTTGGTGATAAGATTTCTGCAATTGGAAGTCCAATCGGACTTGAAGGAACAATTACCTCTGGAATCGTTTCTTCGAAAGACCGTGCGCTGCTTGCGCTGGGACCTGTGTTTCAGATTGATGCAGCTGTAAATTCCGGGAATTCCGGAGGTCCTTTAATTGACAGCAATATGAATGTTCAGGCAATTGTTTTTGCCGGTATGCTTCAGAATCAGGGGCTGAACTTTGCAATTCCTGTTGAATATCTTAAGCAGGAACTTCCTCTGTTATATGGGCGGGGTGAAATCATTCATTCCTGGGTCGGCTGTTTTGGAAATACTAAACGTAATGGAAATCAGAAAATCGGGCTTGAAGTGCAGTATGTACTTTCCGGAGGGCCTGCTTTTATGGCGGGACTTCGAGAGGGTGATGTAATTACAAAACTGGATGGAAAAACGATTTCTTCTGTTGAAGAATTTAATTACATTGTTATGGGGTATGAAAACGAGACGATTCTTGAATGTCAGTATCTTGATTCAAAAGGAAATGAAAAGTCTTGTCTTCTGTACCTAGAGAAACGTCCGGAGTATCCGGGAATTACCGTTTTTGATACTGATTTAATAGAAACCTCGTTTATCCCACTGCTTGGAATGAAAATACTTCCTTCATCGACAACAAATAAAAATTCCTATACAATAGAGAATGTGCTTGCAGGTAGCACTGCTGATGATATGCATTTTTCTGCAAATGATGAAATCACAGTGACAGGTGTAACAGTTGACCAGAAAAATGAATGTATCTATATTCAAATGACTACAAAACGCAAGAAAAAAGCCTTTCTTGATATGGGAATAGGATTGGCTGCACCGTTAGACAGTTCACAGTATTTTTAATATAATTCCGGCTGCTACGAGCCTCTCAGGAGATTTATAATGACTGAAATGAAATACAAACGCAACTTCTGTATTGTTGCTCATATTGACCATGGAAAATCAACGCTTTCGGATCGTCTTATTCAGAAAGCTAAAATTATTGACGACCGCAAGATGATGAATCAGATTCTTGATAATATGGATATTGAGCGTGAACGCGGTATTACAATTAAGAGTCAGGCTGTAACAATTCCGTACCATGCAAAAGACGGCCATGATTATGAACTGAACTTTGTAGATACACCGGGCCATGTAGACTTTTCCTACGAGGTTTCGCGTGCAATCGCTTCCTGTGAGGGTGCACTGCTTTTGATAGATGCAACTCAGGGAGTTGAAAGTCAGACTGTTTCAAATATGTATATGGCTCTTGAGCACGACCTTACTATGGTGCCTGTAATAAATAAAATAGACCTTGCTTCTGCTGATATTGAATCCTGTAAGCATCAGATCGATAACGAGCTTGGACTCGATTCTGCGGACGCTATGTGCGTTTCTGCAAAAACAGGCGAAGGAATAGACGAACTTCTTGAAGCAATCGTTACAAAGTTTCCTGCTCCAACAGGCGATCCTGACGGCAAACTTGCTGCCTTGATTTTTGACTGCCACTATGATGTATACCGCGGAGTTGTCGTTCATGTTCGCGTAATGGAAGGCCGGCTCAAAACTGGTGACCTTATAAAAATGATGAGTACAAATACTCAGTACAAGGTAGAGCAGTGTGGTGTTTTCAAAATTAACTACGAAGAAACCGGAGTTCTCGAAGCCGGAGATGTAGGTTACATTATTTCAGGTCTCAAAACAGTAAGCGATGTTAAAGTTGGTGATACAATTACTTCTGTTGAAGGTGGCGTAGAAGAACCGCTTCCTGGTTTTAAGGAAGTAAAGCCTGTTGTATATTCTTCAATCTATCCTATGGATTCAAATGATTATGAAGAGCTTAAAGACAGCATGGAAAAGCTTAAGCTCAACGATGCCAGTCTTGTTTATGAAAAAGATAATTCTCTTGCTCTTGGAAACGGATTCCGCTGTGGCTTCCTTGGTTTGCTTCACCTCGAAATTATTCAGGAGCGCCTTGAACGCGACTTTGATCAGGCAGTAATCTTTACGGCTCCGAGTGTACGCTATCTGCTTCATCTGCAGAACGGCGAGGATATGTATATAGATAATCCTTCTGAGTATCCTCAGGGACGCATTAAGGATGCAGAAGAGCCTTATATCAAAGCGTCTATTATTACTCCGGCTGAGTTCCTTGGTTCAATTATGGCTCTTTGTACAGAAAAACGCGGCGTTCAGACTAACATGCAGTATCTTGATACAAAGCGTGTAGAGCTTACTTATGAAATGCCGCTTGCAGAAGTGCTTTTTGATTTTTACGACCGACTCAAGAGTTACAGCCGCGGTTATGCTTCTTTTGATTATGAGATTACCGGCTACAGACCAACCCGTCTTGTAAAGGTTGATATTCTTTTGAACGGAAAGATGGTGGATGCCCTGTCGCTTTTGACTTACGAAGATAATGCAGTACCTCGTTCAAGAAAAGTTTGCGAACGTCTCAAGAATGAGATTTCTCGTCAGCAGTTTAAGATTGCCATTCAAGGTGCTATCGGAGGGCAGATTATTGCCCGCGAAACTGTAAATCCTGTGCGTAAAGACGTTCTTGCAAAGTGTTACGGTGGTGATATTACCCGTAAACGTAAGCTTTTGGAAAAGCAGAAGGAAGGTAAAAAGCGCATGAAGATGATCGGCGATGTTGAACTTCCTCAGTCGGCATTCCTGGCGGTTCTTAAAGAGAATGACGATCAGTAATTTATAGATTTCAGGAAATTAAAAAAATTAAGGTGTGGGACGCAGGCAAAAAGAATAAGGGGGGACCCCGCCAGCGGCCACGCGAGCGAAGCAAGCGTGGGTAAGCGAAAGGTGGGGGGATAACTTATTTTTTTGCCGTCGCTGGGACCCGCACCTTAATTTTTTTTGTTTACAGAATTTTCAGGAAGAAATCAATTTCTGTTCTGATTCTATTTAAGAACGACTGATTTTCTGCGAATCTGTAGCCGTCTGGAAAATGCAGATACAGATATTCTCTAGGTTCTGCAATTTTTTTGATTTCTGCAAGTAATTTTTCTTCTTTTAAATCTGTTTTGCCGGTGAGAAGGTTACGCAGGTATTCCAGGGATTCTCGTTCATTTTGTAAGTAAGCGGCGATGTCATTTTGGTATGGATTGCCACGGCCTTCGGCCTCGCAATGACGATTGGCGCTGGTTTCGCAATGACGATTGGAGTCTGCTTTGTAATCATGTTGTTCAGCTGTGTTCTCGTCACTGCGAGGAGGGTAGCCCAGTTTTGCTTGCAAACTTGGTAAGCATGCGGACTCGTTCGTTACGAAGCAATCTATGTGCGGTATGGAAAGTTTAATTCCGCTTTCCCCGATATCAAAAAGATTTTTCTCTTCTCCAAAAAAACTGTTGAACATATTAGCATAGTTTTTTAGAGTCGGAGTTGTAATAACCGTACGGCCATTTTTTCCGATAAATTTCTCACTTCCCGGGCCAAATGCAGCGGAATAGTTTTGTGGCGGTACAAGACGGTTAGATTGAATAAGATGCAAAATATGTGCAAGCGCACCTTTTGTATGAGTGAGCCCTGTGCTGTATGAAAAATCAAGCCCGGTAACATAAACTGGTATGTTTTCGTTTTTTCTGAATTTGAGCGCATAATAAACTGCAGTAAGTCCTACAGAACCAAATGGTTTGTTTGCAGGCGGCATAAAGATCTGACTTTTCAGTGAATCAAAAAAATTGCCGTCTGCATATTCTGTATAAAAGTAGGAAAGTCTGTTAGCTCCGGCTATGTGAACAAGATTCGGAATAGAAGATAAGCCTGCAAAAATCCGGATGTCTGAAGCAGTTCCGGTAAAAGCCTTTACGATAACACTCTGGGCTTCTTCTACAAAAACTCCGTCAGGTTTTATTCCGTTTTTTAGAAGCGGCTGAAGGGCAGTGTCTGCACAGAGAATGTAGAAGGGAACTTCGTCATTGCGAGGAGTGCAGCGACGAAGCAATCCATTGTCTATAAATTTCTGCGTACTTTCTCCGGCCCCAAAGACTATAATTGGTTTTTGTATTGTATTAAAAAAATCAGTTATAGGCTTTGAATCTGCAAGATAATGAAGATTTTCAAAAAGGTTTCTGGAATAACGGCGGCCAAATCGCGTAAGTGTAATTCTATTCTTCCAGAAGGTCATAACTGAATCTGTACAGGCTGAAAATAGTTTGTTGTAAAAATCTGAATTAAACTGAATTCCACCGGACATATCAAGTCTTATAACACGTTTGTAAATTCCACTTTTTGAAAGATCATACAGATGCAGCGGAAGCTCATAAAGATTTTTCGGGTGACAGTTGAAAACTTTTTCGCTTGTGTTTTTACAAAAGTTAGAAATATCACTTTCTTTAAGAGAAAAATCGTATAGAGCAGAATCTGCTTCGCACAAAAAGAGAAGACAGTTTTCAGGCAGTTTCTGGAGTAATTCAGATAATCCATAACAAAGAAGCGGAGAAAAGCATAAGATTACGGTACCCGGCAGAAGCTTAAGATTTTCAACTGCTGTAATTATATTTTTACTTGGATTGTATTTTGAATAGAGAAAATGATTCTTGTATGAAACAGAAAAGCCCTGAGGCGTTTCGATTTTCTGAACGACACAGGGCTTTTGATTAATTAAAGCTTCCAATACTATCTCAAGAAGTTTTCAAAGTAAACTGAAAGGAAGTTATTCTCAAGTTTATCACTGTTCATGAGAGCAGAACTTGCAGAATACTCATCATAAGAATTAAGCAGATTAGGATTAATTTCAGTTTCTTCAGGAATCTCGCCTTCCTTATTGTAAAGAAGAACTACAACATTATCATTAAGAATAATAGGTTCAGAAATCTCATTCATTTTAAGAGCAAATGCTTTCTGAAGGAAGTTTTCGTTCTTTTCTGCATTTGTAAGTTCTGAAGCAGAAGTGTCAAGCTTAAGAAGAACATCTACGTTTCCATAGTTGAGAGGGAAAGGTTCAATATCAGTTACAACCGCACCATTTGCTTCTGCAACTGTTTTGAAATTATCTGCATTAGCGGTTTTAATGAAACCATTAGCCTTTTCTGTAAAATAGTCTTCAATAACTGTGCTTTCGTAAGCACTGATGTATGTTGAAACTGTTTTCTGCATTTCTTCAGAATCAAAGTCTGGAGCAGTTACAACTCCGTTATTCTTAAAGATAGAATAACCGGCTTTTGTCTGAATTACAGCACTTGTTGAACCTTTTTCAAGACTGATTACAGTATTAAGATCATCTTTATTTTCCAGCATGTTTTCAATCTGATACTGGAAATTGTTAGAGAGTTTTCCTTCTGAATCAGAATAGTTTTTGTCAGAGAATTCTGAAACAGCATCTTCAAAAGTTATTTCTGCATTTGTAAGTCGTTTTGCAATGTTATCGGCAGATGATTTTTCATCCACTGTGATGATAGACATATCATATTTATTGAACTTTGCAGAATTATTGCGGGCAAACTTAAGTTTTTCTTCGAGAGGGTAGTCACTCATTTTATAAGAAGCCATAGTGAAGCCGCGCATTCCTTCATTATATTTCTCAAGGAAGCTGATTTCTGCATTTGAAGTCTTAAGCCCAAAAAGCGGTTCATTTGCAAGCATTTCAGAAGTTGAACCAAAAGTATCGTCGGTAAAGCGTGCTGCATAAAGCTTTGCTTCAGCATAATCATTGAGCTGCTGTTTTGAATCTTCAGAAGCCTGTTTATAAAGTTTTGAAGAATAGTTGCCGTTTTCGTCAGAGAAATACGGAATAATTTCTCTTGCAATTGCAGACTTAGGAACCTTGTAGCCGCTGTTTTTTACAGTTTCTGTATAGGCATATTTAAGTACAGTTGCATTAAATGCCTGATAGAAAATCTGATAATAAGCAGACTGGTCAATCTGCTGACCATACATCTGATACATCTGACCATATTGTGAAACATAATCAGCAAAATCAGAACCCTGTTCATATTTAATTTCTTTTCCGTTATATTTTCCGAAAACCAGAGCATCTGATCCCTGTGGACGGCTTGTCTTTCCTTCAACAGCTGGAAGAACGACAAAACAGAATGCACAGATCAAAAGAATAATTAATGATCCGAGTGTGTAAGCAGTATTTTTTTTCATAATTATTAATCCTTTTTTTATGAAATATGATAAAAATGATTGAAATATTTTACCATATATTCACTTTGAAGTCTAGTTTTAAATGTCATTGCGAAGTTCCTGTAAGGCGACATTGCAACCTGCAATTAAGGAATGCAACGCTTAGCTCGCAATGACGGTTTACTGTGCTCTCAACTATCGGCTTGTATTCAGCTTGCTGTGTGCCTCATAACGCGCAAGTGCCTCTTTAATAAGAAGCTCAACGAGTTCTTCAAACTTTAAGCCTGCTGCATCGCACATTTTAGGGAACATACTGATTGGAGTAAAGCCAGGCATAGTATTGATTTCGTTGAGGTAAACAGCCTTTGAATCACGGTCAATAAAGAAATCAACTCGTGAAAGACCGGTTGCATCCAGAACCTTGTAAGCAGCGCAGGCTGTTTTTCTGATTTTTTCGAGATCGTTTTCAGAAAGTTCAGCTGGCACCAGAAGATTTGCGCCATCCGGATCATTATATTTTGCATCAAAATCATAAAAATCATGATTAGGTACAATTTCACCGGGAATATAAGCAACAACATCTTCTTCATCGCTGTCTGCAGGACAGGTAACTGAGTTTCCTGTAACACTGCATTCAATTTCACGTGCGTTATTAAGAGATTTTTCTACGAGAACTTTGTCGTCCCAGTTGAAAGCTTCCATGATTGCAAAATGAAGTTCCTTACGGTCGTTTGCTTTTGAAGCTCCGTTAGAACTTCCTGCACAGCAAGGTTTTACAAACATCGGATAGCCGAGTTCTTTTTCTGTTTCTTCGATAACTGCATCATAAACAACGCTGTCTAATACGACTGACCGTTTGATGCAGACATAAGGTACAACAGGGAGTCCTACACTCTGCCAGATAAGTTTAGTTTTTTCCTTATCCATTGTGAGCGCAGAGGCGAGTGGAGTACAGCCAACATAAGGAATGTCTGCCATTTCAAAAAGTCCCTGAATGGTACCATCTTCACCATAAGTTCCGTGAAGTGCCGGAAAAACAACGTCAATGTTTAAAGGCTTTCCACCGGCAACAAATGCTTTCTTACCGCCGGCCGGAATAATACTTACAGCCTGGCTTTCATCTTCTTTGATTGTAAGAACAGCTTTTGAATCCTTGCAGATTCTTTCGTATTCAGATTCAGGTTGAAGATACCATTTACCTGTTTTGGTAATGCCAATCAAAAGAACCTTGTTGTCTTTTTTGATATGACTTGCAATTGCTGCAGC
>CAMVDX010000029.1 GCA_947166355.1 uncultured Treponema sp.
ACTCGGTAGTGAGCGCCAGCGAACGTAGGAAAGTAGAAAGTCGCTGGCTTTTTTTTGTTTAACCGTCATTGCGAGGAGCCCGAAGGGTGACGTGGCAATCTGTTTATATGGATTGCCTCGCTGCGCTCGCAATGACGGAGTTTTTTATTTTCCCGGGACAGTAACATAACTTTTATCTTAAAGTGTTTAATTAGCATAAGGATAAAAATGGCTAATAAAAAAATCTTAAATTCTGTTGTTTTAATTTATATCATTTGTCAGGTTTTCAGATTGTTTGAGTATTTTGTTCTTAAAACGGATTCTTCAATAATCGGTGAAGCAGTTGTTCATAAAATTGCAGGTATAATAATACTTATATTTGCTTCCCGTTATTTCAACTATAATTCATTAAAAATCGGATTTTCAAATAATTTAAAAGCAGTTAAACTTTTTACAGGTGTTATTTTTGGACTTATCTGTTTTGCAATTGCTTATACGATTGAAGTTTCAATTGCAAAAGCTTCTGGCTCATACCTGGGCCTCGGCATGTATGTAACAAGTTATTCGATAAGCGGAAACCTCGGAAATCAAACATCGTTAATCTTCTTTTTAATCTGTATAATCGGAAATATCATTAATGTTGTGATGGAAGAGGGGATTTTCCGAGGTCTTTTCGTAAGGCGCCTTGAGGAAAAATATTCGTTTGTTATTGCGGCTTTAATTTCTTCAGTTTTGTTTGGACTCTGGCATGGAGTAGCTCCTCTACGAAGTTATCTTTATGGAGAAACATCTGCCTTTGGACTTTTGATGAACTGTCTTATTTTGATTCTTTCTTCAGCTCTGGTTGGATTTAAGTTCTGTCTTCTTACAAAACTTACAGGCTCAGTTTATATGTCGATGGGTGAACATTTTGTAAATAATACAATCGTAAATATTCTTCATGTTCTGACTGCAGGCTGTGCGGATACATATCAGGTTATTAGAATCAGTATTGCACAATCTGTTTCATTTACAGTGGTGCTGATTCTTTTCTTGATTTTTACCAAAATGAAAAAGGGAAAAACTTCTGCACTTGCAACAACTCAGAGTGTGTGAATCTTCTTTACGTGTAACGATTTATCTATTAAACTGAATGATATAAATATAGAAGGTTCAGGTTTAATAGATGAATTATAAAATGATTTTTAATAAGCTGGCAGAAAAGTGGGAGCATTATCTTCCTCTTGGAAATGGCCGGCTTGGTTGTATGGTAAAGGCACACCCTTGTAATGAAGTTCTCCAGCTTAATGAAGAGGGAATCTGGTCGGGTGGGCCTCAGAATAGACTTAATTCTGATACAAAAAATAATTTAGAAAAAGTCAGAAGTCTTGTTCGCGAAGGTAAAGTGCTTGAAGCTCAGGCTCTTGGTTTTGAAGCAATGAGCGGAATGGGCTTTAATGATCGTGTTTATCAGACTGCGGGCGATTTTAAGGTTGATTTTTTTACTTCGGAAAACAGCGGGCTTGCCTGTGGCTGGCCTCTAGCTCATAAGTTTTCTCAAAATTGTCTTGATTCTTATAAAAGCGAGCTCGACCTCGAAAACGCCTGTGCTACGATAAATTATACTGATGATAAGGGCGTGAACTTTACCCGCCAGACCTGGATAAGTGCCGCAGATGATATGCTCTTTATGTATGTTTCTGCTGATAAGCCTGCTGCTATTAATTTTTCTGCTTATTTTGACCGCGGAATCTGGTGCGACAAAGTTTATGCCGACGATGGTTTTATTTTCCTTGAGGATGAACATGGTATCCCTTTTTGTGCGGGGGCGGGAGTTGTAGTTAGCGGTGGAAAGGCCGAGACACGGGGTTTTTGTCTTTATGGCGAGGGCTGTGATGAGGCTTTGTTTTTTATTGATATTAGGGCCTGGCAGTATAATCCTAAAGCCCGCAATAAAAAATCTTATGAAAAACTGATTAAAAAAAATACCTGGACTCCTTTATGTAAGTCCAGACTTACAGATATTCGTAACAGAATTGCAAAAGTTGGTGTGAAAGCGTCTGCCGAAGATTTTCTTGGCTGGCATATTGTTGAATATCGCTCTTACTGGGACAGAATGTCGCTGGAAATTGGGGAAGCAAAAGACGAAAATACACTTTCTGCTTCATCCAAAAACACTGTACCGGCCCTTCTGGAAGCGGCTTCTGCCGGTAACACTGAACTCGTAAACCTTTATGCGTCTTTTTCGCGCTACCTTCTGATTAGCGGAAGCCGTGTTCCGGGCAAACTGCCGCTCACCTTACAGGGGCTCTGGAACACTTATATGGATCCGCCCTGGGGAAGTAAATATACAATCAATATAAATGCGCAGATGAATTACTGGCCTGTAAATATGACGAGCCTGTATGAATGTGAGCTTCCTTTTTTTGATTTGCTTGAGCGGGCTTATGAAAACGGCCGCCTTGCAGCACGCGAACTCTACGGCTGCCGAGGTTATGTTCTTCATCATAATACAGATTTTTGGGGAGATGCGGCCCCTCAGGATGCCTGGCTTCCCGGAACTTACTGGACGCTCGGTGCAGCCTGGATGGCAACTCATATCTGGGAACATTTTGAATATACCCAGAATAAAAACTTCCTCAATCGCTATTACTATCTGATTCATGAAGCCTGCCTCTTCTTTGTTGATTTTTTAGTTCCTTGTGATTTGAAGGCGCCGGATGGAAAGCCTTATCTTGTGATAAATCCAAGTCTTTCGCCGGAAAACTCTTATGTTACAAAGACCGGCGAAGTCGGGGCTTTCTGTGAAGGTTCCGAAATGGACAACATGATTCTTGAACATCTTTTTACGAGCTGTCTGAAAGCGCACAAGGTTCTGGACCAAGCTGAAACGACAAGTTGTCATGTCGAAACGAAAAGTTGTCATGCTGAACTTAGGGAGCGACGGCTGAAAGCCGATAAAATGCTCCAGTGGAGCATTTTAAGCGAGTCTCCGAGCAGCTATGCTGCGAAGGGGCCAGCATCTAAAAAAAGTAAGCCTTATCCGCAATCAGATTTTGATTCTTTTGAAAATGTTCTTTCTCATCTTAAAAAGCCGTCCCTTAATTCTGATGGCTCTTTGATGGAGTGGAATCGTGAAGTGGAAGAAGTTGAACCGGGGCATCGCCATATCAGTCATCTTTATGGACTTTTTCCGGGACATACAATTACCCTTGAGCGCACACCGGAACTTTGCGAAGCTGCAAAAAAAACTCTGCAAAAACGCCTGTCAAGTGGCGGCGGCCATACCGGCTGGAGTCAGGCCTGGATTATAAATTTTTATGCCCAGCTTGGTATGGGAGATGAAGCACTTTCTTCTATTGTAAAACTCTTTCAACACTCAACGCTGCCAAATCTTTTGGATAATCATCCGCCGTTCCAGATTGACGGAAACTTTGGTGCCCTTGCGGGAATACTTCGCCTGCTTGTACAAAGCGAGTTTGACGACAGTGGAAAAGTTCACGTAAAGCTGCTTCCGGCGCTTCCTTCTGAACCAGAGTGGCAAAGCGGACGTGTACGTGGGCTTGGCATAAAAGGCGGTTATACAATTGATTTTGAATGGAAAGAGGGTAAGGTTGTAAGCCATACCCTGCATCCTGAAAAAGGAGAAATAACTTGTCTTATTGAATAAGATTGTTAATTTCTTCGAGAGATGGCATTACTTTTAGAGCTCCCTTTCGCGTTGTGATTATGCCTGCTGCGGCATTTGCAAAATCGAGCATTTGGGTAAGATTATCTTCTGTAAGATTTTCAAGCCCATGCTCGAGAATGTAATTCAGTACACTTCCAAAAAATGTGTCGCCGGCTCCTGTAGTTTCAATTGTCTTTACTTTCAGACAAGCCGGGCGTTCAACCTTTATCTCTTTGTAGTAAGCTGCACTGCCGCTTTTTCCTTTTGACAAGAGAATGAGTGGAATATTGTATTTGTCTTTTAAGAATTTAACGGCTTTATCAAAATCATCAATTCCAGTAAACCAGGTAATTTCGTTGTCTGAAATTTTCAGGATTTTGCAGTGAGACATTCCGTAGTCAAAGCATTCTTTTGCATCTTCCGGATTTTTCCAGAGAGGAGGGCGGAGGTTCGGATCAAAGGAAATAAGGCAGTTGTTTTTTTCTGCAATTTCTACAGCCTTCTCTGTTGCTTTTCTGATTTCTGGATCTGTCATGGAAAGAGTTCCAAAATGAAAGATTTTTGAGTCTGCAATAATTGCTTCGTTTATTTCAGAAGCCCTGAGATTCATATCTGCACCGGGATTTCGGTAAAAAGAAAAATCTCTGTCTCCGTCTTCGAAGGTGTGTACAAAGGCAAGTGTTGTATGAACCTCTTTATCAAATAAAAGATTTTCTGTGTTGATTCCGAGTTTTTCTACAACCTGCTGCAGATGATGACCAAGATAATCATCACCAACTTTACCGATAAAAGCTGTTTTTTTGCCAAGCTTTGTAAGTATGGCAAGAACATTACATGGCGCTCCACCCGGATTTGCTTCCATCATTATGTTTCCCTGGCTGCTTTTTCCGTTTTCTGTAAAATCAATGAGAAGCTCTCCTAATGCTGTAACATCAAATCTTTTCATTTTAAATCTCCTTGCAAATACTTTTTATATGATTACAGTAATCGTTAGAAATGTAAATCATATTTTGTAATATTTACTACTGCACTTCCGACAGAGTTGAATGAAATCTTTTTTGCAGACGGTTCGATGTAAAAAGTATTTGTCATAACCTGTTGGCCGTCATTTACAAAAACTTCTGCGCTGTAAGTGTCTAAGAGAATGCGGAGTTTTAATTCCTGCGAATCAGAAACTTTGCAGACGCTCTGACTGCAAACTGCATTTCTCATTTCTGTATTGCATCTGTCAAAGGTGAGTGTATGATTGTTGGCTTTATATTCCAGTGAGATTTTATACTTTTCTGACTGAGCAAGATTTATTGTAAAACTGTGAAGGCTTTTTTCTTCCTTTGGACGAATGGTAACTTCCATATCAATGATTCGTCCCTGAAGATTTTCCGGAGAATACTCACCATCGATATTTACATCATTTATAGAAGTTTTACTTATTCTGTAAGCTTCGATTTCCTTTATAGGATTTTGAACAAGTTTTCCATTCTTGAGGGAAAGTTCGCGAGGTGTACTCATTTGACCAAACCAGTTGCGGTTTCCTCTGTCGGTGAGATTACAGGTATCCCAGTTTTGCATCCAGCCTAAAAGAATGATTCTTCCATCTGGAGCTTTTACGGTCTGGCTTGCATAAAAATCAATTCCTGAATCTACTGCTTCATTATATTCAGCTATAAACTTTTTTTGTGATAAATCAAGTTTGCCGCAAAAATATGCGGTTCTGCTTCCTGACATATATTTGTTTTCTTGCGGCAGCATATTCTGCGGACTGAGTAAAATAAAATCTTTTCCATCAAGTTCAAAATAATCAGGGCATTCCCACATTTTTCCAAGACTACCATCGTTTTCAAGAAGGATTCCTTCGTAGTTCCATGAAACTGCATCAGGACTGTGGTACAAAAGAATTGCTCCGTTTCCGTCTTTTTTACAGGCAACGGCTATACAATAAAAAGAGCCGTCTTTTGCCAGCCAGATTTTTGGGTCACGGAAGTGCTGAGAATCAAATCCTCTGGGAAAAAGATTTTTTCCAATAACAGGATTATCTTTATATTTTTTATAATTTAGACCGTCGCCTATTGCTATGCACTGAAGCTGAGTGTCCTTATTATTTTTTTTAGTTACGCCTGTGTACATAAGTAACTGCTGTCCATCAGAAAGTTCTATGGAACTTCCAGAAAAAACTCCAAAGGAATCATACTTATTTTCCGGAGCAAGAGCTGCAGGTAAATACTGCCAGTGAAGTAAGTCTTTACTAACAGCGTGGCCCCAGTGCATTGAGTTCCAGCCCAATCCATAAGGATAATACTGATAAAAAAGATGATACTGACCTTTATAGTATGAAAAACCGTTCGGGTCGTTCATCCAGCCGATGTATGGTGTAAAATGAAAAGCGGGTCTGTCTTTTTGATATGCATTGTTATTCTCTGCTTCGTATTTTCTAGCATTTTTTAAGCTTGTTTTCATAAAAATCTGCCTCTTAAATTTTTTCTAGTAGTTTTTATTTTGTGCGTTCTTCCAACGAAGAAAAAACTACTGTGTTGTTTTCAGCAAATAAACTGATTTTATTTCCGCAAACTCCGTAAAGTCTTACGCAAAGGGCAGCCTCTCCGTCTATATAAAAGATTCCGACTGACCCTTCCTGAATATAAGTAAAACTGTATTCTCTGTCTTTTTTTAATTGAACTTCTGTTTCTGAAATCAGTGTAGAACCTTCGTTAAACAGAAGCTGTATTTTATTTTCAGAAGGAGAAATAGAAATCAGCTTATTTTTATTCTGCCTTCCGTTATAATCAAAACTAAGTCCAAAAGAGCCGACTGCAGAAAATCTAAATTTTCCTGTCAGGCAAAAACTCTCATAGCAGTTAAACATCGGCTGATATGAATATAAGGCTCCAGCTTTAAGCGTTATATTTTTTTTGTCCAGCAGCTTTTGTTTTTGTGTAAACTGTTGAACAATTTTTTCAACAGGTGCGAGAAGTAATTCTCCATTTTCTTTCTGGATGATTTTTTGTACGGCAAGATTTCCCGCCCACGCAGAAACTTCCTGTGTAGAAGAAGGGGATTCAGAGCGGCGAAGCCAGCCGACCATGTAATAATTTTCACCGTCATCCACATGCTTTGCAGCATAAAATAGTTTTCCTTCCAGACGTTTTGCATTGCTGTAAGGACCATAAGCTGTATCAGAAACTGCATACCACAAAGTATCGTCCTGAGCAGAGTAGGTCAGGTAATATTTATTACCGATTTTAAAAGTGTCGCTGCATTCAAGATTCCAGAATTTGTAAGAAGGATCTGTGAAAATAATTCCTTCGTAATTTATTTCTGTGAGATCTGGGGATAGTGAATATTTCAGGATTCTTGCTGCATTATTTTTTGATGCAGTAACTGTAAGAATTATTTTATTGTTTTTTTCATCATAATAAGCCTGAGGGTCTCTGAAATCATTTTTTTGATTTAATTCAGAAGGAGGAGTAATGCACCAGCCTTCCTTTTTTGTAAATGAAAAGGGAGTGTCACCCTCGGCAATCATAATCTTTTCTTTATAACCGGATACAGAAGAATCTGCGTGTCCGGTATAAAAGAAAAGATATTTATTATTAAACTTTACAAGAGAACCTGTTCCAATCCATGAATCCTGGCCGCCATTTCTGGAAGCCTCAAGAACAGGTTCTGGAAATTCTTTATAGGAAAGGAAATCACTTGTGGTGGCAAGATAAACAGAATGATTGTAAGAATCTCCGCCGTCTTTAAGATAATAGATGTAATAAGTGCCGTCTTCATAATAAGGCATTGTATCTCCCACATAAGGCTGGACATTTCCATCTTTTTCCGGCAAAAAGAAGCTGTTGTATTGGATGGCACTTTCTTTTGCACCAGGTGTCTTTAGACCTTCAAATTTATTTTCAGTTTTAGTACAACCTGAGAGAATTACCATTGAGATTAAACAGCAGTAAATCATATTTCTGATTTTCATTTTTGCCTCCAAAGTGATTTTGATTTATTCTTTTGAATTACATTGTTTTCATCTGATAGATTTTCATATCAGTGATTTCAACTGTAACTTCTCCAAGATTTGCAGTCTGCTCTGAACCAAACTGGAAAAGCATTTCAAAGTTCATATCAGTTACAAAAGTATCTTTTGTAGTGAAAGTGAAAGTCTGCTCTTGTGGAGTAAAGTCGATGCGCTCTGCAATTCGTGGATCCCAGCTGCCAAGAGGATTAAGGAAGAAGCCGCAGGATACGTTCTTGTCTGCCTTTGCCTTAATTTCAACTGTGTAATAGCTGTCTGCTTCGAGTACAAGAGGACTCTGACCATAGCCGTAAATCAACTTGTTGTGCCAGTCTGTAATTCCGCCCTGGTCAATTCTATAGAAGAGACTGCCGTTTTCATTCCAGATAGTACCGACACCACGGTCATTGTCTTCATCAGTTCCGTTGAAAGTTTCCCAGGCATTGTCCGAGTTCTTTTCACCAGCCGCGCTACGCTTATAAGGATTGAATGCGTAAATTGTTTTTGTGATTTCTTTGTCACCTTCCAGAAGACCGAATTCTACATCATCAATTGTGATTGTGTTTGCAGAAACTCCGTCTGAAGGATTTCCAATCTGGAAGCGGATTACAGGATCTTCAACATCTTTGTCTGCAGTAAATACGCCGCTTACAATAGTTTCTTCGTTTGCCTTAAGATTAAGTCCTGCAAAATTAACGCGGCAGGCGTCATATTTAGAAGCACTTTCTACAAGACATTCTCCGCTCTGAGCCTTTTCTGATTTTGCCTTGAGAGAGTAATAGTATTTCTTGCCGTTTTCAATTTTTGTTTTTGCAAGAATAGCGTCTGCCTTAATGCTCCAAACTCCGCCGTCTGCAGGATATTTTGCAATTGCAAAACGTCCGGCCTTATTTTCAACAGAAGCTTTTGCGTCAGCTCCGTCTCCTGCGCTTACAGAAATTGAATCTGCTTTAGAATCTGAAAAGTCATTTGTAAAGAGAGGCTTTTTTGTTTCTTCGCCGGAGATTTCGTAGAACTCGATTTTGTCGATTGTTACGGTAAAGTTTTCCGGAGTTGTATCCTTTGCGTTCTCTGGATTTGGTGTAATTTTTCCAAGATTAAAAAGGAGTTCTGCCTTTCCGTTTTTTACGCCGGTAAAGTTCAGTTCAAGAGGAGAAACTTCTTTACCGATTCGAACGTTGAATGCTCCTCCAAAAGTTTCCCAGCCTGCAGCCTTTTCATTTCTTGCAAGGATGTGTGCATAAGTGTCTTTTGTAGATTTTGCCCAGATGCGAACTTTGTAATCTGCAGCTTTAAGTTCAATTCCAGACTTTGCAAGCTGAATGTCTCCATCTCCGTTTCCAGGATTTTTAATATCGAATACATAAGCACCCTTAGAAAGGCTTGCCTGTGCACCTGCGGCATCAGAGATTTTTGCATTCCAGCCCTGTGAATCAACTTTCAAAGCCTTACCAAAGTCAAAAGACTTGTAAACTACTGCATCACCAGTTTTTTTACCTACGGTTAGGGTAGAGTAAGCTTCGATAGTGTTTCCGTCGCTGTCTGTAACAGAGTAAACAAGCTCATAAGAGCCGGCGTTTTCAGCTGTTGTTTTTCCGTTTTTAAACGAGAGCTTTGGAGTAGATTCAATCATGATTTTAGAAGTGAGATTTCCGTCTTCCTTGTCTGAAGCAGTAACTCCTTCCATGGCATCAAACTCTATTCCAGCCTTTACTACGTTGTCCTTAGCTCCATTAATTACCGGAGCTGTATTTGTTTTTTTGCAGGCAGCAAGACTTAATGCAGCGCCTGTAATCATTAATGAGGCACAAAGGCCTTTAATTTCCTTTTTCATTTTTAAGACTCCTTATTTTTTTACATTTTTGCAAATCTGTCATAGGCATCCTGATATACCTTTTGAACTTCATTCAGATATACCTTACCTGTCATTTCCTTCTGGAACTTGTTCCATTCATCATCAGAAACTCCACCTTTCATAAGCCATTTGATAAGGTTTGTTCTGATGTAGTCGTTAAGATTTGTTTCATAAGTTCCCAGGACGTTCAGCTCTTCCATGTTGAACTGAAGGTTTGCACATGGTTTTACTCCTTCCAGAATAAAAGGCTTTGCGTGCTTCTGAAGACGGTCAAGTCTGAGCTTTGCGCGAGGTTCCATATTTACAACATTGTTCCAGGCATAATCAGAAAGATAGATGATTCCAAAAGGTGCATTCTGAAGTCTAAGCTCATCAGATGTCATGCCGGCAGGAATTGGCTTTTGAACAAGCATTCCTTTTTCATCTCTTTCTTCTTCATAAACGATTCCAATAGGGCCGTAGTTTATCTGTGCTGAGATTTCTGGATCATAATAGCGGTCAAAGTAAGCAAGAAGAACTTCTACGTTCGGACAGGTTGAGAAAATGATGACTTCACCAATACCTGTTTCAGGATTATTAGAAACACAAACTGTCTGGGCTCCATCAGGTCCTACAAGAGGATTCATTGTTATGTAATTTTCCGGCTTTGAAACAACAGTTTCACTTTCCCACCAGTAAAAGGCACCATAGGTTTCAAGACCTTTTCCGTTTGCAAGAAAGTTATCCTGAGACTGCTCAAAAGAAACTTTATCAATAAGACCTCTGCTTACCCAGTCTGCAATAAAGTTTGTTGCCTGCTTAAAGCGTTCATCCATTACAGTGTAAGTAACTTTTCCGTCTACTATAACGCGGTGTTCAAGGTTATCATTCAAACCGAACATTCCATAAAGGTCGCACTGATTTCCCTGCCAGTTGTTATAAACAAAATTCAATGGACGTTCATCGTCTGTTTTGCCGTTGCCGTTCATATCATTATTTTTGAAGTAGGTGAGCAGGGCTTCCATCTGAGAGGCATTGAGTGTAAGGCCGTCTTTTACATCAGCTTCTTTTACACCTTTAAGAGCGCCGTCTTTTATGGCTTTAACTGTCCATGCTTTATTAAGGAATAAAAGATTTGGATTCTGCAAAAGTCCCATCTCTTCAATTCGTGGAAGAGAATAGATTTTTCCGTCTTCTACATTTATAAGCTGATTTTTAATATCAGGTCTTGAATCAAGAATTGCCTTGAAATTTGGCATGTATTCAAGATAATCACTTATAGGAACAAGAACCTTTCTTTTTGCATATTTAATCATTTCTCCGGCACTCATACCGGCATGATAAATTGCATCAGGTCTGTTGTTTGCATCGCCAAAAATAAGATTTTTCTGCTGAGTGTATACAGATTCGGAAACATTTTCCCAGTTTACATTAACACCTGTACTTTCAAATAAATTCTGCATTACAAGCATGTCGTTGTAGTCCAGGGCAGACGCATTTTTTGAAGAATAAATGTTGAAAGATAAAGCTTCTGAACCTTTTTTATTCAGAATTGGTTTTGAAGTATCCTTCCACTGAAAACCATATTCAGAAACCAGTTTTTCAACACCTGAGCTTTTTTTAGCAGATGTTCCCTTGCTGCAGCCGACAGAAAGAAGTGCCGTTACTGTCACCAGCGAAATTAACATAGATTTTTTAATCATATATATCCTCCTGTTGATATATGCAATTTTAGTTTTTATGAAGTCTGTAACAATCTATTCCTTTAACGAACCAATCATTACTCCCTGCTCAAAATACTTTTGAACAAACGGGTAGAGCATCAAAACCGGAATGCTGGAAACAATTACAGAAACATATTTTATTTGTGTCGCAAGACGATACTGCTCAAGAATTGTTTCTCCGCTTCCTCCAACTGTACTTTCAGTCGCAATGAGAATTTCTTTAAGAACCAGCTGAAGCGGATAAAGCTTTTCATTCTGAAGAAAAATCATTGCATTAAAGTAGCTGTTCCACTGGCCGATTGCATAATAAAGAGCCATAACTGCAATAATTGGTTTTGCCAGTGGAATTACGACAGTGATAAAGGTTCTGAAGTGTCCGGCTCCATCAATTTTTGCGGCTTCAATCAGACTGTTTGGAATGCTTGATTCAAAGAAGGTTTTAGTCATAAAGAGATTCCATACAGAAAGAACAGACGGCAGAATAATTGCCCAGATTGTATTAACGAGATGAAGACTGCTCATGACATTGTAAAATGGAATCAGGCCGCCTCCAAAAAACATCGGGATGATAAAGTAAATCATAAAGGCTTTGCGGAACAGAAGATTTTTTCGGCTAAGAGCCCAGCCTGCCGGAATAGTTACAAGAAGTGAAATTACTACTGTAAGGATTGTATAGATAATTGTATTTAAATATCCTCTCCATACATCTGACTTCTCAAGAATTTTGCTGAAACCAGAAAGCGTGATGTTTACAGGATATAAAAATACTTTTCCAGCAAGCACGGCATCCGGATCTGATATAGATGCTATTATTATAAAGTAAAGAGGGTAGAGAACGATAAATGCAAGCAGTAGAAGAATAAAGGTATTTGCTGAATAAAAGAAGATGTTGCTTCCTTTGTCGAACTTATAAAGATTTGAAGTATTGTCTGCCATATCTGTCTCCTACCATAAAGAATTTTCTGAGAATCTTTTTGATGTCGTATTTGCGATAATCAAAAGAACAACGTTGATTACAGAATTGAATAAACCGATTGCAGTTGCATAAGCCTGATCTGGAATTCCTGTAAGACCTTTCTTATAAACGTAGGTTGCAATCAGTTCGCTTACGCTTAAGTTTCCGTCTGTCTGCATGAGAAGGGCTTTTTCATAGCCTACACCCATAAGTCCGCCGATAGACATAATCAGCATTACACTAACGATCGGTAGGATTGCAGGGAAGTCGACATGAATGATTCGCTGGAAGCGGGATGCTCCGTCAAGAACGGCTGCTTCATGCTGCTGCGGATCTACATTGGAAAGGGCTGCCAGATAAATAATTGTGCTCCAGCCGAAATCCTGCCAGTTGCTTGAAAGAATGTATAACGGGCGGAAGGCTTTTTCTTCAAGAAAATATGAATAGCGTTCAAGGCCCATGTTTGTGGCAATGTTGTTTATTAAACCGTAGCGTCCGAAGAAGAGGTTGAGCATACCAACAAGAACAACAAGTGAGATAAAGTGTGGCATGGTAAAAATTGTCTGAAGGTATTTTCCAAACTTTTTGTTCTTAAGAGAGTTGAGCATGAGGGCTACAATAATTGGTAAAGGAAAACCGATAATGAAGCCTTCTATACAAAGAAGGAAGGTGTTTTTCATAAGAGGCCAGAACTGAACATCCTTGAAGAAACGGGTAAAGTTTTTAAAACCAAGCCAGATTGTTGTATCAGATAAAATTTTATCACCAGGCATAAAATCCTGGAAAGCAATCAGAACTCCGTATATCGGCAGATAATTCATCAAAAAAACAATTATAAGTGCCGGCAGAAGTAAAATGTAAAAAGGAAAACTTTCCCTAAGCTGTTTTTTTCTGTCTTTTTTTACAAGACCCTTCATTTTTTTTCCTCCTGTATGTAATTTTGTTTTACAGATGTAATTTACAAAATGCACACTTTTATAATGAAATTATAGGTCTGCTTTTACATAATGTCAATGAAAATGTTTAAAATGTAAACAAAAAAAAGCATTTTTTGAGTGATTTGTGTGAAATTTACAATTTTATCTTATGATTTTTGAGTGAATTTTACATAATGTAAAAGTATTGTGTTTTTTGTAAACCTGTGATAAATTAAAATAGAAGTTACAAAATGTAAAAAGAGGTCAGGTAAGAATGGCAATAAAACGGATTACAATGCAGGAGCTTGCTGATGCCTGCGGGCTTTCCCGAAATACAGTTTCCAAGGTTTTTAATGAAAGGGGAACTGTGCCGGACGCTACAAAACAGCTTGTTCTTCGTAAGGCAGAAGAGCTTGGTTATTTGCAGTTTAATGTTGAGAAAACCGGCAGTACAGAAGAAAAGCCGGGTGATGCAGCTTTTCAAAATGCCGGCAGCAAAAAGCCTTCTCTTTCTGTTCATTCAGGAAAAAATGTTGCCTTGCTTACAAAACGAATTCCAAATGATTATCATTTTGGTTCTCTTTTTCTGCCAGCTTTTACAGAACGTTTAAGTCGTGCAGGAGTAACTCTCATGATGTACGAGATAAAAGAGGATGAGCTTGAAGAAGGGCGTCTTCCAAAACATCTTGTACTGGAGCAGACTGCCGGAATTATTACTATAGAAATATTTGATGAAAAATATCTTCAGATGTTGAGCGGACTTGGAATCCCTCTGCTGGTGGTAGATGCGTTTGCAGAGGCAGATATGACGCTCTTGAATTTTGATTTTATTTCTATGGAAAACATTGCAAGTACAATAAAGCTTACCTCTCATTTGATTCAGAATGGAGCAAAAAAACTTGGCTTTGTTGGAGATATAAATCATTGTAACAGTTTTCATGAACGATATATGGGATTTACACGTGCCCTTAATAAATATGGAATTTCTTTTGAAAAAGAAATCTGTATTTTAAATGATGATTCTGAAGCTTATGGCAGTATAGACTGGTTTATTGCTCAGCTGCAGGCAATGCCGTATAGACCGGATGCGTTTATATGTGCCAATGACTTTATAGCAATTAATCTTTTGATGGCTGTAAAGAAAATGAATCTTTGTGTTCCTGATGATATTAAAATTGCAGGATTTGATGGAATCCTTCAGTCAGAAGTAGTGGAGCCTCCGCTTACGACTATAAAAATTCCGGGTAAAGAAATAGGAAGAATGGCGGCAGATATGCTGATGGAAAGAATGGCAAAACCAGAAAAGCCGTTTGTCAGGATATATGTGAATACAACTCCGATTTTCAGAAGCTCAACATAAAAGATTTTTCAAAACTCTGTTGAGCTATTGCAAAAATCAATTAATTCTGATATATTCTTTGATACGTATTTAGACTTTAGGTGTAGTGGCGTCTAATCCCCGTTTTACGCAGACTGCCCGGTTTGAATTACGAGTCTTTTGCAGAATGGATTCTGTTTCCTTGTTCCACTGCATCGGGCGATTTATAACGAATTATTTTAATAGAGGTATTTTATGTACGCAACTATTGAATTTAAGGGCAAGCAGTACAAGGCTGAGAAAGACGTTGTCCTTACAGTAGATAAGCTTGATGCTGAAAAAGGTTCAAAGATTGACATTGATACTGTTCTTCTCGTTAGCGATGGAGATAAAATCAGTGTTGGAACTCCTTATGTTAAGGGTGCAAAGGTAACTGTAGTTGTTGAGGATTCTTTCCGCGATAAGAAGGTTCTCGTATTCAAGTACAAGTCAAAGAAAGACTATCATCGTTTGATTGGTCACAGACAGCAGTATACAAAGGTACGCGTTGAGTCTATCACTCTCGCATAACGTAAAGGTTTAAGGAGAATACTATGGGAAGAACACGTGGTGGATCTGGTGCTAAAAACGGACGCGATCCGAATCCAAAAAGCTTGGGTGTTAAAAGATATGCTGGTGAATCTGTAACTGCAGGTTCTATCATCGTAAAGCAGCGCGGAACAAAATTCTATCCTGGAGCAAACGTTATGAAGGCAGGGGACGACAGCCTTTTTGCTACAGCAGATGGAAAAGTAGTTTTCGGTGAAAGAAATAACCACAAGGTTGTTTCTGTTGAAGCTGCTAACTAAGTTCAGTTTTTACTGAATGTGAATGCCCGGTAAGTAAAAGTGCCGGGCTTTTTTTTTGGAGTAATTATGATTGGATTTGCTGATGAAGCTTTGATAGAGGTTCGCTCGGGAAACGGCGGCAACGGCTGTGTTGCTTTCCGGCGCGAAAAATATATTCCTCACGGTGGTCCTAACGGCGGAGACGGCGGTAAGGGCGGTGATGTTATTTTTACTGTAAAGCGGAATCTGCGAACTCTCGCAAAAATCCGCCACAAACACTGCTTTAAGGCGCGAAACGGTGGTGATGGGCAGGGCTGGAACCGCTATGGCGCGGACGGTGAAGACTGTGTAATTCCTGTTCCTCCGGGAACAACAATCCGCGATGCCGAAACCGAAGAAATCATTTATGACTTTTCAACCGCTAAAGGTGACGAAAGCTTTACCTTCCTCAAAGGCGGTAACGGCGGCTGGGGTAACGTTCACTTTAAGTCTTCTACAAACCAGGCACCAAAACAGGCTAATCCCGGTCAGAAGGGCGAAACACGCTTCTTAAAGCTTGAGCTTTCTATTATGGCAGATGCGGGTCTCGTAGGTTTTCCTAACGCCGGAAAGTCTTCTCTCCTTACTTTCTTTACAAATGCCCGTCCAAAGATTGCGCCTTATCCTTTTACGACAATTATTCCAAATCTGGGTGTACTCCGTGTAGACGACGAATCTGACATTATCATTGCCGATATTCCCGGAATCATAGAAGGAGCCAGCGAAGGTCTTGGTCTTGGCGACACCTTCCTTAAGCATATTACACGAACCGCCTGCCTCATTTTTATGATTGACTGCAGCGACGAAAATTATCTTACCGCTTACGACACTCTCTGCAACGAGCTTCGTAATTATTCTGATAATCTTATGGAAAAGCCGCGTATTGTTCTTTGTAATAAAATTGATGTAGAAGGGGCTTTTGAGCGTGCTGTAGAAGTTCAGGAAAAAATTCGTGCTGTAGAGCCGGAAACTGTTGTAATTCCGGTTTCTGTTCACACAGGCCGCGGCATGAAAGATGCCCAGCATGAGGTTATGGAGCTGGTGTCAAAGCAGGAAAAACGCGATATGGCGCCGGAGTCTGGAGCAGGTGTCGATGCCGGCGACAGTGCATCAGAAAATCAAAATCAGTTTGGTTCTAATTTTATGAAAGACCGTGCTTATATCGACGATGATGACGATAACGTTCAGTACCCTGGCAGCGAACAGTAGAGCGGGTGGTGCAGTTTTATGAAAGTAGCAGTATTCGGCGGAACCTTTAATCCTCTTCATGTTGGACATGCAATGCTTGCCGACACAATTGTGCGTGAGCTCGGCTACGACAAGGTGCTTTTTGTACCAACCTTCCAGCCGCCGCATAAGGATGCCTCAAAAATCATTCCTGCCCAGCACCGCTTAAAAATGATTGAAAACTTTTGTGCCAGTGAAGGCAGCGGACATTTTGAACTTGAAACCTGTGAGATTGACCGCGGAGGCATTTCCTATACTTCCGACACACTTGAATATCTTACAAAAAAATACGAGGGAAAGCTTACTAAAAAGCTTGCCTTTGTAATGGGCGATGAGGTTGCGGCAGAATTTGATAAATGGCGAAACCCGCAGAAGGTTTCTGACCTTGCAGACTTAATTATTATTCACCGCTATCCGGACGTAAAAGCTATGGAATCAAGCCTTTATGCAAATAAGCCAAGCGGCGACTATAAGGGAGATTTTTCTGTTAAATTTGATTTGAAAAACTTTAAGTATCCCTGTATTTATGTTGAATCTCCAATGCTGCCGGTTTCTTCCACAGATATCCGTCGCAGAATCAGCGAGGGTAAAAGCTTCCGCTATCTTGTTCCACCGGCAGTTTTCGATTATATTATAGAAAATAAGTTATACAAATAAAGTCATGCTGAACTTGTTTCAGCATCTATAGATAGACCCTGAAACAAGTTCAGGGTGACGTGGTATTTTATGATTGATTATATTGCAAAGACAGAAGAAATCCGTGCTTTTACAGAAGCGCACGTAAAACCAAAACGCTATCAGCATTCAGTTCGAGTTGCAGAAATGTGTGCGCGTATGTGCCGTCAGTATCGCCTTGATGCCCGTAAGGGCTATCTTGCAGGAATAGGGCATGATATGTGCAAGGATTTTTCAGATGAAGAATTGCTTGAACTTGCAGGGCGCGATGGTCAGGAGATTATAGATTTTGACAGAAAAAAGCCTGCTCTTTTGCATGGCCGTGCCGCTGCAGTAATGCTTAAAGAACAGTTTAAGGTATATGACCCGGAAATTCTTGAAGCAGTAGCAAATCATACTTCAGGTAAAATCGGAATGTGTGACCTTACAAAGTGTCTTTTTCTGGCAGATAAAATTGAACCTGGACGTCCTCAGTCAACAGAGGAGTACCGCGAAAATCTTCTTGCAATGAGTCTTGATGATATGCTTTATTCTGTTCTCGAAGAAAATTATGAATATCTGACAAAGCATGGCATTGAGATTTATCCTGGAACAAGAGAGATGACTGATTATTATAAAAAATTAAGTGGAGCAGGAGAGGCGCTGTAATGGGAAAACTGAAAATCCGTGACGAACAGAAGGGAATTATTTTTATTTTACTGATTATCGTAATGGCGGCAACGCTTTCTGTAATCTTTGCGTTCTCACTTAAAACAAACACGGTAGAAAACTCTCTAAAGAATAACGACATTCAGCGTACTTTATTTGTGGTAGAAGACAGTGACTCTGGCGCTCTTTTTTCAAGTGTTCTGATTTATAATCCTCAAACTTCAAAAGCGGCTCTTGTTAATCTTCCGGGAAATACAGGGGCAATCTACCAGTCGCTTGGCCGTGTAGACCGTCTTGATAAGGTTTATTCTGAAGCAGGTATTGTTGCATATAGAAATGAAATTGAAAAAATTCTTGGGCTTGTGCTGCCTTATTATGCAATTCTTACTCTGGATAATTTTATCAAGTTTTCTGATTATCTTGGCGGTATGAGAATTTTTATTTCAGAACCTGTTGATTATGTTTCCCCGGATGGAGAAAGATGGCTTCTTCCGTCGGGAGCAGTTAATCTTGATGGTGATAAAATTTCAACTTATCTTCATTATAAACTGGAAGATGAAACTGAAGCTGATGAGCAGGAAAGATATCAGAATGCGATGGCGGCTTTTATTACCGGACTTCATGATAAAAAATTTGCGATTTTTTCTAAAGGAAATGTAGAACGATATCGGAATCTTATTCAAACAAATCTTAATGATGAAGAAGAGCTTAGTCTTATAGAAGCTATTGCAGATGTTGATTCTGAATCGATTATTAAACAGACAATTACAGGTTCGCTTCGTCGTGTAGATGGTCAGCAGCTTTTGATGCCTGATAATAATGGTGAGTTTATAAAAGAAGCTGTAAAGCAGACAACAAGTATGCTTATGTCTTCTGACGGAACCGTATCTACCCGTGTTTATGTGCTTGAAATTCAGAATGGAACTACAACACAGGGACTTGCTCGTAATACGGCAATTCTTTTCCAGAATGCAAGTTATGATGTTTTAAGCCCGGTAAATGCTCCTCGAAATGATTATGAAGAAACTGTAATTATTGATCATCTTGGAAATATGGATATTGCAAAAATAGTTGGAGAGTTTATACATTGTACGAATATTAGGGAAGCTACCCCTGAAGAAGAAGCGGAAAGTTCAAGCCTTGATGCGGGTGTTGACTTTACGATTATCCTTGGTAAAGATTTTGATGGACGCTATGTTCAGCCATCGCGAAGGTAAAGGTGAATTATGAAAACAATGGAAGAAAAGGCAATTGAAATTGCAAGATTAATGGAAGATGGAAAGGGTAATGACGTTACTCTTTTGGATATCAGCGGACTTAACAGCTGGACTGATTATTTTGTAATTGTAACAGTAACAAGTTCTGCACACTGGCAGGGCTTGTACAAGCAGATTAAGGAATACATTAAAGATAATGACCTTGAGATTCATGTTACAAACCGCAAGAGTCCGGACGGCGACGACTGGAACCTGATTGATCTTGGTTCAATCGTTGTGCATCTTATGTCTGAATCTGCCAGAAATTTCTATGATTTGGAAAAGCTCTGGCATGCAGGAAAGACAATAGACTTTAGAGCGTAAAGGAAAATCCGGTGGTTGAGTGATGCGGAGCATCGTATCGAAACCTATTATAATTGAAAATCCGTTAAAAACCGAGCCGACAGGGTCGGTTTAGGATTATCAATTCGACAATGGTGATTTCGATACGTCCTTCGGACTACTCAATCACCGATGTATATCTATTTATTTTGTTACCTTCTTTTTCATAACAATCAGGAATCCAATCAATACTGCCGCACCGAAAATCCATGAGATAATGGCGCTTGCAACTAATCCAATTCCCTGTGTAAGGCCTGCTACAATGTATGTAAGGAAGCTTACTACAGCAACTGTGATAGCGTAAGGCAGCTGAGTTGAAACGTGCTTTACGTGTTCACACTGCGCACCCGCGCTTGCCATAATCGTTGTATCCGAAATTGGAGAACAGTGATCACCACAAACTGCACCAGCCATACAAGCAGAAATTGAAATATTGCGAAGTGGATTTCCCGGTGCAAAAATTGCGATGCAAATCGGAATAAGAATACCAAAGGTACCCCAGCTTGTTCCTGTTGCAAATGAAAGGAAGCAGGCAACTACGAAGATGATAGCAGGAAGCATCATCTTAAGACCTGCGGCAGAGCCTTCTACCATGCCGGCAACAAACTCTTTTGCTCCAAGACTGTCTGTCATTGTTTTAAGAGTCCATGCAAGTGTCAAAATCAAAATGGCAGGAACCATTGCCTTAAAGCCGTCTGGAACACAGAGCATGCTTGCCTTGAAAGAAAGGACCTTGCGGCAAACGTAGAAGATAATTGTACAGATTAAAGCTGCAAAAGAACCAAGTACAAGTCCAACAGAAGCATCTGTATTTGTAAAGGTTTCAAAAAGATTGTGATAGCATCCGTTTGCTATAAGAGAACCGTCTTCTGCTTCTACCATCTTTGTAAAGAATCCGCCGGAATAGAGAAGTCCAAGAATACACATTACGATGAGTACTGCAATAGGGAAAATAAGGTCAATAACTTTTCCGTTTGGATTTGCATCTTCTGCAGCGTCATCGGCTGCGCTGTTCATTATTTCAAGTGCTTTTTCGTACTTTGACATTTCGCCGTATTCAAACTTCATGAATACCATTGCAAACATCATTATAATAGTAAAGAGTGCATAGAAATTGAATGGGATTGCTGAACAGAATACTAAGAATCCGTTCTCGCCTTCAGAAACAAAGCCCGCAACTGCAGCTGCCCAGGAAGAAATTGGAGCAATAATACAGATTGGCGCGGCTGTTGAGTCAATCAGATATGCGAGCTTTTCTTTAGAAAGACCGTATTTATCTGTTACAGGGCGCATAACTGAACCTACTGTAAGACAGTTAAAGTAGTCATCAATAAAGATTACAATTCCAAGAAGAATTGTAGCAATCTGTGCGCCAACCTTTGTCTTGATGTGTTTTTTTGCCCAGCGGCCGAAGGCAGCAGAACCGCCGGCCTTGTTCATAAGGGCAACCAAAATTCCAAGTACTACGAGGAATACAAGAATTCCTACGTTGTAGCTGTCTGAAAGCTGAGCAATCATTCCATCACTGAAAATGTGATTGAAGAAGCCTGGAAAACCAGCGGCAGTCTCAATTGCATAGAAAAGACCACCGATTACAATACCAATAAAGAGGGAAGAGTAAACTTCCTTTGTCCAGAGGGCCAGTGCGATGGCCACGATAGCAGGCACGAGTGCCCAGAATGTTCCTATCATTTTTTATTCCTTAAAAAAAGTGTCATTGTCGAGTGACAATGTGTCATTCCCACGATTGACGCGGGAATCTATTTAATTAGATCTTTGAAATTTGTTGCGAGCGGTTCCTTAATGCCGTCTTTTTCAAGCTTTTCCAGAACTTCGATAGCATAATCGAGTTCTTCAAGCTGTGTAGCAGAGCAGTAAGTTTTTATCTGTCGCAATGCTTTTAATGCCTTCTCGTTAGTCATTTTTTTTCCTCCTGGAAAATATTATAACACACGTTTTTTTTCTAATAAAGAATAATCGTTATTGTGAGAAGATTGCCACGTCGCCCTTTATGGGCTCCTCGCAATGACGTTTTTACTCAATGCGAGTGCATTGCCCGTCATTGCGAGCGTAGCGAAGCAATCCATTTGCACAGAGAATTCCATCTTGACAAAAAGTGTTAAAAGTGTCATTTTGTTCTTGTGCCTTTTGGCAGAATATTCTTACAGGGGTAAATGATGAAAAAATATGCATTTTTATTTCCGGGACAGGGTGCACAGGTTCCGGGCATGATTAAGGATATCTGTGATGCTTATCCTGAAGCACGTGCAGTTGTGGATCAGGTAACAAAAATTACCGGTGTTGATATGCCAAAGCTTCTTTGGGAGAGTGATGCGGCAACTTTGAGCCGTTCAGATAACAGTCAGCTTGCAATTACAACTGCTTCTCTTGCAGTTATGGCTGTTTTGAAAACAAAAGGTATTGAGCCAAGCGCCGCTATGGGCTTTTCTCTTGGAGAATTCCCAGCTTTGTATGCAGCCGGTGTTTTGAGCTTTGAAGATGTAATTAAAGTAGTTCGCGAGCGCGGACTTATTATGCAGGCAACCTGCGAAAATATTGCTAAGGCAAACGAAGGTCACGCACCTGGAATGACTGCTGTTCTTGGTCTTCCACCAGAGAAGGTAGAAGAGCTTGCTAATGGCATTAAAGATGCTTATGCTGCAAACCTTAACAGCCCTGTTCAGACAGTTGTAAGTGGAACAGCTGATGCCCTCGAACAGATTGAAGCAAAGGCAAAGGAAGCCGGGGCGCGCCGTGCCCTCCGCCTTGCTGTAGCTGGTCCTTTCCATAGCCCATTGATGCAGGAAGCAGCTGATAATTTTGAAAAGGCAATTGCAGGAGTTGAGTTTAAGAATCCTGATAAGACACTTTTCAGCAATGTAACTGGTAAAGAAGCAAAGGTCGGAGCAGAAATCAAAAAGAATGCCGTTCTTCATCTTACAAATCCTGTTCGCTGGACTTCGGAAGAAGCAGTTTTGAACGACCTTATCAAAGCAAGTGGCGATGAATGGGAACTGATTGAGCCTGGTGTTGGCGCTGTTTTGACTGGCCTCTGGGGTAAGTCGGGATTTAGTGAGACTGCACCTTGTAAGGCTGTAAATAACGTAGAAACTATATAGTGTCATTGCGAGCGTAGCGAAGCAATCCACATTGTAGATTGCCACGTCGCTTGCGCTCCTCGCAATGACGATTATGATGGTGAATAAGGAAGATAAAATGGAAAAAAGACGTGTTGTAATTACTGGAATGGGAGCTGTAACTCCTCTTGGAAATACTGTTGATGAGTTTTGGGCTGGAATTAAGGCTGGAAAAAGCGGAATCGGTCCAATCACTCTTTTTGATGCTTCTGTAAACAAGGTTCACTATGCGGCAGAAGTAAAGAACTTTGATCCTGCAAATTATATGGATTCAAAGGATGCCCGCAAGATGGCACGCTTTACTCAGCTTGGTGTTGCTGCTGCTAAGATGGCTCTTGATGATGCTGGTCTTATGGGTAATGCAGAAGTTCTTGATGAAACTGGAATTATTCTTGGTGTTGGAATTGGCGGTTTGGAAGAGACTGAAGCTGATGTTCTTGGTATGGCAAAAATGAATGGTGTAAAAACTAATCCTATGGCTATTCCAAAGCTCATTCCTAACGAAGTTGGCGGAAACATTGCAATTCAGTTTGGTCTTCATGGTCCTGTTCAGTCAATTGCTACAGCCTGTTCTTCTGGTACAGATGCTCTTGGTGTTGCTTTTGATATGGTTAGAAGCGGCCGACTCGACACTTGTTTGAGTGGTGGTGCAGAATCTACAATATGTCAGTTCGGCGTTGTAGGCTTTGAAGTTCTTCATGCTCTTTCTACTGGTTTTGATGATGACCCAACTAAAGCAAGCCGTCCTTTTGATAAGGATCGCAACGGTTTTGTAATGGGCGAGGGCTCTGCAATTCTTATTCTTGAAGAGTATGAGCACGCTAAGGCTCGTGGTGCTAAGATTTATGCAGAAATTGCAGGTTATGGTGCTTCTTGTGATGGTTACCATCTTACAGCTCCAAATCCAGACGGAATCTGCGGTTCTAAGTGTATGACACGTGCCCTTAAGGATGCCGGAATGGATCCTAGCGAGATTCAGTACTACAACGCTCACGGAACTTCTACAATGAAGAACGATTCGAGCGAAACAAATATGATTAAGATTGCCTTTGGCGAAGAAAATGCCCGCAAGCTTAAGATTTCTTCTACAAAGTCTATGCATGGTCACTGTCTCGGTGCAACTGGTGCTATTGAAGCTATGGTTTGTGTTAAGGCAATTAATGACAGCTATGTTCCTTGTACAAAGAACCTTGATAATGTTGATGTTGAAGGCGGCTGCGACCTTGACTATGTTCCAAACAAAGGAATCGAAATGAATATCGACGCTGCTATGTCTGCAACATTTGGATTCGGCGGACACAACGGTGCGATTATTATTCGTAAAGTGAAATAAAAAAACACTGTCGGGGATGACCAATAAGTTTACATCCTAGTGTCATTCCGAACTTGTTTCGGAATCTATAGAACTAGATGTGGTGTAGATGCTGAAACAAGTTCAGCATGACAGCATTGTGAAAAGACTGCGTTACTGTAAAGTGACGCGGTCTTTTTTTTTCTTCTTTTAAAAATAAATAGCTAAAAAATTGACAAATAGCTATTGGTATATTATCATATACTCAATTAATACGAGGAGGACGCAATGAATACAGTTCCCGTTTACGAAGCAAAAAACAAACTGCCGCTTTTTATTCATCAGGCAGAGCAGGGCAATCCTTTGGCAATTACCCGTCATAATAATGTTGTAGCTTACCTTATTTCTAAGGAAGATTTTGAAGAGCTCACTAAGGGCGGTAAAAAAGAAAAGAGTCTGGCAGAAAGAATGCAGGAGCGTCGGAAAGAATATGGGCTTGAAGATGATGATTTTGATTATACCGAATATTTTGACAGCCTGCGTGAGCGAGGTTATTATGGCCGTCCGGAAGGTGACCATGTTTTTGATGGAGTGTAATCTATGATCAGGCCATATTATCTTCTTGATACCAATATCATTTCTGAAATAATGAGGGCTAAGCCGGATGCAAATGTTTTGAAGAATTTTACAGAGCATGAAAAGCTATGTGCAATTTCTTCTACAACCTGGAATGAACTTCTTTATGGTGTAAACACTATGCCCGCTGGTAAAAAACGTGACTTGATTTTCGATGATTTAGTCGACGACATTCAGGCTAACTATGAAATCATCCAGTATGATAATCATGCTGCCTGGATTCATGCAGATATCCGTTCAAGGCTTAAGGAGCAGGGGATTTGTGTAGATTTTCAGGATTCACAGATTGCTTCAATCGCGGTTTCTAACAATATGATTCTCGTTACAAGAAACATTAAGCACTTTGAGCCGATTCAGAAAGTTTCGACGCTTATGCTGGAAAACTGGTTTGAATAAATAGGTGGATTTATTTTGACAATAACTTGTTTTTTGTCGAATTAAATTGTAAGATAAGGTTATACACAGTCATGCTGAACATGTTTCAGCATCTATGTTATAGATTCCGAAATGAATTCGGGATGACGTTCTTAGGAGAATACAATGGCATTAACAACAGACATTAAATCACTTTTACCACACCGCGAGCCTTTTTTGTTCGTAGACGCAATTATCAGCGCAGATGAAAAAGGCTGTGTTTGTGAGCATACATTTACAGAAAACGAGTTTTTCTTTAAGGGGCACTTTCCTGAGTATCCTGTAGTTCCTGGTGTAATTCTTTGCGAAACTATGGCACAGGCAGGAGGCGCTGCTTTGCGCTACCTCAATATTGTTCCTGGAAATGCACTTTTCTTCTTTGCAACTTTGGACAAGGTAAAGTTCCGCAATCAGGTTCGACCGGGCGATAAGGTTCGCATGGAAATTGAGTTCCTCCGCAACAGCCCAAAGATGATTAAACAGGCCGGCAAAGCCTACGTAGGCGACACCCTCTGCGCCGAGGCCGAGTGGATGTGCTTAGTCGGATCTGCGCAGTAGCGCAGTCCGACTAAGCACATCCGCGAGGAGAGTGGACTCGCAGTGCGCGCGAGCGCACACGTATATAAACTTCCATACAGATAGCGGAGGGCTTGCCCGACGCATGTG
>CAMVDX010000030.1 GCA_947166355.1 uncultured Treponema sp.
CAAAAGCATTCTGTGGAGTTGTAATTCCGGTTGAACCGAGAGTGATTGTTTTCATGCCTTGAATTATAGCACAGGTGGTAGAAAATAGTTAGCAGGCCGCGACAGTTTTGCCGCGACTATTTCCGTATCACTTCACCTCAATAACCCGAATCGCAAAGGTATCATCAGCGACGCATATTTCACCGGTGCCAATTACTTTGCCTGCGCGAATAATCAGTGATGGGTCTCCGGCCCGCTGCTTTAAGGTGATGTATGAGCCTTGATGAAGCCCTGCAATTTCTTCTTTTTTAAGCGATGCACTTCCCAGCTGAATCGAAATGTAATCCTTTTCGGTGTATTCAATTTCTGAAAGCTGGGGTGTTTCTGCAATTTCAATTCCAAAAAGCTCATCAATGCAGACTGTTTTTCCTGTGTGGATTACGCGGTTCTCGAAAACGATGTTCAGTCCATCAGTTTCTTTTTTATCAAGAATCAGAATTTTACCAGGCTCGAGTTGAACATTTTCCGGATTAAAGCGTCCAAACTCTACAAAAATATTATCCGGCTGTATATGATTTTTGATGTTTGACAGATTCTGAACTTTTACTCTGTTATTCTCACCGCTGAAATAACCGTTCATCAGAAGCTTATCAATTAAAACATCACTAAATTGAAAATTAATATAGCCTTCCGTTTCTCCAAGCTTTGCTTTTATTCCCAGCATCAAAAGCATGCGGCGTTCTTCCTGTCGTGAATTATTTCCGGTTCCTACTGCTGTTCCTTTTTCAAATGGATTCAAATTTTCAAGCTTGACTTTGCCGCCCGTCAGCTGCTCAACATTTTTATAAAAAACATCAACAATTATCTTCAGAAAATAATTCTTAAAGACATCAAGATCAAAATCTGTTATAGGAGCATGCTTTGAATAATCCTGTTTGAGCAAAGCCTTTGCAAGCTGAGGATCAATTTCTACCGTAAAGCCTCCATTTGTCTGGTCTGTATAATTAAAGTCATAGAAAAAGCATTTCTGTGGAATTGAAGCCAGAAACTCTTTGTTGATTAGCTGATCAACACAAAAGAGTTCTGATTCAAAGCGTTCGTTCAGAATAATAGAATATTCCTTATTTATTGCCTGACAAATATCTTCTGCAAGCATCCAGATTACATGCTGCATTTCTCTGGAATAACGGTCCGGTCTTTTGAAGTCATAAATTTTAATTGTCTTTCCGCTTACATCCTGACTCAGTGGAATCTCGCCCTTCATAAGGCTTTCAACTTCGATTCCAAAGATTTCAGCAAGCTTGGGCAGAACAGTAACATCAGGGCAGCCTTCGCCGCGTTCCCATTTTGAAACTGCTTTATCTGTAACATTGCATTTTTCAGCAAGTTCCTTCTGAGTGAGAGCTTTTCTTGTCCTCATCTCATAAATCAATAATCCAGTTTTCTGTGCGTTCATAATTACCTCTTAAACTCCGCGTTAGCGGGCGCGCATGGATGCGCGATATCGCAGTTTTGCCGGAGGCAAAATCTGCAGGTTGAAAAATTACATGGATGTAATTTTTCAACCAATTCTCCTAAAACTCCGCGTTAGCGGGCGCGCATGGCGGTTATTTGTCACTTCTGCCGGCAGCTGACATTGTAATATTAGCACAGTATTTTGCCCTTGTAACCCGACGGCTGGTTTATCTGAGTAGAATTTTGAGTAGAGTTTAAAAACTTGCAATACGTAAAATAATATGTATAATAATACATAAAAATGAGGTGATTTATGGTAAATTTTAATCGAAACGAAATTGTCTCAGCTACACAAATTGTACGTCAGTTCTCTTCCATTATGAGTAGTCTTGTAAATAAGACTCTCGATAAAATTGCGGTTGTCCGTAATAATGAAATGGAAGCCGTCATTTTATCTTTTGATGAATATGAGCAGCTTGTAATGCGTGCAGAAGCCGCATCACAAAAATCTGTCCGTGATTATTTTGGTTGTATTACTTCTGTAGAAGCTGATTTAATGGAACAGGCAGTTAGCGAATGTCGCAAGGTTGATCTAAATGAATGGTAAGCTTATAGATACAAATGTTATCATTCGTTTTTTAAAAGGACAATCAGAACTTTTTTCTCTTTTTGATGATATGGAAAATCTTTATGTTTCTTCAATATCTGTTGGAGAGCTGATGTATGGAGCAGAACTTTCTCAGAAAAAAGATTATAATTCAACTGGATATTACAGCTTCTGTGAACAGATGAAAGTTTTGAATGTTGATATGGAGATTGCCAGAACATACGGAAAAATCAAATCCGTGTTAAAATCTAAAGGTCATCCAATCCCAGAGAACGATATCTGGATTGCTGCTACGGCACTTACTGCAAATCTTTCGCTTGTAACGGCAGACAGCGATTTTGAAAATATACCAGATCTTTTAATAGAAAAAATGTAAAGGAATTTAATAATGAAAAAAGTCGAAACCTTAAAATCAATCGTAAATTCAGATGGAATCATAATTCGCTGGCCTAAAAAGAAAGAAGAGAAAAGAGCCGTGCTTGAATATCTGATTACAAAATTTGAGAGCGGTCGAAAATATTCTGAACTGGAAGTAAATATGATTATCAAAAAGTGGCATTCCTTTTGTGACCATTCACTTTTACGCCGCGAACTTTACGACAACTTTTTGTTAGACCGTAGCCCAGACTGTTACGAATACTGGGTGCATGAAGAAGAGACTAAACAGGGAGATTTTTCAAAATGAGATTAATATTTATCCGCCATGGAGATCCTGATTATGAACATGATGATTTAACCCAGAAGGGCAAACGCGAGGTAGAGCTGCTTACAAAGCGTGTTATTTCCTGGAAAAATATTACAGCATTTTATCAGTCTCCCTTGGGAAGGGCAAAGGCTACGGCTGCTCCAAGTCTTGCTGCTCTTGGTCGTGAGGCCGTAACCTGCGACTGGCTTCAGGAATTCAAATACAAAACCCGAATGACAAAAAACTATCCGAACAAAAACTGGGTTGGAAAAGATGTAATGTGCTGGGATCTTCTTCCCGAGTTTTTTACATCAGATAAAAAGTTTTTTGATAAAGACCGCTGGGCAGACTCAAAGTTTATGAAAAGCGGAAAAATCAAAAAATACTATAAAGAAGTTTGTGACGGCATAGATGGTATTCTGGCTCAGTACGGTTATATCCGCAATAAAAAAGATTTTTATGATGTAAGTCAGCCTCTTCCAAATCACAACTGGAGTGAGCCGATAGACCGTTATCATCTGAAATCTATAAAGGATGATTACCCCGAAGAGACAACTCTTGTTTTTTTCTGCCATCTTGGAGTTATGTTTACGATTATTGCCCATCTTACAGGTCTTTCTCCAATGCAGCTCTGGCAGGGCTTTTATGTTGCTCCAACTTCGATTACAGTATTAAATAGTGAAGAGCGTCTTGAAGGACAGTCCTGGTTCCGTGTTGAGCGGCTTGGAGATACAAATCATCTTACTAATGGTGGTGAGCCCATCAGTTCAAGCGGATATTTTGCCACTGTACTCGATGAAACAAAATAGCAGATGCGGGAGTTATGAATGAAAAAAGGTTTGATTCTTGAAGGCGGCGCAATGCGGGGAATGTTTACCTCAGGTGTGCTGGATGTTTTTATGGAAAATGGAATTGATTTTGACGGGGCAATCGGTGTTTCTGCCGGAGCAACCTTCGGCTGTAATTTTAAGTCCCGCCAGATTGGTCGTGCTATCCGCTACAACAAACGTTTTTCTCATGACTGGCGCTACTGTTCCATTCGCTCCCTGATTTTTACCGGCGACCTTTACGGGGCAAAGTTCTGTTATGACACACTTCCTAATAAACTTGATATTTATGACCTGGAAACTTACCGCAAAAATCCTATGGAATTCTGGTGTGTCGCTTCTGACTGTGTGACAGGTCAGCCGGTGTATAAAAAGCTAGAGACCTGCGATGCGCGAGACCTTACCTGGATGCGGGCCTCTGCCTCCATGCCTCTTGCAAGCAGGGTAGTTGAAGTTGACGGCTATAAACTGCTAGACGGCGGAATGACAGATTCTATTCCGCTGAAATATTTTGAAGGTCTGGGCTACAATCGCAATGTCGTGATTTTGACCCAGCCCCGTGAGTTTCAGAAAAAGCCCGCTTCGCTGATGGGCCTCATGCGGCTAATGCTTAGAAAATATCCAAAGCTTGTAGCTGCAATGAGCCGCCGCCATATCGTTTACAATGAAGAAACTGCTGATGTTTTTGCAAAGGCAGACCGTGGAGAAATTTTTGTAATTTGTCCGGCGGCTCCGCTTGGCATCAGCCGTACAGAAAAAGACCCCGATGAACTTCAGCGTGTTTATGAAGAAGGCCGCCGTGTTGCGCTTTCTAAGCTTTCAGATTTGCAGAAGTTTTTAAATTAATTTTTTCCCGCGGCCTTTTCAAGGAGTTCAATCAGTTCGCGGTAATTCTTGCGTATGCTCTTTCTGTGGGCGTCTTGAATAAATTCCAGCTCGCTGCGGAAGAGCCTGTCTTTTGCAGAAACCGGCATATACTGAATACTGGTGCGGGTGTAGTAATGTTCAATACATCCCTTTGGCAGAACATAAATGCGGGCCGCTTCCATTGCTGCAAGAATAAAGGCTGCAAGGTTTTTAATCAGTGGAATAGAGACTGCAACTTCGCGTGGCAGACAGTCTGCAATTTCATCACCCACATTGTTGATTCCCTGTAGCAGTACGGTTTTATAGGTGTCGACAGCTTCTGCGTTTTCGTGCTTGTCTTTCAGCTGACCGAGTTTTTCCATAAGCGGCTGCAGCTTAGCCGGCACTTTATTTGATTCAAAATATTTATGCAGCTCCTGCGAAATTTTAATCAGATATCGTTCCAGTCTGAAAATCAGTTTGCTCAAAGTGATTTCCTGAGCAAGCTCCTTTGTAGAAAAAATTGAGCTGTAAAAATCAGCCTGACGTTCTTTCTGTTTTTCAAGCCACTGAATTACCCGTTCATCTTCATTTGCTACATCGCGTAGTTTTCCGCTAAACAATGAATCCAGGTCAGTAATAATACGTCCGTTAGTTCCAAGTAACGAACACACCTTGCAGAAAACTCCAAGCTCGTCCTTTCCGCCGACATCAATAATTCCAGTGCCTGCAGCGCTGTATTCATCTTCTATAAAAGTCAAAAGATAAGTGAACATCTGCTGGTCAGTATAGCCTTCCACAAAAATCTGATTGTCGGAAAAAAAGAACTGCTTGTGGTAGGTGTTAAAGCGTGGCAGAAAGCGGCGGAAAAGAGCGTCATCCTCCTCGCTTAGTTCTTCAATGCTGGTCGGTGCTTTGTTAATATGACAAACAATAACACCGCTAAGCTCTTCGGGTGTTCGTAAATCAATATAAAAAGGGGAGTGCGAAATCAAAAAGAACATTCGCCGCTGACTGTGTGAAACTTCCTTTCGAATCTCATTCATAAAGAAGGTCTGAAACTGCGGGTGAAGGTGCAGCTCCGGCTCATCAATAAAAAGACAGTCATCAGCCGTAGAATCATAAAGATTTACAAGCAGAGAAATAATTTCGCGAAGGCCGTGGCACTCAGCTTCTTCGAGCATATATTCAACATTCCAGGCCTTGTTCTCTACAATCGGAATCATAGTTCCGTCAATATCTTCTATAAAAAGAATAGTTTTTCCAAACATACTGGAAAGAACTTTTTCGATTTTTATTCGTATTTTTTCATTATTTTTGAGCGTGAGAATTTGATCGCTGTAATTACGGTCTGCTTTCAGAAATTTTACAGTATAGCCCGCGTTTTCAAATTGTTCGGCAAGCTTTTCTGCCAGAAGGGTTTTTCCACTTCCGTTTGGACCTACAATCAGGTTAATTTGAGACCAGTTTGATTTTTTGAAAACAGTTTTTCCCCACAAAAATGGAATCTTAATGCGAGTTTCAAGTTCAATCATGGTTTAATTATAACACCTGACTTCCATATCCGCCATTAAAAATATTAAATGACAAATCTACTTTCCTGTGTTAGAATAAAAAAGTGTTATTTTAAAAGCATTGCTTATTAGTCATTGTCAGCGGTGACTTAATAAAATTTGATGTATTAGTAATATATTGAGGAAAGTAGGATGGGTGCTTATATTAAAAAAAATGGACTGTTGTATTCAGAAGATATGCATACAGTTATCGGCGTAGATGATACTTCGTCCGATTTTACAGGGCGAGTTCCTTTTGGTGCACATAAAATTGATGATGATGTTTTTTCTGAATGTCCGTATGAATCAATTTCTTTACCAGATTCTGTAACTGAACTTGGAAATCGTCTTTTTGAAAATTCTAAGACTCTTGAAAAAGTAAAACTTCCGTCTGGGGTGACAGAACTTCCGCCGTATCTTTTTGCAGGGTGCTCGGCACTTTCTAAGGTTACAATGCCTTCAAGACTTGAAAATCTGCCAGAAGGTCTTTTTAAAAATTGTGAGTCTTTGACCGATATTCCTTTCCGTGCAGGGATAACAGAACTCCCTCAAAGTGTGTTTGAAGGTTGTACTTCACTTAAATCTCTTGCTATTCCATCTACTGTTAAACGAATTGAATCTCGTGCAGTCGCAGGTTGTACTTCGCTTGAAAGTGTTGTTTTTCCGGCCGGACTTGAGTTTGTTGCTGATGATGCATTTGACGGCTGTACTTCGCTTCGCAGTATACGTATGGACGGCGAGAGCTCGCTTTTTTATGTTGGTGATAATGATGGCTGTCTTTATTACGCTGATGATGCTGGGGATCGGGTAATTGTTCAGGTCTATGGAGCTGGTGGTGCAAACGTTGGCTTTTTTAAGGATAATGCTGATGAATTGTCTGCCGGTCTTGTAGAGGATGCAGAAGATGAGTTTGAAGAAGATGATACTTTCAGTGCAGAAATAGGTGCAGCTGACGAAGAGGCTTTGAGTATGGGAGCCGATTTGCAGACTTCTGAACCATCTGCCGAACCGATTAAATCTGAAACTCTTGATAATAAACCGACACCAGTTGAGAATACCGAAGTTAAAGGAGATGAAAAAAATATGTCTGATGCAAACAATGTAGATTCTATGCTTGCTGATATTATGGATGCTCAGAAGGAAAGAGAAAAGGTTTCTGCTGATGTAGGAATCAGTGACAGGGAATCTGAAATTCTTTCACATACTATGTCGGTAATGACTGAATCAAATCAGGGAATTCTTGATGCAAAGGTTGCAGATTATCAGCTTGAAGAGCTTTGTGCAAAAAATGAGGAAGCGGAGTTTGCAACCCATAATGCAGATAATCCTGATGTTCTGGATAGCAAGGCTCAGATTCTGTCTGATTCAGTTGAACAAAGTTATATTATTGATTGCGAACCTGCAGGTGAAGTTCCTGAAGAAGGTGAACTCTTTGTTATTGCAGAAAAGCTTGTAAGTGATGCAGATGGAAAAAATAATTTTTCGTCTAAACTTGTTTCATGCTGTAAGACTTTTGCACGTGTTCACGATTATAAAAAAATTGTCATGTTGTATGGACTTCCTGTTGAAAATGAAGAGTTTGCTCAGTTCTTCAAGCATTTTATTGCAAAAAAGAACGTTATTTTTGCATGTGAAGCAGAATCGCCGTCTAAGCTTTCTGATTATGGAAAAACTGTCTGCGATCTTGCAAGAATCAGCTTGAATAAAGACGAGCTTGCGGAACAGAGACGTTCAGCTGCTGTAAAAACCGGTGTGCTGGTAAAACTTGTTATAAAAGATAAATACGAGTAATATACATAATCAAATGTCATTACAAGAAGCTGACAGGCAACGCAGCATAGTTATAGATTGCTTCGCTGTGCTCGCAATGACGGGGGGAGTTCGCAATGACGGCAAAGGTTTGTCATTGCGAGGAGCAAAGCGACGTGGCAATCTACGATTATGAATTGCTTCGCTGCGCTCGCAATGACGGAATGGAGTTCGCAATGACGGCAAAGGTTTGTCATTGCGAGGAGCGGAGCGACGTGGCAATCTACGATTGTGGATTACTTCGCTGCACTCGCAATGACTGGATAGCAGCTTGCAATGATATTATCTATCGAGGTTTCAAATGAAAAGTGATAACGCAAAAAAAGGTGTTGCCCGCGCGCCACACCGCTCATTGTTTTATGCAATGGGGTATACTGATGAAGAATTAAACCGTCCGCTCGTTGGCGTTTGCTGTGCCAAAAACGAAATTATTCCAGGTCACATTGAACTTGACCGTATTGCCGAAGCCGTTAAGGCTGGGGTTCGAATGGCGGGTGGAACTCCTATAGAATTTCCTGCAATCGGTGTCTGTGACGGAATTGCCATGGGGCATGAAGGAATGAAATATTCTCTTGTAACCCGCGAACTTATTGCAGACTCAATTGAATGTATGACAAAGGCTCATCAGTTTGATGCCCTCGTTATGATTCCTAACTGTGATAAAATAGTTCCTGGTATGCTGATGGCGGCTGCCCGCCTTGATTTGCCGACTGTTTTTGTTAGCGGTGGACCTATGATGCCTGGTCACTTACCTGGTGCAGATGCGTCGAACCCTTACAGCGGCCGCAATTTGTCTTTGACTGATATGTTTGAAGCTGTTGGTGCTGTTGCCAGCGGCCGTATAAATGAAGAACAGCTTCGCGAAATGGAAATGGTTGCCTGCCCTGGCTGCGGTGCCTGTTCCGGAATGTTCACTGCTAATAGTATGAACTGCTTGACCGAGTCTATTGGTCTTGGTCTTCCTGGCAACGGAACTATTCCTGCCGTTACAGGCCGAAGAATTGCTCTTGCAAAAAAAGCAGGTATGCAGGTAATGGAAATGTTTAACCGCGGAATAACGGCGCGCTGCATGATGACTAAAAAGCATTTTCAGAACGCTCTTGCGGCTGATATGGCACTTGGCTGTTCTTCTAATACAATGCTTCACCTGCCGGCAATTGCTCATGAGGCAGGTTTGAGTATTGATTTGCACGAGGTTAATGAGATTTCAAACAGAACTCCGAATTTGTGTCACCTTGCTCCTGCCGGTCACACCTTTATGTGCGAGCTTGATGATGCGGGTGGTGTACAGGCTGTGCTTGCGGAGCTTGCAAAAAAGAATCTGATTGATACATCTTTGATGACAGTTACTGGCAAAACTGTTGCAGAAAATATCAAAGGTGTAAAGAATAGAAATCCTGAAGTTCTTCGCCCGATTGAAAATCCATTCAGTGATAACGGTGGACTTGCTATTTTGTTCGGAAACCTTGCACCAAACGGAACTGTTGTAAAACGTTCTGCCTGTGCAAAAGAGCTTATGAAGCACACAGGACCAGCCCGCGTTTTCAACGACGAAAGTGAAGCAATGGATGCTGTTCAGAACCGCAAAATCAAGAGCGGAGATGTTGTAGTTATCCGTTACGAAGGACCAAAGGGTGGCCCTGGTATGCGCGAAATGCTTGCTGTAACTGCGGCTCTTGCCGGACAGGGGCTCGACAAAGATGTTGCCCTCATTACAGACGGACGCTTCTCTGGTGCTACCCGTGGTGCTTCTCTTGGTCACTGTTCTCCAGAAGCAGCCGTAGGCGGTCCAATCGCTTTGGTAGAAGAGGGCGATATGATTACTCTCGATATCAACAATTACAAGATTACCCTCGAAGTAAGCGATGAAGAACTTGAGCGCCGCCGTGCAGCCTGGAAGGCGCCGGAACCTAAAGTTAAAACAGGTTACCTTGCACGATATGCGAAACTCGTTAGTTCCGCAGACCGTGGAGCGATTTTGGAGTAGACTGTAATCCCGCGAGTTTTGCGAATGCAAAACTCGGTAAGTAGCCGTCAGGCTGCGACCTGATAAGGGGGCAATTTTAGAGTAGACTGTAATGGTTTCGATACGGCTACGCCTACTCAACCACCGACAGACACCGGTGATTGAGTAGCCCGAAGGGCGTATCGAAATCACATGCTATTGAAATCACATCATAACTTTTCAAACCCTGCAAAAACCGCAGAATTCTTACACAAAAACTAGCTCGCCCGCAGTTTTGCAATCGGTGCAGCGGAAGCCCGTTATTTTTTACAGGAACACATTTTTTTATATAACTATTCAAACAATCAAAAAATCACTATACTAGTCGCATTATGGCAACGACAAATTTAGACAAAATGCGCAATATCGGAATCATGGCGCATATTGATGCTGGAAAAACAACCACAACAGAAAGAATTCTCTATTATACAGGTAAAATTCATAAGATTGGCGAAATTGACGACGGCCAGGCTACAATGGACTGGATGGCTCAGGAGCAGGAGCGCGGAATTACAATTTGTTCTGCAGCCACAACAACTTACTGGAAGGACCATCAGATAAATATTATTGATACTCCGGGCCACGTAGACTTTACTGCCGAAGTTGAGCGTTCGCTTCGTGTTCTCGACGGCGCGGTTGCAGTTATCTGTGCGGTAGATGGAGTTCAGCCACAGACAGAAACTGTATGGAAGCAGGCAGATGAGTTTGCTGTTCCACGTCTCTGCTTTATGAACAAGATGGACCGCATTGGTGCGGACTTCTTTGGTTCTATGGCAGACGTTGCTGAAAAATTTGGAGTTGAAACACTGGCTTTGCAGATTCCAATCGGCGAAGGTCAGGACTTTGAAGGCGTAATTGACCTTCTTAATATGAAAGAAATCCGCTGGCATGAAGATGATGAAGGCGAAACCTTTGATGTAACTGATGTTGATGCCAGCCGTCTCGACCAGGCAAAAAAATGGCGCGAAAAACTGGTAGAAACTGTTGCCGGCAGCGACGATGCCCTTATGGAAATCTATCTCGAAGGCGGCGAAATCACTGTAGAGCAGCTTAAAAAGGCGATTCGTGCTGGAACAATCAGCCGTGCCTTTGTTCCTTTTGTAATGGGTTCTGCCCGCCACAATCAGGGTGTTCAGCCGCTTATTGATGCTGTAATTGATTATCTTCCTTCTCCGCTTGATATTCCTCCTGCAAAGGGAATCCGCATTAAGAAGGATACAGAAGAAGAGGTTGATGTTCCAACTGATGTTTCAAAAATGCCTCTTGGTCTTGTATTTAAGATTCAGTACGACCGCGAAATGGGACCTTTGTGTTACGTTCGTATGTACAGTGGTAAAATCCAGGCCGGAACTCAAATCTTCAATATTAATAAGAAAAAACGAGAGCGCGTAAACCGCATTCTCCGCATGCACGCAAATAAGAGCGAGCCTTGCGATTCAATTTCTGCAGGCGATATCGGCGTATTTATTGGTCTTAAGCTTGCCCAGACCGGTGACTCAATTGGTACTGAGGCTTTCCCTATCCTTCTCGAACAGCCTAAGTTCCCTCAGCCTGTAATTTCTGTTGCCCTCGAGCCGGAATCTATGAGCGAAAAGGATAAGATGAACGAAACTCTCGAAATCCTGTCGCGCGAAGACCCGACCTTTACAAGCCACGAAGACGCAGAAACAGGTCAGCTGATTATCAGCGGAATGGGTGAGCTCCACCTGGATGTTCTTGTTACCCGTATGCGCGACGACTTTGGCGTAAAGTGTAATGTTGGTGCTCCTCAGGTTACTTATCGCGAGTCTGTAAGCGGAAGCGCCGAGTCCAGCGAAGACTTCAGCCGTGTACTTGCCGGAAAAGAAAATACAGCTGGTCTCACAATTACAGTTGAACAGAGAGAGCAAGGCAGTGGTAACTCCTTTGAAATTACCTGCCGCCATGCCGAAGTTCCTGATGAAATTATTGAGTCAATCAAGAGCGGCTTTATGTCTGCCCTTAATTCAGGTATCCGCTACGGTTACCCTTGTACAGATGTTGGCGTGAAGGTTACTGCAATTAAATATGATGAGCTTACTTCGAGCACCTTTGCCTTTGAAGCATGTGCCGCACAGGTATTCGACAAGGCCTGCACAGCAGCAAATCCTGTAATTCTTGAGCCTGTTATGAACGTTGATATTTCTTGTCCAAAAGAGTTCGTCGGTCCGGCCTCAAGCCAGCTTAGTCAGCGTGGCGGAAACATCATGGGTCAGGATTCAAAAACAACCGGCGAAATTATTCACGCCCAGGCTCCAATGGCAAACATGTTCGGCTTTACAACAAACCTTCGTTCTGCAACTCAGGGCCGTGCAAGCTTCTCAATGGAGTTCAGCCACTTCCAGCTTAAGGTTGGCGGACTGGGATAATATTTTTTTACTTGACTTCTGAATGCTTGTATCTTATATTATAAGCAGTTGGGAGCGTTCCTGCCCTTAAAGTGGAAGATATAATTCTAGGTGCACTTCTACCTTTAAAATGAAGGATATAATTCTAGGCGCACTTCCGCCTTTAAAGTGAAGAATATAACGGGCGGCATAAATTGCCGCCTTATTTTTTGCCGGAAAAATATGTTTTATACGATTACAGATGAATATATTGATTATTTGAGCAAAGAAAATCCTCATGTTATGTCTAATAAGCAGGAAACAAGAACTTATCATAGAAAATACATAGGTCTTGTAACAGAATTAAACGGACATAAATACTTTGTTCCTATGTCATCTCCAAAAGATGTTGATTATCTTCCAAATGGTGATATTAAGAAAGACAGTCTTATTAAGATTTATATGCGCAATAAAAAAGTCCTTTATGGAACAATTAGATTCAATTATATGATTCCAGTTCCTGCATCTGAGCTTGAAGAAGTTACTGTTAATGATGAAGGCGACTTTAAGTATAAGATTCTTATGCAGAGTGAATATTTCTTTATCAATTCAAACCGAGATAAAATTGAAAAGACGGCCGTAAGGCTTCATAAAATGCGTACAACTTATAATCCAGAACGGAATAAAAACAAGCTTATGGAAATAACATTGGATTTTGTAAGTTTGGAAAAGATGTGTGATGCATATAAGAAAAAGTAGAATAATCTGTTTTACGGATTGTATTAATTATCCCAAAAAAGAATTTTATGCTTTTTTCAAACGAGTGCTATGAAAAAACAATTAATCTTACTTTTATTTCTGCTGACATCAGAATTATTCGCTAATCCATGGGATTGTTATCGTGATGATCCTGGTTTACGAAAAAGGTTTGACAGCATAAATAAGCAGTATTTCAATTCTGAATTAAAAGTTGATTATATCAACTTCAATAATGAACTGCCGGATGACAGTTTTGCAATTACCTATCACTGGTCTCCCTATACCGCCTTTCCCGACAGAGAAGTTATAGCTGTAAATCCTAAATTAATGGAAAAAGAAGAAAGTGTTATTATGTCGGTTATTGCCCACGAATGCTGCCATGTGTATGTAGATCAAAATGATCCGGAAGTCAGGTATCATGGATATACTTGTGACGGGCATAATCACGAGATGTTTCATGCTATTATGAAAAGATTACATGATGCGGGATGCACTTTATGGATCCCTCTCGGCTGGGAATTCTAAAATCTGATGGAGAATGTTTAGATTTTGAAATTTCTCAAAATCCGATAATTTAATTATCGAATTATTTAAATAAATCAAAAAAAATCACAAAATTTGGGAAAGTTATACATTTTTTTACTCTTTGTCATTAAATGACTACCCATGTGTTTTAAAATATCTTTTGGAATTAGATTAAATTCATTAAATAAACTGTTCTGTTCGTTTTAGCATCATTGCATCTGCTAAAAACGGCAGTACTTTTTAATCATTTTTTTTGGAGGCATCTTTATGAAAAAGATAGCAATGATTTTAGTTGTTGGTTTAGTAAGTACAATGCTTGCTATTGCTCAGGAATCTACTGTTCAAAATGACGCAGAAAAAAAACTGTTGGATAACATTGTGCTTGCCTATAATTTAGCTGATTATGGATATGAAAACGATTCTGCTTCAGCCCTTCTTCAGGCTGCTGAAATTATGTTGCAGATTCAAAAGGATATGGTTTCAGCTGAATTGAGAAATGAGGAAACTTCTAATGAAAGTATTGAAAACGAGAAGCCAGATTATTCCGTTGAACAACTTTTGAATGACGCTAAAAAATTAGCTGGTAAAGACAAAAATCTTCTTGCATGGGCTAAAGATGTTGAGAAAGTTTCTAAAATGTCAACAAGAGGTTCTAATTATGGTTCAACAGTAAACAGGTATGTTTATAGATGTATGTTCTGCAGACTTACAAGTTCAAGTGATTTTACTGGTAGATCCGGCTGTTCTAGTCCAAGTGGTAAACACGTTTGTGGGGTGTCTACAAGATAAACTAATTTGTCATTGTCTGGCTTGACCAGATAATCTAAAACTTATGGCTTGTACAAAGTTACTACAGGGATTCTCTAGTAGTGGCTTTGTGGAAGCTGGTTTGCGACGAGAAAAATGGGTAAAAGAAATATAACAATGAGAAAACTTTTAATAATTTTTATTTTGTTTTTTATGAGTATGGCAGTTTTTTCGCAAACCGTAGAAATGTATGTTTCAGAAGGTGATTTTTATCACAAAGTATCAGATTATAACAGAGCTTTGGAATGTTACAAAAATGCCTTGGATATTCAAATTTCTCAAAGTGGAGAAAATCATATTTTTGTACTTGCTTTATATAATCGAATTGGTGCTATTTATTATGAACAAAAGAATCTTGAAGCTGCATTGCATTATTTTTCCAATTCATTGAATATCTGTATTTTACTTTTTGGAGATGACAATCAGTATCTTCCCGATATTTATTACTATCTTTTTGGAATTTATTATGATATGGGGGATTATAAGAAAGCTGTTTACTTTGGAGAAAAAAGTCTTTCATTAGATTTAAAATACTATGATCCAGAAGATGAACGAGTTCTTGATTTAAATAATACACTTGCACTTTCATATCTTCAAGAAGGAAATTTTAATAACGCATTAACATACGCTCAAAAAGCATTGAACTTGGCTGAGAAATTCTTAAAAGATGATACTTATAATCTTCCAACTTTTTATGATAATGTTGGAGGAGTTTACAATGAAAAAGGTGATTATGAAGCCGCATTTAAATATTTTTCAAAAGCCTTGAATTTACGACTGAAAAATGAATCTGATTATCTTGGACTTGCATTTTCCTACAATAATCTGGGGCTTATAAGCGTTTCTCAAAATGATTTTGATAATGCAATAAAATTTTATTTTCTTGCAATTGAGAATTATGAAAAGCTTAATTTTACGGAAAATCCTTATATTGCGACCGTTTATTCTAATATAGCAAATTGCTATAACATACAAAAAAAATTTAATGATGCAGATATATATAACAAAAAATCATTAGAACTGCGTGAAAAATATCTAGGAACACAGCATCCTGAGACCGCAATTTCTTATTCTAATATAGCTTGGAATTTTTATGATCAGAATGATATTGCGAATGCAATTTCTTTTTGGAAAAAATCTTATGGTATATGGAAAACTTCTACTGATTACAATAATATGCTGTTGAGATTACGAGAAATTGTTTTTATAGAAAATCACGACCCCGACTTCCTCCGCGAAACCCTCACCCTTGCCACCGACACCGTAGAACGTGCCCGACTTGATATTTCTTCTCTCAAAGATGATATTTTTCGCCAGTCTCTTCCAATTTACTATTACGGCGTACAATTCGAAAGCGAACAGAAGAACCCAAAGAAGGCGTTCGAGTATTCCGAATCGCTCCGTAGCCGTGGCTTCCTTGATCAGATTGGAACTGAAGCGGCTTTAAAACTTGACGGCGTGACAGACGAAGAACGCGAGCAGATTCATAGCCTTACCTCAGAAATCACTGCGGCCCGAAAGATGATTGAGGTTGAGAATTCCAAAACAATTGACGAACGTGATGAAAAACGACTTTCTGAAGCTGGAAAAAATCTTTCTGAAGCTGAAAAAGTACTTGCCTCTCTTGATAAAAAAATCGGCAAGCGTATTCCTGCCTACTCACAGCTTAGAAATCCTCTTCCTGTTTCTGCTTCTGATGCTCAGAAGTGGTGTGGAAAAAAGCGCGCTGTTTTGGAATATGTTTTATGGAATCCAGAACTTACAGATAATAAAGACGCAAAATTAAAATCATACTGTCTTGTCCTGACTGATAAAAAAATTACCGTCGTGGAACTTGACGGCGAATATGATTATACAATAGCCATCAATAAATTGAGGAATGGAATTACCGGGTTGAAACGCGAATCTCAGTTTGAAGGCGTACGTAATGAACTTTATGAAAAATTAATTTCACCAGTTCTTCCTTATGTGGGCAGTGCAAAAGAACTTGTAATTGTACCGGACGGAAATCTTTCTTTCTTGCCTTTTGATGTTCTTCGTAAAGATGATTCTTCAAAAGTGCTTGGCGACAAGTATGCGATTGCACTTTCTCCTTCAGTTTCTGTCAGTGTATTGTGTGATAAATATTCTGTTTCTGCAAGAAAAATGCTTGCCTTTGGTGGTGCCTGGTATGATACCTCACTTTCGCCGGATGCTCAGAGGAGATCTTTTACAGAATGGACTAGGGGAGTAAACCGAGGTGCTCTTCAGACTGATTTCACACTTGATGAAATGAACGAAAAACAGCTTACTTACGTAAAACGCGATATTCAGCAGAATGGTCCCGCAAATTATTTTGCCCAGAAAAAACTGAACTGGCAGAATCTTCCAGGAACTCTAACAGAATTAAGTTCAATCAGCTCTCTTTTTAAGCAGGAGGATTTTACAGAGATTACTCAAGAAAATGCCGCAGAATACAATGTAAAAGAACTTTCTACGACTGGTGAACTTTCTAAATATGGAATCCTTCATTTTGCCTGTCACGGTTATTTTGATAAATCTCTTGCAGAAATGTCGAGCGTACTTTTTTCCGAAGTTTCTGGGAAACTTTCAGATCTATCTCAGGATGACGGTTATCTTACAATAGGTGAGGCGGCAGTTTTAAATCTTAATGCTGATATCGTTTGTCTTTCTGCCTGCGAAACAGGATTGGGTGAGATAAAAGCTGGCGATGGTATTGTTGGCCTTTCACGTGCCTTTATGGTTGCCGGTGCAAAACATGTTGGTGCAAGCCTCTGGTGTGTGGATGACACTGCTACTGCAAAATTTATGTCCAGTATGTATAAAAAAGTTACAAAAGGTATGGATTATATAACTGCCTATCAAAAAACAAAAGCAGAATTCCGTAAGGATGAAGATTTCAGTCACCCTTATTATTGGTCAGCTTTTGTTTTATATGAATAAAAACTTAAAGGAATCCCACTGTGAATTCTAAAAAATCTGATGGAGAAAACTATGAAAAAAATTATTACTTTGATTCTTACTTTTACTGCTGCCTCTTTATTGTATGCCCAGAACGCTGAATATACGGCGCTTGTAAAGAAGGCAAAAGAGAGTGAGTCTAAAAAGCTTTATGCATCTGCCCTGGCATATTATTATGATGCTTATAATGCAGATCTTTCTCAAAAAGACAGCGAAGATATGCAGCACTTTATTCAGCTTGGAAAAACTATTAATGACGGTAATCCTGGTTTTGGGGAATATGATGAATTTTCTTTATATGATGACTGGGTTGTTTTACTGAAGGATTTTGAACGTTACTGGACAGAAAATCCGCCTATTGGAGTTCAGTTCGATGCTCTTGAAAAAGGAAACATTGATCGTGCAAATCGTACCGTAAGCTATTCTGTGAAGACCTGGTATGGATATTCACCAAAAGCTACTTATGTTGTTTCAAAATTAATAGGGGGCTTGGATAAAGTTCGTCGTGATGATTGGGATGGTGTTTCATACTATTGGCCTCATGTTTCTGTTTATCAGAATGAGGTAGCAAAAGATGGAATTTATTTTAGGGATGGTGTGGCTTTGTTTCGGGCTCCTTATGACTGGCATGCAAGTACCGAATGGGATTTGTCTGATAGAATTACACCCGCCTCTTTTAGTATGGGAATTATTTGGGATGATAGATATAATGGCAAAATTCTCTTTGAATTCCAGCTTGCCCTTGTAGATGAAAATGGAAATGTTCTTGCAAAAAGTAACGGTTATGAACGTTTTGATGACAGCTGGAATGATGGCTATGGTTATCATGATATTTATACATTCAGCGGTATTTCTCCGGAAATCATGAAAATCATTGATGCCGGAAATATAAAAATCGTAATTACAAAGGCTACTCTCCGATACGGAAAAACTACAGTAAGACAAGCTGATTATTTAAATGAAGAGTGGGGTAAGCTTCAGATTAAAGAGTATAATCCATCTTCAATATATATTAATAAAAAAGGCAAAGAACCTATACTTGAAGGAAAATAGGAGTATTAATAATCATGAAAAACTTGCAAAAAAAAATCTGTATCTTGTTTATTACGTTCATTACTACAGCAATGTATGCAGCGTCTCCAACTAAGCGTGATGGATACGGTGTATTGTGTAATCCTGGAACAACAGTTGTTACTTGCAATGTTGATGTAACTTCTGCTATATGGGGGGAGGAGCCTCATGATGGAGAGTACTATGCAATGGTTTACAGATCACCTGGGTCAGACGAATGTTCGATGTTACTGCGTGATGCAGATTTCTCGGAAAGTTATGATATTGACTTTTGTGATGGAAATTATTCACAGGACTTGTTAAAAGCATTAGATGTATTCACATTTCAGTGGAATACAGGCATGTACAGAACAGCTCTTATTGTCACAGTAAAAGATTTACATATTGTGAAGATTCATTCAGATGATAAAGCCTGGGATTCATATGCTCGTTGGGTAAATAAAACATTTTATGGTAAAGAGGGATATGCACTCATTAACTGAATTTTGTAAAAAAATAAAAAAAATCGAAAAATCATCGTTTTAGATGTTGACACAAAATGATGATTTTGATATATTAAACATCACATTCCGCGGGGGTGGTGGAATTGGTAGACACGCAAGCTTGAGGTGCTTGTGGCGCAAGTCGTGGCCGTTCAAGTCGGCTCCTCCGCATAAGAGATTGCTTGTTAGCAATCTCTTTTTTTTTGCCCGGGATTTTTGATTTCGGGGAGTTGAGGTAAAAATGTTAGCAGTATTTGTAAATTGCGGCGCGGTAATTCTTGGTTCAATAATCGGTCTTTTGTTTGCCAAGAAGTTTACAGAAGAGCTTTCTGATATGATTCAGACAGCCTGTGGTGTAATTACCCTGGTGCTGGGCACTCAGATGGCCTTTAAGTACAACAACATTGTTTATCTGGCACTTTCTTTGATTTTAGGTGCAATTGTTGGCTATGCCCTTGATATAGACGGGGCAATTCTTAAGCTTGGTGGAAAGCTTGAAAAGCTTACTAAAAAAGGCCAGTCTTCCGGCTCTTCTAACTTTGCCTACGCCTTTTTGAACTCCTCGGTGCTTTTCTGCGTTGGCGCTATGTCAATTGTCGGCTCCTTCGAAGCAGGCGTAAATCATAACTATACAACAATCTTTACAAAATCAATTCTGGACGGCTTTATGGCAATCAGCTTTACGGCCGCTATGGGAATTGGAACTGTTTTTTCAGTAATTGCGATTTTGATTTATCAGGGGGCGCTTACTTTGCTTTCGGAGTTCCTGCAGCCTTATGTATCTGAACTTTTAATTCAGGAACTTTCTGCCTGCGGTGGTGCGCTCATCATAATGATTGCAATAAATCTTCTGGGGCTCAAAAAAATCAAAACTGCAAACTTTCTGCCGGCCCTTGTGTTTGAGATTCTCTTTGTGACATTGGTTCCTCTTATAATGAAGCTGTTCTCGTAAAAAGCGGGGGTGCTATATGTTCGCTGTTGCTCACTAACGAGTTTGCAGGCAAACTCGCGGGCAATTGCCGGGGGTTTTAGGGGGTGTCCCCCTAGGAGAAGGGGTAGCCGAAAACGCCGAAGGCGGTTGAGGCGCAGGGGGAGACTTCCCCCTCCTACTATTCCCTATTTACTATCCCCTGTTCCCTATATACTACCGAAAAAATCACACTTATAAGAAAATTCTCTGTTGACTTCTGCCTTAGATGTGCTACAATGGATATAATAATATAACCCTTAAGGAGGCCACATAAAATGGCAAAGGTAGAACTTAAAGGTATTGGTAAGGTTTACGACGGCGGTGTTCGTGCTGTAAACAATGCTAATATCACTATTGAAGACAAGGAATTCTGCGTATTCGTAGGTCCTTCTGGATGCGGTAAGTCAACAACTCTCCGTATGATCGCTGGTTTGGAAGATATTACTGAAGGTAAGCTCTTCATTGATGGCGTTGAAATGAACGATGTTCCTCCAAAGGATCGTGATATCGCCATGGTATTCCAGAACTACGCTCTTTATCCACATATGACTGTTTATGATAACATGGCATTCGGATTGAAGATTCGTAAGATGGACAAGGCTGAAATTGACCGCCGTGTTCGCGATGCTGCTAAACAGCTCGACCTTACTCAGTATCTCGATCGTAAGCCAAAGGCTCTCTCTGGTGGACAGAGACAGCGTGTTGCTGTAGGTCGTGCTATCGTTCGTAACCCTAAGGTATTCTTGTTCGATGAACCTCTTTCTAACCTCGATGCTAAGCTTCGTGTAACAATGCGTTCTGAATTGGCTGCTCTTCACAACAGACTTCAGGCTACTATGATCTACGTAACACACGACCAGATCGAAGCTATGACTCTTGGTACAAAGATCGTTGTAATGAAGGACGGAGTTATCCAGCAGATTGGTGCTCCACTTTACCTCTACAACAACCCAATCAACAAGTTCGTTGCAGGCTTCATTGGTACACCTCCAATGAACTTCCTCACTGTAAAGGTTCTTGAGAAGAACGGAAAAATCGTTTGTGATGAAGGTTCTTTCGAAATCAACCCTACAGACGAGCAGGCTAAGAGCTTGAAAGACTATGTTGGTAAGGAAGTTTCTTTCGGTATTCGTCCTGAAGACCTCACATACGTTGACAAGCCAGCTGCAAAAGATGATATGCAGATGAAGATTACTAACAAGGAACCACTTGGTGCTGAAACACACTTGTACCTCGTTTCTAACAAGGGACAGTCTATCATCGCTAAGACAAACGCTAATGCTGAATTCCGCCTTGGTGACTCAGTAAACGTTGTTCCTAACATGGAAAAAGCAAAGTTCTTCTCTCTCGACGAAGGCGAGTTGAACATTTGTGATACTATCGAAAAGAAGTGGTAATCTAAACAGATGATATTTACGGTGGTTGAGTAGACATGAAGTGTCGTATCGAAACCACTTATATAAAAGACGTCGTTCCTTGCGGACGGCGTCTTTTTTTTATGGATTGCAACGTCGACCCTGGCGGGGTTCTGTCATAGGGTTTACTGAGTTTACCTTTTGCAAACTTGCGCATGACGTCATTGTGGTCGCAGTGAAGCAATCTTTTTTTTATATCTTGTAAAATACCTTTTTTTTTATAATAATGTTGTTATGAATAAGCTTTCTGTTGTTTTGTATAAAAGTCAGCCGGCAGTTGTAACTGACCGTGATGGTGATAAATATATAATTAAGTTTTGTACGCAGCCTGCAACGGCGGGTGGCAAAAAAGCTGTATACGGTGAACAGAAGGTTCGTGAAAAAGATGTTGTGCTTTTGCATGAAGGACCGTGCTCTTCGCTTGAGGCAGTGCTTTCATGTGATTGCGGCGGTGCAGAAGTTTTGTCTTCTAAGCTGCTTGAGGCTTATGAACTTTTGATGTCTGATGAGACAACTGCCAGTGAGGCGGTTTCCCTTTCTGATCTTGCTGAATATTCTATTGGTAGTTTTAAGGCTGATGAGGTGTGGGCTTTGTATTCTGCGGCTAATTCTGATGTTCATTTTCAGCTGTCGCAGGAAAGTTTGAAGAATGGTGCAGTTTGTTTTGTGCTGCGTTCTGCTTCTGAAATAGAAGCTCTTAATAAAAAGAATTATGAAAAAGAACATGAGGCAGAAATACGGGCGGCATTTATTGCCCGCGTTAAGGCTCGTAAACTGGAATTGCCGGAAGATGCAAAGTTTATGGGAGAGGTAGAAGCCTTTGCTTTGTGTAAAACTGATAAGTCTCGTGTTCTTGCGGAGGCAAAAATTCCGCAAACAATTGAGGCTGCTCATCGGCTTTTAATTGACACCGGTATCTGGGATTTTACTAAGAATCCGTATCCTACTCGTTTTGGATTCAGTTTTGATTCTGCAAAGGATCAGCTTGGTGCAATGCCTTCTGAAGAAAGATTTGCTGTTCCGGGTGTCGCTTATGCTATAGACAGTGAGCATTCTGCAGATCCTGATGATGCTGTTGCTTTTGACGGAGAGTATCTTTGGGTTCATATTGCAGACCCTGCTTCTTCTGTTGAACCTGATTCTAAAATTGATATTGCGGCGCGAGACCGTGGAACTACCCTGTATATTCCGGAGGGAACTTCGCGTATGCTTTGTGAGAGTTGTCTTGAAGATTATGCCCTTGGTCTTAAGGAAGACAGCAGGGCTCTTTCTTTTCGTATTAAGGTTGATGAAGAAAGTCAGATTGAGGAATGTGAGGTTTTTAAGACTTCTGTAAAGGTAAAGCGCCTTACTTATAAATATGCAGAGGAGCATAAGGATGACGCTGAATTAAAGCCTCTTTTTGAAATTGCGCGAAAGAACCGTGAGCGCCGTGAAAAAAATGGTGCTGTTACAATTCAAATGCCGGAAGTAAATATTTGTGTTGATAAAGAAACAAAAAAAGTTAGTATAGAGCCGGAAGACCGCCTTGAATCTAACGAGATGATTGCTGAACTTATGATTATGGCGGGTGAGGGTGCTGCACGATTTGCGTTTAAAAATCAGATTCCATTTATGTATATAAGTCAGGAAGCTCCGGATTTTCCTGCAAATCTTCCTGAGGGCTGGGCCGGTCAGTTTGCCAGAATCAAATGTATGCGAAAGCGCTCTGTTGGAATTACGCCTGCTCCTCATGCAGGGCTTGGGGTTTCTTTCTATAGTCAGGTTACTTCGCCTCTGCGCCGTTATGGTGATTTGATTTCTCATGAGCAGCTTCGTGCTTTTATTGATGGCCGCCGTCTTATCCAGAAAGATGATATGCTTGAACGGGTTGCCGCCGGAGATGCCGCTTCTGTTGCTGCAAAAAAAGCCAGCCGTCAGAGCGATACCCACTGGAAGCTTGTGTATCTTCTTCAAAATCCCGATAACGAATACGAAGCCTTCTGCATCGACCGCCGCGGAAATGATGCTCTCTTTTTGATTCCGGCTCTGGATATGCAGGCAACTCTGCACAACTGCAGCGACGTAAATCTTAATGATGCTGCTGTTCTAAAAATGTCTAAGGTTGATATTCCAGAACAGAAGGTAGATTTTTACAGAACAAAATAAAAAAGTCGGCAAGCACAGTGTGCCTCTGAGAAGAATTGCATAAAGGAAACAGTCGTAAATAATACGACAATTAAGGCGCTGCAATTACCCATAATGTAAGTGAAAGTGCAATTGAAAAAGACCTGGCACATATTTACAGTGTTCTTGGAATTACCGGTAAAGCTGACCTAAAAGCCCTGTTTATAGGATACCAGTTCTCATAAAAAAATAAGTTTCTACACAAAATAAATGCTTCCGTTGCAAAGTACACAAGCCTGCGGGCGAGTTGGGTTTTGTGAAAAAATCCTGCGGTTTTCGCCTGCTGCGCATTCGAAAATCCTCGGATTTTTTTTATGGCTAAACGCCAAAGCCCCCTCGATGCAGGCTTGTGTCCTTTTCCACTCACGCATTTATTTTCTGTACACCATTTTTTTTGTAACACCCTTTTAAGTTTCAGGATTCTCGTTAGAAAAAATGAAAAAAAACACAAAAATCATGGTGAGGACTTGACACTTTTTAGAGAGAGGTATATATTCTTATTCACCGTCGCAACACAGCGGCGCTGCTCTTTGACAGATCAGGGAAGGAAATAACTGACTAAATAATTTTTTAGTGTTTTTACCATAAAAACACAACCCGCGAATCTCGGTTCTCGAGATTCGATTGTAAATCAATTCAGCAAATATTCAGCTGGTTTGAACTGTTTATGTGAA
>CAMVDX010000031.1 GCA_947166355.1 uncultured Treponema sp.
CACGGATGGGTCACACGGATGGGTCACACGGATGGGTCACACGGATGGGTCACACAGCTTAGAACACCGTTAATAAAAAAATCTTAAGTGCTTCCGTGGTCAACCCCATTAGGCTGCGGGCGAGCTGGTTTTTGTGAAATAATCCTGCGGTTTTCGTAAACGAAAATCCTCGGATTATTATCATGGCTAAACGCCAAAGACCCCTCGATGCAGCCTAACGTGTTTTCCCACTCCGCACTTAAGATTTTTTTTACTCACTGATTTCTATTAAAAAAAATATAATAAATCCGTGTAAAATCCGTGTGCAATCCGTGTGACAAATTCTATTTATCAGTGTTTTTAAAGAAGTTATCAAATTCTTCATCAGAATGAAGCTTTGAATCTGAACCGTCAGAACCGGTGCTTTTTTTTGCTTTTTTCTCTTCTTCCGGGTCTATATTTGCACTTTTGAGATTCTCAGCATCATTTTCTGAAAAATCCTCTTCATCATAAGGCATAACTATGAATGCCACTATATAAAGGATAATTCCAGCACCTTTAATGACACACAAAATAGCCGCAAGAATGCGCACAATTGTAGGATCCATGTTCAGATAGTCTGCGAGACCTCCGCAAACACCGCCAATCATCTTATTTTTTCTTGACTTATAAAGTTTTTTCTTGCCCATAATAATTCTCCCTGGCCTTTTTGGCCCTATTCATTAATCTTAATATTTACAGAACCCATTCCAACGTTTACTGAGAAATGGTTTTCCAGCTTCTGATTGTTATAAATCTGGCATACCCCGCTCTTTTTTTCACCATTAAAGCGGAAATCACCAAGTCCAACCTTTGCGTCATAAGAATAAGACTTTGGATTACCTTTAAGCTCAAGATTCACATTACCCATTCCACAGTCAAGATTTACAAGACCTGTAAGACTACCCTTAAACTCAAGGTTACCCATTCCACAGCGCATGTTGATTCTGCCGCCGAAAATACCGTCCAATACCATATTTCCAGCCCCAACATCTATACTGCCTGAATTACATTTTATAGACAGAGTACGCGAAGTAAGTTTTCCGGCTCCAATTGTAATCCGGCATTTTTCAAGAAAAGCATTCTCTGGTATTGTAATAAGAATACGTGGAACAATTCTGCTGCGTCGGTTATGACTCCAGAAATTCAAGTTGAAGCGGTGAGAATTACTTATAACCAGAGTTCCCTCTTTGCTTAAATAGCAGTTCATAGCTTCTTTAGAAAGTCCACGGGTCTCAATGCTGTATTTATCACCTTCAATCAACGCAACTTCTGCCGCGCCAAAATCCATGGAAAGATTAGAAACTTCAGACTTTGCAAACTCAAAGTAAAGAGCATCAATACTGCGTTCACAATAATCAGATGAATCACCCTGTTTTTTATCGTCTGAAGAATCATCTCCAGCTTTCTTTGTATCTACCAGTGCATTTGCAAACTTTTCGATGATAGTTTTTGCAAGTTCTTCAGGACTTCCCAGCTCACGCATAACTTTTTCATCATCATTTGCTTCTTCAAAATAATCAGAATAATACTGAATTGCCTCTGCCTGCTCATCAGAACTGAGCGACATAATGCTTGATTTCAGTTCATTTAAATATTCTTCTCTAGTCATATTTAGTTATCCTCCGATTTCTTACCCATTAAGATTTCGTCTACACCATTTCTAAAAAGTACCCACTCACTGCGATACTTATCCAGCAGAATCATACCATTTGAAGTTATCTTATAGTACCTTCTGTTTCTTCCCTGAAACTCCATATCGTAAGTTTCAAGGTAACCGTCCTTCTGGAGTCGCCTCAGCACCGGATAAAGGGTACTTTCGGAAACATCCATAATTTTACGGACATCCTGCGTAATCTTGTAACCGTAAGTTCCTTCAAGACTGACAACCGAAAGAACCACAGCATCAAGCAAGGCAGAGCCCGCTGTAAAAACCATCGGGGCCTCCTTAGATATAATATTATTTAGATATCTATATTATATAATATATAATATTATAAGATAAAAAGTCAAGAAAAAAATTTAAAAAAAAATCGTCATTGCGTGCACTTCCCACTATTATCGCAAACGTCCTCCCCGTCATTGCGAGCGAAGCGAAGCAATCTATAGTGACTGGATTGCCACGTCGTTCGCTGCGCTCACTCCTCGCAATGACAGAGGACAAAAAAAAGGCAGACCTCAAACGAAGTCTGCCTGAAAATCTTTAGATATTTGTTTGCGGTTGTAAATCAATGGCAATTGAATAAAGTTCGAACCGCAAGCCCTAGTTTTGTATCCACAAAACTAGGATATAATTTTTCGTTACTTACATACCATATGTAGAGATGAATACACCGGCTGCAATAGCAGTACCGATTACACCAGCTACGTTTGGTCCCATAGCGTGCATCAGAAGGAAGTTTGTAGGATCTTCGGCCATACCAACCTTGTTTGCAACGCGGGCTGCCATTGGAACTGCTGATACACCAGCCGAACCGATGAGCGGATTAATCTTCTCTTTAAGGAAGAGGTTCATAATCTTAGCCATGATAAGACCGCCTGCTGTTGCAACTGCAAAAGCAAGAAGACCAAGAACTATGATACCAAGAGAGTTGGCATGCATAATCTTTTCCGGAGTCATCTGTGAACCTACACCAAGAGAAAGAAGAATAGAAACAATGTTCATCATTTCATTTTCTACAGTCTTAGAAAGGCGCTGTACAATTCCAACTTCCTTAATAAAGTTACCAAATGCAAGCATACCGATAAGTGGAGCTGCAGGTGGCAAAAGAAGAATTGTTACAACAAGCAGTAACAATGGAAAGAGAGTCTTTTCTGTCTTAGAAACAGGACGGAGCTGACTCATCTTAATCTGGCGTTCTTTCTTAGAAGTAAGAAGCTTCATGATAGGTGGCTGAATCATTGGAACCAGTGCCATATAAGAATAAGCGGCAACAGCAATTACGGCCATCATCTCTGGAGCAAGCTTTCCAGATACATAAATAGAAGTAGGACCATCAGCACCACCGATAATAGCGATGGCACAAGCCTGCTTCATGTTATAGTCGATTCCAGGAATAAAGTTCATTGCAGCAACACCAAAGAGTGTAGCAAATACACCAAGCTGTGCGGCACCACCGAGCAAGGCTGTCTTAGGGTTAGCGATAAGAGGACCAAAGTCTGTCATGGCACCAATACCCATAAAAATCAGCATAGGGAAGAACTCGTTTCCAACTCCTGCACTGTAAATGATATGGAGCATTCCGTCAGGAGCGTCTCCCATGCCGGCACCAGGAATATTTACAAGAATAGTTCCGAATCCGATTGGAATAAGAAGTAATGGCTCAAAGCCCTTTACAACTGCAAGATAAACAATGAGGAAGCCGATGGCAAGCATGATAATACGCTGCCAGCCCTTTACAGGGTGAGCGGCAAGGTCTGCGGCTGCCTGAGCGGCCTGTTCTTCCTTTGCAATTTCCATTGCTTCCTTAGAAGCCTTCTCCTCCGCAATTTCTTCCGAAGTAGGATTATGAATCATTTTATAGATTCCGGTATTTTTTCCAACATTCTTAAAGAATGATGAAACCGAAATAGGCTTAATATTTTCTGAACCTTTGATGACTGTTGATGAAGCATAGCTGCTGCCGGATGCGCTGGTACTTCCAGAATCAGAAGCCCCGCAGCCAGCAAAAGAAAGTGCCACAGCAATCAGACAGATTACAGTAGTAATCTTAAGGTACTTGAATTTATCATTTTTTTTGTTCAATTCTGTTTCCATTACTGTACCTCGGCGAGTGTAGCGCCCTGTGCAATCTGGCTGCCAGTTGCTGCGATAAAGTGAATCTTACCAGCGGCACCAGCCTTAATTTCCAATTCCATCTTCATTGATTCAATGATGATTACTGTTGTATCAGGAGAAACTGAAGCACCTTCGCTAACTGCATAGCGGAGAAGTGTTCCGGCAACAGGAGCTGCAACAGGCTTTCCACCAGCAGATGCGGCAGGAGCTGGAGCAGCTGCAGGTGCTGCAGCAGGAGCTGGCTGAGCTGGAGCAACAGGAGCAGCCTGTACAACTCCACCAAGAGTAGCCAATGTCTGGCCAGCCTGAATCTGTGTACCAGGCTGTACTGTAAAGTTGATTGTTCCAGCTTCTGGAGCCTTTACTTCAAGTTCCATCTTCATAGATTCGATGATGATTACTGTATCGCCTTTATTTACTTTTGTTCCGGCAGCAACTGCGTGACGAAGAAGAGTTCCTGCAACAGGAGCCTTAACATCTACCCCACCAGTTACTACAGCAGCGGCAGGAGCTGCACTTGCAGCAGGAGTTGCACCTGCGGCACCAAATGTTACATTATAAGCAGTACCGTTTACATTTACACTCATGCTGTCGCCAGCAGGACCTGTTGTAACATTGTAGTTTGTTCCATTAACGTTGATTGTATAAGAACCGCCCTTGTTTTCTTTAGCGGCAGCTGGAGCAGCTTCTTTCTTAGCAAATGTAGCGGCTGCATCAACTGGTCCCTTAGAGCGTTCAGCAAAGAACTTAGGAGCTACATTAGGGAACATAGCGTATGTGAGAACGTCTTCATCAGAACCGTCACCACCAGCCTTCTTAGACTCTTCAACCATCTTGTCCCATTCAGGTTCAATAAGATCTGCTGGACGGCATGTAACAACTGCATCCATATGATTCTGCTCAAGAGCCTTCTTAACAAGTTCTGGATCTGCATCAGTTGGGAGTTTACCGAACTTACCTGTAATCAAGTTACGGAAGTCCTGAGTCATTACTTTATATGGTCCCATAAGAACGTTCATGACAGCCTGTGTACCAACAATCTGAGATGTTGGAGTTACAAGTGGAACATAACCTGCAGCCTTGTGAACCTTTGGAAGCTCAGCAAGTACAGCGTCCATCTTGTCGCCTGCATTCTGCTGTTTGAGCTGTGATTCGAGGTTAGAAAGCATTCCGCCTGGAACCTGAGAAAGAAGAATACGTGTATCAGCACCAAGGAAAGCAGATTCAAGTGATGAGTAGTGCTTGCGAACTTCGCGGAAGTAAGCAGCAATCTCAAGAAGAAGCTTTGTATCAAGCCCAGTATCCATATCTGTACCCTTGAGCATTTCTACTACAGTCTCTGTTGGAGAGTGAGAAGTACCCATAGACATAGAAGAAATTGCTGTATCAAGCCAGTCTGCACCAGCTTCAGCAGCCTTCAAAAGTGTTGCAACAGAAAGACCTGTTGTAGCGTGTGAGTGGATTTCTACAGGAAGGTCAACCTTTGCCTTGATTTTCTGTACGAGGTCATAAGCATCATATGGCTTAAGAAGACCAGACATATCCTTAATACAGATAGAATCTGCACCAAAGTCTGCATAAGTCTTGGCAAGCTCTGCATATTTTTCGTTTGTGTGGAATGGAGTTACGGCATAAGAAATAGCCATCTGAACATCAACTCCAGATTTTTTAGCTGCCTTTGTAGCACATTCCATGTTACGAGGATCGTTACAAGCATCAAAAATACGGAAACAGCCGATACCGTTCTTTGCAGCAGTTGCAACGAACTTTTCTACTACATCATCAGCATAGTGCTTGTAACCAAGAAGGTTCTGAGCACGAAGGAGCATCATGATTTTGTTATTTGGAAGAGCTGCATGGAGCTTACGGAGGCGGTCCCATGGATCTTCGTTCAGGAAGCGGATACAAGAGTCATAAGTTGCTCCACCCCATCCTTCGATATATTTGTAACCAACTTTATCAAGTTTGTCACAGATTGGCAGCATATCTGCTGTAGTCATACGAGTTGCGTGAAGACTCTGGTGAGCATCACGAATTGCAAGTTCAGTAATTCCAACTTTAGCCATAATTTATTCCTTATATATAGTAGATTTTTACGATTTTAACGCTTTATCATGAACCGCTGCGGCAATTGCAGCAATAATTGCCCCATCATTTCCGGCAGCCGAAGCAGCAGGAGCAGAAGCCACAGGTGTCTTAGCAGGTTCTTCTTTATCAAGCTTAAGAGCATGAATTACGGCTTTCATAATTGTCATGCAGATAATCAGAATAATGATGAAACTGAATACAACACACATACCAAGCAGAGTCAGAAGTCCGCTCTGACCAAGCATTCCAGTAATTGTCATATATGTATCCTCAAAGTAAGGCTGTTCGAAAGCTCCATCACCCTGCCCCTGAACATATTTCAGGGTTCAGTGTCGGCATGACAGCGCATTTTCAGCCCCAAGATTTCAAAAAAAATCGAAACATTCGCCCGATTTTAATACGAATGATTATAGTGAAACAAGAATAGAAATTCAATTGCTCTCTAGGTGAACTCCCCTACCTTTTTATAATTTTTTTCACACGTTTTTTTTGATTTTTTTCGTGGTTTATTTCCTATTTTCGAAAATTTGAACCCATATTATATATAGAGATTTGTGATGTCCGCGCGGCGGCACCTTCTCTAATTAATTTTACGAGGTTTAATATGACAAAAGAAAATCGGGAAATCAAATCCAGCGTATTCGTTGATTTATTCGGGGATGATGAAATTGACGGTGAGAAAAACTTCCTCGCACTCTACAATGCAATTCACAGCACAAACTTAAAGCTGAACGAAATTCAACTGGAACACAAAAAGATTCCACAATCAATCTATAAGCCGTTTGACAATGACATAAGTATGCTCCTAAATGACAGATTGATTGTACTGATTGAACATCAAAGTACGCCAAACCAGAACATGCCACTTCGCTTTCTGGAATATTACGTCCATCTTTTGTATGGAATTGTACCAGCGAAGGCGCGTTACAGAGAGAAGCTTTATAAAATCCCCAGCCCTGAATTTTACGTTTTTTACAATGGAGAAAAGAAACTTAAGCAGGAATTCACAATGAAGCTATCAGATGCTTTTATCGCTGAACAGGAAGAACCTCTTTGCGAGCTGAAAGTAAATTTTATGAATATTCGTGGTGAAAAAGGTGAAAACTTGCCGGTTGTACAGAATTGTGGTATCCTAAAAGAGTACTGCGAGTTTATGGATATTGTCTTCCGGTATCAGGCTGAATTAAAAAGTAAGTCAACAAAAGAAGAAGTGGAAGGCTGTTATGACAAGGCAATAAAAGAAGCAATTTCCAAAGGAATACTCGTAGATTATCTTACCCGCAAGGGCACGGAGGTACGGAACATGTTTTTTGGGGAATATGATTATGACCTCGACATGAAGGTAAAAGCTCAGGAAGCCGCAGAAAATAAAGCTGAAGAAGCTGCACGCAGTTTCTACGCAAACGGAGTTTCTATAGAAATTATAGCAAAATCGCTGCACATGACCGAAGAACAAGTTCGCGAAATTGTGAACGAACCGGTTACTGTTAAAGCATAATCACTTATCGTTTATTCATAAATATTTTAGCCCAAAATAACCGAGTCACACGCCTTACACCCTTAATTGAAGTTCCGTTAAAAACGACAGTCCTTCGCGACTGTCGTTTAGGAACATCAAAAAAATGGGGGTGCGAGATTTATCGAGCGCTCGCTAGGCGCTCACCCTCCTCGACCCCGCCGCTTCGCGGTGTGGTCTGCGGTGGGCTGCTTCGCAGGTACTCCAGGCTCGGTGCGCGCCTCCCCGTATTTTTTTATTCCCCGAATTCTCATTACAAAAATCCGTGTGCAATACGAGTATATCAAGGCACGCTTCGCTCAAGGCCTTGACATACTCGTTTGGAGGCATGACATTTCATTATCATGCCTCCATCCGTGTGATTTTTTTTAATTTTTTTCGCAAATCTTTTCATGAATTCGAATATTTTGGCAATTATTATACTGTAGGATTCTTTATTTCTAACATTATAACAGGAGGAAAAAAGAATGAAAAAGAATACAGAACTTACCGCAGAGCAGGAACTTACCCCGGAGCAGAAATGGGAGCGCGCCACTTTAGCAAACAACTTCATATTCTATAAAGTAATGCGGCATCATCCAGATGCCTGCCAGCACCTTCTGGAAATGCTGCTCAACATCAAGATTGAAAAGATGACCATTGCAAATGAAGAAGTTATAGACATAGATATCGATGCAAAAAGTATCCGTCTTGACGTTTATGTAAAAGAAACCGAACGTGTTTACGATATCGAAATTCAGGTTTCAGATACAAAGGAATTACCTGAAAGAGCCCGCTTTTACAGTTCGGCCATGGACCTGGACATACTTGCGGACGGCCAGGATTATGAGGAACTGCCGGATTCTCATGTAATCTTTATCTGCATGGAAAAGATTTTTGATGCTGGCCTTCCGGTATATACCTTTGAAAATCTTTGTCTCGAAGACAGAAAAACTAAATTAAATGACAGGTCATATAAACACTTTTTTATTGCACCGACTTGTGCTAAAATGATAAAAGATAAGGAAGTAAAAAGCTTTTTTGAATTCCTTATTTCAAACAAAGCGCAAACCGGTTACACAGCAGACTTAAGTAAATATGTAGCCGATGCCAAACGCAACACTCAGTGGAGGTTACAGTATATGACAGTTGAAAGATTAGAAAGAGCTGCTTTCAGAAACGGACACGAACAGGGCGTTGCAGAAGGTATTGTTACAGGTGAACAGAAGAAAGCCGTAAAAGCTGCAAAAAACTTTTATGCAAATGGTGCTTCAATAGAACTTATAGCAAAATCTCTTGAAATGACCGAAGAACAAGTTCAAGAGATTGTAAAAGAGCCGGTTACACAGCAGAATTGAGTAAAAAAAGAAACAGATTCCCCGGGCAAGCCGGGGAATGACATGGTCGGCTGGTACGGGAATGACAAAGCACATGTATCATTGTCGGGCTTGACCCGACAATCTAATCTGGGAATGGTATGTTTTTAATCTCGGACGAGTTTTGGTTTATTGTTTTCGTCTAAGGTCCAGGTACGATAACTAGAATAGTTTGAAGTTCCCAGCATTTCTGATGAAATATTGGTAACAGGAGAATTCAGACTGCCTATTACTGTTGAGGTTGGGGTTATTGCAGGTACTCTTGTAACACCAGTAGCTGTTGTTGCTGATGAATTTGAACTTATCACTAAATCTACATCACTAACATAAAAATCATTACTGTAAGCTCCGGCACCTATAGCTACTGATTTCGATCCTCCACTTACGGTTCCTGCAAAACAACAGTTTAATACTCTCGAAGTACCATTTGTAGCACCACCAATGATTCCTCCTGCTATGAGTCCTGCTGTAACATTTCCTGTTACACAGCAATTCTCTATAATACATGCAACACTTTCACCCGTCACATTATAACTTGGTCTACCAACAATACCGCCTGCCAAGGCGCCTGACTGGGTACTAAGATTTGAGACATTTCCATACTGTTCACAGTTTATAATTCTGCAACTATGCCCATTAGAAACAATACCGCCCACATCACCCGAACCGGTAGCTGTAACACTACCATAATTCACACAATCAGAAATAACACAGTCTCTTGAAGTTGCACCAGAACCATTTGTTGCGCCTGTCGAACTTGCGGTTCCTACAATACCTCCTGCATTTCTTGTATAACTCACATTACAATAGTTTACACAGTTTTGTATTGTTGTACCTTCAATTGTATCAGCAACCGCAGGGAATGAAATTGTATTTGCAGATTCAAAAGTAAGATTTTTTATAACAGCACCTGTACCTGCATAACCGACAAATGAATTTACTGCACCATCATAAGTTATTGTATGACCTTTTCCGTCTATCGTACCTTTAAATGGCTTTGAAGAAGAATAACCTATCGATGAATTCGTATAACCTAGTGTAAAATCATCACAGAGCTCTATAGTTACTCCAGACAAATCCTTACCATCTGTTCTTACCCATCTTGCAATGGTATTAAAGTCGTCTACAGAACATACTCCAGCGGTACCTGACGTTGGTGCTTCAGCAAATGCTGATATGGCTGGTGCCGTAATAAGCTTTCCGGCAGGTCCCATGTAATATGGAGTAGCCGGAGAGGTGCTGGCGTCTGGTGTTACAGAAATTTTTGCAAAATTTGCTGCCATGAGGCCTGTTGAGCTTTCTGAAAGGTATACTATACTTCCATCATATGAAGGTGGAGTAATAGTAAGAGAAGCAGAATTACCAAGAGCAGCTGCTATATTTACTTTTGCATAATAGGTTACACCAGATTTTACGGTGGAATGCAAATAAACATCATTATTTTTAAGACCGGAACTTGGTAAAGACGGAGAGCCTTTTATATTGAATATTCCATAAGGAGCTTTTACACATATTGCTCCTCCATTATAAGAAGAAGAGTTATTTACAGTATTCTCCGTAAAAGTGCCGCCCTCGAGTGAAAAAGTACCATAGTTGCTATCTAAAGAACCACTTTCAACACAAACACCACCTCCATTATTGCCAGCATAATTATACGAAATTGATCCACCTGTCATGGTCATAGCTGAGCCCACCCTCACGAACACAGCTCCTCCATCTCTATAACACCCATTTTTTGAGATACTTCCAGAATCTATCTCTATGGTATCTCCAGAAAAAACACATATTCCACCACCATTATCGGCAGAATAATTATATATGATTCCATAACCATCATTTAATAAACTTTTGTCATTAGAATCTGGACTTGCATAACCAAGGCGAATTTTTGCATTATACCGACAATAGACACCACCTCCATCAGACTCTGCTTTATTTGAATGATTACCTGTAGAACTTGTTGCATAATCATTTGTACTTGTAAGCTGGCCTATAAGCGCATTACCCGACATACACAAATCTGCATACTCTAAATATACACCACCACCTTTACTATTTGCATAGTTTCCGCTTATCTGTGCATTAGACTTCATTATAAGAGTTGCTCTGTTTTCTACACTATTTGCACCTACAAAATAAATTCCTCCTCCGTTAGAACTGGTAGAATTTCCCGTTATTAAGGCACCTTCATCCAGAGTTAAATGAACTTTATAACCATTAACAAGAATTCCGCCACCTTTGGAGCTAGCATAGCCTCCGGTAATTTTAAGATTCTTTATTTCAATTGGAACAGGAGTTGTTATTGAAAGCGTTGTCCCCTTATCACTTGAAGTAAAGCCTCCATTTAGAGTCGTCGGATTTGTTACACCAGTTCCGTCTGCGGTAGTTCCAAGCAGAATGAGTTTATTGGCCTGGTCTGTACTTAAATCATCTGAATAAATTTGTTGAGTACCGGTAAGAGTTCCATCTATATTAATTGTATAATCTGCTTTTTTATTAATATAACCAATCTGTTGTACAGCTTTTTTTATTGTAGCATAAGGCTGCTTTTTGGTTCCGCGATTATCATTGCTAGGAGCCAGACCACCGGTTGCACTATCTCCTACTCCAGTAGAAAGCGTTACACTACCATCTGCACCTTTTCCTGCAACCCATATATCTGCATTTATACGACCAACGGTGGCAGCACCAGTGCCATCTGATAATATAGACCATTCATCATCACTAATCTTAAATTTTCCAAGCTCTGTAGAAGTGAGCTTTGCACCGCCACCAAGAATCTTTTTTCCGCGCCCCCAGCTGAAAGGGGTAAGAACCATTTTGTTTGAACTGGTGTTTCCGCTGCCATTCAAGCTGTCTGCAAGAGTTACAAAGTTATCAGTATAACAGCAAACATCGTTTGATTTTTCACTTCCCTGCCAGACCAATGCTGCGGCACTTACATTAAAGGTCGCATGAGCCTCAACAAAGACACCTCCACCATTTGCAACAGCTGTATTCGGAACGCCGTCTCCTCCGATTACACCACCAGACATAGTCAGCCTTTGACTTGGACTAATATATACGCCACCCCCATAATATGCGGAATTACTCTTTATAATTCCACCAGACATTTCTATAAATCCAGTATTAATGTAGACACCTCCGCCTTTACCAGCCGAGGAATCAGCCTTTAATGCTTCGTTGTTGTATATAGTTCCACCTGATAAATATAACTTGCAAATATAAAGACCACCACCGTTAACTAATGATTTGTTATAACAGAATTTTCCAGTTTTTATACTGGTTATACTAGTATCAGAATATGAATATATGCCGCCACCGGCACCAGAGACATAATTTCTACCGACTCCACCAGTCAGTTCCTGAGGAGTATTATTTGTTTCGCTCGTATACGCTGAATATCCAAAAGCAAGTTTTCCATTATTATTATAGATTCCACCACCATGCTGTGCCGTATTCGCACACTGATTACTTGAAATATCATCACCGCTAGCAAGAGTTGCCGTACTGTCACCAACCCAGGCATCACCATACATCAGAATCATTCCAGAATCATTATATATTCCGCCACCTTTGCCAGTGGCTCTGTTTCCAGTAATTCTTACACCTTCGGCAAGAGTTAGAGTACCGCTAGAATTTTTTATTCCTCCACCGTCACCGGTTGTATTTCCGCCGGAAATTGTAAGATCTTTTATGATTACAGGAATTGCGCTGGTAGTTCCCGTTTTGTTTGCATTCAGAGTAAGAACAGTTCCCGAATCTGAGGCAGAAGAAAAATTGCCATAAAGCTTTGCAGAGCTTGAAGTTTCACCAGAAGCCATGTAGCCTTTTATAGTAAGCTCACTTGCAGACATGGTTCCTACAGACTGAGCTCCGTTTACTGTTCCCACAATTATAATTTCTGCCGGTGAATTAACGTTTTCAAAAACACTGGTCGCATCAGAAATATTGCTGAAGGGTTTATTCATTGTTCCAAGACCGCCGGCAGTAGCAGTAAGCCCTTTGCTAAAACCAGCTGGTCTTGTTGAATTGACTTCCGCTGAATCAACTACATAAACCGGCGAAGTGATTGTAAGCTTGCCGGACTCCGTATCTGTGGCCGGGGTAACATTACGAGTCCAGTCACTGTCATTCTCGCTCAGCTGAAGTTTACTGCCTGCCGCCGTAAAGGTTCCAAGAATTGCATCTGTACCAGAAAGAACCGGTATTCCGCGCTTGTATTCCTGAGGCGTAATGGCCGCAACTAAAGTTGTACTGCCAGTAAGGTCTGTATTTGAGTTTGTAACATTGAGCGTTGCATATTTTACAGTGTCTCCGCTTACTGTTTTTGCAAGATAAACATCATTTGACTTTATACTGCCGCCGTAAGGAATATACGCACTGCCACCCAGACTAAAGGTTGTATCAGGCTCTATATAAACCGCGCCGCCGGCTTCTGTTGCCGTATTTGGATGGCTGTTACCGCCAATAGTACCACCTGTCATAGTACAGACAGCACCTGATCTAGTGGTATAAGTGCCAACAGAAATGGCACCGCCTTGTTTTGCTTTGTTGCCTTCGAAAGTACCGCCAGAAATTGTAAGACTTGCACTTGTTCTGTCTACAGTACGAAGAGACACTGCGCCACCCGCTTTATACTCTGAGTAATTATAGGAGTATTTTCCTCCTGCAATCATAACAAAGCCATCTCTTGCTAAAATTCCACCACCGGCGCCCTGTGTATAATTTCTGCAAACTCCACCGGTAAATGCGTTATCTCCTGTTGCCAGAACAGGATTACCTTCTGTATCAAAACCTGTATAACCAAGATACAGTTTTCCCCGGCAGTATATTCCACCACCACCTTTAATATCACTTGAACCGCCTGCAGTGTTTGCAGAAGCTGTAATGTTATTTCTATTATTACCTGTTGCCAGAGTCTCTGTAGCATCACCGATTAAAGCCGAGCCATACATAAAGACTACCGCATTTTTTGGAATGCTGAGTCCCCCGCCAGACTCGCCGGCATAATTACCTGTAATAACAACACCGTTTCCAAGCTTTAACACAGTTTCAAGAGCATAATCATTCATATTACTTATTTGAATTCCACCACCATCAGCATAACTATTGTTACCGCCGGTAATTGTAAGATGCTCAATTGTAACCGGGATTTTTGTCTGTATAAGAAGGGCAGGATTGTAGCTATTAGTTCCCATAAGGCCTGCATCCAATACGGCGTCTGCATCAGGAACTCCACCAGTACCAGGTATAGAAGTTGATTTATTTACAGTTATAGTAACTCCTGTCGGTTTACCAGCATTACTACCCCAACTTTCTCCCTGCTTACTTAAAGTTTGTTTTCCAGTAATGGTTCCCTTTACATAAATCGTATAATCCTTTATTTCAGTCAATTCTTCCATTGCACGGTTTAAACTTGCAAAGGGCTTGGTTCTTGTTCCAGGGTCATCATTACTGCCGCCTTCTCCAACATAAATTGGCGCATCAATTTTTACACTTGTTCCGTCTGCCGAAACGACTTTGCTCCATTCATCCGGATCCGGGCTTGGAAGGTTTAAAGGGAATCTGTCTGTAACCGCAGTGGTAATTCCTGTACCTGTAAGAACTACTGAATTACGCTTCCATACTTCCGGTGTAATTACTGCAACAGCACCGGTTCCTGTAAGTCCCTGCACTGTAATAGATTCTCCTTCTGCCAGGCAAACATCATTACCAGCCGAAACCTTTGCCGCCCCCTTCATCTTAAAAACCGAAGAAGCCGTAGAACCTGAACCTACATGAGCGACATAAACACCACTGCCGGCTCCGGTTGTACCAACTGAATTATTCTTTATATCAACTCCAGAACCTACGGTAACCGAGCCGCCTGCAATATAAATGCCGCCGCCCTTAAGAACGCCCTCGACATCAGTTCCTTTTCCACCAGAAATCTCGAGTTTTTCAAAGCTTACTGGAACAGAACTTTCAGAGCGGATTACTGAACCACTGCCCGAAGCCGAAAGCTTAAGGGCCGGAGATGTATTACCGGTAATTGTTTTTCCTTCGATGCGGATTGAAGCTGCCTTACCGTTCAGAGTGGAAGGAAAAACTGTTCCCGAATTAGTCTCAATAGTCTGAGTTATAAAAATCGTATAACTTTTTGAAGCAGAACCGTTTGCAGCAATTGTGTTCACAGCCTTCTGCAAGCTTGCAAATGGAGACATTGGGGAACCGGTATTAGAATCAGATGCCGCAGTCATTGCGTTTCCTACATAGAACATGTTATTGGCAGCATCTGTAATTGCCTGATCCGTTACAAGAAATTTGTTTAACTGAGGAGAGCCTCCCGAACCACCGGAGGTTGCAAGAGGAACGCCATCCCACTTATTTGTTGTAAGATTATTAAAAATGTTGATGGTTTGGATTGAGCAATACTGCTGGTAGCCTGTACCATTTTCACCGCTCATAAACACAATTCTTACAGGATATTGACCGCTGCTAATAAAGCCGTCTGAAGCAGTAGAGAGGATTGTGTATTCAGTTGCACTGTTTCTTTGTGCTGTCATATTTGTCAGTACAGCAGCCGTTACATCATCCTTTAAGACTATACTTCCAACCTTTGAACCAGCCTGCGAATCCAAAATTATCTTGAGGTCTATTTTTCCCTGACCACCAGTCAAAGGCTTAAGGACAAAGGCATGATTTAAAAGCGCGTTAGTCTCTGTAGTAACGATTGGGAAAGTATCTTTGAGAAGAATTATTTCTGCCTGATAGCCTGCCTGGCCCGGAGTGCCCACCGGCTTTTTCTTTAGACCTGCTTCAATAGTCCAGTCTTTTCCAACTTCGAGGCTCATGCGGAATTTCTTGATAAAAGTTGAACCTGATTCCGGCGGCATATAAGAAACTTCATCTTCTGTTACTTCACAGAGTTCGGCAGGATTTCCTGTAGTGTGGCCATACGCCTTTACATAATAAACATACCGATTAGATTCTTCCTCACCAATATCAGTCGGCAAGAGAGGAAGTGCCGAGCGGAAAGCATCTGCTTCAGAAGGGCTTATGAGCCCCTGCTCTTCTTCGCGCGCAAGAAGTTCAGCTTCTGCACGGGCAATAATTGAATCAATTTCGTCTGGATTTGTTCCTGCTGTGAAAATATAACCTTCAAACTGAACAGGTGGAATTATGCGGGTAAAGGAATTTTGGTCTGCTGCCTGAGTTCCGCCTGATTCTGCACCCGGAGAATTCTGTACTGAGCCGCCTGAACTTCCAGCAGAAGAAGAATCTGAGCCGGACAAACTGTCCGCAGTTTCCATTTGTTCTTCCGAGCTCTCACTTTCGGGCTGAATATCATTATCAAAAATCGAATCACATGAAAAAACAGTGGTTGCTGCAAATAAGAGGAACACAGCAAAGCCAATATTTATAAAGACTTTTTTTAAATGCTTTTTATTCTTGCTTTTAGTGAACATAAAAGTCTCCCTTAAAAGTAATAGCATTTTCTAAATATTATATAGTATAAAAAGGAAAAAATACACAAAAAAATAATGAAAAGCCTATGGTTCTATGATATAATTATGAAATAATTGTCGGGGCATTGCAACAGGAGCTCGTCATTGCGAGCGAAAGACCTGGCTTTGCAACAGGAGCTCGTCATTGCACACGAAAGCCCTGTCTTTGCAACAGGAGCTCGTCATTGCGAGCCGCAGGCGAAGCAATCCATGTTATAGATTGCCACGTCGCTTCGCTCCTCGCAATGACGGAAAGTCGCGAGCCGAGTGCTGGCCGAGTTCTGGCCTCGCAATGACGGAAAACCGCGAGTTCCCCGGCAATGACGGACAGGCGGGGTCTGACAGTTCCTCGCAAGGACGAGAGAGGCTTACTTTAACACGGGAGTCTTACGGTTCACAAACTGCTATGATTATAAAAGTAATAATTAACAAATATCATGACCGTTATTCAATTCCAGAAATTGATCTTGCGGATTTTGCTGAAACAAACAGATTTCACACTCTGGTAGCGAGCCTGCTGCTTTTTGCTTTTGGGCTTATTGATTTCTGTATTACCTTCTTTTCAAAAATTAATAATCTAAAACCGCATTTATTTTCACTTGTTTACTTTGGAATTTTTACGGTTACGAGCCCTATAGCTTTTATTCTTTCAACTAAATTTTAAAATACCAGCCGTGAAAAGGCTTATCAAAAAAAGACATTACCGTTTTATTTTCTTTACTATGTTGTTATGGGAACTTCCATTTTTAACTTTTACCTTCTCGGTCAACCGTTTAATGGAGTTCTTTCCTTCTGTATGACCGGGATAATTTCACTCTCCGCTTTTAGCTTTTCGCCAATTCCATTTTTAATCGGAATACTGATAACTATGGCGGCTATGACTCCCGGAATTTTGCAGAACTTTGGTCTTACAGGGCTTTTAGATACAATTACACTTTCCTTTTTAATTTTCTATTTTTCCCTTTACAAAAAGCACGCTGAAAAAAAATATTTAATTATGCTTAGAAAGCAGAAAAGTATTCTTGAAGCCAGAACCTTCGGAAATTTTACACTTTTCTTTGATAGTCATGTCGTAAAATTTTCCAGAACAAAATCTCTTGAACTTTTAGGTTATCTTATTTATAAAAACGGCAGCTCTGTAAACACAAAAGAACTGATTACTGTATTATGGGGTGACCATGCTGACTCTTCCCGTTATGGCAACAACCTTCGAAATCTCATAATCGACATAAAAAAAACTTTCAGCGAACTTGGAATACAGACTTTCTTTATTACAGAATACAATAATTTTCGTATTAATCCGGAGGTTATAAAGTGCGACTATTATGACTTTCTGGATGGAGACAAAAAAGCCATAAACAGATTTGCCGGCGAGTTCATGAATCAATTCAGCTGGGCAGAAAATGAAATCAGTTTCCTTGAAAAAAAGGCACTGAAAAAATAATTTGAAAAAATAAGTGTAAATCAATACAATAGATATGAGATACAATTTAGAAAGATTGCCGGATCAAGCCCGAGAATGACGAGAGGAGTTCTGAATGTTGCCCGGCAATGACACAAGAATCGCCGAGTCAAGCCCAACAATGACACTGGAATTGTCGCGTTCGGCAATAACAGACGCTGGGGCATTGCAATAGTGCCTCGTCATTGCGAGCAAAAAGACCTGCCATTGCAACAAGGGCTCGTCATTGCGAGCCACAGGCGAAGCAATCCATATTATAGATTGCCACGTCGCTTCGCTCCTCGCAATGACGGGAGTGGAGCTTTGTCGGTTGCTGGTTCTGCAATGACGGGAGAGACGTGGTCTGAGTGCTGGTTCTGCAATGACGGCAGAGGCGCTATCTGCGAGCTGCCCGGCAATGACTTAAAATGCCGAGTTCGGCAATTACTACGAGGTTTTAAGATGTCTTTAATATACTGGATTTTACTGAGCACAATTATTATAACTATAGGTCTGCTCATTTTTGCAAATATAAAACATTTTCTTGTGCTGCAGAAAACATGCGACTGTCTCACGCTGCCGCTTATCGGCTCATTTATAATTCTATGGCTCACAAAATATCTGCCGGATTCTTATCACCTGATTATTATTTCAATCTTTGCATTTTCTCTGGTTACGATATCTTCGGCGTTTCTGGCATTTGAGAAAATTACGCCGCTGCGAATTCTTGGGCGGATTGCGAGCATTGCGAACATAATGTGCTGGAATATTCTTTACAGGGCAGTTTTTAGAATTCACTCAGTTCCTGTCTGGATGTGCATTCTTGCAATCTTTATTTATACCGCAGTGATTATAATCTCGTGCATATTTGCCGGAAAACATAATGCAAAACACTACGCACTTTTCATTCTCAGTTTTTTAACAGCAGCCTACCTTCACTTCTGCTCACTGATTTTTCTATGCTGGGAAAGAACAGGAAGCTCGGTAATGCTGTTTTCAGGAACAACCTTACTCGCCGGTCTTGTTGCATTCCATTTTATAAATCATACAAAGTTAAAAATGAAACACGCCGGTGTCTTAAGATTCCTACTTCTCGTAGCATCTCAAACACTCATAGCGTGCTCAAATATTCTTATGATTAAATAGATTCTTGCGCCAAGCGCGGGAATAACACCGCAGTTTATGACAACACAGGGCTTCCGCATTATCGGGCTTGCCCCGATATCCTTCTAATAAATATCATCCCAGCCGTAAAGGCCGCCGCGCTTTACTTTTCCGCTCTTGAGGGCGGCATCAAGTTTAATAAGAGATTCTACTGCGCCAACGGCAAAGCCTTCGCGGCTTCTTGCTGTATGGGTAAGTTCGATTGTATCGGCAGTTCCGTCAAAGAAAACTTTATGAGTTCCAGGAACATTACCGCAGCGTGTTGAGCTTACATGAAGCTGATTTGCAGCAGGGCGTTCATGGAATGCATCAGTTACAATTTCAGTTTTATCCTTGTAACCCATCTGAACACGGCGTGCAATTTCAAGTGCAGTTCCGCTAGGGCTGTCTGCCTTCTGATTGTGGTGCATTTCCCAGGTTGCAACATCATAATCCTTATATTCGGCCATGATTTTTGCAGCCTCTTCAACAATCTTATAGAACATATTTACGCCAATCGAAAAGTTACCGGCAGTCATTACTGTTCCGCCAACCTCTTTTGCATAGGCGTCAATTTCTGCATGCTTATCGTTCCAGCCGGTAGTTCCAACAACAAGCGGCAGTCCAAGCGGAAGCAGGGCGCGAACATTTGCAATAACCGCAGTCGGGTGAGTAAACTCTATGATTCCCTCTGCCCCGCTCGATTTTACAGCGCGCACAATTGAATCAGTATCGCCGGCAGCAACCTTTACCTTAGCGTCCTCTGCCATAACATCTATTGTAGTAACAACTTCATGACCGGCACGCTTAGCAGCCTGCTCAATCATATGTCCCATTTTTCCGTATCCCACTAACGCGATTTTCATGTAAACCTCCATATTAAAGGAGGGGGAAGCCTCCCCCTGCGCCCGCACTTCGTTGCGTGCTACCCTCTCTCCTAGGGCTGCCGCCCTAAAACCTGCTATTAACTAAAGTAGGCATTATGCAAAATCTGAACCGTACGGTCAGCTTCATCATCATCAACAATCATACTGATGTTTACTTTGCTTGCGCCCTGAGAAATCATCTGAACATTGATTCCTTCATCAGCAAGAGCATCAAAGCCGCTGGCAAGAATTGCGCTTGAGTGAGCCGCGTCGCAGATAATTGTAACAATAGCCTTATCCTTGCGAACAGAAACCTGGCTTGCCTGCTCCAAATCTGCAATAAGACCGGTTAGATCAGCCTTAGTATTTACAGTAAGCGAAACAGAAACCTCAGAAGTAGCAATTACATCAATACTGATATTCCATTTAAGGAAGTTATTAAAGATGTGGGCAAGGAAGCCTGCAGCACCCAGCATACGAGAGCTTACAATATCAATCAAAGTGATGTGCTTAACAGTTGTGATTGCGCAAACCGGTGGAACTTTACCATTGTGTTTTTCAACGATGATAGAGCCCGGGCTTGTAATATTATAAGAGTTCTTTACGCGAACCGGAGTTCCAGTTTTACGAACCGGCAGCATGCTTCGTGGATGCAAAACCTGAGCACCGAACATAGCAAGCTCCTGCGCTTCTTCATAAGTAACCTCAGGAACAGGCTTAGCCTCTTTTACTACGCGCGGGTCAGTTGTGAGAATTCCATCAACATCCTTCCAGGTCTGAACTTCATCGGCACGCATAGCTGCACCAATCATAGTTGCAGTAAGGTCAGAACCACCGCGACCAAGCGTTGTAATATTTCCTTTTTTATCTTTAGCAATAAAGCCGGTTACAATAGGAATGTGATTGTCTACACCGTTCTTGTAATCGTTAAGGTGAGATGGAATATTTTCCCAAACCTCGTCGAGGAGCTCAGCAGACATATAATTAGAATCAGAAACAATTCCAATATCCCAGGCATCATAAAAACGTGCCGGAATTCCCTGAGACTCAAGATAAGCAGCCATCATGCGCACAGACATACGTTCGCCAAAACTAACAAGATAGTCGCGTGAACGTTTAGAGATTTCTTTAAGCATTGAAATTCCGGTAAGCAGCTGTTTAAGCTCAGTCAAAAGAGCCTGAATAGTTTCAATATTAATTCCAAGCTCAGCGGCTGTATCTTCATGGAGCTTTGCAACTCCCGCTACATCAACCTCGCCGAGCACAGCTTTGTCAGCCGCCTCAAGAAGATGGTCAGTTGTGTCTCCCATAGCAGAAAGAACTACTGCCGGGCGCTTTTCCTGATAAGCCTTAATAATAGAAGCAACATGCTTGATTCTCTCTGCGTTAGCAACAGAAGAACCACCGAATTTCATTACTATCATAGAACATTCCTTAAAACACTGTCATTCCAGGCTTGACCCGGAATCTGTTTTTCGTGATAGATTGATTATAGTGATTTATAATGATGTGTGGAAGTGGAAAACAAAAAGTTCTGACGGGAGGGCGGAGCCCCGCCCTACGCCTCAACCGCCTTCGGCGTTTTCGGCTACCCCACCCAGCGGGGTTATTGAAAACGAAGAGGTATTGAAGTTTTGCTCTGCAAAACTTCGGGCGCAGGTTCAGTATTAAATTCATACACTTCTAATTTATTACCTGCGCCACCCCCGCAACGCCCCCGGCCTTTCTCTTCCTCACGAACCGGTTCCGTCGTACTTACGTGCCCCCAGCAGCCAGAAGCGGTAGCTAAGATAGAAAAACAGAAGACCGATAAGAGGCGAAAGCCAGGATAGCAGCGGCACTGAATCTGGACGCAGAACAACTAACGATGGGTAGTATGCGATAAAGGCAATCGGGATCACAAAGGTAAAAACAATCCTGAAAACCGAATTAAAGATGCTTGCAGGATATTTTGCAAAATCCTTAAAGCGGAACATAATTACCATGATGTAGCCTGAGTTCTGAATCCAGAAGCAGGTAGCGGCTGCAAAGTTCATGATTGCAATCATAAAAAGAGAGGCAGCCAGGAGAAATAAAACAGTCTGCGCAATTATTACCGGTGTTACAGGAATTGCAAGATTTTTCCAGGCATATACAAGTGTTCCCACTCCAAAAGCCAGCTGCCCCAGTCCCTTCACATCAAAAACTTCTGAAATATAATAGAAGAAGATGTTTATTGGTCGAAAGCAGTACTTGATAAAGTCGCCGGTTTTTACAGCATAACGAAGATTCCAGTTGTTATCAAAAAAGCACTGAACGGGAGTCAAAGCCACAAGCGAAAATCCGTAAAGAAAAAGCATTTCGTACATTGTCCAGCCGTTGATCGACGGAAAGTTCTGAAAGAGAATATAAAAGGTTACAAAGCCCACCAGATTCGAAACTATCATTCCAATATTAGAAATTACAAAGTCGGCACGGTAACTCATTTTACTCTTCAAATCCTGAACAAGAATTTTCCTGTAAATATCAAGATAAAACTTTAAGCCGCGTCTTTTTGAGACTGGCTTTACAGCAGAACCAATACCTGTATTGCCCCCTGCCCCATTAATTATTTTTTCCATCATACCCTAACCTCCGTTTACAGTAATTTTTTTAAGCGAAACATTCCAAAAAAGTGCTCCAATAGCCGACAGTGCAATACACCAGCCAAACTGAAGAACCAGAGAAAAGACCAGCCCTTCTCCCAGAGTGTAGCCCGGCTTTTTAAGAAGCACGTTCAGCGGCGTATCATAAATACAGCGGAAAGGAAGATACTGAACAATGTTACGCAGCGCCTCCGGGAAAAAGGCCAGCGGAATTGAAGCGCCTGAAAGTAGAAGAACGATACATTCCTTTACCATATTCAGCCCCCAGGTTGATTCCGTATATAAACAGATTGTCGCAACAATCATATCTATACTAAAGTTGATGACCAGCGCCATAATCACAGACATCACAAAGAAAAGCAGATTCACACTCAGCGCTATACTACCCTTCGTTAGTATATTAATGATTATAAAGGTTGGCAAAAAAGTCAGAAAGAAGGACATGATGTTTTCGCCGATATAAGACCAGAAGCTGTAGCCGCGAAAGCTCATAGGCTTAAGAAGCTTAAGCACAATTGATCCCGACTGGATTTCCCGACTCATATCCCAGACGAGAAAGACTTCCAGAAAATTAAAAAGCGCTGTGGCAAGGACAAGATAAACCAGCGTGTCATTCAGCGTCATGCCGTTTACTACGTCGCTGCCCGAGCTGGCATAAATTGCCTTCCACAAAAAATAAATCAGAACCAGATAAATCAGGTTTCCAAAAA
>CAMVDX010000032.1 GCA_947166355.1 uncultured Treponema sp.
ATCGGAGAGCCGTTAAAAACAAGGCTCCAGTGGAGCCTTGTTTAGGCTCATCCGATTAATGGGGTGGGAAGCTGTGCTTCCCGTCGCTGGCTTTTTTTTGTTTAATCGTCATTGCGAGGAGCCCGAAGGGCGACGTGGCAATCTGTTTATATGGATTGTTTCGCTGCGCTCGCAATGACGGAGTTTTTTGTTTTCCCGGGATGAACCGAACTCTGTAAATATATTATGAGACTGTATAGGGAAAAAACTTCTGGAAATGAAAGCGAGTTTGAGAGCCTGCTCTCAAACTCGTTAGTGAGCGTCAGCGAACGGCTAGACCCTTAATCGGAGAGCCGTTAAAACGGACGCTCCAGTGGAGCGTTCGTTAGGCTCATCCGACTAATGGGGGTGGGAAGCTATGCTTCCCGTCGCTGGCTTTTTTTATTTAACCGTCATTGCGAGGAGCCCGAAGGGCGACGCGGCAATCTGTTTATATGGATTGCTTCGCTGTGCTCGCAATGACGGAGTTTTTATTTAACTAAAATGCGTGCCAATCATGGAACTACTGCGAAGCGGCTCACCGCAGGGTACGAACTTTGTGAGCGACTGAGGAGGGTGAGCGTAAACGAAGGCTCGCTAAATCTCAAATCCACATTTTCTGGATGTTCCTAAACGACAGTCACGATAGACTGTCGTTCATAACGGAACTTTTATAAAGGGAGGAACACTTGTTGGAAGGTGTTTTTGCGACATATTATTCCTAAATAATTAGATTTATCTTCCCCAGAGCTTCCGCATTATAAAAGATTTACGTAATCTTGGCGCGAGGGAGCGGGGCGTGGTACAAAAACACTCTTTTTGTGGCTGCCGCGTAAGCGGCAGGTGTAATAGTTTCTATACCACAAAAAGCGTGTAGCGCATTATTGCGCGGTTTTGTACCACTAAGCCGCGACCGGAAGCCCTGTTATCTTCCCGTTGCCCTCTTTTTTTAACTCGCAAATTCTATAATTGTCTGTTATAATTTATTTATGGTTTCTGCATTGGTATTTGTGCTTTTTGGTCTAACCGGTCTTATTGCCATTTTTATTTTTTGTCATCTGGCATTGTGGATTTTCTGGTTTATTGTCAGCCGTACGATAAGTGTAAAAAAGGAATATGATAATCCTTCGGCATTTTATAACTGGGTATTTGTTCTCTGGTATAGATATATGATGATTGTCGGTCGGGTCAGACTTCATTGTACAGGCAGTGAAAAGATTCCTGATGACAGAAAATTTCTGCTTATTTCAAATCACTGTTCAAAATTTGATAATTTCATTCACTGTGCAGTATTAAAAAAATATCAGATTGCATATGTGTCAAAGCCTGAAAATTTTAAGATTCCAATTGGCGGCAGGTTTATGCGAAGAGGCCTTTATCTTTCTCTGCCAAGAGGAAATACAAAAGAAGAATTCAAAACAATCATGAAAGCAATCGGGTACATAAAGGAAAATAAAGTTTCTATCGGTATATTTCCGGAAGGCTCCAGAAGTAAAGATGGAATGCTTCAGGAATTTAAACCCGGAGCCTTTAAGATTGCAGAAAAAACTCAATGCCCTGTTGTTGTGTGCTGTATGAAAGGAACAATTAATATTCATAAAAATTGTCCATGGAAAAAAACAGACGTCTATATGGATATTATTGAAGTAATCGAACCTTCTATTTGGAAAGAAAAAAATACTGTAGAGGTCTCACAGTATGCGCATGATTTGATTCAAAATAATCTTAATAAAGCAAATTAATTTGAGAGGTATAAATATGATTTATGTATTCTGGAATAAGCTTGCAAATAATGGAAAGGCAGCTGAAGCAAAGACAGAACTTGAAAAGCTTTTTGAAGGCAAACAATTAACATTTCTGGATGTTATTGAAATAAAAAATGCTGCTGATTCCTGCAGAGAATTTAATTCTGATGATGAAATTGTAGTTGCCGGAGGCGACGGAACCTTAAGCCGTTTTGTAAATGATATTTATGAACTCAAGCTTCAGAATAAAATCTATTTCTATAGCTGTGGAACCGGAAATGATTTTGTAAATGATGTTCGTGAAAAATGCGAAATCAAAAATAATCTGATTCCAATGAACGAATTTATTAAGTCTCTTCCTGTTGTTACAATTAATGGTGAAAAGCATTATTTTATAAACGGAATTGGTTACGGAATTGACGGTTATTGCTGCGAAGAAGGTGATAAACTCCGTGCAGTTTCAGACAAGCCTGTAAATTATGCTGGAATTGCAATTAAAGGAATGCTTGGGAAATTTAAGCCATGCGGAGGAACCGTCACTATAGATGGAGTTTCAACACGTTATAAGAAAATCTGGCTTGCTCCAACTATGATAGGCCGTTTCTTTGGTGGCGGAATGAAAATCACTCCGGAACAAAACAGACTTAATGAAGAGCATCTTGTTTCAAACTGTGTTTTTCATGATTCTAGTATGCTCAAAACTCTCATGGTGTTCCCGAAAATTTTTAAGGGAGAACATGTTTCGCATAAGGATATAATTGAAATTAAAACCGGTCACGAAGTCAAAGTTGAATTTGATAAACCTTGTGCTCTTCAGATTGATGGCGAGACATATATTGGTGTTACAAGTTATTCTGTAAGTTATAACTAATAATTATCACTCCGAATTTGTTTCGGGGTCTATTCATAGATGCTGAAATAAATTCAGCATGACAGAAAAGGTTTTTATGAAGTTTGATTCATTAATTCTTGATGTTGACGGCACAATCTGGAATACAACCGGAATTGTAGCCGAGGCATGGAATCTTACAATTGAAAAATATTTTCCTCAGGTGCCGCGTGTTACTGCTGAAATTCTGAAAGGTCAATTTGGCAAACCTATGGATGTAATTGCGGATAATCTTTTTTCTGTTCTTTCAAAGGCTGATAAAAAAGTTCTTATGGAAAAATGCTGTGAGATGGAACAGGCGGCGCTTCTGGAAAATACAAAAAAAATTGCTTATGAAGGTGTAATTGATTCCATCAAAAAAATCTCTCAGCGTCTTCCTGTTTTTATTGTCAGTAACTGCCAGAAAGGTTATATCGAAGTCGTAATGAAAAAAAATGGAATTACGGATTATATTAAGGATTTTGAATGCTTTGGGAATACAGGACTTTCAAAAGGAGAAAATATCCGTCTGATTGCAGAACGTAACCGAGTGAAGTCTCCGGTTTATGTAGGTGATACTCAGGGTGATTATGAGGCCTGCAAAGAAGCAGGAGTTCCTTTTATCTGGGCGGCGTATGGTTTTGGCCGCCCGGAGGATGAAAACTATTTTTCTAAGATTGAGAAGTTTGAGCAGCTGGAGAGTCTGCTGGAGTAGAGGTACCGGCAGGAGAAGTCTTTTCTGAAAAGGCTTTCTTAAGAAGAACCGGAACAAGCATAGAAGAAACGATAATCAAAAGAATTACAGAAGTAAAATATTTTGAATCAACAAGTCCAGCTGTCAGTCCCTTTGTTGCAACAATCAGCGCAACCTCACCGCGAACCATCATGCCTTCGCCAATCTCAAGACACTCTTTCCAGGTAAAACCGAGAAGTTTTGCAATTCCGCCGCAGCCGATAATCTTTGAAAGACAACCTACAATTACAAAGGCAATTGAGAACCACAAAAGTCCGAGGTTCATTCCTGACAGATCGGTTTTTAAACCGATGCTTGCAAAGAAAATCGGGCTGAAAATCATATAGGCATTAATGTCGATTTTTGATTCCATGTAAGACGCATCGCTTAAACTGCAGAATACAATACCTGCAATGTATGCACCTGTGATGTCGGCGATGCCAAAAAAGTGCTCAGCGCAGAATGCAAAAATCAGTGCAATGCCAAGTGCGTAAATAGGAATGCGTCGTGAGCGTGGATGTCTTTTGTCATACCAGCGGAAGAGTCTGTAAACAATAAAGCCTGCAACAATTGCGCAGATAAAAAAGGCGAGGGTTTTTAAGATAATTCCAAAATAACCGCCTTTTCCTGAGCTTACACCGAGCACAATTGTCAGTACGATAATACCGATTACATCATCAATAATTGCAGCACTTACAATTGTCTGTCCTATATCACTTTTAATTTTTCCGAGTTCTTTTAAAACTGCAACCGTAATGCTTACCGAGGTCGCAGTAAGAATGGTTCCGATAAAAACGCAGCGGAAAAAGCTCTGTGTGCCCCAGCCGTCGTTGCCGAAAAAGAACATTGCCATTATAGTTCCTGCTACAAGCGGTACAAATACACCGCAGGTTGCAACAAGGGTTGCCTTAAAGCCGGATTTCACCAGAGACTTAAGATTTGTGCCAAGGCCGGCGGAAAACATAATGAGAATTACACCGATTTCTGACATGTATGAAATAAACTGGTTTGTTTCATTGTAAATAATGTTAGGATCAGTTTTGCCGAAATTACGGAAAAAAGGAAGAAAGCGCAGTAAAAGGCCTGCAACAATCATGCCGGCTACCTGAGGAATTCCAATCTTTTTAGCCAGAACACCAAAATACTTAGCTATAATAACGATAATACCTACGGAAAGAAGAATATGAAGAATAATTTCCGTGTTTGGAAGCGCTGTATTCATTTAGTCACACTCCATTGTGTTTATATATAGAAAAAAATCTATAAAAAAATTGAATTATTATATATTTAGTAAAGATTTTATTCAATATAAGTGTTATAATCTTATACCGATTTTGAAAATCTGAATGGAGGCATTATGAGAAGCTTTACTAACAAAACTTTTCGTTTTTGTATAATTATATCAGTTCTTATATTTTTATCTTCCTGTGCTACTACTGTTGATGTTAAACTTACAAGACCTGCAAACCTCGATTTGAACGGTGCTAAAACTATTGCTATACTTCCTATTAAGCCAACGGCTTATTACCGTGAATATGATACTTCGCTTGGTGTTGAGCTTTTGATTAATACCTTTTATCAGATGTTTGAAATTCCTGACCCGGATGAAGAGGCTGCAATTTCTCTTTTGAAAAATCAGCTGGAACGAGGTCTTATGCAATCTCCTTACATTACCCTTGTGAGTTCTGTAGAGGTTGAGAGAGCTAAGAAGAATGGTTATCTGAATCCGGCAGACGTGTATCTTACAGGCGAGGTTGCTCGCTATAATGTTACAGACGATTTTTATGATGAAAAGGTAATTGTAAAAAAAGCAGAAGGGGATCGAAAGGCCGAATATGAATTAAAAAGATTCTGGCGTCGCAAGGTCGAATTTCTTTTCAGGTATCAGGTTGTAGATAGTTCTACAGAAAGGGTTATTTCGCTTGGAGAAGTGCATTGTGATGATGACTCTTATAAGTATCCTTCCCGAAAAGAGTTGCCGTCTGCTTATGAAATAATTGAATCTAATCTGCGTTCTGCAGCCAGAAAAATCTTAAAAGAACTTCAGCCTTATTCTGTAATCAAATCTATCAAACTGCTTGAGGCAAAAACTAAGGATAAGGAAATTAAAGTAAGCATGAAGGTTGCTGATAATCTTGCAAAACAAATGCTGATAAAAGAATCTATACAGGCTTTTCAGGAAATTTATGAAGAGTATGATTTAGTAGAAGCCGGATATAATGCAGCAATTCTTGAAGAGGCACTCGGAAACCTTTCTGAAGCCGAAAAAATGATGCAGGCCCTTTATTTAAAACATCCTGATTCTCGGGTTGCTAAAGGACTTTCTGATATTCGTAATGAGATTGCCCTTGCAAATAAACTGAATAAACAGATTAACAAAAAAGATGACGAGATAGTAGCTCCGGAAGAAATCAGTTCTGATGAAGTTTTAGGTACAGATTTTTAATCAGCAGTAAACAGACCACTTTGCGGCAAGCTCTGCGGCGCTGGTAAACAATTCTGCATGAATTCCAAGAGAAGCGGCCGCGGCTACGTTTTCCATCTTGTCATCTGTAAAGAATGCGTCTTTTCCTTCAGTTTCTTCAGCTTCCAGAATCAGTTTAAAAAAATGCGGATCAGGTTTTGCACAGCCAATTTTATTTGAAGCATAAGTCTGATTGAAAAAAGAATAATCTCCGCGTTCCATATGATTTTCCCAATGGCTCTGGATTGTATTTGTACCGCAAACTACGCGATGCTTCTTTTTTAACTGCTTTATAAGCTCTACTGTTTCAAGATTTTTTGACGGGTGAAAGCAGAGACGAAATAAATCGTGTTCTACCGGCGTAATATTTTTATCTGGTATTACTAACTGAGTTCTTCTATTAAATTCCATCCAGAACTGTTCTGTTGTAATTTTTCCGGTATTCAAAAGATCGCTTATATTACGTTCTTCAAGTGCGCAGATTTTATAAAAGTCGGCCTGTTCCATATTCAGTTTTTTATAAATTGAATCCATTCTGAAGGTATTTGTAACAACGCCACCCATATCAAAAATAAAAAGCATAAGACGATTATGGTGTAATTGTGATGAATAATCAAGTTTGATATAATAATCATTATGAGTACAAATAATTTTCCGAGAGTTTTTCTAAACAGTAAAGAAGAAAAAGAAATTCAGCAGGGCTTTCCCTGGGTGTTTGATAATGAGATTTCGCATATAAAACACCGTGCAAACGAAGAAGATGAAAAATCTGAATGGAAAAATGAAGCCTTAAAAGAATGTGCTGTAGAAGATGGTGCTGCTGTTGAAGTATATACAAAAGCCGGCGGATATCTTGGAACCGGTATAATCAATAAAAAATCAAAAATTACAGTGCGTATTATCGGCAGCGAGCATGCAGACGTAATTATGGCAGATAAGGCTGCTTTTTATGAAAAAAAGATTCTGGATGCTTATAATATGCGCCGCATGTTTTACAGTGATAAAGATTCTTACAGACTGATTTTTGGTGAAGCTGATTTTATTCCGGGGCTTATCTGCGAGCGTTTTTGTGATGAAGACGGACGCATTATTATTGTCGTTCAGTTTTTGTCTCTTTCTTGTGAAGTGTTCAGAAATGAAATTGTTGCAGCTTTGAAAAAAGTATGCAAACCAGACTGCATTTATGAGAGAAGTGATGCAAGCGTTCGCGATAAGGAAGGTCTTGAACAGACTGCCGGCTGGATTTACGGCAGCGGCGAAACTCAATTCACAATTGTAGAAAATGGAATAAAGCTTGGAGTTGATATAGCAAACGGCCAGAAAACAGGCTACTTCCTTGATCAGAAGTTTAACCGCGTGGCAGCGGCTGCTTTCTGCAAGGGAAAAACTGTACTCGATACTTTTACTCATACCGGAGCCTTTGGACTGAATGCTTTTAAGGCAGGCGCCCGCGAAGTAACTTCTGTAGATATTTCTCCGGAAGCAGTTGAAATGGTTGAACATAATATTGCTTTGAACGGTGCCGGTAAAGTAATGAAGGCAGTTTGTGCAGATGTTTTTGATTTACTAAAACAGTATGAAAGTGAAGGCCGTAAGTTTGATGTTATTATTCTTGACCCGCCGGCCTTTACTAAATCTGCAAAAATGATTGAAAAAGCTTACGGCGGATATAAAGAAATCAATCTGCGTGCCCTGCGTCTTTTGAACGAGGGTGGAATTCTTGTTACTTGTTCCTGCTCTTATTTTATGGAAACAAATATGTTCTGTGATATGCTTATGCATGCTGCCATGGATAGCCATAAGCGCATTCAGATTCTTGAAAAGCGCGGAGCTGGTCCTGATCATCCGGTTTTACTTGGATATCCGAAGTCTGAATACTTAAAGTGTGTGGTGTGCCGTGTCCTCTAGTTCCGAAAAAAATTATAACTGTGTAATAATTCTGGGACCTACCGCTGTCGGAAAAACTGCAATTGGAGTTGCGGTGGCCCGGGCATTTAACGGCGAAATTATTTCGGCAGATTCCCGTCAGACTTACCGGCACTTAGACATTGGCTCTGGTAAAGACCTCTCAGAATACAGTGAAGGCGGGGAGCCTGTTCCATATCACCTGATTGATATTACTGAACTTCCATCTGAATATAACGTTTACAATTATCAGCAGGATTTTTACAAGGTTTTTAAGGAGATAATCGGGCGGAAAAAACTGCCTGTTGTTGTCGGCGGAACCGGCATGTATGTTGATGCAATTGTGCGCGATTATCAGCTTGTGATTTTACCGGAAAATAGAAAGCTTCATGAAGAGCTTGAAGCAACTCCGCTGGAAGTGCTTGCCGAGCGTCTTATGAAGCTGCAGCCTGATTTGCATACTAAAAATGATTTACTCGAAAAAGACCGTGTTATAAAAGCGCTGGAAATTATAGAAGCAAAAAAACTTGGCGTGGATTCAACCTCTGTGCAAAGACCGGAAATAAAGCCTTTTATAATAGGAACTACGCTACCGCGTCCACAGCTCTGGGAAAATATAAGCCGACGTCTACGTGAAAGACTCGATGGCGGAATGCTGGCAGAGGTTCAGTCAATTCATGACAGCGGAATTACCTGGGAGAGGCTTGAAAAACTCGGCCTTGAATACCGCTTTTGTTCAGAGTTCCTGCAGGGCAAAATTGCCTCAAAAGAAGAACTTTTTGAAGGTCTTTTTATTGCAATTCGCCAGTTTGCAAAACGGCAGGAAACGTGGTTCCGTATGATGGAAAAGAAAGGCGTTGAAATTCACTGGCTGGAAACCGGTTCGAAAGAAGAAAGATGTATTCAGGCAAAAGAATGGATTGCTTCGGCATTCGCCTCGCAATGACGAGGGCTGTTGATTGCCACGTCGCTCCGCTCCTCGCAATGACGTGTATAAGAGTTGTCATTGCGGTTGCCTTGTTATGATGTAAGGTTTGTCATTGCGAGGAGTCCGGCAGGACGACGTGGCAATCTACAATATGGATTACTTCGGCATTCGTCTCGTAATGACGTACGTGGAGACTTGCCCTGTTTTTGCCTTGTGAGAACAAAAATTGCCGGTGGTGTGGCCGGCAATTATTTTACAAGAGGACTAGTTTTTACTTTTTGCATTATTATGCGTTTACAGCCATTTTTACAGTTTCAGTTATTTCTGTAAGATAGCCTGTTCGGATGCAGCTGTCAAAAAGCTCGCGCGAAATATAATCTGTTTTAATATCTTCGTAGCCATCCATGTCGCGTACAATCTGTACTACAAAGCCGTCTTCCATCTCACGGAGAATTGTCATGTAATCAGTGTTTTTACCAATGCTTTTGAGTGTGTATTTTTTCATTTCTTTTTACTCCCATATATAAAAAATGATTTAAAGTGTCACGCAAAACTGTCGCATTACTCTTATTTTCGGATATAATACAAATAATGTTAGAAAAATTTTCAAAAAAAGATAAAAAAAATCTCTTTGATGCACATTTTCACTACGCAGTATGCAAAGAGCTGGGACTAGAACTTCCATCCTTTGGTGAACAAATTGCATGGAAAGGAATTTCGTGTGCACATTCAAAGAAAGAGTTTGAGCTTCAAGCTTTTGCCCCGGATTGTGTCATTCAGTCTTACGGAATGCACCCGCAGAATGCAGAATTCGAAAATATCAAAGAAAGTTCAGAGTTTCTGGAAAATCTGCTTCGAGAAAAGAAAATTTCTTTTATAGGAGAAGCCGGCTTTGATTTTTTTACTGAAGCCTTTAAGAAAAATGCGGCGCGTCAGGAAGAAATCTGGAATATTCAGCTGGACTTAGCCTTGAAATATGAGGTACCTCTTGTAATTCACTGCAGAAAGGCAAATCATAAGCTTTTTGAATATTCAAAACAATTAAAAAAACTGCCGGAGGTTTTATTTCATTCATTTATGGGGCCTCCTGTTGAAGCACTATCCCTGCTGAATCGCGGAATAAACGGTTATTTCAGTTTTGGAAAGCAGCTTTTAAATGGCAACAAAAAAGCAATAGCCTGTGTCCGGGAACTTCCGTCAAATCGCATTCTTGCAGAAACTGATGCCCCGTTCCAGACTCTGAAAGGGGAAAAGTTTACGGCTCCCTCAGAAATAGTAAGGGTTTATCAGGCCATGGATTGCTTTGCCTTCGGTTCGCAATGACGTAGCAATCTATTGAATAATGTTACATAATTTTGTTTTTTTTGTTATATTAGTGATATGAGTAATAAAAAATCAGAGCTTTCAAATCAGTTTCATTCCTTCAAAATTTTAGCAATTATTGAACTTTCTGCTGCAATTCTTTTTTCTTTTTTCAATATAAGTTTTCATGCAGATATTTCATTACTGGCATTTCCGCTATCAATTGCCTATACCGCAGTTACCTGCTGGTTTCTTTTTTATAAGCTGGTGCTTAAGACAGATGGAAAAAATATTCTTGCCGCAATTAAACTTACTGAATATCTGCCATATTTTCTTTTTATCACTTTTATTCTTCGCCGGGCTGGAAAAACTGGAACACCTTATATCATTGATGTAATTACAGTTATCTTATGGTTTGTGATTTTTGTACTTGCTTATTTTTCTACAAGAAATCTTTATCCAAAGAAAAATGAAAAAATTATCAGGGGCTGGGCTGTTGCTCCTGTTGAAAAAAAATATAAAGGCTTTGGCCGTGTTATTTATGAAATTGTAGATACTATAGATGCTTTTTTCTGGGCTATTTTTACAGTTTTGATTTTTCAGATTTTTTTAATGCAGCTTTACGAAATTCCATCTGAATCTATGGTACCAACCTTCCTTATCAAAGACAGGGTTTTTGTTTCTAAACTTGATTGCGGCCCTAAATTTCCGCTTACAGACGTAGGCCTCCCGGATTTCAGAAAATACAAACGGGGAGACACTATTGTTTTGAGAAATCCTCATTACACAATGGATAGGAAATCAGAGGTTAAGACAGTAACTTCACAGCTTATTTATATGTTCAGTCTGTCAACTATCCGGCTGAATAAAGATGCAGACGGTGAATTAAAGGCTGATCCGCTTGTAAAAAGAATTACCGGGCTTCCGGGAGAACAGCTTGTAATGCAGGATGGAACCCTTTACCGTCGTACTTCTGAAAGCGATGTTTTTGAGCCGGTTGAACTGGATGCAAAATATGCAATGTGGAATCTTAATACGGTCAGTTCTAAAATTAAACCGTTTATTGAACATCTTCCATTAAGTGCATCAGAATATCAGAAAATGATTGATTTTGAAGAGACTCGCCGTAATTATGATTTGACTGCGGCAGAGTTCCAGGCTCATGAGCTTGTGCGAAGATTCAGAAATCTTTGTGTAGTAAATCAAGATGCCGGAAAGTTTTCTGCACCTGAACTCTATGAGGGAATGCTTTTCAGAAATAAAAACGAGGTTTTTAAGAGATTATATATGCAGGAAGGCGGTTCGGAATGGTTTGAAAAATTTATGACCTCATGGATACCGACAAAAAATGATATTCGAGATGTTTATTCAGAATCTAATTACAGACTTAATGTCATGGCAAAGCTTATTTTCGGTAAAATGATGGTTGAATATGCACAGTTTTATTCTGATGGAATTGATGAAAGCAAATGGGATAAACAGGATTCTGTCAGCAGCCTGATGAATGAAATTGAATTACATTACTGGTATGTTCAGAATCTTCTTGATGAACGCAATATGCCAGTCTTTCCTGCAAATGACAGCGAAGGAAATCCTCAGTATATTCCAAATAACTGTTATTTTATGATGGGAGATAACAGATTTAATTCTCTTGATTTACGACATTCTTATGATTACAAGGAACAATCCCTTGCAGAAGATGATCCGCTTTCTCTAACTTATTATTCAATAATGGAACCACAGTACATCAACAAAAAGTATATCATAGGTAAGCCTGTATTCAGATTCTGGCCGGTCGGTCGTTTAGGAAAAGTATAAAAAAGATTCCCGCGCCAGGCACGGGAATGATATATGCGGCTTTTGTCATTGCAATCGGAATGACATTTGATTTTTTTATCATAGCCCGGCGTGACCGGGCAATCTATTTATCTTCCACAACAGTTCTTATATTTCTTACCGCTTCCACATGGACAAGGATCGTTGCGGCCAACCTTTGGCATTGTGCGGCGAACCGTTACATTATCTCCCTGTGAGCGCTGATTCATTGCACTGCCTGCAGCCTGGCGTCTTGCCTGGTCTCCGTTAAAGTTAGAGCGGGCACTGCGTTCTGCTGTGTTCTGAGCCATCTGGGCTGCTGTGTTGCCGGCTTCGTTATGCTGTGCATTCATGCCCTGCTGCTGGGCTTCGAGCATACGGCGGCGGGCTTCTGCGGCTTCCGGTGAAAGCTGTACTCGTACACGGAATACACGGGACATAACCGAGTTACGGATTGTTTCCAGCATCTGGTCAAAGATGTTAAAGCCGTCAATCTTATATTCGGTAAGAGGATTCTTAGAACCGTAAGAGCGGAGGGCAACAGCCTCGCGAAGGCCTTCCAGAGTTTCCAGCTGATCAAGCCATTTCTTATCAATCATCTGAATATACTGGTAGCGGATAAACATATTGAAGTTTTCTTTGCCGGCAAGAGTTTCTTTTTCAGTAATATCATTCTGAAGGGCTGCAAGAACTGCTTCGCGGGTATAACCGTCTGAAGGAAGCTGAATTGCAAAGGTATTTCGAATTTTTTCCTGCAGTTCTGCAAGCGGGGCAGAGCTGTTCTTGTTATGCTTTGCTTCGTATTCGTAGTTTTCAAAGAGGGCTTCAACTTCTTCGCGGGCATTGTTCATTACGCGCTCAGAAAGGTTGTCATCTGCAAGAATAGTATCGCGCTGCTCGTAAATAACAGTACGCTGTTCGTTCAAAACATCATCATAATCAAGCAAATGCTTACGGATTTCAAAGTTGCGGTCTTCTACCTTCTGCTGAGCCTTTTCGATACCCTTGTTAAGCCATGGGTGGTCAATAGGTTCACCAGGCTGCATACCGATGCGGCTCATCATAGCCTTCATGCGTTCACCGCCGAAGAGGCGCATCAAATCATCATCCATGGAAATGTAGAACTTAGAGCGTCCAGGGTCACCCTGACGTCCAGAACGTCCGCGGAGCTGGTTATCAATACGGCGGGATTCATGACGTTCGGTACCAATTACATAAAGACCACCGAGATTCTTTACTTCCTCGTAGTCTTTTTTCCAGTTTTCCTTTTCAATTTCCAAAGCTGCCTTGTACTGTTCTTCTGTGGCATTTGTTCCGGCACGCTTACGGGCGCGGAATTCCGGGTTACCGCCAAGCTTAATATCGGTACCACGACCAGCCATATTTGTAGCGATTGTAACGGCACCCTTGGCACCGGCTTCTGCAATAATCATAGCTTCGCGGGCATGATTTTTAGCATTCAAAACCTCATGGCGGATTCCCTTACGGGTAAGCAGGGCAGAAAGATGCTCAGATTTTTCAACCGAAACTGTACCAACGAGTACCGGCTGACCTTTATCGTGTGCAGCCTTAATTTCGTTTGCAATTGCTTCCCATTTATCTGATTCGTTGAGGTAAACCTCATCATTTTCATCCTTGCGGGCAACAGGAAGGTTTGTTGGAATTGCTACAACGTCCAGACCGTAAATCTTGTTGAATTCGACAGCTTCTGTTGCGGCTGTACCGGTCATACCAGAAAGCTTGTCGTACATACGGAAGAAGTTCTGGAAGGTAACGGTTGCCATTGTGCGGTTGCGCTGAGCAATGCGGATATGTTCCTTAGCTTCAATAGCCTGGTGAAGTCCGTCTGAATAGCGGCGGCCTTCGAGAACACGGCCTGTAAACTCATCAATAATCTCAACCTTTCCGTCGCGAACGAGGTAATCAACATCATTATGGAAAAGCAGGTGAGCGCGCAAAGCCTGTGTAAAGTAATGGGTATATTCAAAGTTCTCTTCATCTTCGAGAGAGCCTGTAATCAGATTATGCTTATGAAGGATTTCATTGATGTGGAGCATACCTTTGTCTGTAAAGGAAATACGCTTAGATTTTTCATCAACAGTATAGTCTCCAGGGATTGCGGCACGCTCTTCCGGTGTCATAAAGGTTTCATCCGGATAGGTGTCTGTTTTAGGGTCTTTTGGCACTTCTGTAAGCTCGCCAACGTATTTATCAACTTCGTGATATTTGTAGGTATCATCTTCGCCGGCACCAGAAATAATAAGAGGTGTACGGGCTTCATCAATCAAAATAGAGTCGATTTCGTCGACAATACAGTAATTAAAGCCGCGCTGAACCTTATCTTTCAGGTCAATCTTCATGTTATCGCGGAGGTAATCGAAACCAAACTCGTTGTTAGTTCCGTAAGTTACATCGCAGGCATATGCAGCCTTTCGCGCTTTGTTATCCATAGAAGAAAGAATTGCACCTACAGTAAGTCCAAGATAGGTAAAAATAGGGCGGCGGGAATTAGCATCGCGTTCTGCAAGGTAATCGTTTACAGTTACTACGTGTACACCTTTTCCTGTAAGGGCATTGAGGTAGGCTGGAGCAACGGCAACAAGGGTTTTACCTTCACCGGTCTTCATTTCGGTGATTTTGCCCTGATGGAGGTTGATGGAACCCATAATCTGAACATCAAAAGGACGTTCACCGATTACACGCCAGGAAGCTTCGCGGCAGAGGGCAAAGGCTTCCGGAAGAATATCATCCAGAGTCTCGCCGGCTGCAAGGCGCTCCTTAAATTTTTTAGTCTGCTCAGGGAATTCTTCTGGTTTAAGTGATTTTGCCCATTCTTCTTTAGCATTTACAGCTGCCAGAATAGGCTGAAGGGCTTTTACATCACGGTCATTCTGTGTACCGAAAATCGCGGTAAGAACTTTATCAATAAACATATTTTTTTCCTTACTTCAAATTTATAGATATTCTATTATATCTTATTTATATAAAATTTACTATATTATTAATCACGTCGGCAACAAAAAAATGTCACACGGATTGAACACGGATTACCACGGATTTTATTGTCATTCTTTTTGAGGCATGACATTACATTATCATGCCTCAATCCGTGTGATAATCCGTGTAACAATCCGTGTGACAACAAAAATCAGTGTGACAAACTAATCATTTATCTATATAATATATTCATGCGAAAAAAATTACTTGCAGCCGGAATTATTTGTTTTGGAATACTTTTTTCTTCGTGTTCAAAAAACGAAACTGTACAGTCCATTAGTGAAACAGAATTATTTTCTCTTCCATACGGAAATTTTGAAGAACAGTTAAGTGTTTCTGATTTGAATGAAGTTGGAGCGGTGCGCTTTGGTATAGCCATGCAGGACGGATTTTTTTATATCGTGAACGGTGAATCCAGAAAAATCCTTGAGCTCAATTCCTACGGAGATCTCCTGACTCTTTTTTATAACGAAGATTCGCAGACGGCTCGTTTACTTGAAGCCTCTAACCGGCCTGATAAAAGTATTCATCATGAAATATCTTATCCGTTTGATTACCCTGGAATGGTTGCAGTCGATTCAAATAAAAATGTGTATACGGTTTGTACGGTTCCCTGGAATCGTCAGGAACATAGCGATGACAGCACAATGCTTTACAGTCAGACAGTTCTGCGTTTTGCCCGCGACGGTTCTTCTGTAGAATATATTGGCCAGCAGGGACCCGGCGGAACGCCTTTTCCTTTTATTAAAAATATCTATACAACTTCAAAAGATGAGCTTGTTGTTGTAGCGACCTCTGTTGAAGGTGCAATTGTTTACTGGTTTGCCAGTGATGGTTTCTTAAAATATATGATTCCGGTTACAAAACGGGATGCTCCTGTTGCAACAGATAAAGACTCTCAATCTGATATTTTCCTTACAATTCAAAATGTTGTACCGGATCCAGTTTCTTATAAGCTTTATGTTCAGATTGATTATTATACTACTTATGTAGATGAGGAATCAAAGGTTCAGTCGGGCATAAACTACGTGCAGACTCTTTTGTATCCGCTGAATATTGAAACCGGAACTTATGAAGAGCCGGTGTCGGTTCCGCCTTATGAGGAATCTGTTGTTTCTGATTATAGTAAGCTTACTTACAGAATTCCTTATGATTTTCTTGGAGTGACAAAAAACGGCTGGAAATTCTTTATTGTAAAAACAGAAGACGGTTTTAATATTGAAATGATTCAGAGCGAAAGTCAGAGAATCCTTCGCCGTCATTTTAAGGCAGTTCATTCAAATATTGTTTATGATACGATGTGTCTTTCTCAGGATGGAATTCTCACGGCCCTTTATCTTGAAAAAGAAAAGGCGCGTGTAGTCTGGTACAGAACTGATAATCTGATTGATGCAATTTTGAAGAATTAGCTGCCGGCGTATCAAACCTTGCGAGCGAAAAAATTATCGACGTCGCGAGCGAAGAATTGTCGCAATGGTGTCGTGGCGAATGAAAAAAGTCGTAGTGTCGAGCAAAAAAAGTTGTCGTAGCGAGTAAAAATTTATCGTCATTGCGAGCGGAGCGAAGCAATCTATGTTTGAAGATGTAGAAGAAATAATACCAGATAACGAAGCAGATAAAACTCTTAAGTTTTACTACAACCGCGAAGAAAGAATAGCAAGGGCACCTAAACTTGTACAGGATTATTATAACGGAGATTTAAAGCCTGTCCGCGGGTTCCGTATTTTTTTTACAAAACAGAATCGTTACATATTTTTTGCATTGATTTTTTTTGTGGGAGCAGCGTGGATTTACACCGGACTTAATAAGACACGTGCGGGGACCACACTTGCCGGAATTAATTTTGAGCTTACGGCTTTTTCATATGAAGAAGAGGTGTATGTTTCTCTGCAAATGAAAAGAAGCAGCCGCTCCAGAGAGTCTGGCCCTGTTAATGTGAAGGCAGAATTTTTTGCTATAGATCCGAACAATCAGGTGGGCGACAAGCGAAACGGACAGCTGGTTTATGAAGAAGGTGAGCAGTATATTCGCACAAAGTTTACTGATTATGATATAATACGAATTGATGTTATACTTGATGCGGGGGGCCATGAGAAGGAGCTTTCTGCGGAAGTAGTGAGGTAGATATGAGCCGGTCAATTGCCTGCATAGATTACAGAGATGGAAAGATATTTGTTGCAAAACGCCAGATGACTGGCGATATGGGTGGCCGCTGGGAATTTCCTGGCGGAAAAATCGAAGATGGTGAAGATTTAGAAACTGCTGTTGTGCGCGAAATGCAGGAAGAATTTGGAGTTACTGTAACAGTTGGTTCTAAAATTACTTCGGGAACTTTTACACATAAAGATAAGCCTTGTACGCTCGATGTTTTTGAAATTCATTTTCCGCATGATGGTATGAGCGAACGTTTTAAGCTTACCGAGCATACAGATTATGACTGGGTAAAGCTGAATAAAATTCCAGAATTGAATTTTGTAGATTCAGATCTTTCTGTTTATGATGCTGTAAAAAAGTGGTGTGAAAATGAAAAGTAATGATATAACTATAAAACCTAAAGGAATTAAAAAAGCTTTACTCATTGCAGTTTTAGCATTGTCTGCTGCAATTCTGTTTTCAGGCTGTAATAAAAAATCAGAAGAAAAAATTGTATTTGATAATACATATCCGCTGGCACTTGCTCCCGATGTTGAATGGGCTGTGGTTACAGAGCCTTACGCTGTTTTTAAGGAAACTGATGAATGGGGAGCCGCAAGTACTGGACACTGCCGTAAGGGAGAAATTCTTCAGGTAAGGGGAAAAGCAGTTGATGCTGCAAAAGACACCTGGTATTTCTTTGAAGGCGGCTGGCTTCCTCAGAGCTGTCTTTCAATATTCAGTAATCGATATAAAGCAGAAACAGTTTCTAAAAATCTCTTAAGCAGCGAAAAATAGAACTGGTAAAACGGGTGGAAAAATGATGCAAAGCAAAATCAATATAATTGCAGAAATAGGAACTTCGCACGAAGGCTCTGTTGAGAAGGCGCGGGCGCTTATTGATGCTGCTGCGGATTCTGGCGCGGATACAATAAAGTTTCAGTGGGTTTATGCAGATGAGATTCTTCACCCGAAGACAGGCTTTGTTCATTTGCCGACCGGCGATATTCCCCTTTATGAACGCTTTCGTCAGCTGGAGTGTCCGGTAAGCTTTTACAGGGAGATGCAGGATTACGTGCATTCTAAAGGCTGTAAATTCTGCTGTTCTCCTTTTGGTTTACGAAGTCTTCGTGAGCTTCTGGAAATTAAACCTGATTATGTAAAGGTTGCAAGCCCTGAATTAAATCATTATCCCATGCTCAAGGCTCTCGCTGATTACAGGGCAAAGGCTGGTGCGGCTGAAGTTCCAGTTATTCTTTCCAGCGGTGTAAGTAAACTGGAAGATATAAAAAAAGCAATTGATATTGTTGGAACAGATAATGTTTATTTATTGCATTGTATAACAAGCTATCCGGCTCCTGAAGATGAATATAATCTTAAAGTGATTTCCACTCTGACAGAACAGTTTGGAATTGAGTGTGGTGTAAGTGACCACAGCCTTGATCCTGTTTTAGTTCCAGTTCTAAGTGTTGCCTGTGGCGGAACTGTAATCGAAAAGCATATTACCCTTAGTCGCGAGACAAAAGGACTGGATGATCCGGTTGCACTTGAGCCGGAACAGTTTGCGCTTATGGTTCATGCTGTTCATCAGACTGAAGCAACCTTCCGCCATTATGGGACTGAAGTTGGCATGGAACGGACTGTCGCACAACTTGGTGAACAGTTTGGATCAGATCGTGTAACGTCAGTACTGGGAGACGGTATAAAGCGTCTTGCCCCGGCAGAGGAAGCTAACTACGGCCGGACAAACCGCAGCCTTCACTTTATGCGTGGTATGAAAAAAGGTGAAGTAATTGGCGAAAGTGATGTCGCTGTACTGCGTACAGAAAAGGTTCTGACTCCAGGGCTTACTCCAGACTGGCTTGATAAGGTGCTGGGAGCAAAGCTTTCCCGCGACGTAGAAGACGGCGCGGGGGTTCAGACGGAAGATTTGTTATTCTGATGGATTGCTTCGGCCTGCGGCCTCGCAATGACGTGTCACAGGATTGCGGGGCGTCACAAAATCTCGTCATTGCGAGGAGCGAAGCGACGTGGACGTTAGTTGCGTCATTGCGAGGAGCGAAGCGACGTGGCAATCCACTATTTAATCGTTAATTCTCTATCCTTAAACTGTGCAAACTTTGTGTAACCCTGTTTTTCAAGCATATCAAACATAGGTCCCATTTTCTTTGCCTTGTGAAGGATTGCAACTGAGTAATCGGCGCGGAGCTTTTCTGCTGCTTTGATAACTTCAGGGAATTCTGTCTGCTCATCATAAAGAAGGGCACATTTTTCTTTTGCACCTGGAATCTGATATTTCTGATCGAGGAGAATACTGCAGATTCTTTCAAAGCCGATTGAAAAGCCTACGGCCGGTACCTGCTGACCGATAAATTTTCCAATCAGATTATCATAACGGCCACCGCCACCAACTGCACCGCTAAAGTCAGGACTTCCGATTTCGAAAACTACGCCGGTGTAATAGCCCTGGCCGCGAACCAGGCTAGGAGTATAGTTGATTTTATATTTTCCACCGCTGATTTTTTCGGCTGTAGAAATAATGTATTTAAGGTCATTTGCAATAGATGAATCTGCACATTTTGAAGCAACAGCATCTACTGAAATCTTTCCGCCTTCTGCTTCCTTAATAAAATCTACAAGAGCCTTAATGGCAGAAGATGGCATCTGCTTTTCTGTAAGCTCTGCTTCAACACCTTCTGCTCCAATTTTATCCATCTTATCAAAGGTGATGCAGACTGAATCAAGAGTATCTGCGGCAAAGCCCATATTTTCGAGCATGGCGCGGAGAATGCGGCGGTCGTTAATATTGATTACAAAATTATTAAAACCGATGTTCAAAAGGGCGCGGGCTGTTACGTCAATCAGTTCAACTTCGGCATTGCAGGAAGAGTCGCCGAGAATATCGATGTCACACTGAACAAACTCGCGGCTGCGGCCTTTCTGAGGTCGCTCTGCACGGAAAACGCGGTCTGTTTGAATTACCTTAAATGGAAACTGAAGTTCGTTTCGGTTTGCGGCAAAAAAACGGGTAAGTGGCAGTGTAAGGTCGTAGCGGAGTCCCATATCTGAAAGAGACTTTTCATCAACCGGCTGGGCAGCAAGAGCAGAGTCCAGTTTGTCTCCGCGTTTAAGTACTTTAAAAATTAGATTAAGGTTATCGCCGCCGTCGGATTTATCAAGATTTTCTGCATCTTCGAGCATTGGAGTTGAAATGCGTTCAAAGCCGGAAGCGCGGTAAGTCTCTAAAATCTTTCCCTGTACATAATCGCGCAGTCTCTGTTCTGCGGGTAAAATATCTTTCATGCCTTTTAGTGCGTTTGTTTTCATACATGCCTCTTTATAATTTATTTATGATTGTCCGGAAGTTCCTGTTTGTCTATGGAAAATCAGACAACTGTATTTCTCAAAATTTTGTATATAATAATAGAAAAAAAAGCATTTTACAATTAGCACGGTTATTTAATGCATGGGCTTCCGCATTATAAACCAAATTGATGTAAACATGGCTTCCGGTCGCGGCTGCGTGGTGCAAAACCGCGCAATAATGCGCTACACGCTTTTTGTGGTATAGAAACTATTATACATGCCGCTTACGCGGCAGCCACAAAAAGAGTGTTTTTGCACCACGCCCCGCTCCCTCGCGCCAAGATTTCGTAAATCATTTATAATGCGGAAGCCCTGTCCCGGTCATGTCTTCTCCCTCCTGACTATTCCAAAGTATTTTAAAATATGGTATTCTATCAAGAGAAACAAAGATTCCCTGGTAACGCCCGGGAATGATATTTTAAACAAGGAAATCAAAATGAAACTCTGGGAAACTGGTGCAATTTACGAAAACGGAAAGATTAGCCCTGCGGCTGGTGCATCTGCAGACGGTGCAAAAAAAACTATCGCTTATTCAATCTTACAAAAGCATAATACAAGCGGAGACGAAAGCAAGCTTAAAATCAAGTTTGATAAAATCACTTCACACGATATTACTTACGTTGGAATTATTCAGACTGCCCGTGCGAGTGGTCTTGAAAAGTTCCCAATCCCTTATGTTTTGACAAACTGCCACAACTCACTTTGTGCTGTTGGTGGTACTATTAATGACGATGATCACATGTTCGGTTTGACTTGTGCTCAGAAATATGGTGGAGTTTATGTTCCTCCACACCAGGCTGTAATTCACCAGTATGCCCGCGAAATGCTTGCAGAATGTGGTGCTATGATTTTGGGTTCAGACAGCCATACCCGTTACGGTGCTTTGGGTACCATGGCAATTGGTGAGGGTGGTGGAGAGCTCGCTAAGCAGCTGTTAGGAAAGACTTACGATGTAAACTATCCTGGCGTTGTTGCAATTTATCTGACTGGAGCTCCTGTTCCAGGCGTTGGACCTCAGGACGTTGCCCTTGCAATTATTAAAGAAGTTTTTGCAAGCGGCTTTGTAAAGAACAAGGTAATGGAATTCATAGGTCCTGGCGTTG
>CAMVDX010000033.1 GCA_947166355.1 uncultured Treponema sp.
AAGCAGATGCAAACTGGTTTACTCAGAATTCTCGTTACATCGCCGAACTCGACAGGAACACCCAAATTTACAATGCAGAAGAACGTGGGCTCAAAAAAGGCTTACAGCAAGGTGCGCAGCAGAAAGCTGTGGAAATTGCTCATAAACTTCTTGCTAACGGAAAGTATACTGCTGATGAGATTTCAGCTTTATTGCAGATTCCTGTTGAGTCTTTCACTGATACAGTGCAGGCATAACAAATAAACGACGTATCTTTATACGGGAAGATTACGAAAAGCTGAAAGAAAGCTACATACTTAGATACGAAGCTCTTGCTGAAGGTGTGGCACAGGGTGCACAGCAGAAAGCCGTGGAAGCTGCTATTATGCTTATACATAAATATAAAGCAACTCCCGAAGATGCTGCAAAAGATATGAACGCACCATTGGAGCTGGTTATTGAAGGTTTGAAGCAGAAAGAAATGGTACAGTGACATATTTATGTGGATTGCTTCGCTGCGCTCGCAATGACGGGGGGCTTTGCCGTAATGACGGGGCGGGGCAGTGACAATACATTTACGTCATTGCGAGGAGCGATAGCGACGTGGCAATCTATAGGACTGGATTGCTTCGCTGTGCTCGCAATGACGGGGGCTTTGCCGCAATGACGGAAAGTTTTTTTAGTGAACTACAGCTTGCGGACGCAGCAGACGGAACTATCGTATGTACGTAACCACTTCTTAATACATCTATTTCCGAAATCAACTATCCAGATTTGAATGTCATCATCAGCATCTGATGGTATTGTTGAGGTCCAGTATCCATCTCTTAGACGATTACCACCTATTGCTTCCAGAATATCTTGAAAATTATTATTTGTATATTTGTTATAGATAAAAACCATTTCTGCAAGAGTTGGCATATACCAGCCACTTGAATATGTAGAACCAGTATCAAGTCCCAAAATAGTACTTGAATAATCTGTACAGTATTGTAAAACTTTATACTCATTTGTTGTATCAGAACTGTAGGCTGTAGTTAAAGCGTTCAGATTATCACTACCATCAAGAACACCTGAGAAATTGCTTGTATACCATGATTGAACGGCCGTTTCGTCTTCAGGTTCAACGATTGCTCCTTTAGCTTCATTGACACCAGATGTATATACTAGTATATTTGTTCCACTTTTTACCGAATCAGGAAGAGTTATACCATTGTCACTACCTCCTTCAGGTACTAATTTCCATCTTGAGTATCCACTTTCACCATAAGAATTCTTTTTACCCAAAATTCCTTTTGGGATACCAAAGCTGTTATCAGTATTATATACAACTCCTACGGCTTTTGCCTTTACGTCGTCGCTGAGGCTCAAACCTGAAGTGTATTCCATGATTGTGTTGTCAGTAAATACTATGTCGCCGACTGCGATATTTGCAATTTTACCATCTGAACCAATTTTGTACATTGTAGTGATGCCTCCGTTGGTTACTGGGGTAACAAGAAATCTGTTGTAGGACGTGCTGAGAGTTTCGCCAGAAACAAATGCCTGCAAATCTGTAATTTCATAAGGAGTAATTCTGGCTACTGGATCTGTATTGGTTGTAGAAAGTGCAGTTGCAATTTCAATTGACTGTCCACTTGACGCAAGGTAAACATCATTATCAGTTGTTATAACAGCACTTCCACCCATTTTTAAGCTTCCATAAGCACTAACATAAATGCCACTGCCACTTCCGGTAGCAGTATTTCCTGTGATTTTAGCACCATCTAAAAGTAAAACTATTCCTTTGGTACACTTTAGACCACTATCAGATCCCCCTGTAATAGTAAGATTTGAAATATCAGTTTCAAAAGTCTGACTAACATCAACTGTCAATGTGGTTCCGCTGCTACCAGTTAATTTATCTGTTGAGTTGTCGGTTTTTCCAGTAATTGTAAGCTTTGATGGTGTATTAGTAGTAAAGGCAACTGTCTGATTTCCACTTATTTCACCATCAATATAAATTGTCCAGTTAAGGGGAGTTGTAAAGGAATCGATTTTTGAGATAGCAGCTCCAAAAGTCTTGAATGCAGCAGCTTCTGTGAATCCGCTGCCAGAATCATCTGTTGCGCTTGAACTTACATAAAGCTCCGGTTTGATAAAGCGGGCATATAATTCTTTTGAGCCTGTGCTGCCTGCCGCAATAATCTGCTGGTGTGAGGCATTCTCTGCAAGTCTTGTAGTAAATGCGTTATCGGTATACCAGCCCAGGAAAGTATATCCTTCTTTTGTAATAGCTGGAATAATAAGTTCTTCGCTGCGGCTTGAATAAGCACCTGGGAATACAAGACCACTGGCAGGTGTATAGGTTGAATCTTCTGCATCGTCTACATAATATTTGTAATCAATTGTATAAACGTCGTTGATGTAATAAATATCACTTGTCCAGGTAGTCCAGTGTCCCTTGTCAATGTACATATACTGGCAGATTGAATTTAATAAATCTGAGCGGTTATCTGGTGAAGAATAGTTTTTATAGAAATCAAAAGTTACATAGTAATAACCGTATTCAAGACGTTGTGTTGCATCAGCTAACTGTCGCATATAATCGATTTGTTTGGTTGAGCTGCTAACAGTAACAAAATCTGTTGATGTAAATTCTTTTGTGTCTATATGTGTTTTTGTTCCGTCTAGAGTACCTGTTGTTTCGTCCGTATTGCATTTTTGAAGTGTAAGAACAATCTTGGAAACTTTGTTACCTGTATTATCAAATTTCAAGTGAAGGTAACAGCCACCCCATTTAAAAGATGATGGAGCACTTAAACTAAATGATATGCTGGTATTAAGACCGCTGGAGATTGCTTTATTTAGAATGATTCCTTCCATTGTTGCACCGCTGAGAGTTGCAGTAAGCTTAAGGTCATAAGTACCTGGTTCAATCGGGATTTTTTTATTTGATAAGTCGCTGTAAGCCTCTGCCGAAGCAAGGGTTATTGCAGTACCGATTTCGTCACCATTGGTATCTTTTTTCTGTGCGGTGAATACCAGATTTGTAAGATTAGAAGAATTGTAATCTAGAGATTCACTTGGCGCTATGGTACGTGAATTGTTTCCAAAGTTTGGTTCTGCAAGGGTGATGTAGGCAATGTCCTGCTCGTTTGAAGTTGATTCAGTTGTGGATTGCGAGTCGGGCTGAATGCTATTGGAGCAGGAAACAAGAGAGAGAGCGAGGAGAAGGGCAAGTAATGGATTGCTTCGCCTGCGGCTCGCAATGACAGTGTTTTTCATGTATGTTATTTTATTCATCTTCATAATTCTGCTCTCCTTAGTTAGCGGTTAGTTTTAACTGGTATACGGCAGATACATAGTGGCCAACACTATCTACAGCATCGAGTGTAATATCGTGGTAACCAGGAGTCCAGCCTGTCGTATCGAGTGACAAAAGTGAATTTGCGGGACGATTGGAATAAATAGAGGTACTTGCACCTGTAACTTCTGAAACACTCTTTCCGTCTATATACCACATATAATTTGTATATAAATTGTTTGATGTAAAAATACAAACTGTAGTACCAACTGGTACACCACTTGAAGATACTGTAGTTCCACTAGCTGTATTTTGTCTAACAGACATACCGACGTTACTAAACGTAGGCTTTTCAAAATTAATTTGGAATGGGAATGCGCCAGAGCTTCTTGCAAGCTTACCCATAGAATCAATCATCCAATAGGCAGTCATATTTGCGGCTGTGTCTACCTGTGGAGTTATATTGAATTTTACTCGCTCAGTGTCCATGTCTGTATCTGCACCGGAAGCAATGGTTAGCGCCTTATATTGAGTTGAACCGCTTTCATAATTGCTTGGTGTAATTATTGCAGAGAAAGTATCTGTAAGTCTTCCGCTAACCGAAACAATCTTTGTGTCAGTATAGTTATTAATGTAGATATCCTGCTTGCCGTCTTCGCCAGCTGGAATAGAAGCTGAACCGCCTATATAGAATGAACCACTTTGATAAATAGCAGCCCCCTTACCGTCATAATTAAATCCGGCAGCAGTGTCTTTATATACTGTTCCGTTATTTGCAATGGTACCGCTGTGCATATAAATAGTTCCACTGTCCGTTCCAATACCGCCACCACCTGTACTAGTGCAGTTGTGACCTGCATAATTATAATAAATACCGCCATTCCATGGTTCAGGTTCATTTTCTGTCAGGCTTGTAAAACTCTTATAACCTAAATATAACGTTCCTGTACTATGAACATAAATTCCACCACCATAACCTACTGCAAAATTTGAACAGTGGTTTGCGTCTGTTGCGGCAGTAGTTGCAGATGCATCTCCAATTACAGCATCTCCGTAAACATACATAATTCCGGCATTGTAAACACCACCACCTGTAGGATATGTGCTACCAGTTCCATATACTATTTTGTTGGATTTTATAGTACCTCCGACAAAAATAAAGGTACCGCTACCATCAGTATTAGAATGGGCATTATGAAAACCACCACCACTAGTTGCTCTGGAAGAATTGTTTTCAATAGAGCCACCATTCATTATAAAAGTGCCCATATTATATACGGCACCACCACCTGTACCAGATCCACCATTTGAATTAAAAGCTAGTTTGCCGCTTTTCATTACAACAGTTGCGTCTTTTTTGTTATAAATTGCGCCACCAGAGGTTGAATAATTATAAAGAAGGCCACCTGTCCATTCTTGAGGAGTATTTTCTGCTTCGCTTACATAGTTGGCATAACCAAGATATAAGTTTCCTGCATTGTAAATGGCGCCACCTTGATCTGCATAGCAGGAACTGTTATTTACTGTAGAATAGCCATCTGCTTGTGTATTTTTGGTAGGGTCTCCAATAATAGCACTTCCAACTATATATAAGGTACCGGCATTATAAACACCACCACCATTTTCTGCATAATTGTCATGTAACCAGACTCCGTCTCCCAATGTAACTGTGGCTCCACTGTCTACACGAAGAGCCCCACCGCCATCTCCTTCTGATAAATTTTTGCCATGTGTTATTTTAAGATTTTTGATTGTTACAGGAACACTGGTTGAAACAACAAGGCCTGTTCCATAACTACTTCCATCAGTTGTAGCAGAACGGTTCATTTTTCTGTTTATTTCGTCTACTGGAAGGCCGTTTGCATCTGGATCTCTTGCACCTGTGATTGTAATAGATTTTGCGCAACCATTAGTAATTGTGTCTGGAATGATGCTTGATTTATATTGATTTGCGCCAGTTGCGCTAGTACCAGCTGATGATACACTTCCAGTAACGTAGATAGTCCAGTCTACGTCTGGGTGTGGATTTGCATCAATAATTTCAATGGCTTTATTAATAGTTAGTAAAGGAGAATCTGGAGTAAAACCTGAGTTTGATTCATCACCAATTATTACATCTGCACCAGCACTACCCGAAACATTATTTGAAACATACAGCTCATTATAAGCATATATAGCCTGCAGGTTCAGGTTGCCGGTTGTGCCAGGTGTGATTTTAGAGATGATTTCGCTGGTTGCGGTATTGCGCCAGCCTATAAAATTTCTGTAGTCGGTTGGGTCGGCAGGTTTGGCCTTTGGCAGGTCAAAGCTGCTGCGGGCTGAATATTTGTTAATCTGGATTCCGCCTGCAAACTGGCCGGCTGTACCTGCAGCATCATTATAATCATAAGTAATTGTATAAACCTGATTAAAATTAAGACTTAAGGTTTCTTCTGTAATGGTTCCGGCTTTTATGAGGATGTAGCTTTCCCAATTGTTAATTGGGGTTGGGTCGTTTGCATCGGCAAAAAAGTCAAAGCTGATGTTATAGGTTCCCGGATTAAGTTTTTCTTTTGAATATTCGATTATTCTGGAAGCGGCGTCTGTTAATGTGAATTCTTTGGTATCTATAATTTCATCTGTTATAGATTTGAGCTTTGCATTAACCTTTGCAATGCCGGTATTATCGGTAAGGTCTACGGTAAGCGTAAAATCGCCGAATTCTCCTTCCGGTCGGAGCATAAAGAAAATTTGATTATTTACGCCAGGCTGTATTATTGCCGGGGTGGTTGCGGAATAAAGGGCTGTTCTGTAACTTGCATAAAGGGAAAATTCCCAGTTGCCAGGTGTAATTTCAATTTGTGTAGGAAAAACTGCTATGCTTTCTGCCTGTGCAATTAATTTTGATTCAAAAGTGTCGAGATTTTTTCCTAATAAATTAAAATTGGTAAGAGAGTTTACAGAAACTGTATTCGGCCTTATGGTTTTGGCAGCAGTTTTGTTTCCTATATTAATTGAAAGATAGGTTTTGTTCTGGCTTTCTTCGCTGGAAATGCTGCTTTGAACATCGTCGGCTTCGTGTTCAAAGAATAGTGAACACGAAGAGAATAAAAGCACAGAACAAAGCGCAATGTGAAGAAGCCTTTTGATAGGGGTTAGGCCCGATGAAGACCTCCGGGTCAAGCCCGAAGGTGACAGGGTGGAAATATGAGACATATTATTTTCTTTTTTCATGATAAACTCCTTCCTTTTTTTTAATTTTTTCGTATTTGGGCGTGCCATGAATAATATTCGCCGTCTTTGCTGGCAAGAACTACTACATCATTTTCGCCTTCTGGCAAAGCAGACATATCAAGTGCAAAGGTATTTCCTGCAACGCCAGTTGTCTGTATTACGCCGTTTACTTTCCATATATAAGAGTCGTAGCCAGGTGTTGCGGTAAGGCCTATATAGGTTTCACTAGTAGTATAACTGCCGTCTGCAGCAAGTGTTGCGCCAGAGAGGGTTACATTAATATCTTCGAGGTCACTATCATTCAATATATCTATAGTAAATGGTACCGTATATTTGATAAACGGATTATAATCTGGATCTCTTTTGTTTGTTGCAATTATTCTACCTATATAAACAGTTTTATCAGTAAAGGCGTGACCCTCCTGGTCTGTAACAAAAGCAGTAAGATGATTTACTTTTCCACAACCTAAAATATCACCAGATACAAGTGTTACAGCTGTAGAAGTTTCAGGACTGCGCAAATCTTCAGAAACTCGCTGCTGGAAATCTGGAGGTAAAAGTTCTTGAGGCATATCTCTAAATCTTAAAAGAAGTGAGACATCGTGTGTAGAATCATTTTCATCTGTATAAATTTCTGCCATTACAGTAAGATATTGTGAAAGAACTGGTGTGCGAGGCAGGAAAATCTGCAAGCCAAAGCCGTTTGGAGTGACTTTAAGATATTTTTCACCGTTACGGAGAACTGTTTCTGGAGTCACAGGAGCAGTACCACCATTATCGATCTGAATGGTTTGAATATCAGAGTCATTGTTAGGGTCAAAAATTGTCTTATCCGGCATTAATTCATCTGCTTTAGTCAGTATTACTTTTTCGATTACAAGAGTCCAGTCATCACCCCAGGTAATATTATCATCGCCGTTTTCGTCCCAATAGCCATCATAATTGCAGTTTTCAAATTCCAGAGCAGTAGGAATAAAATCACTTGTGTGAGAAGCGTTGTCTGGATTGCGGGTACGGAGCTTTGTGAGATTTATACTTGCAGTATAAGGTAGTGATTTTCTTTCTCCAGGATATGGTTCAAGTTCAATGTAGGTGTTGTTAATAGAGTGAAATTCTACATCTGGTTCTTCAATATTATAGTAAGGAGAATAACCCTTTACGACGAAAGCAAATTTTTGTGGAACAGGAACATTTTCTGGTGCATAAGCACTAAAGGTAATGAAAGCCTTATCATATTCTCCAAGTCTGTCAAATTCATAATAGCCGGCTGCGTAGCCACTGCCACCATTTGCCTTACCCTCTTTTGAATGATAGGTGATAGAGCCTTTTTGAGCCCACATAGTAGTGTTGATAATTCCAAGAACTTCTGGTCTTTCATCAATATATTCCGGAGCCCAATAGCTTGCAAGAATATCTGGATCTCTTATAAGTTCTATGCTTTCTATACTATATGAAAAATCATTCTGCCAGTCACCTTTTTCAACATCCCACTTGTTTTCTATAATAAGGAGGTCTATACCTTTTCCCTGTGGAATAAGGATTTCATAGGTATCTGGTTCGTAAATAACAGGTCTCAGGTCGAAATTGTATGTTTTATGGTCGCCATTTTCGTAGTAAGCGTCGTTTAGTGCTAACTTAAAGGCGATAATATTTTCTTCATCTTCTTTAAGCTTTATGCCTTTGTAGGTGATTCGAATTCGCTGATAATTACTAAGATCATTGAATTTCCAGAAAGCTTTTTCTACGTTGTTTTCATAATTATAGCTGATTTCGCCTGTTTCAAATGCTTTATTTGTATATTCATTATATAAGAAAGGATTTGATATCTTATATATCATTCCGTCGGAAGATATTTCTTTCTTTTCAAACTCTTTTGGATTTTCAGGCTTTTCGAAAGGATCTTTTTCATATGGATCCTGAGGTTGTTCTGGATTGTCTGGATGTTTAGGTTCAACGGGTTGTTCAGGTTCATCGAACTTTGCGTATTCTAGCTGAACTTCTAAGGTGTTTTTGCCGGTTTCTATTACTTTAGGAGCTGAGGTTCCTGTATAAAGTGGGAATTGTTGACCTTCGTATTCCTGATATATTTGTACGTTTGCATAGACCTCGGTGCCTACAGGAACTTCGTCAAAGGTGACGCGGAGTTTTTCCCGGAACTCTGCTTCAATCTGTTCTTCGTATTCTTTTATTTTTTGTTCGAATTCAGGATCGTATTCACCATTTGGAGCTTCTGGATACGGTTCTTTAGGTGGCTCGTAAATAATCTGCTCTTTTGCAGAATAATCTGTGTTACTGAGCAGTTCAACATCGATATACACTGGTGGGATTTGAACTTCATAAGATTCCGGTTGTTCTTCTTTTTTTTGTTCCTCTGAATCTATAGCACGGGCAAGTGCAGCTGGATTAAGTGTAAACGTTACACTGGCAGTTTTTTCTTCTTCCATGAATGAACATGAAAGAAACAAGGATGACAGAACCAAAAGCGATGAAAATAGGAAACTCTTTCTCATAAAAATATTTCTCCAATATATAGAATACAATGAATTTGATATGAAGTCTAGGAGAATTTTTTTTGGCAAAAAGATAAGAATGAAACGAGCAGTAAGTGAAAATAAACTGTTTTTAGCGGAATTTTAAAAGCCGTTAAAAAGCAACCGGTTGCCATAGAAAGAGTGGAATGTTAGTGCTATAATGAACAACAGGTTAGGCTATGGAGCTGCGCCGAAGGCGGCCACCGCAACGGAGGTGGTTGAGTAGCCCGAGAGGGCGTATCGAAACCACCAGAGTGAGGAGGCTGGAGCGAAAGCGGAACAGCGGAACAGCCGACCCGAGTGAAGTGAGGAAGCGCGGAGCGCTGACGAACGAAGCGAGGGGAACCCAAAAAAAGAAGGAGTATAAAGCACATTATGAAAACTGTTGCAGGAATTGACCTTGGTACACAGAGTATGAAGGTTGTAATTTACGACTACGAGAAGAAAGAGATTATCGAAAAAGCAAGCTGCCCTATGGAGTTGATTTCTGAGGCAGATGGAACTCGTGAGCAGAAGGCTGAATGGTTCGATAAGGGACTTGAGGTTTGTTTTGGAAAGCTTTCTGCTGAAAACAAAAAGACTATCGAAGCAATTGGTGTTTCTGGTCAGCAGCATGGTTTTGTTCCGCTTGGAGCAGACGGCAAGGCTTTGTATAACATTAAGCTCTGGTGCGATACTGCAACAACTGCTCAGTGTGCCGAGATTACTAAGAAGGCCGGCGGTGATGCTGAGGTTGTAAAACTGCTTGGTAATTTGATGCTTCCTGGTTTTACTGCTCCAAAAATTCTCTGGCTTAAGGAAAATAAACCTGAAGCTTTTAAGGCTTTGAAATATATTATGCTTCCACACGACTATCTTAACTGGAAGTTGACCGGCGAGTATGTAATGGAGTACGGTGATGCTTCTGGTACAGCTTTGTTTGATTCTGCTAACCGCTGCTGGTCTAAAAAGATTTGTGATATTATTGATGGCGGATTGCTTGGTCTTTTGCCAAAGCTGATTGAACCAAGTGCACCGGCTGGTAAAGTGTCAGCTGAGGCAGCCAGCGCTTATGGCATTCCTGAAGGAATTCCTGTTTCTGCCGGTGGTGGAGACAACATGATGGGTGCTGTTGGAACTGGTACTGTTGCAGACGGCTTCCTTACAATGTCTATGGGAACTTCTGGAACACTTTACGGATATAGCGACAAGCCGATTAATGACCCTGCAAATGGTTTGAGCGGTTTCTGTTCTTCAACCGGCGGATGGCTGCCACTTCTTTGTACTATGAACTGTACAGTTGCAACTGAGTTTGTTCGCGGGCTTTTTGAACTTGATGTTAAGGCTCTTGATGCTGAGGCTGCTAAGGCTCCTTGCGGATCTGAAGGCGTTCTTGTTATGCCATTCTTTAATGGTGAGAGAACTCCAAACCTTCCAAACGGACGTGCAAGTATTACTGGTTTGACTTCTGCAAATACTAACCGTGCTAATATTGCACGTGCTTCTTTGGAGAGCGCCGTATTTGCAATGCGCGGAGGTCTCGACGCTTTCCGCAAGCTCGGCTTTAAGCCTCGCGAAATCCGCCTTATTGGTGGTGGCTCGAAGTCTCCTCTCTGGCGCCAGATTGCAGCAGACATCATGAACCTGCCAATCCGCGTTCCAGCACTGGACGAAGCAGCTGCCCTCGGTGGAGCAGTTCAGGCCCTCTGGTGTCTCAAGAACATGAACGGCAAGTGCGACATCGCAGAACTCTGTGCAGAGCACATTACTCTCGATACATCAAAGAGTGCTGATCCGATTCCGGAGAATGTTGCAGCTTATGACAAAGCATACTCAGAGTACAACAAGGTTCTGAACCAGGTTGCTCCATTATACGTGTAATAAAAACCGGTGGTTGAGTAGGCCGAAGGCCGTATCGAAACCACCTTTCTGTAGGCTTCTCGCCGTCCAGCCTCGTGCCCGGCGGCTAGAACTTCCACTCCGTTGTAGCAAAGCTCCGGGGTGATTCCTCGCACTTAGGTCACATGCCCCGCTGGCGGGGTATGTGCGGACTGTGTATAAAAGAACGAACGATACCCCGATTCGGGGTATCGTTCATTATATATACTGTCCCGCGTGACATTATGTGTCGCGCGGGATTTTTTTATAAGCGGGAAAGCAGTTCCTTAATTTCGGGAAGCTGGCGTTGAATCTGGGAATTTTGGACCTAATACGGCTAAAACCAGAGTATCTCGGTATTTTAGCCGTAATACCGCTGTTAAAAACGAAGGTGGAACTCTTACAATTCATGATTTTTACGGCTAAAAACTCAGATAAGGCTATTTTTAGCCGTATCGGGTATTAAAACCAAGTTTTCACGAAATCTAATTTAGTAAGTTTTACGGCTAAAAAAGTTTTCATTAGACATTTTAGCCGTAACGCGGCATTAGGTCGGGGGCGGGTGCAGGGGGATTGTTCCCCCTCCTTGTAACAAAAACTTTATAGTAACAGAATTTTTTTGCAATTTATTTTATATTTCGGTAAACTAGATTTTTAAGGATATTTAGATGGAAAAAAATGAAATTAAGAGCGGAGCAGAAGGAATGTCGGTTACTGCTCCAAAAGAAAACAAGATGGGCGTTATGCCTTTGGGAAAGCTGCTGGTTCAGATGTCGCTGCCGATGATGATTTCGATGTTTGTGCAGTCGCTTTATAATATCGTAGACAGCATTTTTGTTGCGCAGATTTCGGAGAACGCGCTTACTGCGGTTTCGCTGGCTTTTCCTATTCAGAATCTGATGTTTTCTGTAGTGATTGGTACTGGTGTCGGAATTAACTCGCTTCTTTCGCGCCGTCTTGGTGAAAAGAATTTTGAAGAGGTTGATAAGGTTGCAAATAATGGTCTGTTCCTTACAATCTGCGGCGCAATTGTTTTTATGATTGTAGGTCTTATTGTTCCGCGCATGTATTTTGAAAGTCAGACTGATAATGCTGAAATTATTGAATACGGCGTAACCTATATGCAGATTTGTCTGGTTGCCTGTGCCGGCGTTTTTGGTGGAATTACCTTTGAACGTCTTCTTATGTCTACCGGTAAAACCGGGCTCTCTATGGTTTCGCAGCTTACAGGAACTGTGTTCAATATTGTTTTTGATCCGCTTTTGATTTTTGGTCTTGCAGGCTTTCCTAAGATGGGAATCGCGGGTGCGGCAGTTGCAACTGTTCTCGGTCAGTTTGCTGCTATGATTGTTTCGTTTACTTTGAATGTGCGCAAGAACAAAGAGATTCACCTTTCGTTCAAGGGGCTCAAGCCTGAAGGAAAAATTATCGGAAACATTTACGCCGTTGGTGTTCCTTCGATTATCGTTTGTTCTATCGGTTCGATTCTGGTTTACTTTTTGAATATTATTCTGGGTGCTTTTTCGACAACTGCTATTGCGGTTTACGGTGTTTACTTTAAGCTGCAGAGCTTTGTATTTATGCCGGTGTTTGGTTTAAATAACGGCTCGGTGCCGATTGTTGCCTATAACTTTGGCGCAAGAAACCGCCGACGTGTTGTAAAGACAATCATTTTAAGTGCTGCCGGCGCCTGTGTGATTATGCTGTTTGGTGTTTTTGTTTTCGAGGTTTTCCCGGTACCTCTTTTGAAGCTTTTCAACGCTTCTGACGAAATGCTTTCTATTGGTGTACTGGCGCTGAGAATTATTGCCGTTCACTTTCCGCTGGCCGCAATCAGCATTATTCTGAGTTCTGTTTTCCAGGCTCTTGGAAAGGGCGTTCAGTCTATGGTCATCAGCTTTGTGCGTCAGCTGATTTTCCTGTTGCCTGTTGCCTGGCTTTTGTCGCTTACCGGAAATATCAATAATATCTGGTGGGCATTTCCGATTGCCGAAGTTCTTTCTCTCGCAATCTGCTGCATTCTCTTTGCGGATGTTTACAGGAAAGAAATTAAGAATCTTTAATTTGCAGGAGGGGAAAGTCTTCCCCTCGCTCCCAAGTCGAGTCAGCAAGTACAGCTTGCTTTAGTCAAATTCAATCTGAGTACGAAGGTCGCCGCTTTTGCCGTAAATACAGCAGATGTGACGGCCTTCAACATTTGCATACTTGCAGACAATTTCTTCGCCGGCTTTTACGGCGAGCTTGTAGCTTATGCGGAGCTTTTTGAAGTCGCGGTTTTCATAAACTTCTTGTGGCAAACCTTCGAGTGCATAATCAAGATATGTAAGATTATGAACGTGGTCATTAAAATCAATATCCAGACGGCGAATCGCGATTGGAGTTTCACGGCTAAAGCTTTCCGGTACAACAAGCTTTGGAAGCTTTGAATCTTCGTAAGTGTGTTTATCTTCCGGCTGATATTTGTCTATAATTTCCTGAGTGATTTTGCAAGGGCGATTTGTTGTAAGGTCAAGAAGAATCCACTTTGTAGTTCCCTTTACAGCAAGCTGGCCGTTGCAGTACATTTCAAAATTACGGGTACAAATCAAAGGATGATTTACCGGCTCAGACCATGTGCGGGCCATAATCTTGTCGCCATATTTTGGATAGGTGATAACATCAATCATCCAGTCGGTAAGGATCCAGGCTTTTCCGTTATTTGAGCCTTCGAGAATTGCGTCTCCGGCTGTGTCGGAATGTTTATTTCCCGAGTTCTCCAGAATTTTCAGTATTGAACCAAGCTTCATGTCGCCGTTCTTTTTGTAATCTTCCAGTACAGGCTGATATTCAAAATCAATAATCATAGCGGTTATAAACTCCTATAAAAAATAACCGCTAAACGGGCATGTCAAGGCTTTAAGCAAAGCGCGCCTTGACGTGAACGTATGTCACGGTAATAAGATTAACTATATCTTATTGAAAATGACAAATCAAGAGGAAAATGTCATTTTTATTTTTGAAATTAGGATTGTCAGGGCAAGCCGGGGAATGACACGGGGGTGGAGCATGTTGTGACAATTTATTATGGATTGCTTCGCCTTCGGCTCGCAATGACGAGTTTTTGGTTAAGAGTAGTGTAAGCAGTTCGCTATGACGAGTTTTTGTCTAAGTGTGGTGTAAGCGGCTCCCAATGACGAGTTTTTGGCTAAGTGTAGTGTAAGCGGCTCGCAATGACAGGGGATTGAGTTGTGGAATGATAAGGGGTTGTTGTTTGCAGTAATTTTTTTAATTTGTTAGCTTCTGTAAATCTGTAAGGTCTTTTTTCAGGGTTTTGTCGTTTGGAAATTTTTCAAGGCCTTCTTGCAGTATGGCGAGGGCTGCAGCATAATCACCAGAGTTTGCAAGTCGTGCAAAATTGTTATGAATAACTGCGATGTAGTTTTTATAAAAGCTGTTTTGCATGGTTTTAATTTTTGAACTTTTTGGAAGCGCTTCAAGTGCAAGAGATGCTTTATTGTAGCCTGCTTCGTAATCGCGGGAATTCATGAATTCATTTAAAGCCTCAAGCCAGAAGCTTTCCAGATGAAGCTGTGCACGTTTTTGACGGGCAGGAGATGAGAAGTCTTCTGTTGAAAGCAGTCTGTTAGTCTCAGCTATCTTTTGTTCTGTTGTGAGATTTTCGGTTTGGCTTGATATGATTATGTCTGTTAAAATTTCTTCTGCTTTTGCAATTTGCTGACCTTGTGAAATTTTAGTTTTATATTTTTCATAACATGTTTGGGCAAGCGGATAGTTTTTTTCCTGAAGGCAGAGTACAAAAAGATTTATTACGGAAGTATCAAGATTTTTTTGAAGGAACTCGGTGATGCCCCAGTAATTTATGAATTCTAAGAACCAGTCAATTATAGAAGAATAAGCGGCGGCGGATTGTGGAGGAAGGTTTACGTAATTCGCTGCGAGGATGTCAAATTCATTGCGAACAGAAGCGGTAGATTTTGCAGATTCGTTTTTTACTGCATACCAGCGGGCAGCTCCGAGAGGTATGGCTTTGTGGTAATTACCGGACTTTATATAAAAAGAAGTAAGATTTCCCGCAATGAGACCTGTGAAAATTCCATCGCTTACTTCTTTGCGGTTTGAATAATATTTTTTTGGAACTACATAATATTGTTTAATTTCATTTTCGTTTTCAATTTCTTCTTTACTGCCTGGATTAAAGCCGTAAGGATTTGTAGTTTCCACATCAATTTTTTTCAACTGCGGTTGGCCGGCCTTTGTAGATGAAGTGTTTGGAACATAGATAGAACAGAAGGCATGCTGCGTAGTTGTTTGACCGCAGACATTCAGGCCGGCAGCTTTTGCAGCAGCCATATAAAGAATTGCAGAAGAAACACAATTGTATTTTCCGGTTTCAAGAGCTACATCAATTTTTGTTTGATCTAAATTATAAACTTTAAGAAAGTCACGGAAAAGATATTTTAGAATTGCTCTGCCACGCTCTTCTTTTGAAAGGTTTTGGAATTCGGTGGAAGTAACGGTTTGTTTTATAGTATTGAATTTTTGCCAGCAACGATTCCAGACTTCGGAATTGCGTTCACATTCAGAAAATAAAAGAGCGGATTCAAAAACTTCGTCGGCAGTATAGGTTGTAGAATTAATGTTAGTTTTAAATAACGGTTCAAAAGAAGGATGATTTGTCTGGGCCGAGATTTGTAAGGAGAGAATCGTGAACAAAATAAATGCTACGGTGATTTTTAATACGGAATGATGGCGAGAACTCTTCATATAAAAAACGGTAAAAGAAAACTTTTGAGATGTCAAGCGGTAGCGCTGGGAGCCCCTGCGAAGCAGCCGACCGGAGGGCACCGCGGACTGGGAATTGAATTGGTGGTTTTGATACTGCCGCTTCGCGGCCACTCAACTACCAGTTGTGCCCGAGGACGGTGAGCGTTAGCGAAGGGCGGACATAGCGACCGCAGGCGGCGCAAGGCGACGGCTGCGGGACCGCCAAAATTTTTGAATTATTGAATAAGCCTTAATTTACAATTACAATTAAAATTATGGAAAAGAATGCAGACGAACAGTACAACAAGATGGTAAATACGCCGGTCTGGAAGCTGATAACCAAGCTTGCAATTCCGACAATTATTTCGATGCTGGTAACTTCGCTTTATAATATGGCAGACACTTTTTTTGTGTCACAGCTTGGAACAGAGGCGAGTGCGGCGGTGGGAATTGTGTTTCCAATTATGTCAATAATTCAGGCTTGCGGGTTTACGCTTGGAATGGGTTCGGGAAGTCTGGTTTCTATAAGACTGGGACAGAAACGCAATGAAGAAGCTTCTGTTATATGTTCAACGGCATTTTTTGCGGCACTTAGTGTAGGGCTTTTGATAACCTGTTTTGGAAATCTGTTTGCGCGTGCGGTGCTTGGTTTTGTGGGTGCAGATGATGCTGTTCTGCCCTTTGCAAAAGACTATGCGTTTTTTATTTTCTGGGGTGCACCTTTTATGTGCGCGTCCTTTGTTTTGAATAATGATTTGCGTGCCGAAGGAAAAGCGTTCTTTAGTATGATTGCGCTTACGACAGGCGGTCTTCTTAATATGCTTTTAGACCCGTTTTTTATTTTCAGTGAGCTTCCGATTTTTGGAACCGGAATAGTTCTTAAAGGATTTGGCTTTGGAATTCGCGGAGCAGCCCTTTGTACTTTGCTTACTCAGTTTACAAGCTTCTGGCTGCTTTTTTCTTTTTATCTTAGACGAAAGTCAATTTGTCATATCAGCATAAAAAATGTTTTTAAAGATTTGCGAGTGCTCGGAAAGGTTGCGGCAACGGGGCTTCCTTCTCTGGCACGTCAGGGGCTTGCAAGCATTGCGTCTATTATGCTTAACCGCAACGCTGCAATATTCGGGGTTTCTGCAATTGCGGCTATGTCGATTGTTGGAAAAATCATTATGTTTATTGCTAGCATGATGATTGGAATAGGGCAGGGCTTTAGTCCGGTCAGCGGATATAATTATGGAGCAAAGAGATACGACCGCGTTAAGAAGGCTTATATTTTTCTTGTTACAAGTGGAGCATGTGTGATGTCTGTATTTGCAGCTGCGGCTGTGATTTTTGCTCCACAGATTATTGCGGCGTTCAGAAATGACCCTGATGTTATTGCTGTAGGAACTGTAGCCTTGAGATGGCAGGCAGCCTTCCTTCCGCTTCATGCTTTGATAGTTGGAACTAACATGTTGATGCAGTCTACGCGCCATATTAAGGCTGCGACCTTCCTTTCTATGAATCGTCAGGGCGTTTACTTTATTCCGGCGATTTTGATTTTGCCGCAGCTCTTTGGGCTTTTTGGTGTAGAAATAAGTCAGGCGGTGGCAGATATTTTCAGTATGTTTACCGCCATTCCATATATGATCTGGTTTTTCAGAAAATTACCGAAGACTTCCGAAAACGAGAAATAGAAGTGAATTAGGATTACTACTGAAGACCTAGATTTATAGATGCTGAAAAAAGTTCAGCATGACAAAATAAGTTCGGCATGACAATACATAGTCCTAGATTAAGATTCCGCCGGCTAGAATTGCTCCACCTATCAAAAGAAAAACTATGTCGCGAAAATATATTTTATAAGATTGTGTACAACAGGCTCTTGTGCGAAGGTAAAAGCCACGGAGTTCTGCCGCTGTTGCAGTTGATTCAATTTTACGAACAGAAGAAATCAAAAGCGGAAAGCAAAGAGGCAGAATCATTCCGAATTTCTTAAAAGGATTTTTTACTTCGAAGTCTACACCGCGTGCCTGCTGTGATTCAATTATACCGCTCATTTCTGTTGAAAAAACCGGAATAAAACGGATTGCGCTTGTAAAAGTAAAAGCGTATTTATACGGAATATGGAGATACTTTACCATTGTATTTGAAAGGTCACTAAGATTTGTTACAGAAATCAAAATAGAAAGAGGAAGAGTAGCCCCAATAAGTCTGAGAACAAGCAGAAGAGCCTTTTGAACTGCAATGTCTGTAATTGAAAAACTACCGAACGTTAGTAATGGTTCACCCTTTCTGATTACAATAAGCTGAAGGATAAAAAGAAAGATAGACATTTTTACGAGTCCTTTAAGAATTCCAAAAGTGCGACTCAAAAGACCGTTGTGTTCTTTTCCATTTCCAATTGCTCCCAAAAGAATATTTATAAGAATAATTCCCAGAAGAAAAAAATAATTTGAGGAACAGAAGGATGCGGCACAAATTAAAATCGAAACAAATATTTTTACAAGCGGGTGCATTTTATGTAAAACTGATTTTCCTGGTAAATAATCTAAAAATCCTTTCATAGCAGATTTATACTCCTTAAAAAATGATAAACGGACAGGTCAAGGTTCTGAGCGAAGCGTACCTTAACTTGGACCTATATCACAGTGATTTTATAATCGAAATTAATTCGTCGTCGGTAAATACTCCGTCGAAGGCTGGTCCAAGCAGCATTGCAACCTGAGCTATCTGTGGCGGAAGCAGGCGAGCCTTTTGTAAAAGCGCTTTGTCTGAGAGAACTGTTCTGGTTGCTCCTTCGCCGAGAATTTCGCCGCGGTTCATTACAATGATTTTTTTTGCAAAGTCGAGGACAACTTCCATATCATGACAAACCATAATTACAGTCGTGCCGTTTTCATTTAATGTGCGGATTTTTTCCATGACTTCCATACACTCACGATAATCAAGACCTGTTGTCGGTTCGTCAAGAATCAAGATCTCCGGATTGAGAGCGATGAGACAGGCGAGGCAGAGTCTCTGACGTTGACCTCGGCTCATATTAAAAGGCTCAACGTTGCCGTTAAAACCAAACTCTTTAATTGTATTTTCTACGCGCTCTTCAATTTCCTGAGCCGGTACATTATTGTTTTTTAAGCTGAAAGCAATTTCCTCGCGAACGGTTCCGCAGCAAATCTGGCGGTCTGGATTCTGGAACAAAAAGCCTATATGCTTTGCAAGATTGCTGACCTTCTGTTTTTTTGTATTTTCTCCCATGACAACTACGTTGCCGGAACTAGGTTTTAAAAGTCCGTTACAAAGCTTTGAGAAGGTAGATTTTCCGGCCCCGTTAGAACCTATGATTGCCGTAAAATCGCCTTTATGAATTTCTACATTTAAATTTCGAACATTCGCAGTTTCGTTGTAGGCAAAACTAACATTGTTGAATTCAAGTACGGTTTCTGTTGATGTGGAATCGTTCGAAAGAGAGTCCCCGGTCGAGCCCGAGAGTGGCAAACTATCGTTACCCGAGAGTGACAGGCTGGCCTTGTCCGAGGTGGACAGATTTAATGTATCATTTTCGAGCTTAACCCGATAATCTTTCCCAATCGCTTTTTTTACAATTTCAGCTGCTTCATTTGCATTCAGACAGATTCTGCCTTCGCCTTTAAATTCTTGTGGCAATAGATTTTCTTTTTCCAACTTACCAGTGAGTGTGAGGACGCGCGGACAGTTAATTCCAGCTTCCTCCATTTCTTTTTGATGGGTAAGAGTGCTGCGGATTTCTCCATAATGAACACAGGTTCCATTTTCCAGAACAATCAGCTTTTTTACATATTCGCACAAAAGCATGATTTTCTGTTCTGCCACGACAATCGTAATTCCCTTTTCTTCATTGAGTTTTTTAAGAAGATAAAAAATCTGAACAGAAGAAGCAGGATCAAGCTCGCCTGTAGGTTCATCCAGAACAAGGATTTCCGGTTCAAGGGCTAGAATTGCGGCAAAAACAACTTTCTGCTTTTGGCCACCGCTTAAAGAAGAAATTTCTCTATGGCGCAATTCACTGATTCCAAGGGTTTCCAACGCAGAGGTGATACGGGCTTCAATCTGGTCTGCGGGAATTCCAAAGTTTTCAAGTCCGAACAGGATTTCGTCTTCTACAAAGTATCCTGTAAGTTGACTTTCAATATCCTGAAATACAGAACCGACTTTAAGAGCAAGCTTTCCGGTATCAATTTCAAAGGTGTCGTTTCCATCAACTTTTACACTGCCGTAAAAATCTCCGGTATAGTGATGTGGAATAAGACCATTAATACAATTACATAATGTTGTTTTTCCAGCACCAGATTCGCCTATGATTCCCACAAAGCCGCCCTTTTCAATTTCCAGCGAAATATTTTCGAGAGTCGGTTTTTCTGCTCCTGCGTACTTAAATGTCAGTTCCTGTATTTCAATCATTTTACATATCCCGTCATTGCGAGTAGCGTAGCGACGTGGCAATCTACAATGGATTGCTTCGCTGCGCCTGCAATGACAATTAATTTATTCTACCTTTTCTTCGTTTTCTTCAATAATTGGTTTCTTAAGCGCTTTCATAAGTGGAACATAAAGTGCACCAACAATGATTGCATTGAGGGTTGCAGTTCCAAGTACAATAGGAACATAAGCTACCATTGCAGAAGGATCAGACTTGATGAATACGAAAAGAAGAACGGTGAAAAGTCCGCCAGAAATTACTGTACTGATAAATGTATTTACAGCAGAAAGGGCAATTTTTACTCCCTTAGATTTTGCCGGAATCATAATCAAAAGACCCATAGCGAGAGCACCGGCAGCTTCTGATGCAAAGTTCAGATAAGGTGTTCCAGGGAAGAACTGGCAGATTGCTCCGGCAATAAGACCAATAATTAAGCTGTAATAAAACTTTGGGCGGATAAGAACAATTGCCATACAGTACATTGCAATGATGAAGTTAGGTTTCATTCCAAAGAAGTTGATGAAAGTGCCTACAAAAAATTTAAGAACGGCACCGGCTGCAAGAAGAACTGCGGTAAGAAGCAGATCCTGAAGGCTGATGCCCTTTTTTTCTGATTGTTTTAATTCTCGTTTTTCCATATTAGTTACCTCGTTAGTTTTAAAAGCCAGGCGGATGTGCACGGGGTCGTCGGGCTTTGTTACTACTGATAGTAACACATACGTTTGTTTCTGTCAACAGAAACATTTGAAATTAATATTAAGAGATGTGCAAAATCGAATGAGAAAAAACTTGCAATTATACAGATGAATGATATAATATAAGTATGAGAGAGATAAACATCGCAAGCGGCAAACACTCAACACTCAACACTCAACACTCAACACTCAACACTCAACACTCAACACT
>CAMVDX010000034.1 GCA_947166355.1 uncultured Treponema sp.
GTCTCTTAAGGCAAAGGGCGTCCGCGTTACGAATAAGGAAGTTCAGGATATTGTGGTGGAATAGTTAGGGAACAGGGAATAGTAAATAGGGAATAGTAAGGAGGGGGAAGTCGACTCCTTAGGGAGCGGCACTGCGTAGCAGGGCAAAAACAGTCCAGTGGACTGTTTTTAGCGAGTCTCGGCGAAGGCTATGCCTGAGCCGCCGCTCTAACCGCCTTCGGCGTTTTCCGCTACCCCTTCTAACGGGGGCTCCGCCCCCGTAGCGCCCCCGCAATACCGTGTCATTCCGAACGCTACGCCACATTCGCACGCACCTGCTACGAATGTGTGTTTCGGAATCTCATTCAACAGACGCTGAACCCTGAACTTGTTTCAGGATCAGCATGACAATTAAGATAAAGAATGGAAATATTAAAATCCTACATCAAATACGAAGAAAACATAAAAGGCTCGCACTTCCTCTCCGAGCTCTTTCCCTGCGACACACAGGCAGCAGCCCGCGAACTCGTAAAAGCCCAGAAAGCAAAATATGCTGACGCAACTCACGTAGTTCACGCATTTGTAATAGGTCCCGGTGCCGAAGTAATGGGTATGAGCGATGACGGGGAACCTGGCGGCACCGCTGGCCGCCCTGCCCTGGATGTTCTGAGAGGCCGTGGCTGCACAAACACAGTTCTCACAATTACCCGCTGGTTCGGTGGCACACTGCTCGGCACGGGCGGCCTCGTAAAAGCCTACGGCAACGGCGCAAAAGGAGTTCTTGCAGCAGCCGACAAAGCCGGGCTTTTTGAAGAACTCGTTGCAAAAAAATCTTTCACATTCACAACAGACTATTCCCTCTATAAGCTCATTAAAAATAACATGGAGCTTTTTCATATTTCCGGCCTTACCGAAGACTTCGGTACCGAAATCTCCATTTCAGGCGAAATCCACGAAAGCGAATATCAGGTGTTTATAAGTAAATTGCTCGATATATCGAATGGTAAAATAATTGTACAATAAGTACACCATAAAACTTGAGACACTTCCATTGCGGTGTCACCCAATCTGCGGCTTGGCGTAAGAGGTATCCGACTCGCTTACGCTCGCGAACGCCAAGATGCAGATTGGATAACACCTCCATTCGCGTGTCTCAAGTTTTACACATATCCGTTTTATTATTTTAACATTCGAAGGAAAACGAAAATGAAAAAATTATTATCATTAGCATTAATTTCAATCACAGCATTTACTCTCATCTCCTGCAGCGGAAAATCAAAAAAAGCTCCGGCAGCTGCTGAACAAAAAAGCACATCTGGAATGGCAGAGAGAATTATAAAATCTGCAGAAAAAACTGAAGCTGTTTTAAAACCTGCTCAAAGCACTGAGCCAGAAGTTACAGAACCTCTTTATGAACTCGCCTCAAAACATGGCTTTAAAATCGGAACCGTAATTAATCCACAGCAGCTTCAGAAACAAGCCTATACCGACATGATAAAGGCAGACTTCAACAGCATCACAGCCGGAAACGAATTTAAGGCTTACTCTCTTCTTTCGCAGAGTGCAAGTCAGAAAACAGAAAACGGCATGCCTGCAATGAACTATACAATGGCCGATAAAATTGCAAAGTTTGCTCAAGACAATGGAATCGGCGTGCGCGGACATGTTCTTGTCTGGGATGCCTACATGCCGGTCTGGTTCTTCCACGAAGGCTACACAAACGACGGAGCATTTGTTTCTTCAGACGTAATGAAAAAACGCCTTCAGTATTATATAGAAGAAGTTGTCTCTCACTTTGAAACAAATTTTCCGGGTGTAGTTTACTGCTGGGATGTTGTAAACGAAGCAGTTGCAGATGGTGCAAACGAAGCAGCAGCCGGAGATGCAAGAATGATTCGCACAAGCCGCGGTGGAACTGCTAATTATTTTTACGAAGTAATCGGCCCGGATTATGTTGAGCTCGCATTTAAGTATGCCCGCGCCGCAGTCAATAAAGTAAATCCAAACATCAAACTTTTTTATAACGACTACAACACTTTTTATTCTCCAAAACGCGAAGCAATCGGAAAACTGCTCGAAAGCATTAATAAAAACGAAAAGCTCTGCGACGGTCTTGGCATGCAGGGTTATGTCGGCGGCTACGGTCAGCAGGCAGGTTGTATGAATTCAAATGACATCAAGCTTTTTGGAGATGCAATTAAATTCTACAGCGACATGGGACTTGAGGTTCAGGTAACAGAAATGGCTCTGCGCAACTACGAAAAAGAAAAAGCTCCAGAACACGAAGCCTTCTACGAAAACTTTTTCAAAATGCTGACAAAGGCCGCAGATGAGCGCCATACTCTTACCTGCGTAGCAATCTGGGGAATCTGCGACAATCCAAATATGCCAAAGAATGATTACAGCTACAAAATGAACGGCCCTTATTGCGGTATGTTTAATTACGATTGCAGCCGTAAGCCGGAGTATTTTAAGGTTGCCGGAGTTTTGAAGTAATTTGGATTGCTTCGCTTCGCTCGCAATGACGCGGCAATTTCGCTTGCAGTGATGCGGCTTTTTCGCTCGCAATGACGCAGTGTTTCGTCATTGCGAGGAGCCCGAAGGGCGACGCGGCAATCAATTAGTCTTTATATCCAAACTGAGAATAATTCCAATACTTCAGATTACGATTCTCATAAAGCCAGACATCATAATAATCTTTCGCAAGACTCTTTAGTTTTGCACCTAATTCTTTATCTTCGTATTCATCATAAAATCGGGTGGCCTTAGTAAAGCGGATTGCAATTCCCTTATTTTCGTCTTCGATATTTCTGAATAAAAAAGGAGATCCACCTCCCCTGCACTGGTCAATAAAATAATCTTTTAGATTACCGGTATAAACTGCATTTTTTTCTGAACTCAGAATAAACTTTCTTTCATCTCCTTCACCCTGAAAAACAAGAGAAAGTTTTTGAGAGCTAAGTGTGTCAGAATTACCATCTATCTGATACAAGCCCTTAAAATTTTCCACAAGGCAATTAAACAGCTTTATTAATACTTCAATCTTTTCTTCATTCATCATGCTTTCATACCACGATTAAAACAGTACTTGAGACATCCATTATTATTCTGCATTGCTATTTATAGAATTAATAACTAAGGTTTCATTGTTCATATATCCTTCTACAGTTACATTACAACCATCATAGGCCTGTAAAGAATTATTTTCAAAAGGATTTGAATTATTCATAAAAACATGAACCACCTGGTTTTGATTTACATACAAAAATGGCTGCATGCTTTCACTTTTTGAGCCTTCGTTAGTTTTCTGAAAGATAATTGTTCCAGTAAGAGTTTGCAATATTTTTTCTTCACTCATTTTGATTCCAGCTCCTTCTTAATTTTTCCATTTTTATCATAATATATTTTTACAGTTTTACAGATTTTTGAATCAGGATTCTGATAAATCGACTGATACATGTCCCGGCCTTCAATCTTATAAGTTGCAGGTTTTATTCCACGAACAGCAGCGTATTTCTGATAAGTATATTCATTTATCAGAGTATTGATTTTTTCATCTACCTGAACAAGTCTCATTTTTATCGCAGTACGAATATCAGGAATATTTACATGAAGTCTTTGTGAAACCGTATCAATATTTTTTCCAAAAAAGGATTTTGAATTATCTGCTGACTTATTATTTTTTTCAGAACCAAAATTAATGCTTTGAGCAGGGTCTCCAAACAATCCAAATTCGGCAAAAGTTTTAATTTCAGCATCATCAAAATTTTCAGTTTCTTCAACAAGCCTTTTTAGTCCAAGTACATGAGCATCACCTGCAGATTTTCCTTTCATAATTTGCTTTAGAAATTCGCCTATAACTAAATCTGCACAACATCCCGGAGGATTGCTTGTACCATAAGCAATTTTACTTGAACCCAAAAAAGCAACACAACCATTCTGCATTGCTTTTATAACAATACTATCCTCTTCACTTTGATTTCCTGTGAACTTAGCGCCATAACAAGCTTCAACCCCAAGAAAAAAAGGATTATTAATAGTATTTATGTTCTTAGGTTCAAAAGCTTCTGGATACACATCCCCTTCCTGTCCGTACCAGAACTTTGTGTTTTCACTTCCATGCAAATTAAAAAACAAGATATTTGTCTGAGGGGAAATTCTATTATCAACTGTATTGATTGTAACAGTTGGTGCAGAATCAGTTGGAGAGGAGCCAAGGCTCTTATATTCATAATCACTTTCGTTTTTCCAAACTTTAGCACTAAGCCCATAAGTTGTAAGATTAGAAAAACTACCTTTAGCATTCATTACATTTTTAAAATATGAAGTAAACTGTTCAATACTTTCTCCATGATATGAAGGAAGTCGACCAACCCGAATCACATCAGCAAAAACATAATTATGTCCGTCCCATGGCGAAACAAGATTTAAGGTTTGATATGAAAGATCTGATGTTACTGTCTGGTCACTGTCATAGCTTTCGTTTTTCCATTCTGAAACTCGAATTATATTTTCGTTACCAAGAATAAAAAGATATTTTGCTTTAAAAACTGCCTGTATTTTTTTTATAGCATCAGTTACATTTTCGACACTTCCAGAAGAGGCTGAAACTACTCTTTGATTTTCCATATCAAGAAAGGAATAATCTACTCCATGTAATGCACAGTAAGCTGAATAGGATTTAATTATTTCTAAGAGCGAATCTTTTGAACAGGATAACTGATCACAAAGTGCATTCAACCTTGTAACAATTATTCCTTTTTCTCCTGAGCCTTTCTGACTATAACTTTTATAATTCGAAGCCCAGTTTGAATCTGAAAAATCACAGAAAGAAAAACCATCTGAATCATGACTATTACTAACTTGAGTCTGATTTTCTTCAGGTACTGGAGTCCCGCAATTTTCGCAGAATCTTACTCCTGGTTCAAGTTCTGCACCGCACTCTTCACAAAACATAAATTACCTCCTAGAGAGAATTCCCACAGTTTTCGCAGAAGATAGCTCCAGCCTCATGTGGCGCACCGCAGGAAGGACAAACATTGCCTCCCTTTGCCCCGGTACCTGAATCTTTAGAAACTACAGTATTTGGATTTTTCAAAGCACCTGCTACAGAAGAAACAGCATTATTTACCCCGCCCGCAAAACGGTTCATCTCGGCATCCTTGGCAGCCATCATATTCTGCTGATTCTGAGCATTCATTCCCATTCCTGCAACTGCCATATCACGCATCATCTGCATCTGCTGCTGCATAAAGGCCTGCATGTCTGCACTTTGCTTCATAGCCATTTCCGCAGTTTTATCGTTAGCGGCAGCAGCTGCTTCGGCTTTAAACTTTTCTGCCATAGCAGCAGCGGCTTCCGGAGTAATATCAGGATTTGCAGCAACAATCTGTTCTGCTGTCATATTCTGGAACATGCGGCGCATTTCTTCTTCATGCGCAATTCTCTGAGCCTCACTTTCCATCTGACGCTCATGCTCTGCCTGCTCGCGTTCATTTCTGATTGCCTGTGCCTGGCGCAGAAGTTCAAGCTGGGTAAGCTGTTCTTCCTTATCCATCTCCATTTCTTTACGGCGGCGTTCATCTTCAAACTCTGCCTGCATTCGTTCGCGGGTAAGTTCATTTTCAAGACGCTTGTTGCCAATTTCAATTTCCCACTGAAGATTCTGGCGATCAAGTTCTTTTTCATTTGCAAGAGTTGCAAGATTCAAAGCCTGTTCATAACTCAAATCACGCAAGGCTGCATTCTGGTTAATCTGAGCACGAACATTATCAAGTTCTTCTTCCCGCAGCATTCCACTCTTCTGGAACACAGCCATTGCCGCATCAATTTCGTCCTGAGTTTTTGCTTCACGAATAAGTCGCTGTGCTTCCAGCATCTGACTGAACTTAAGATGTTCATCTTCATTAAGTTCACGATCCTGATCAATCTTATCAAGAGCTGCCTGAAAATCAACCTGACTGCGAGCTTCACGAAGAGCCTGAGCATTGTTTTCATCCTGCAGGCGGTTCAAGAATGAATTACGTTTTGTAAGTTCATTAAGTTCTAGTTCACTTACATAAAGCTCTTCCTGCATTTTGCGGATATTTTCAAATTCTTCATTAGAAGCGGTTAGATTAATTACACGAGTTACCTGAACAAAAGAATATACATTAGTAATCTGAGTCTGCAATGCACTAAGAACAAGGTTCTGAGCATCAAAAACCTTATCTGGAGTAAAACCTGAAAGTGTCTGATTCAAAATTGTTTTTACATATGATTCTAAAGTCTGCTTAATCGAATCAAAAGAAACAAAGTTTTTATCCAGAAGAACATTTGAATAAAAATCATTTATATTTGAAATTTTACAAAGAATATGAAGTCCAATTTCACTTCTAATTCCGCTTGTAGCAACATCTTTCACACTGAAAACAAGAGGAAATTCCACAGAGCGAACAAGTACAATACTTACATTCTGAACGTTTTGAGGCAAGTTTGGTTTATTACGGAAAAAGTTTCTGACATTATTTAAGAATGAAGAAATTAAACCTTTCTTTTTCTCTTCTTTTTCGGCTTCATCTTTTCCATCAGAAATTGTTACATCAGGAAATTTCTTAAACTCATAACTGCCGGCTTCAAGCTCCGCTGTAATTTTTCCATTTACAAAAAAGAGCGCACGCAAGCCCTGCTGTATCACAATCCCCTTTACACGTCCATACGCAGCAATTTCCTTTGAATCAATTTTTAACGCAAGCTGTCCCGGAAGAATATTCCACTGAATAAAAGAGGCCTGTTTTGTAATATCAACACCACTGTTTTGAGAAGTTCCCGTTACATCTCCAATTTTACTTCCACACTTTCCGCAGAATTTAGCACCAGGTTTTAATGGATTTCCACAACTTGGACAAACAGTTCCAGCTCCACCTGCATTTCCAGTCGAATCAGCTACTGGAAACTTGTATCCACATCCCCCGCAGAATTTTGCCTCATCTTTAAGTTCCTTACCACATTTTGGACATGTTTTCATTTTATTTTCCTCCTGCTTGTTTTATAAAAACTAAAACCGAATATTTTCTTCATGATTTTTTTTTATAATTGAATAGTTTTTAAGATAATACCTTTACTCATCACCATTGTTGAAGATTTGACAACTTGATAAATCTATCTGATTTTCACTTTGATTATTTATACCATTCAATTGGTTATCATAAATTTTGCATTCATATAATTGAGGTTTTGCAGAACCAGATACATAAATTCCTTCTTCCTCATTGTCATAGATATCGCATGTATCATATAATCCAGCTCCTTCATCCCCTATATTTATTCCTTCTGCTCTGTTTTTATAGACTTTGCAGTCTACAACGTAGGGTTTTGCACACTCCCATACACTTATTCCGCTTGAATTGTTATAAATTTCGCAATTATCGTAGGTACCTGAGGCTTTATTCTTAACCAAAATTCCATGAATATTATTATAAATCTTTGAGTTTTCGACATTTGGGTTGGCATTTTCAGTTACATATAAACCGAAACTTTCATTATCATGTATTTCACAATCAGTATAGGAACCTTCGGCCTTATCTTTTATTTCAATTCCATATGATAAATGTCCTGTTATAACACACGAATTAATCACTGGTTTACTATTTCCTTCACAAACAATACCAGGACAATCTTTGTTTTTATTATCTTCAATTTTACAATTAATAATTCTTGGCTCTGCTTCTTCAGAAATATTAATTCCAATTCCGTGATTATTTATAATATTACAATCATTAAAATTTGGTTTTGCTTTATCATAAACATACACTCCTCCTCCTTCATTATTATGAATATAACATTCACTATAGTTTCCACTGGCATTTTCATCTATATCGATTCCAGTTTCCAAGTGGTTAAATATTTCACACATGCTAATTGATGGATTTGCTTCATCAGATATGACAATACCAGGATATCTGGAATTACTTATTTTACAATTTAAAATGCTTGGATTAGACTTTTCTCTTACATATAAACAATTATCATAAGAATGAAAAATTATAGACTTCTCCAAAACAGGTGCTTCTTTTGAAAAAGTTACTGCATAACATTCAGCACACAATACAGCGATATTTTTTAGATAAGAGTTTGATTTTATCCAAAACAGGCTTTTAAAATTATCATCTCCATATTTACAATCTTCATAAACATTATCTTTAAAATCAATTTTCTGATTTATAAAATCAGTAAGATTATCAAATTTTAAATTATGTTCATGTGTAAAAACAATTCCTTCAATTTTAACAGAAACATTTATTTCGCAAGATTTTGAAGAGTCGAGCACAACAATAGGAAGTTCGTTTGAAGATTTATTTTCTATATTATCTTTGCAACCAATAAGAATAACTGACTTTTTAAAAGAAAGGTGTTCATTATAAAGACCTGGCAGAATATTAATGGTAGCTCCGTCATTCACATAATTAAGGGCTTGCTGTATTGTCTTAAAATCAGCCTTATCATCCTTACCAACAGTTACATTATTCTTATCAATATTCGATATTAAATTGCCCTGCATTACATACCAAAGCAAATGGTTCTGTTCGCAGAAATCTTTATCAAAGTCTGCAATTGCTTCGCCGGCTTCTTGCTGCAGCATTGCCTGTACTTTCACCTGAAAGCTCAACTCAAGTTCTGTCTGCGCTTCTCCAAGTTGTTCTCCAAGGCTGCGGGCTTTTTCCATAAAAGAAGAATCATTAAACTGCTTGTACATGGCGTAGTTAAAAAGTACATTGTAGCATTTTAACAGTGCGCTTTCGTGCCAGATTCTCAGCGCCTGATTAAGACGTTTTTCTGCTTCTACAAGATTTTTCTGTTTGATGTAAATACCAATTGAAACAACAAAAGCAGTAAGAATATCAATCTGCAATGAGTTGATTATATTCAAAGCTTCAAGAGGTGCTGATTCGGCAAGAACAGGAAGATAAATATCCAGAACCTTTTCATCATTTTCGTGTGCTTTATAAACAGGTTCCAGAAGATTCAGAGCTTCTTTTATATTACCTTCTTTATAAAAAAGGGCTCGGGCCTTATCCATGCTGACTTTTTCAAAAGTTGTAATTTCTGAACCGACTCCAAGAGCAGCCTTTTTAACTTCTTCTTCAAACTGCTTTGCTTTTTCTGCACTGATTCCAAGTTCCTGCTGCAAGCTTATAAGTTCCTTGCGCTCAGAAAACTCAATACGTCCGTCAGCAAGCACCATTTTTAGAGCTTCTTTGTATCGGTTAGTTTTTTGTTCACCGTGTTTTTCAGCACATTCTGTACAGCAGCCCTCTTTTTCATCATAGCAATTCTGGCAGGTAAACTGGCCGCATTCAGGGCAGTCAAAGCCATCAATAATCTGAACAAGACTTCCACAAACATGACATTTTTTTATCTGTTTGGTCTGATCTTCGTTTTTTATAAAAGTTGCATTTCCAGCTACATGGGTTTCTTCTTTGTGGCCAATTACGTCGCCTGCAATAACGTTTTTATCGCCCATAGAAAAGCCGGAGCCAGAAGCATTTGCAGTTCCATCCTGTTTTGTACCGCACTCCGGGCAGAATTTCATTTTAAGAGGTAGTTCTGCCCCACATTTTATACATTTTTTAGTCTGCGGAACCGGGGCTCCACATTCAAAACAAAATTTCTGACCTTCTTCTAATTCTGTTCCACAAACGCTGCATTTTGGCATTTTTATTTCTCCTGAATTACTCAAATTTTAAAACGATTTTAGCCCCTATGCCACAAAACACAGGGGTTATATATTTTCAGCTGCATTTTTTATTGATCCGATTTTTTAGAAAACTATAAATCTCCGAACAAGCAACTGCTGCCTTTTTTTTCATATAAAAATTATAACATCACATTATATATAAGTAAAGTTTATAGAAAAAATGTATTTAACGTAATTTTAGACAAATTAACTAGACATTTGACATCTTATTATTAAACAATGACTTATTTATTAGAGAATTATTATATTATTCTAATTGAAGCCTTCAAAAGAGAGTTCTTGTTGGGTGTAAGAAGTTCGCCAATCTGTTCTGAAATATAAAAAATATCACGAATTAGGTCTTTGTATTACAAGATTTCTTTCAAACCTTCCAAAGAATCAAAAACCGTAGTACACATTTTGCGAATCTCCTCTGTCGGCTGAACCTTATCAATCACCATAATCGGGTGTAGAGCAGCCGCATGGGCACTGCGAATTCCGTTGAGACTGTCTTCGATTGCGACGCACTCCTCCGGTTTCATACCAATAGACTTGCAGGCCATAAGATAGATTTCTGGATTCGGCTTACTGTGTTCTACCATTTCGCCGGTTGTTCGGGTTTCAAAAAAATCAATTACACCGGCAGTACGAAGCTGGCGCTCAACGGTAGGACCATGGGTAGATGAAGCCAGAGCCAGACGGTAACGAGGCTTAAGATATTCAAGAATCTCCTTTGCATAAGGCAAAAGCGGAATCCCCTCTTTTTCTTCAATCTCGTGAAAGAGCTCTGAAGTACGTTCAAGAAAAGCTTCGCTGTCAAAATCAGCACCATAATATTTCTTCAAAATAACTATTGTGTCGTTCTTGTTTGAGCCTCGGCAGGCATTTAAAATCTCATCATTCACAGAAAGACCTTTTTCTTCTGCTGCCTTTCTCCAGGTTATATCGGAAATTGATTCTGAATCGAGAATTACCCCATCCATATCAAAAATGATTGCTTTGATATTCTTCATTTTATCGTTCATAATGCGCCAAGTTTAACATAATAGAAAAATCCTCACAATAATGATAAAATGCTTTTATGAAAAAGATTATTACGACACTTGCGGCAATTTTTATTTTTGCGACTGCCGCATTTTCTCAAGATGCAACTATTTACCTCTGGCGCAACGTAAAAGGGATGGAAAAACAGCCTTCTGTAATGTTCATGCATAAGGCAGCCGAAAGTGCGCCACATACCCGCACCGCAGTAATTGTCTGCCCGGGCGGAAGCTATCATCACTTAGGCTTAAAGGGAGAAGGCAACACCACCGCAACCTGGTTTGCAGAAAACGGAGTTACAGCCTTTGTATTAAAATATCGTACAGCCGAAAGTCTTTACCATCACCCTTCCATGCTTCAGGATATTCAACGTGCCATTCAGCTTGTACGCGAAAATGCAGATGAGTGGGATATAGACCCAGCGAAAGTTGGAGTTATCGGCTTTTCTGCAGGTGGCCACCTTGTAACTATGGCCGGTGAATTCTGGCAGACACATGATGAACTTGCAAAGCTTGGATTGGACTGTCAGGTCTCACTCCGCCCGGATTTTGTAATTCCAGTTTACCCGGTAGTTAGTATGCAGGATGATATCGCCCATCGCTGGAGCCGTAACAGTCTGCTCGGTCACGGAAACAAAAATCAGACACAGGAACGCAAAGACGAATTCTCCATGGAACTCAATGTTCCTTCCGACATGCCGCCCACTTATGTAGTTGTCTGCGACGACGACCCGGTTGTAATTCCAGAAAACTCACTCCGCCTTTACAACGCATTGCAGGCCGCCGGCATTGAATGCAAGCTCGCCCGCTACAGCTGGGGTGGTCACGGCTTTGGCATGAAAGACAACGCCTTTATGAAAGAATTCCACTGGAACGAGCCGCTTCACGAATGGCTGAGAGACCTCGGGTTTATGGAATAATCTGTCAACCACCTCCGTCATTGCGAGCAAAGCGAAGCAATCCATTATCATCGTCGGCTTACCAGTTCTGTCATTGTTGAGCCTAACCTGACAATCGTCATTGCCGAGCTTGCCCCTGCGATTTTTGCGAAGCAAGCTCAGTTATAATCTATTTTACCCCAAGCGCAATCTCAAGCACTTCGCGCACATCGCTCACAGGAATAAATTTTATTCCCTGCTTTACGTGTTCCGGTATGTCTTCAAGATCTCGTTCATTTGCCTTTGGAATAATTATTGTCTTAATTTTATTTCGCTTTGCAGCTACAGTCTTTTCGCGAAGGCCGCCGATTGGCAGAACCTGGCCGGTTAAAGAAAGCTCTCCAGTCATCGCCAGATGAGGTTTAATTTTTTTATCCAGAAGCAGTGAAACAAAGGTTGTCGCCATTGTGATTCCGGCACTCGGTCCATCCTTTGGAGTTGCTCCTTCAGGAATATGAAGATGAACGATGTTTTCTTCGAACCACTTTGCATCTTTATCACCTCGCTCAAGCACAAATTTTCTTGCCCAGTCAAAGGCAATCTGGCTCGACTCCTTCATCACATCGCCCATCTGGCCGGTGAGTACAAGTCCAGATTTTCCAGCAAAAGAAGTCGCTTCTATTAAAAGAGTGTCTCCGCCCATGCTCGTCCACGCAAGTCCAATTGCCGTACCTGGTACAGCTGCAACCTTAATCTGACTCTCATCAAAGACCGGCTTACCAAGATACTTAAAGAGGTCCGGCGCGTCGAGAGTTATAGTGGCCGGCGCTTTCAGTGATTTCTCAGCCTTCGGTGCGTTCTGAGATTTTGCATCCTTCTTCTCGGCTTCAAAAACCATCTCAGTAACAATCTTTCTGTGAATCTTATCCAGACACTTTTCGTAATTACGAACTCCGGACTCACGGGCATATTCCTCTGCAATTTCAAGCAAAGCGGCCTTAGTATATTTTATCTGATTTTTAGCAAGACCATTTTTTACAAGATTCTTCGGAATAAGATACTTCTTCGCAATCTCAAGCTTTTCCTGATCAATGTAACCACTCAAGTGAATAATTTCAGCACGGTCAAGCAGCGGCTCCGGCACAGTATCCAGAGTATTTGCCGTAAGAATAAAGAAAACATTCGAAATATCAAAAGGCAAATCAAGGTAAGTATCTCGGAAGCTGACATTCTGCTCCGGATCCAAAACCTCGAGCAAAGCACTGGCAGGGTCTCCATTATGGCTTGAGCCCATCTTATCAACTTCATCAATCAAAAAGACCGGAGTACTGCTCTTTGTAATTTTGAGTCCCTGAATAATTTTTCCAGGCATAGCGCCAATATAAGTTCTGCGGTGTCCCTTAATTTCTGCCTCATCTCTCATACCGCCAACTGAAAAGCGGTAGAAAGGTTTATTCATTGCATTTGCAATAGACTTTCCAACAGAAGTCTTTCCAACTCCCGGCGGTCCCACAAGAAGCAGAATCGAGCCCTTCGCATCTTTTTTCATTTTGCGAACAGCAAGATATTCCACAATTCTCTTTTTTACATCGTCAAGCCCAAAATGGTCTTCTTCAAGAATCTTTTTTGCACGGCTTAAATCATAATCATCAACTGCAGGAACCTTCCACGGAAGCTGAGTAATAAGTTCAAGATAATTTCTTGTCACAACCCATTCAGAAGAATTCGGCTCCATCATAGAAAGCTTAGAAAGTTCACTTTCAACAGTCTCTTTAATTTCACCTTCAAAAGCAAGCTCTTCAATCTTTTTCTTAAACTTCTGATAGTCAGTTTCGTTACCATCCGGAGTCTCTCCAAGCTCCTCCTGAATCGACTTCATTTCTTCGCGCAAAAAATATTCACGCTGATTTTTTTCTATACGATCATTAAGTTCATTCTGAATTTTTTTCTGAACACGGAGCAGCTCCTGTTCCTTTTTTATAAAAACAAGCACCTGCTCCATTCGCTGACGAACATTTACAGTTTCAAGAATTTTCTGCTGTTCATCCTTATCAACATTCAGAATAGAAGCAATAAAATCAGCAATCTTTCCAGGATTATCGATATTCACCATATTAAGGCGCATTTCTTCAGAAAAGAGCGGATTATTCTCACTCACCTCTTTCATTTCACTTATAAGAGCACGGGTAAGAGCCTTAACCTCAAATGTGTCAGCTTCTTCATCTTCAAGATATTCAACAGCAGCCGCCATAGGAGAAGAATTATGAAGAGCCTTGCGAATCTTAAAACGTTTGACAGTCGAAATGAAGATATTAATACCTCCATCAGGCAGATTCACCTTCTTAATAATTCTGGCAACAGTTCCAACTTTATGCAAATCATCAATAGTCGGAGAATCAGCTTCCCCTTTCAGCATAACAATTCCTATAAAGCCCTCGTTTTCATAAGCTTCTTCCACAACTTTCACGTCATCGGCAGAGTTAATCATAAGCGGAGTAAAAATCCCCGGAAAAATCGGTCTCCCTGCAAGTGGAATCAAAGTAAGTTTATTTGGAAGCAAATGCTCTGTAGAAATTATTGAATTTTCATTTGAATTGTTATCTTTAGTCATATTTTAAATATACTGATTTTTCAGGTCTATCGTCAAATAAATAATACTACGGGCGCATCCGCCGGCTTCGCCGGCGGTCGGGCGTTCCGCCATTCCGCTATCGCTCCAGCCTCCTCACTCCGCCTGTGGCTCCGTTGCGGTGGCCGCCTGACGGCGTGGCTCCATGCCCTTGCGCATTTACCACATTTTCATTGCCCGTCACTCCCCTCTTGTCATTGCCCGGCTTGACCGGGCAATCTTCCCCACACAGCCTCCCCCGTCATTGCGAGGCAGAGCCGAAGTAATCCATTATCCACCTTGCCCCCCCCTATACAAAACTCCCGTAATTTAAAATATAAATTTTTGTTATATTTGCCATTTTTCCCCGTGAAACACCCATTCGTGAAACACTACTCTCCGATTTAAACGGAGGATTTTTTCAAATGAAAAAAATCGTTACAATGGGAGCAATCGCTGTTCTCGCAGCTGGATTCATTTTCGCTGACGAACCTGCAGCTGACGTAAGCGTTACCGAATTCAAAGGTGAAGCTAAAGTTACCTGGGGTATGGATCTTGATGCTGGAAAAACAGGATTCAAAAACACTGAAAGTGCTGACTTTAAAGTAAAGCTCTTTGCTGGTGGAAACAAAGTTACAGAAGGTGAAGGTCTTTGGGCTGAACTCAAGGTTAAGACAGATGGTCTCAAGCTTGAGAACGGTGAATGGAAAGATGGAAAAGCTTCTGTTGATGCTGCAAAGATTCACTTCGATAACTTCTTCGTAGGAATCAGAAGTGGAGATGTACAGGTAGGTGCATATAAGTTCGACGGAGCTATCCGCAGTGCAGATAATGACAATGCTAAGTGGATTGCTGATGTTGGTGCAGACAAGTTCAACTATGGTATTGAAGCTGGATATGATTCAAGTGACTTGAACGTTACTTTGAACTTCCGTTCATACAAGCTTGCTGACAAACTTGTGTATGAAGAGACAACTCCTAAATTCAAAGAAGAAATTGACGATACACAGTATACAAACTCATACGCTGTATCTCTCGAAGCTGGTTTGAAAGATTCTAACGCTTTTGTTCCAGGTCTCTTCGTAAATGCAGGATTCTCTTATAACCTTTCTAACGAGTACTACCACTATGGTAAGTTGCACTATCTGACACAGGACAAAAATGGAACGACAGAAAAGGTATTGAACACTGGTATTGAAGTTGCTCGTGTACAGTTCGGACCACAGAATGGTCATACACTCGGCTATTCTTTCAACGCTGGTTACAAACTTGCTATCGACGATACATACTACGTAAAACCTGCTGTAGCATTTGCTGGTCAGTTAGATTCATATGAAGCTCGTGGTGTAGACACTAACGGTAACGAAAGATGGAACAAATACTCTTCTAACAAGAATGACCTCGCATTCGGAGTAATCTTCGGATGGGGTGCAAACGCTGATGCTAACGCTGGCGTACCATTCCTCGATGGAGATATGGCTAAGAAAGTTACACCTGGTGTATCTGTAGTAGTTGATATTCCTTTCGCAACAGTTGGAAAGGCAACAACAGACAAGACTCGTACAACAAAGACACACGACAAAGTAATTGCTTACATCGTACCATCTGTATTCACAGGTTCAGAACTTGTACCTAACTTCACAGCTGGTTTGTATTCAGAAATCGCTCTTCTCCAGTACAAGGAAAAGGCTGCTGACGGATATGTATCTAGCTATACAAAAGACAACAGTGATACTGACTGGACATCACGTGATGTTTGGAACAATGCTTCTTTGAAGCAGGAGAAGTTCGCATTCGCTCTCGCTGGTGGTCTTAAGTATGACTACAAGGCTGACGAAATCACAGTTACTCCAAGTGCTGGTTTCCGTTTCGTAAACCGCGCTTATGTTGAAAACGCAATCAACGCTAAGAACCCACTTTCTAACAATGCAGTATTCGCAACATCTAGCCTCGGAGCTCAGGACTATGTTCGCTACAACTCTGATGCTAAGTATGGTGATACAAACCACCTCGCTGGTGGATTCTTCAACCTCAAGGCTGGAGTTTCAATCGGTGGTCTTATCAACAACACAACATTCTCTCTTGACTATGAATCAGCTAACCTTATGAACAAGATTGATTACAAGTCAAAGGAAATCTCTGTTAATGGTGCAAACATCGCTAACCCATACTACCAGGCTGGCGAATGGAAGTACTACAACGTTAAGCTCGGACACTTCGACATCGGTTGTAAGATTGCATTCTAATCTAAATAGTTATTCACCGGTCTAACCGGCTAAATAACAAAAAGCTGCGGTTCAAAAGAATCGCAGCTTTTTTTATACCCCACCATTGCAAGCCGCTCTGTCCTTCGTCATTGCAAACAAATCCCCACCGTCATTGCGAGCGACGCGAAGCAATCCATGGTAATTATCAGTTCGTCCTACGTCATTGCGAGCGCAGCGAAGCAAACCATTGTAATTATCAGTCCACCCTACCTCATTGCGAGCAAAGCGAAGCAATCCATAGTAATTATTAGCCACCCTACGTCATTGCGAACAATCTCCCATCGTCATTGCGAGCGAAGCGAAGCAATACATTAATAATTTACAATTTCCGGCTTGTGCACTGGGGAGCTATTGAAAAAAAAATTAAATATTTTCATATTTCATTTCCTATTTTCGAAAAATGGAACACATATTAACTATATAGGATTTTGTTTCACAGTAAGATCTACTGTTTTTAACATAGTCTATTAAATGCTTAGTTTTTCAAAAAATTGTTACAAGGAGATCAAAGAATGAAAAATCAACCAACGTATAGGCCATCGCCAACGGCACTCTTAAATCCGTGCGCCGATCCAATTTTTAAAATTCTGTTTACCACCAATTCTAAAGACTCTCATGAAGCATTAACACTGTTTCTTTCAGATTTGATTGGTCAAACAGTATCAGACGTTGTTTTGCAACCAAATGAACTTGCGGGGGAATCAACTACTGATAAACAGGCAGAATTTGATATTAACTGTAAAATTGATGGTGAAGTTGTTAATATCGAAATGCAAGGAAGAAATATTAAGGATGACTATGGAAAACGAACGGAATATCACGTAGCTCATTTACTAAATCATTACACTCCTAAAGGTTTTTCCTGGGAGGAAACACCAAAAGCCTATCAAATATCAATACTAAATTTTATTTTTGATGATCAGGAGAAAAATAGTTTTAATAAATATTTAATGCGGAATGAACATGGAAGAACAATTTCTAAAACTCTTAATATACTTTTTCTTGAACTCCCAAAGGTTTTACCGCTAAACGATGACGTACAAAAGTTGACAGAAATAGAAATGTGGGGTAAATTTTTTTTATACGCAAACAGACAGGATAAACAAGATTTTATAAAAGAATTAGCTAAAGCAAATAGGGGGATACAAATGGCCGTAAGAGTTTTGCACAGTATAAGTGAAGACGAACTCAACTGGTATCGCGAGTCAAGCTACTGGATGCGTGTTTCAGATGATAAAACAATGAAAAATGCCGCACAAAAAGCAGGCCATGCCGAAGGTCGTGCAGAAGGACTTGCTGAAGGTCGTGCAGAAGGACTTGCTGAAGGTCGGGCAGAAGGTCGGGCCGAAGGTCGTGCAGAAGGACTTGCTGAAGGTCGGGCAGAAGGTCGGGCCGAAGGAATTATTGAAGGACATGCTAAGGGACTTGCAGAGGGAGAAAAGAATAAAACAATAGAAATTGCAAATAATGCTATAGCCATGGGGATTGCTTCTGAACAAATACAAAAAATGACCGGTTTATCTCTTGAAATAATTCAAGAACTCAAAAAGAAATAATGAAAAAAAAGCTGCGATTCTTGCGAACCGCAGCTTTTTGTTATTTAGCCGGTTAGACCGGTGAATAACTATTTAGATTAGAATGCAATCTTACAACCGATGTCGAAGTGTCCGAGCTTAACGTTGTAGTACTTTGAACCTGATCCGTTACCTTCGTGGTAGAATGGGTTAGCTGTTGTAACACCATTAACAGTAATCTCTTTTGAATGATAATCAATCTTATTCAAGAGGTTTGCAGATTCATATTCAAGAGAGAATGTTGTGTTATTGATTAATCCAGCGAAGTCTACGCTTGCCTTAAGGTTGAACCAACCAGCAACATATCCACCGTTTCCGTACTTCTTCTTAGAGTTGTTGTTATCAGTGATTTTGTCCTGAATACCCAACTTGTCGAATACTTTGTTTGTAGAAAGTGGAGAATGGCTATTGATTGAGTTTTCTACATAAGCTGTGTTTGCGAAGCGGAAACCAGCCTGTGGTGTGATTGTATAATCACCAGACTTGATATCATATTTGATACCGCCGGCAAGAGCCAATGCGAACTTTTCATCCTTCCATGCAGCGTTGTTCCAAACTTCTTCACTTGTTCCTTCAGAGTTTGTCTGTGTACAAGATGGATCAGAGTACTGTGTGTCGTTATTATTTGAAGTATGTGTTGAATCGTTGCTGCCCCAATCCTTGTAGCGGAGAAGTGCAATTTCTGAATACAATCCAGCAGAAAGACCTTCTACGAGTTCACCCTTTGTTGCGAAAGATGGAACGATATATGCAAGAACTTTATCATGTTTCTTTGATGTATATGTCTTGTCCAAAACCTTCTTTTCAGAAGAAGCAAGAGGAACTTCAACTACTACAGATACACCAGGCTGAGTTTTCTTTGCTTCGTCTCCAGAAAGGTATGGTACTCCTACATTGTCGCTTGTTGAGCCCCATCCAAAGAGTACTCCAAAGCCAAGGTAGTTCTGGCTCTTAGAAATCTTACCCCACTTGTTATCACCATAGTTAGCTTCGATTGAATCAGAATATCCAGAGAAAGCAACCTGTGGTTTTACAAAGTATGTATCATCAAGCTTGAGTTTGTATGCAACGTTTGCTCCATATCCGAATGAGTGACCATTCTGTACCGAGTTAACACCTTCTGCATCAGAACCAATCTTAAGCCATGCACGTTCCTGCTTGTCACCCTTATCTTTCAAATCTGCATCAGTACTAGCTTTGTTGAAGTAGTATTCACCAGAAAGGTTATAGTCGAAACCTGCCTTTACAGCAAGTCCTTCGAGCCACTGGTTAGAATCTTTCAATTCAGCCTGTAACTTAACAGCATAAGAGTTTGTGTACTGTGTAAGCTTTCCATCTGGATCAACAATTGAACGCAAATCCAATTTTACTGCAAGGTCTGAAGTATCATATCCAGCCTGAATACCATACTTGTATCTCCAAGCTTTTTCGCTGCCGATATCCCACCAAAGAAGATTAGCAGGAATCCACTTTGCACTGTCATTATCATTAGAACGAATAGCAGCATCAAATTTGTAGTCACCATAATCACAGTCACCACTCTTGATTCCTACAAAGAAATCATTGATGTGAATTGTAGCAGTTTCAAGAGATGCTTTACCATCTTTCCATTCACCTTTGTCCTGGTTACCTTCCCATTTAAGACCGTCTGTCTTTACCTTGAGTTCAGCCCAAACGCCTTCACCTTCAGTAACTTTTTCACCACCATTGAAGAGCTTTACTTTGAAGTCAGCACTAGTAGTGTTTTTGAATCCTGTTTTCATTGCATCAAGATCCATACCCCAGGTAACTTTTGCGTCACCTTTGAATTCGGTAACGCTTACGTCAGCTGCAGGTTCGTCAGCGAAAATGAATCCAGCTGCGAGAACAGCGATTGCTCCCATTGTAACGATTTTTTTCATTTGAAAAAATCCTCCTTTTTATTTACGGATTTCACAAGCCAACGACTTTTTGCGTGAAATCACTTTTTTGTTTTATTCTACCACGCAGAATTATGCAAGTCAAGAAAAAAAATGTTTTTTCTTGGTTTTCTGATTCAGCGTAAGAATTTTACCTTAATATTGTCGGTTCATTCAGTATGATTCTTTAATTTGGTCACACGGATTGGTCACACGGATTGGTCACACGGATTGGTCACACGGATTGATCACACGGATTGATCACACGGATTGATCACACGGATTGTCACACGGATTGTCACACGGATTTTCACACGGATTTTCACACGGATTGTCACACGGATTGTCACACGGATTTTCACACGGATTTTCACACGGATTGTCACACGGATTGTCACACGGAATTTCACACGGATTTTCACACGGATTGTCACACGGATTGTCACACGGATTGTCACACGGATTGGTCACACGGAATTTCACACGGATTTAATTATTTAAAAACAAGAAATTCGTTCCCATTTTAGAGTTGTGTCTCCGAAGTTTATTAATAGACCTATCTTATTATTTGTTGCTTTCAAATAATTGATTACCTGGGCTTTATGAACTGAAGCTAATTCTGTAACAGCTTTTAGTTCAATAATTATTTTTCCATAACATATAAAATCCGCATAATACTTTTTCTGTAATTCCTTTCCCTTATATACGACAGGCAGGCTTTTTTCTTTTTTATAGGGTATTTTTCGAATATCAAATTCAATTGATAAGGCTTCCTGATATACAGCTTCAAGAAAACCCGTTCCTAATTGTTTATGAACTTCAATACAGGCCCCAATAATGCTATGTGTTTCTTCTTCATATAATAACATAATCTTCCTCCATAATCCGTGTAATATCCGTGTAATATCCGTGTAATATCCGTGTAATATCCGTGTAATATCCGTGTAATATCCGTGT
>CAMVDX010000035.1 GCA_947166355.1 uncultured Treponema sp.
CTGCTTCTATGTGGTTCCATATTGGTGCTAACATGGATCAGAGAGTACAGGTATTTATCGGTACTATGTCAGCAGCAGCTCTTGGAGTTCGTGAACTTGGTTCAGAAGAAAAGATTTCACTTGCCACACCGGAAGATGCCAACCGCGCAATCGGTACAGTTGATGAAGCATTGAAGAAGATCAATAAACAGCGTGCAGATCTCGGTGCTTATCAGAACCGTCTTGAACTTACAGTAAAGGGATTGGATGTAAGTGCTGAAAACCTTCAGGCTTCAGAATCACGCATCCGCGATACTGATATGGCTTCTCAGATGGTAGAATTCACAAAGAATTCAGTACTTCAGCAAGCAGGTACAGCTATGTTAGCTCAAGCAAATAGCCAGAGCCAGAATGTGCTCAGCTTGTTGAGATAATCACTTGTCTTTACGAAGATAGTGAGTTATAATTAGTTTTAGGGTGTTTAACACCCTAAAACTAATAGCGCGGTGTTTTTTTTGTGATACTCCCCTTTTCTTTTCAGCAAAAACATCGTAAAATTACTAATATAATCTTGAATTATATTACATGCCCGTTTTCAGCGGCGCATTGTTCTTTGACATAAGTGTGTCCATGGACGCAGTGTGACAGCAGGAACAGTCAGTTTTTACAAAAGACTGACTATTCCTGCTGAATGGTCTGAAACTAAATCAGAGGCGCAGTACTGATTTAGCCTTCACCTGCAGGACAAAAAGCACGAGGCTTTTTGTTTTTAAAGTAAACATGGAGGCACAAATATGATTATTAATCACAATATGAGCTCTCTCTATGCAGATCGCGTGACTAACATCTCTAACGATGCAATCATGAAGAACATGGAAAAGCTCTCTTCTGGTGAACGCATCAATCGCGCCGGAGACGATGCATCAGGACTTGCTGTATCTGAAAAGATGCGCAGCCAAATCCGTGGTTTGAACCAGGCTTACAAGAACATCCAGAATGGTGTTTCTTTCATCCAGACAACAGAAGGTTATCTGACTGAAACTACAGACATTCTTCAGCGTGTTCGTGAACTTGCTGTTCAGGCTGCAAACGGTATCTACAGCGATGAAGACCGCATGCAGATTCAGGTTGAAGTATCACAGCTCGTTGCTGAAGTTGACCGCATTGCTAGCGTAGCTCAGTTCAACGGTATGAATATGCTTACTGGACGCTTCGCACAGGGTGCAGAAACAATGCAGTTCCAGATTGGTGCAAACGTTGACCAGAACGCACGTGTGTACATCGGCACTATGACTGCTGCTGCTCTTGGAATCAAGGGAGCTCAGGGTGGCGATGAACAGATTTCTATTGCATCACCAGACGAAGCAAATATCACACTTGCTGCTGTTGATTCTGCATTAACTAGTGTTAATAAGCAGAGAGCAGATCTTGGTGCATATCAGAACCGCTTTGAATTGGCTGCAAGAGGCGTAAACATTGCTGCTGAAAACACCCAGGCTGCAGAAAGCCGTATCCGTGATACAGACATGGCTTCTGAGATGGTTGAATTCACAAAGAACAGCATTCTCACACAGGCTGGAACCGCAATGCTCGCTCAGGCTAACAATCAGTCACAGACTGTATTGGCATTGTTGCAGTAGATTAATTAAAAAACTAAATTAAAGAGATAACTGGATGTCATCTTTTTGATTTGAAATATGGAAGGAAGGGGTATGCGCCCCCCTTCCCTTTCCATTTTTTTCAAGGAGGAGAACTATGAATGCAATTACAATGAATTCACAGGTTCGTGTGGCAATGGATGGCCAGTCTCTTTACAACACAAATAACAGGAATGCAGGCACAACTGCTGCATCACAGCAAAGTGCGGCCCTTTCCATAACTCCCACAGGAGCCCAGGTAGCGCAGAATATTGAGCAGAATATCGCCGAAGTTAAGGCTGACACTCAGGCGCTGCAAAAAATGACTGAAATGGTTGGCGGAAGCAAGCTTCAGTTCAGCGTAAACAAGGAACTTGGAAGTGTTGTTGTATCAATTGTTGATTCAGCAACTAACCAGGTTATTAAACAGATTCCGTCAGAAGATATGCAGAAGCTTAAGCTTCGCATAAGAAAAGCCATCGGCTCAGTTTTTGACGATATAATTTAAACTACTATGGCCGGACTTAATATACCAGGCGTTACTGATCAGTATAATACTAACGATACGGTTGAGAAGCTCATGAAAATTGAGCGTATCCCTCTCACACGGGAACAAAACCAGCTCGAAAGTTTAAAAACTGAAAAGAACGCCTGGCGTGACGTTAACTCAAAACTGTCCTCTCTCAGAGACAATACAAAAACTCTCTACTCATTTGAAAATCCTTTTAACAGTAAATTAACCTCATCTACAGAAGAATATGCAATAACTGCTGAGGCAAACCGTAGTGCAAGCCTTCAGTCTTTTAAGGTTGACGTAATTCAGGCTGCTACCTCGGACCGTTTCCTTTCTGCGGAACTTGAAAATGACTTTAAGGTTCCAAATGGAACATATACATATAAGGTTGGTGAAAAGCAGATTTCGTTTAACTGGAAGGGCGGCTCTCTCAAAGATTTTGCCGCTGCAATAAACAAACGCGGCAACAACACAATTAAAGCTTCAATAATTGGAGCAAGCGCCGGAAAAAAATCTCTTCTCATAGAGGCTGTTCCAACCGGTAAAGAAAACCACCTGATTTTTGAAGATGATGCAAAAACCTTTGCCTTTGATTCTGGCATGGTGGATAAAATCAAATCTGAAGTTAAAAACTTTGCAGATACGCAGACCGAAATATTACCGGTTAATAAAATTGAATATGATGAACCTCCTTACATGCCTGCCCTATCTCTAACAAAAATCAAATTTGATGAAGAAAATAAAACAGTTTCTGTAGAGCCTCGCGGAGCTTATCAGGTAAAGATTCCGGAAAAGATTTTGAAGGAAGAAAACCTGCATATTCAGTTTACAATTAAATCCTCTGAAACAGAAGATATAACACCCGAAATAAATCGTACACTGCTTCAACCAGAGCTTCCTGATGCTGGAACAGCCGAATTTGAAGGAATTATCATCAGCAACAGTAGTTCTGACACAAATCTGAATCTTCCTTCAGAGCCGCCCGAGCCACTTCAGCCTGTAATTACAGACAGCGTTATTTTTGCGGTTATGGAAGATGGAACAGAAAAGGAAATTCCTTATACACCGTCAGAAGACGGAAAAGCATCGCAAATAGATTTTAAGCTTTCTGATTATAACGGAATAAAAGCCATTGCCGTAAGAAATGTTAACACAGGCACTTTGCTTGAAGTTTCTGATTTTTCTGCACTTGATCCACTCACAGATTTAGGCTACGGGCCTGTACATCCGGTTTCTATTGCAGATGATGCAATTATTAAATATGAAGGCATTACAATTACCCGGTCATCAAATAAAATTGATGATGTTGTACCAGAAATTACACTAAATATTCACGATAAAACTGAAAAAACTGCTACAATTTCTATAAAGCCTGATGTTGATTCATCAAAGGCTGCCATTATAGAATTTGTTGGAAAATATAATCAGGCTGTGGCAGAATTAAATATCCTTTCACAGAATAAACCAGAAATCATTGAAGAGCTTGATTATCTTACAAATGATGAAAGAGAAGCTGAACAAAAAAAACTCGGCCTTTTTCAGTCTGATTTTTCTCTGACAAACATAAAATCAAATATGGCCTCGACAATTGCTGCCCGCTATACATTTTCAGATACCGCAGAAATCACAATGCTTTCTCAGCTGGGAATTGCAACTAATGCAGGAGGCTATTCCGGCGGTTATTCTCAGAGCAAGCTGCGCGGTTATCTTGAAATTGATGAAAAGAAACTTGACGACGCACTTGAAAACCATCTTGATGATATAAAAATGCTGTTCGGCTATGATTCAGATGGGGACTTGATTGTTGATTCCGGAATTGCTTATAAACTCGACAAACAGATTTCCGCATATACACAAACCGGGGGAATTCTTGCAATGAAAACTTCCACCCTTGATTCAAAAATTAAGAGTTCTGAAACAAGAATTACAAAACTTGAATCACAGATGGACAAAAAAGAAGCAGAACTCCGTAATAAGTATAGTCAGATGGAAGGCTCTCTTAACAGCCTGGAAGCTCAGCAGAATACAATCTCTAACTTTACAAAGCAGCAGAATCAGAATAAATAAGGCAGGTATTATATGATAGAATTTTACATAAACGGACAGCAGGTTGAAGTTCAGATAGAAGACGAGCAAACAATAGGAGATGTTCTTAAATCTTTTGAAAGCACATGCGAAGAAAATGATGCCGCTGTAATTGGAATTAAAGTAGACGGAAAACAGATTACAGCCGAACTCTTTGATGAAGAAGCTTCTAAACCTCTCACTAAAAATACAAAATTTGAATTTTCCATCGTAACAATCAACGAAATAAAAGATGCTTTTATAAAACTCTCAGAGTTATTTGAACAGCTTTCTGTTCAGATGGAAGGTGTTCCGGTTGCATTACAGAGCGGAAAAAACAAGGAAGTAAGTGCATCTATAAAGAGCCTTGCAGACAGTATTGATCAGTTCTGCCACATTGCAACTCTTGCATCTTTATTTCCGGAGACTTTCAGTGCAGACTCTGTAAAAATTAATTTCAATGAGTTTTTTGCAGACTTCTCTCCTATTCTTAAGGATTTTGAAGATGCCCTGCAGAATAACGACACGGTAATGCTCGGAGATCTTTCAGAATACGAAATATGTCCTAGACTTAAAGAAATCTCCGCAGCACTTAAAACTATATAATTTCCTTTAACAGGAGGTGAATATGTTTTTTTTATTAGGTTCAGGAAGCGGCTCTCCTATTGAGGCGCGCCAGACACACGCCCCTGACATAGCAATCATCCTCATTCTCCTGATTATTTTTGCTGTTATTTTAGGTATTGCTTTTATAGTTTTTATGAGATTTAAAAACTATTATAAATCCGAAAAATACCTTGAAAAGGAACGAAGCCGAAAAACAAAATACAAGGATATTCAAAAGATTGCAAAAGATAATAATCTTACCTCGCAGGATTCAAGTATACTTTGGGAAGTATGCCGTGTAACAGAATGCAACAATATCATCTATCTTTTAAAAAGTAATGAAGAAATAAACGAACTTTTCCGTACTGCATATCAAATAATGAAAGAAAAAAATCTTTTTACACCACAAAAAATGAACAATTTTTTTGTCTGTCTTTTTAAGCTTGAACTGATTGTTGCACAAACTAAAAAAGTTCTTTCTACAAGACAGATTCCAGAGCAGACGGTTCTTTTTTATATTTCACCTGAGGGTGAGCAATATCCATTTACTGTTGTACAGAATCAAAAGGACTTTTTTGTCGTAGAAATTCCAGATTTTATATATAATTCACCACGTAAGCCTGAAAAACTTACTCGCAGTCGTTTTACCTTCAAAACTCATGATGGCCTTTCTTATAATCTTGTTACAAGAATAATTAGATACAATCAGGCTAATGACGGTAAATATCAGATGATTATTTCACATACAGATCAGCTTGAAAGTCAGGCACAGCGTCATTTTAAGCGTGAATTTTTTGAAATGCAGTGCAACTTTGCTTCTGTTAAAGAAAATCCAGATTCGAAAAAGAGCGAATCTAAATATATCGTTTCTGAAACTGAATACGAAGGAAAGCTTTCTAATATTTCTGCAGGCGGATGCTGTATTCAGACTACACTGCCAATCAAAGAAAACCAGCTTATTGGTGTTATTCTTCTTGATGCCGGAATTGATGAAACTATTATAGGAATAATCCGCAAAACCAGAAAGCTGCCTACTGGTATGCTTGCTCTTCATATTCAATTTTTAGAAATCTCAATTGAAGCAAGAAACCGTATTTATACACTCGTATATAAATATGAGCTTTAATTTCAATATGTTTTTGTACCACGCCCCGCTCCCTCGCGCCAAGATTACGTAAATCTTTTATAATACGGAAGCCCTGCGCACTGTTAGAATTGTAATTTTTTTTACTTGATTACACGGCTTTTTTGGAGTATTCTATAAGAATATGAGAGTCATTGAGCTACAGAACGTTCAGCGGGAAGAAGGACAGATTTTCTACCTCAGAAAATACACTTGTGATGCTGTTATGGAATTCCCGACAAGTATAGAAACAGTTCAGATTTTCTTCAGTATTGAAACAAGTCCTATGGGAAAAAAGATTATTGAGCTCTCATTCCCACAGCCAATTAACTACCCTCTTATTCCGGTAAAAAAAGCACTGCTTGAATATATATTTACAGAAGAGCTCGAAGGCAGACTGCCTTGCTGACATTCATTACAAAATCTCCAGAAGAAACAATCGAACTCGGAGTACGTATCGGTAAAAAACTCAAAAAAGGTGATGTCATTGCCATGCAGGGAACTCTCGCAGCCGGTAAAACTACTATTACAAAGGGAATTGCTCAAGCACTGGGAATTACAGAAACAATTACCAGCCCTACGTTCTGTTTAATCAGTGAGTATTACGGAAAAATGCCTCTCTATCACATGGACGTTTATCGCCTTGAAGGTGGGGAAGATTTTGTAAATCTTGGTACTGATGATATGATTTATGGGGACGGTGTTTCTATTATTGAATGGAGCGAAAAAATAATGGAAGAATTGCCTTCCAGAACTATAGTGCTTCGACTGACTCCTCAGGAAGATGGCAGCCGTTTAATAGAAATTGAAAACTGGAATAACGGAGAAATCTAATTTATTAGGGAGAAGCTTTATATGAATATTCTGGCTTTAGATTGCGCTGTAACAAGGATTTCTCTTGCTGTAAAAACTGAAGATAAATTTATTTCAACCACATATGATATTGGAATGCGTCAGAGTGAAATTCTCGTTCCCTCAATTGATGAAATCTTAAAAAAAGCAGATATTACCGCAGCAGACCTTAATGCAAGCTGTCTTACAATTGGACCTGGAAGCTTTACAGGCTTACGTCTTGGTATTTCTGCCTTAAAGGCAATTGAACTGGCATTTGGAGTTCCTGTATATGGTATTTCATCTCTTGAAGCTTATGCCTATCCCTATAAAAAATTTGATGTTCCAATTCTTTCCTGCATTGATGCAAACAAAGACAAGTTTTACGCAAGGCTAACAGAGTTTAATACAATTTCTGAAAAGATTATTCTGAAAGATGATGATTATGAATTAAATACAATCATAAAAGCCCTTGAAGACCTGGACATTGCTTTAATCTGTGGACCGGATGCACATAAATTAAACGAGAAAATCAAAGCAGTTTTAAGTGATAAGTTTTATTTTGTTCCTCAAGTTCCATCTCAAACTGCAGAAGCCCTTATAAAAATCTGCGAGGAGCTTATAGAAAAAAAAGCCGAACCGCTCAAAGATTTTGACGGTCCGGTTTATTTGCGCGCAAGTGAAGCTGAACTTAAACTTCAGGGAACTATTTCTTAAGAAGCTTACTGAGGGCACTCATTGCATTGATTGCCTTTTCACTGCCTGACTCTTCACCAACAACTGCGGCCTTATTTTCATTCTGAATTGCATCAAAGACTTCCTGTCTGAAAACTTTTACATCTTTAGGTGCTTCAACGCCAATTTTTACCTGGTCTCCGTGTACATCAATCAGAGTAATTGTAATGTCATTTCCAATTTTGATTTTTTCATCAATTTTTCTTGAAAGGATAAGCATTAGCAGCCTCCTTTCTTATTCAGAGCCTGTACAATATCAACCTTAGTTGACCAGCGGTTATCACTCAGAATTGCCTGCATGCACTGATGATTTTTTTTGTTGATTACCAGAGGTCCCTGAAAGTTAGCAGTAATTGCAGAACCGTCATGTGGAACTGTCACAATTGTCATGATTATAATATCTTCCGGCTTTGTAATTCCGATTTTCTTTAACGATTCATCATCTATATCTGTTTCATAATCACTGCAGATTAAAAATGGATCAACAATCAAAAATGCAAGATTCGGATTCTCACATGACTGAAGCCAGATAAAGGGTTCATAATCAGAATCTACGAGAGCATATTTCGTATACTGTTCAAAGCCAAAAAGTCCTGCAGGAATTGTAATAAGTCGATCTTCTGTAACAGTAATTTTTCCCCGGGCTTTAGTTATTAGTTCCATATATTAACCTCTATGTTTTATTTGTGGTTTCGATACGATAGGTGCTTTAGCACCGTACTACTCCAACCACCGGTGGTTGAGTAGGCGAAGCCGTATCGAAACCACCTTTCACATTATCTCATATAATTCAATAATGTTGACGAATACATTTTGCCTGCCTGACTTAAGGTTGCCTGATTAGTATAATCTAACATCTTAAGGTCGGTAATTGCTTTAGTAAAATCAAGATCACCTTCGCGGCTTACCATAGAAGTTACATCTAGTGCAAGCTTACTGTTTCTTGTTGCGTTGAGCTGGGCACGCTCATATTCTGCACCAGATTTTGCAAGACGTGTAACAAGGCTATCAATTCCTTTGTCGAGTGCACCAAGTACACGGCCGCCTATGCTTTCCTGATCTCCAGAAAGCAATGCATTTCTGAATGCAATAACAGTGTCGAACATAGAGCCGCCAGACAGGCGTGCTCCGTTGGCGAGGTTATAAGGTGGAAGCTGTGAAGAATCTTTGATAACTCCAAGTTCTTCAAGTGTACTTCCGTTTATATCCTGCAGCCAGAGCTGTCTTGCATCTGTCGTTTCAAAATTAAGCGCATTACGTACAGGGTCTATGCTTGCTTTTACAGCAGCGCCTGAGTTATTAATTTTTGCAGCAACAGCATAAACATTGTCGCCCTGTTTTATTTCTATTTTCACGCCATCAACAGAAATCACAGTATCTGTTGAAGCCTGCCACTGTGAAGCATCACGTGCACCGAATACCTGCTGATTTTCTGCCCAGAAGGTTTTGATTCCGGCATTATCGTTTACAAGATATTTTCCTTCATCAACTTCTACGCGATTAACATCAATGTTTCCGTTATAGCGTACATTCTGAATAAGAGGAACTCCACTGCCCTCTACGTTTCCCATTTCAATATCAAAAGCAGTAGCCTTTGTATTTGTTCCGGCAAAAATTGAGTTTCCGTCTGCACTAACTGCATTGGCATTCTGCACTAGCTGTTTTAGAAGTTCATCAACCTCAGTTGCCATATTTGTCATATCTTCTTTTGTATAAATACCGTTTGCACCTGTTACTGCAAGCTCGCGCACTCTCTGCATGATTTCCAGAGAATCAGTCATATAGCCTTCGCGGACAGTGAACTGATCTGAAAGAGTCAGTGCATTTTTTTCGAACTGATTTACACGTCCAAGATAAGACTGATATCGAACAAGATGGCCGGCAGCAATCGGGTCATCGCGGAGCTGCTGGATTCTGTGCTGGGAGCCAATCTGATTGTTGGCACGATTCAGACGGCTCTCCTGAAGGCGAAGACTGCTCTGAGTATTGTTATTGTTCATTTGGCTGGAAATTCTCTGCATATTCTAGTTCCTCTCATTTACAATATCGGCAAGCACAGCTTGCCTCTGAGCCGTTCTTTCGATAATCCTAAAACGACCCTTTCGGCTCGTTTTTTAACGGATTTTCGATTTTAGGCTTTACACTCCAAGTCGATTGATTACAGTATCAATCAAACTGTCCCATACGGTTATGAACTTTGCCGCAGCATTGTAACCATGCTGGAACTTCATGATTTCGGCAAGCTCCTCATCAATATTTACACCACTGATTGAATCGCGCAGGTTACGGAGGTCATCCATAATCGCATTCTGGCTCAAAAGATTTGTTTCTGCCTGTTCACCCTTAAGACCAACATTTGTAACAGTGTCTGCAAAGTAGTCATCAAAGGTCTTCATTCCGCCAACCATAACGCTTGTATTTCTGATTGCAGCAATTTCGACTGCGGCACGACCATCTCCTGTTGGAGCTGAACCTGTGGCATCCATATAGCCTGCTGCAACGCTCATTACGTCGTTGCGTAAAGCCTGATTTACTTCAATATAAGCAGAAGGATTATAAACCGGAGAAACTGCAAATTGGCTGCCTGCAACCAGGGCATTTACCGCATCTGCCTGGGCAAAATCGTAAGCTCCGGCTTCGCCAGTTCCGGCTAAGATTCCGGAATAGCCTGCAAGGAAGTAGCCTGAATCTTCTACGTGACGGATTACAAAATCAGGATTATCTACAGACTGTGCAGTTGTTGCCTTAAGCACAAGATGATTATTTTTATCAAGATAAGCCTTTACCTCGCTTGTAGAGTCATTAATGCGGGCAATTACAGTTTCTACAGTATCTGTGTGGAAATATGGCACCTGAACGTTTCCTGTGCTGCCGCTGAAGGTCATTACACCTTCAATTCCAACCTGCTGCTGTTTATCCAGCTGATTTGTACCAGTAAAGCGGAATACATAAGAAGTATCAAGTTCACCGTCTCCATTACGATCAAAGTTTCCGTTTGCATTTTCTACAAATGAATGCTGAACAAAGAAGTCAAGACCTGTAACTTTGTTTGCGCCAACTGCATTGCGGTGAACATCGTTTACAAGGTCTGCAAAGTTCATTGTCATTGTGTTGAGTGTCTGGATTTCGTTTCGAACATCAACATCGCGGAGTTCTACAAGGGCACCGAGTGTACCACCATTGAACACAGCATCGTTTCCGGTATCTTTCCATACGAGCTTAGAGTAGCCTGTATCATCAAAACGTGGAACAAGGTCGATTTCTCGAGAAATATTTCCCTGAACAATTACACGGCCACCAACATGAACCATAAACTCATCGCTGTCTCTCTGGTCTGTAGAAATATTTATGAGCTTTGAAAGCTTGTCTACCAGGAGGTCGCGGCGATCAAGGAGATCATTTGGGTTATCACCCATTGCACGGCTGCGGACAATTTCTGCATTGCAGTCTGCAATCTGTTTTGCGTAATTATTTACCTGTTTTACAGTAGCTTCAATATCACCATCAATAAGATTCCCAACTCCTGCCAGTGCCTCCCAGCGCTGCTTGATTGAATCTGTGAGGGTTTCTGCACGTGTTACTACTGCCTGGCGTGCTGCCTTGCTTTCAGGATTGATAGAAAGCTCCTGCCAGCTCTCCCAGAACTTATCCATATTTGAGCGGACAGAAATATCATCTGGTTCATTATAAATCTGTTCTATCATTGTATAATATTTTGAGCGGGTATCCCAGTAAGATTCCTGATTAGACTGCGCTACAATTCTTTCATCAAGAAGCTCGTCACGGATACGATTAATTGACTGAACATCAACTCCCTGTCCGATAAGTCCCGGGCGTTCAAGACGTTCAAGATCTGGTTTATAAAGCGGATCAAATTCCTTAATCTGAACACGCTGACGGCTGTAGCCTTCAGTATTTGCATTTGAAATGTTATGACCTGCGGTTGTAATGGCATCCTGATTTGCCATTATGCTGCGTTTACCTAATTCAATTCCTGAAAAAGTTGATCCCATAGCTTACCCCCTCACATCCACAAGAACACTGGCTGGTTCTGACTGTGTGATAGTGCCATACTTTGTATAATTTTTATTGCGTGTCTGCGGAAGAGCCTTCTCAACCACTTCTGCAATAAACTCACGGGTTACATTTACATAATTAGAAATGACCTGATTTTCTACTTTACATTTAAGGAGTTTTGTTCTTAAACGACCAAGGCGTTCGAAATAAGGTTTTAATTCTTCTGTTTTAAGCTTTTCCTGAATTTCATCACGGCGAATATCAAATTTCTGGAAGCTGTCAGAAATGAGGTTTACTTCATTAATTAAACCGACAAGATCCTCCCAGTTTTTATCCATAACAGCCTTGCGAAGAAATTTCTGTTTTTCTGTAAGACAATCCAAAAGATTTTCTTCCTCTGCAAGAACTGTAGCAAACTCTTTAATAAATTCGTCCATCTCAAAACTCCTGAAACGACGCTTAAAATATTATGGTCGTTCTCTTTGAATATCGGATTATGAAAAATTTTGTTTAGGATTTTTTGATTTTTTATTTGAATTATCCTTTGATTTTTCTTACTTGAATAATAACAGGCAAAATATATAATTATACTTATAAATGAAGAAAACTTATTGTTTTATATTACTGCTTTTAATCTCTATATTTTCACTGACTTCATGCTGGATTTCTCCAAACTATAAGGATTATGAAGAAATTGATGGCATATATTTTTTTTATGATTATGAAACAATGAAATCTGTGATCTTACCAAAAATCAATAAATCATTTTCTGCATGGCATTGGAATAATGAAGATTTTGATAATAAATATGAAAAATACAGAAATAATATTATTAAAAACAGTGAAGATCTGGAAATATTAAATCAAACTGAATTCAGTTATTCTGTAAGAAATAAAAAATCTGCAAAGGAATTAAAAACAACCGAAGGAAGAACTATAACTTCAGAGTTTTTCTGGATTACCTCTAAAGATGATGATTCTGTAATCTTTTTCCAGAATTAAAAAATCCTGTAATTTATTCATTACAGGATTGCTCATAATTTTCTTTTTATTTGCGTCTGAGAGGATTCGCCGCGACAGTCGTCCACCTCCTGTGGACTCCCTCTGCGGCGCCTCCGTTCGTTTTCGGCCACCTCCTGTGGCCGAATCATAAAAAATGCTGCGCCATTGCTCGCATTTTTTATGAACACTCACTCCGTTTCGAATCCTCTCAGACGCAATTTTATTTAGTTCAAAAAAAAATCCTGCATACTTTTTTTTGCAGGATTTCTTTTTATTTTTTCAATGCGTCTGAGAGGATTCGAACCTCCTACCACCGGATTCGAAGTCCGGTGCTCTATCCAGATGAGCTACAGGCGCAGAGTTCCTGGTAATATTACCGTAAACAAAAAAGGTGCAAGATAATTCTTGCACCTAGGGTGCCTAGTCGGGATCGAACCGACGACAACCAGATCCACAATCTGGCGCTCTACCGCTGAACTATAGGCACCGTATTAAAAAAAAGCTCCTTGTTTTTGGCAAGAAGCTTTAATGAGCCATGCAGGGATCGAACCTGCGACCCACAGATTAAGAGTCTGTTGCTCTACCAGCTGAGCTAATGGCCCGAAGTCATAAGTGACTTAGTGATAATTAATATATACAAAACTACATTTTTAATCAAGTGCTTTACGGCTTTTTTTTGCAATTTTTTTAATTTTTTTTCCATTTTTTTTTATCTTCTAATTTTATATAAAATTCATTATAATAAAGTTATGGCTATTGTAGAACTTAGAAACGTAAGTAAATTCTATCAGATGGAAAAAGTAACGGTAAAAGCCGTAGACGATATATCATTTTCAATTGAACAGGGAAGCTTCTGCGCAATTTCAGGACCATCCGGTTCTGGAAAATCAACTTTACTTAATATAATAGGACTCACAGACCTGCCCTCTTCTGGTACAGTACTTCTTAATGGAATAGATATTTATAACGGAATTGATCTTAATAAAACACACAGAATACCGCTTTCAATCGATTCTAAGCTTACAGACTACCGACGCAACCTTCTGGGCTTTATATTCCAGACTTTTAACCTCATTCCCGTTCTTAACGTTTATGAAAATATTGTAATTCCTCTTCATCTCGGAGATTCACCAGCCCTTAATTCTATGAGTAAAAATGAGCAGGAAGAATGGGTAGATTATCTTATTGAAACAGTAGGCCTTACTAACTGGAAAAAACATCGTCCAAGTGAGCTTTCCGGCGGACAAAGACAGCGTGTTGCAATAGCACGTGCACTTGTTACAAAATGTCCGGTAATTCTTGCAGATGAACCGACAGCAAACCTTGACTCTACAAACGGCGACCAGATTCTTGATTTAATGCAAAAGCTTAATAAAGAGCTTAAAACTACTTTTATTTTCTCAACTCACGATCAGAAAATTGTAAGCATGGCAAATCAGGTCATTAAAATAAAAGACGGTAAGATTGCCTGATTTTAGGATAAATCTTATGACAGAATAGCTCTAATTTTCTTATTAATAGTCAAGAGTAAGTGTAATTGCAGTACTCATCATATATATTGGAGCTGTATATTTTCTTCCATATCCTGTAGCAAAACTATTAGTCCATTCGGCATAAGGTAAAATTCCTGAAACTATAAAGCTTGCTCCAAAAAAGCCGTAATCTTCAGTATAATTATGATGATTTGTCAGACCGATTTTTATATTCTTATTCTTTCCAAGTCGTTTAATTCCTAATTCAACTGCAAAGCGGTCTTCGTGCTCGTGAGGTGCCCCTGGCTGATATTCATGCTGATATTCAATATTAAAGCCAAAATTTGGATCCGCAGCGTCAAACAGGCGGTAAATACCTGAAGTAATAACTATATAATCGTATTTTTTTGGATTATCAAAATTCTGTATATGCGGAAGCCGGAAAATTCCCTGACTATATACATCAAATCCCAAAATTGTACGTTTTACTTCAATTCCGTAAATATTATGCTTTTTATCTTCATCCTTTCCCTGTGGGCGTTTTGCATAAAGGTTTATACTTGTATTCATCAGAGAAACTTCAAGAGAGCCGTAATAATTAAAGTTTTCCCATTTTATATTTGATGTCTGATTTCCCGTTACAGCAAATGTCAAAGTTCCAAAAGTCCACGGTACCTTTATATCAAGAGCAAGAGAAGCCGCATCTTCTGAAAAAATATCAACATGCTTAGGACCTGTAGCATACAGCCCGCCCGAATGAGTAATAGGATTTCCTTCTGCATCGCATCCATAGTATCCGCCGTTAAAAAGCCTTAAATTTCCCCAGGAAATTCCTTTTCTACCGGCAGAAACATAAACACGATCAAATAAAAGATAATCAAAATATAAATAAGATACGGCAAGATTAAAGCCGTTATTAATTCCTGTAGAAACTCCACCACGAACAAAAAGATTTCTTCCAGGAGTTACAGTCATGTTCAAATCATTATTTATAGTAAAATAACCGCTGGCACTTTTTTTCTTCTCTTCATCTTCAATCATTTCATTTTTAATATAACCGACACCTACTTCACCCTTAAAAGTGCCTGAAAAGCGCACCATATCTGAAAAAGCAGAAGAAATAATCTGTATAACACCATTTTCCTGCTTTTCCTCTGCTGCTACAGGACCATCAACATCTCCTGCATCATTAAACATTGAGTCGAATTCATCATCGCTTGCAAAATCGTCATCACTTTCAAAATCATCAGATTCATCAAAGCCATTTAAATTTTCTGAATCATCAAAGTCTAAAAAATCATCAGATTCTTCCAATTCTTCATCATCAAAAGAGTCTGTTTGACTGGTTTGTGCAGAAAGCTGTACACAAAAGAAGGTAGAAATAAGAATCAGTATCAGGAAAACTTTTTTCATTTATTTTGCACTCATCATTTCAAGATATGGTTTAGTATACACTGTATCTGCAACTTTCTCAAATACCACATTGCGGATTGTAATTTGAGTCTGCTCGTATTGAACCTTGCCGCCGATTTTTTTACCCTTCAGATTATCCTGAATTACCATTGAAACCGGAATTGAATAATTCTTTTCGATTGCACGAATCAGCTGATAAGAAGGAATTCCTGTAGTACGAAGCTTCTGTCCACTCAAAGAATAATCTTCCTTTTTGCGTACAAGGCCGTCATCAATTGTTACCCACAGCTTAAGCATAGGATAATCAACTTTTTCAACCTTTGCTTTAAGTGTAAAAAGAACGCAGTTCATTTTTCCAAGCTTAACTTCTTCGGCTTTCTCTATTGCATAATCGCGGGCATAATGCTGCGGCGCAAAATCCGAATTATTTGCATTTGTATTCTGAAACTTATCTTTTGCACTTGTAAACGTAAAACGACGGTCTGCTGGATCATAAAACCAGATATTATTATCGAACTGAAGGTACCCTTTTCCTTTTTCCTTTGCAGGACCTGTAACAAGAATAGTCCAGGATGCTGTACGGTCACGGCGGTACATTACTGCCTCGGTTACGTTCTGTCCCTCACCCGGTTTATTCTGAACTACAGTATAGTTTCCTCTAAAATCAGTTTCAAAAAAAGCTGTATTATCTTCTGCACGCTCTAAAAGTGCCTGATATTCTGCATTAGAAAGTGACCATGAACTTTGCATGAAAGTAACTGTGAGTACCGCAAAAAACAAAGTTTTTCGAAAAAATTTATTCATATTACAAAAATCTCCTAAATTCATTTATTCTGTAACTGCCAGAGCCTGACACGGAGTTACCGAAACAGACTTCCTTACAGCAAACATTACAGCACCAAGTGTAGTTACAAGAACTGCTGCTGATATTATAAAAAAGAATTCTACTGAAACAATTCCTCTTACTCTTCCGTTTACAAGAAAAAGGTCAAAAGCCGGAATAAATGAAAAATCAAAGTGACCGAGAACCTTTGTCGCAAGGTATGAAAAGGCTCCGCCTGCAATACTTCCCGAAGTAATTAAAAGAACAGTTTCAGTAAGCAGCATAGAGTAGATTTTCATTCTCTTCATTCCTATAGCTTTATATATACCTATTTCATTTATACGTTTCATAGCAATAACACGGAAGGTACTGCTCACTCCCGTAACAATAATTATAAGAAGCATAATAATAATAAAAGTTACAATTGCTTTCATTGCTTCTATAACAATTCTGATTTCTTCAAGATTTGCATTCAACTTTATGAGGGCATAAGTTTCTACACCAGAATAAAGTGCCTCATTATAAAATTCATTTTTATCTTCTACAAGACGGAACATATTGAAGATTTCAGAAAGAGAGCTCTGATATTTTTCCAGTTCTTTTTTTTCAGGAGTTCCGTCAGGAAGCATAATACATATACGGTTACAAAAAACGGGAGAAGTGCCATACGCCTCACAAAGCAGTTCACGATCCATATAAGAGGTATACATACCAAAAAGACTTGAATCCCGGAAAATTCCCTTTACAATAAGCGGTAAAGTATTTATAAAACCGGAAGTATTACGGAGCATAAAAGTGATTTCATCTCCGCAATGAGCCTGAAGCATATTGGCAATAGGCTCTGAAAGGAGAATTCCATTTGTTCCGTAAAGCCCTTCTGCAGACCCTTCTACATAATTAAAGTTTGAAAATAACTTATGTTCTTTTTCAAAATTTACGCCTTTTATTACCCGCTGTCTTACACCAGTTCCTTCAAAATAAAAGGCTGCATAATCCGCATCAAAATCAAAACGTTCGGCAATTACAGAGCCCTCTGGAAAAACCGGAGCCAGACGTTCCGTATTTTCAACCCGCTGATCCATTGCGTATCCGCCAAGAAACTGAAGGTCTCCTCCATAATATATACGGGCTTTGTCTTCAAGAGCAGAAAACATCCCCATAATGGCAAAAAGACAGAACAAAGAAACTCCTATTCCGAACATGCAGACAAGAAAGAGTGAAAGATACTGTTTTCGGCGGTAAATGAGGGAGCGGAATCCCATTTTTAATTCATCTTTCATTTTGCCCCCTGAATGGCATCAACAGGACTTACTTTCAAGGCATTCATAACCGGATAAATCCAGCCTAAAAGAGCAAGGGCAATTACAAGAATAAAAAGCTTTATTACATTAAAAACTGTTACATGCACAAAAATGGCCTCTGAACCAAAAAGCTGAACCAGCAGCGAATTAGTAAGAACTATATGAGCTTTGTTTATAAAATGAACACAGATTTTTCCTGCTATTATACCTAGCACACCACTGGTAAGTGTAAGAATAAGATTTTCAGTCATACACTGCAGTGATATAAAGCGTTTTTTTGCACCTATTGCCCGCAAAGTTCCTATTTCGCGTGTACGGTCAAGAATGTTAATTACAAGTGAATTATTTACTATTATAAAGCCTGCTGAAAGAACTATTATAATTCCAATATTAAAAATATTTCTAAGCAGAATTAAATAGATAGCCGTACTGCCTGCCGCCCGCCGCCAGTTTGCAACCCGAACAGGCCATCCGTTTTTCTTAAAGATTTTGGAAACCTTTCTCATCACACGACCAGCTTTTTCACCTTCTTTCAGGCGTACTATCAGATAATTCCAGGTTGTACTTTCCATGACTTCATCATTTGATGAAACATCTTCTTCCGGTGAAGAATGCTCTTCTATTCGATCCTCTGAAATAAGGGCTTCATCATAATCCTGTGCGTCTGCAAACAAATCATCAAAATCAGAAAACGAATTATTTTCAGCAAGAAGATTAGTATTTTCCTCATCTATATCATAATCCGAAGAAGAATACACCTCATTAATTCCAAGCAGGGAACGGACCGTTACAGGATCTACAAGAATAAATGTACTGAAAATCTCATTATAAACATCGTATTCAAGAATAGCAGATACAGTTGCTGCACGAATTCTGTAATTCGGACCGTCAGCCACAACAAACTGTATCATTTCTCCCACATCTACTCCAAGCTTTTGTGCAACTTGAGAGCAGAGCATAGCCCCTCTTTCACCATGGGCATAAGGAGTACCACGAAGAATTTTTATAGATTTCATTACTTTAAGGTAATCTTCTCCTTCAACACCAAAAACATAGGAGGCACTGCGGTTTGCGCCGTCATAACGTTCTACCATGGCCGCGCCCGAAATCTGCCCGGTAACACAATCCACCTCAGGCAGGTCAGAAATCTCCTGAACAATCTGTTCATAAGGAACAATAGAACTAAGAACAGTAAGTTCACCTGTAACTGGAGTTGAATCTCCAAAAAGGCTCTGCTGCATTTTTGATTGAGGAAGGACTATAAAATCACCGGTAAAGCTGGCAATATAATTTGCCTGAATTCCCTGTTCTGTACTGTCAAAGACAGAATTTGCTACACAGAACAAACAAACTGCAAAACTGATAAACAGTATTATAACAGCAGAACTCCGGCGGGAAACAACACTTTTAAGTGCAAGTTTTAGTAACAAGTTTCTAAACCCTTATTATTCGCTAATGATATTCTGCAATTATAACAATTATGCAATTAATTTTCTACATATATTAAAAAGTATAAATTTTCATTGTTTCCACTTTTCCACGAATTTGAGCATCTGCAACAAATTGAAGTTCAAGAGCTTTTGACTCGGAAAGTTCTGTATTTGAAGAAATCTGAAGCTTTTCCTTAGCCGCTTCAGATAAAAGAAGGTCTTTTGCATAAGTTTTACAAAGAGATTCAAGCCGGCTTGCAGTATTTACTGTATCTCCTATTACAGTATATTCCATTCTGTTAGCAGCACCTATTGTTCCGGCAAAAACAGGACCTGTATGAATACCTATTCCAAAATGCAACTGTGGCAGCCCGTCTTTTAAGAACTCTTCATTTATAGCTTCCAGTGCCCTGCGCATTTCAAGAGCTGCTTCAAAAGCATCGCGGGCACTGTTTTGAGAGCTGACCGGTGCACCAAAAATTGCCATTATGGCATCACCTATATATTTATTAATAATTCCATGATGATTTGCAATACATTTTCCGAGGGCAGTAAAATACCTGTTTAAAAGTGACACAACTTCGGCAGCTTCCATTTTTTCACTCATTGCAGTAAAGCTTCTTATATCGCAGAAAAGAACTGTTACTTCACGTGTTTCACCACCTAACGCCTCTCCAATTGTAGCCTTACCGGCTCCTGACATAAGATAATCCCGTACTTCAGGATCTACTACTTTACCAAAGGTATCACGCATAAATTCCTTTTCTGCAAGAGAATCTGCCATATCATTAAAGCTGTCTGCCAGTTCGCCAAGCTCATCTGATGTAACTATGCCTACCCGGCTTTTATAATCTCCCTTCTGAATTCTTTTAGAGGCCTCGGTAAGATTTTTAAGCGGATTCAAAATCAGTTTTGAAAGGCTTATTGTAATTATAAAGGCTACCAGCAGCAAAAGAACGGAAACTACAATTACACCATTATGAAGCTCAAGCCCATTGTTGATTTGAACTGAAATATAACTGGAAAGAAGAATAACAACAGGAAATACAGATGAAACCATAAAGCAAAAAATCATAAGATGCTTAAAAGAAGGCCTGAATGAAAATCCATTACGGCTGATATGACCTTCAGGGAAAACCTTTGGCAATAAAACAGTTCGGTTTAAAATTTCAATTGCCAGATAAGAAAGCGTCCAGGCTGTCATGCCGGAAAAAAGTGCAAAAGCCCAGCTGGAAATTAAAATTGCCTTTATATAAATGCCAAACTGAGCACGGGCATAAATTACAAATGGAATTTCAATAAAATAGTAGAGATTCCAGCCTATTACAGATGACAGCGAAAATACAGACGGAATTTCCGCAACATTTTTTACTATTTTTTCATCTGATTTGAAAATCCTGTGTGAATAAATAATACATACTAGAGTTGGAACAAGAAAAGCAAAGGTCATCGCAATAGAGGCAAGATTATTACTTTCAAGAAAATCTTCCCACTTTTTATTATTCTGTTCATCCAGAACCGGGATTGAAATAAGTTGAGGAACCAGAACTGCAATTATGTTTGAGATTAAAACTATTAAGCCGTATAAACGGGTCATTCTGGCAATAAACTTTTTGTTTAATTCCATATATAATATTATAACATACTATTGACATAAATCAAAGTTTTCTATATTCTAAATCACCGTAGTCGCAAGACTTGAATGATAAATCACCCGCGGGAGTGGTGGAATTGGCAGACACGCCAGACTTAGGATCTGGTGCTTCGGCGTGAGAGTTCAAGTCTCTCCCCCCGCACTTTTTGACTACAACAGATTTATGCGGAAATAGCTCAGTGGTAGAGCGCCACCTTGCCAAGGTGGATGTCGCGGGTCCGACTCCCGTTTTCCGCTC
>CAMVDX010000036.1 GCA_947166355.1 uncultured Treponema sp.
GTTTCGCCGGAAATAAAGTCTGCGAACATCTTGAAGGCTGCTTCCAGGTCGGCATCTCCGCCAAGCTCAAGATTAATTCTGTCGGTTACGTTGTAACCGTTTTCCTTACGCTGGTTCTGAATACCGCGGATAAGGTCACGAACATAACCTTCTTTTTTGAGTTCGTCTGTAATTTTAGAATCAAGTCCGACTGTAAGAGTTCCGTCGTTGAGAACCTTAAGGTCATCCTTTTCAAAGCGTTCTACAAGAACCTTTTCTTCGTCGAGTTCTACAGTCTTACCGGCAACATCGATGCTAAGCTTAGTTCCGTCGAGAATAGACTGAATCTGCTCGCTTGTAAGACCTGCGATAATTCCTGCAGCCTGCTTCATAAGAGGTCCCAGTTCTTTACCAAGAACCTTAAAGTTTGCCTTTGCCTTGTACTCAACAAGCTCGTCTTCACGGTCATGGAATTCGACCTTCTTAACATTGAGCTCTTCCGCAATTGTATCCTGCATTTCTGACAATACAGTCTTTTCACTTGGGTTACGAGTTACGAGAGCTACGCTTGCAAGTGGCTGGCGGTTCTTGAGGTTGAACTGATTGCGGAGGCTGTGTCCCATAGAAACTGCTTTCTGAACAGTTGCCATCTTGAACTCAAGCTCTTCATTAATCCAGGCCTTGTTAGGTACAGGATAGTCGCAGAGGTGAACAGATTCCTTATCACCTTCTACCTTTAGGTTCTGATACATTTCTTCTGTAATAAATGGAACAAATGGAGCTGCAACAGTTGCGAGTGTCTTAAGAGCGATATAGAGAGCTTCGTAAGCTTCTGCCTTGTCGCTGTCGTTTTCTGACTTCCAGAAGCGGCGGCGGCTGCGGCGGATATACCAGTTATTAAGTTCATCAATAAATTTTACGATTGGGTCAATAGAACCTGACAAGTCGTAAGCATCCAGGGCTGTAGAAACTTCTTTAATAAGATTCTGAGTGATAGACAAGAGCCATGCATCCAGAGGATTTGACGGGGTCTTGTCATCAAAGAGGTGTCCTGTAGGGGAAGCCTTATCGATATTTGCATAAGTTACAAAGAAGGAATAAGAGTTCCACCATGGAATAATGATAGACTTAAGGACATCGCGAACACCGGCGTCTGAGTAGCGGATTTCGTCTGCCTTAACTACAGCTGAGTGCATAAGGAAGAGACGGATTGCATCTGCACCAAACTTGTTGATTGCTTCAACAGGGTCTGTGTAGTTGCGAAGTGACTTAGACATCTTACGTCCGTCTTCAGCAAGTACGATTCCGTTTACGATACAGTTTTCAAAAGCAGGCTTATCAAAAAGCTGAGCTGCGAGAACTGTAAGTGTATAGAACCATCCGCGGGTCTGATCCAGACCTTCTGAGATGAAGTTTGCAGGGAAGTTAGCTTCAAACTTCTCTTTATTTTCAAACGGATAATGTACCTGTGCGTAAGGCATAGAGCCTGATTCAAACCAGCAGTCAAATACTTCCGGAATACGGTGCATTGTGCCTTTACCGCATTTTGGACACTTGAAAGTAATTTTATCAACATACTGCTTGTGAAGGTCATCAGGGTATGTTCCGCTGAGATCCTTAAGCTCCTGGCGGCTTCCAACACAGAGAGTGTGCTTACAGTCAGGATCATCACAACGCCAGATTGGAATCGGGTTACCCCAGTAGCGGTTACGGCTTACTGCCCAGTCGCGGGCACCTGCCAGCCACTTACCAAAGCGGCCTTCCTTAATATGTGCAGGCTGCCAGTTGATTTTGCTGTTTGCACGGAGAAGTACGTCGTGATAATCAGCTACCTTTACAAACCACGAACCAATACCGCGGTAAATCAAAGGAGAACCACAGCGCCAGCAGTGAGGATATGAGTGAACGATAGAATCTCGCTTAACAAGCTTACCCTCGTCCTTAAGGCGCTTCATGATATCTTTATCTGCATCCTTTACAAAGAGTCCCTGATAGTCAGGAACTTCTTTTGTAAACTTACATTCAGCATCGATTGGCTCTACGTTTGGAACACCGGAACCACGGAATACCTTATTATCTTCTTCACCAAAGGCCGGAGCAATATGAACAATACCAGTACCATCTTCTGTAGATACGTAAGCTGCGTTGAACATGCGGAAAGCACCCTTTTCGCACTTCTGTCCGCTCATTTCTTCGCAGGCTTTTGGATCCTTAAGATTTGCAAAATATGGGAAAAGCGGTTCATATTCAGCATCAATAAAATCAGCACCCTTATGGCGATAGATGATTTCGTAGCCAGATTCGTCTTTATAATAAGCAGACAGGCGGGCTTCTGCAAAAATGTAGTAGTCTCCGCTTTCCTTATCAAGAATCTTTACATAATCAATATCAGGACCCATACAAAGGCCAAGGTTTGATGGCAAGGTCCATGGAGTTGTTGTCCATGCAAGGAAGTAAGTTTTCCCATTTGCCATGTCAGGGTCGTTTACTCCGGCCGGAGCCTTAGTAATCTTAAAGCGAACAGTTACAGTCTGATCATGAACATCCTTGTAGCCCTGAGCAAGCTCGTGAGTAGAAAGAACTGTAGAACAGCGTGGACAGTAAGGAAGAATATATTTTCCTTCGTAGATGAGGCCCTTATCCCAGAGAGTTTTTGCAACCCACCAGATAGACTCCATGAACTCAGGATTCATTGTCTTGTAGTCGTTATCAAAATCAACCCAGCGGCCCATGCGGGTAATTGTAGTGCGCCATTCAGAAGTATACTTCAAAACAGAAGCACGGCAGGCATCATTAAACTTGTCGATACCCAGTGCTTCAATTTCGTGCTTAGAGTTTAAACCAAGCTCTTTTTCAATCAGATTTTCAACAGGAAGTCCATGACAGTCCCAGCCGAAGCGGCGTTCAACACGTTTTCCCTTCATTGTCTGATAGCGTGGAATAATATCTTTAATTGTTGATGGAATAAAATGTCCGAAGTGTGGGAGTCCTGTTGCAAACGGAGGACCATCATAAAATACAAAATCCTCTGCCCCTTCTCTCTGGCTTACTGACTTTTTGAAGATGTCATTATCCTGCCAGAATTTTAAAACTTCTTCTTCCTGTTTAGGAAAGTCTACTTTTGGATCAACCGGTTTAAAGCTCATGTATGTGTCCTTTTAATAAGTGATATTATTTATAATCTTCTTATTATGACACAAAACACGATTTTATTCTATATATAATTGTCATGCTGAACTTGTTTCAGCATCTGTTATATAGATCCCGAAACAAGTTCGGGATGACGGAATATTTATAACCCAAGCTTTTTCTCTACTTTTTCGCGGTTGTTAGTATAGAATAACAAAGAATATTTATTATCATTTAAAAATCGGATAAATGAGGTATATACATTTCCCGGAAGTATTTTATCGCATTCCTCAAGCAGCTTTTTACAATCTGAAAGGTTTCCATCATCATAATAAACCTGAGAAAGATAAATACGTGAATAAAACTTTTCATAATCAGAAGCAGCGCATTCTACGGCTTTTTCAAAATCAGCTTTTGCAACAGTTTTACTGCCTCCTCCAATAGCAGGTGCAAAATAATACCAGAGTGCCCGGTTTATGCGTCCAAAGGCAAGCGAAGGATTGTTTTGAACTACAGAATCATATTCATCTTTTTCTTTTAATCCGAGCTTTATTGCTGTAGCCTGCGGAATAAACTGCATGGAAGAATTAATTACATCTCCAGAAGTAAGATAAAACCAGGCCGAAAACTCTTCAGATTTATGCAGTTTTTCAAAATTTTCAATTTTATCATATTGTTCAAGAATATAAGGCTTGAGTTCCTTTGAGTTCATATCTTCTGCATACATATAATTATAGGTTTCAAGAACTATCATATTCTGCACTACAAACTTTACTTCTTCGCCGGCATTTATATAATCCGCATCGGCTTCTATTGCTGCCTTAAATTCATTAAGACTTGAAATTGCCTTTCCTGGAGTTTCATAAAGTCGCGTTTTTAACCTGGCATCAAGTGTTTTAAAAATCAGATTATTTTCATTTTCAGAAAAATCCTTTGAAGTGATTGAAAAAATTACACAAAATAAAATGACAAAAAAAGAAAAAGTTTTCTTCATAGATTAGTGATATTAACAGATAACCATTGTTTCGCCTACACCGAAAATACCCTAAAAAAATAATTCTTGTATTTAAGCTATAAAAATGTTAAAATTAACGAATATTACAAGGACTAAAAATGAGCAAACAAAAAGAAATTCCTATTTGCTTCGCTACAGACGATAATTATGTTTCATTAATGGCGATTGCAATCACTTCCCTTTTGGACAATGCATCTAAAGACAATTTTTATAGAATATTCGTCCTTATAACAAAACTTAAGCCAGAAAATATTGATAGAATCAAAAAGCTGCAGACATCAAATTCTGAAATTGAATTCATCTCTCTTGCAGATGAGATGGATAAAATTAAGGATATGTTTCATCTTAGAGATTATTATTCTAAAGAAACTTATTATAGAATTTTTATTCCTAATCTTTTTCCTCAATACCAGAAGGTTTTATATCTTGACTGCGACATTACCGTACTCGGTGATATAAGCGAACTTTATAACACACATATTCATGGCTTTTACGTCGGAGCAGTTCAGGAAGAAGTAATGCAGACCTTCGATGTATTTGGAAACTATGTAGAAAAGGCTGATGGAATTAAACGCGAGGAATATTTTAATGCCGGTATTCTTCTTATAAACTGCAGCCGCTGGAGAAAGCTTTTTATTGCTGAAAAATTTGTAGACCTGCTGGAACGCTATAAATTCCGTGTTGTTCAGGATGAAGACTATCTTAACGTTTTATGTAAAGGGCACGTTAGAAAAATTCCTCTCGGCTGGAATAAAACCTCATACAAAAATGACACTTTTGAGGATAAAAATCTTAAACTCATTCACTGGAAAATCAACTGGCGTCCATGGAAATATAAGAATATTCTTTATGAAGAGCATTTCTGGAAATACGCAAAATTGGCCGGCGTTTACGACGAACTTATTCAGAAACGCGACTCCCGTACCCAGGAAGATTTTGACAAAGACGAACTTTTAATGGCAAATCTTGAACGCATGGCTCAGGAAGATGCAGATGACCCTAATAACTACCATAACACACAGGGTAAAATTGGTGCTGTATGGTGGTGGTTCGACAAGATTAAGAAAATCATTCGAATCAGAAAACTGGTTACAATCAGAGCTTATAAAAAGAGAATCAGAAGAAAATGAGTGACAAAGAAATTTCACAACAGAACGAAAATCAGAACTCTGCTGTAAAGCAGATTGAAAAAAATCCGCAGAGATTAAAGGTTCTTGAGCGTATTGAAGAATACGAAAAAAAAGGCTGGTGGTCAAAGGATGTTGAAGATGATCCTCCTACCATTCCCCTCACTCCCGATAAAGTAGATTATCTTAACAAAAAGCTTTCAAATAAAATCGCAACTTTTTTTGTAAACCTTGGTGCAAAAAGATTTATCAATAATCTTGTAAAAAACAAGCAGATGATTATCAAGGAAATCAAAGGTCTCGAAAATTACGAAGCCATAAAGGATTCTGGCGCTATTCTCACCTGCAATCATTTTAATGCCTTTGATAATTTTGCAATTCATTATGCACTGTTTCCGTATATGTATAAGTTTAACGGAAAGGTTTTGTATAAGGTTATTCGTGAAGGAAACTATACAAACTTTCCGGGCCTGTACGGATTTTTCTTCCGCCACTGCAACACACTTCCTCTTAGCGCAAACTTTTCTACAATGAAAAATTTTATGCACGCTATGAAAGTGCTCCTTGAACGCGGCGAAAAAGTTCTGGTATATGCAGAACAGGGAATGTGGTGGAACTACAGAAAGCCGCGTCCACTTACAGCCGGAGCCTTTAAGTTTGCAGTTGAATCAAAAGTTCCGGTTCTTCCGATTTTCATTACTATGGAAGATTCTGATTTAATTGACGGTGACGGTTTTCCAGTTCAGAAATATACAGTAAATATTCTTCCTGCTATTTATGCGGATCCTTCAAAAAATACAAAAGAAAACATGGAAGAAATGAAGAATAAAAACTATAACGCCTGGGTTAAGGTTTATGAGGATTTCTACAAAACTCCTCTTGTATATTCTACAGAAAAAACTGAAACTGCTGGTGGAGCGGCCAACTAATAAATGAAACACCCAAATGTAATTTATTATAAAGATGAACTCAATGATGAATTTGCAGGCGACTCACTGATTCCGCGAAAAATTGACGAAACCTACTGGTATGGCGACAACTCTCTTTTTTTCAAAACCATGAGATTTTTCTGGTACAAAATTATTGCGCATCCTATAGCAATAGCTTTTATTCTGTTTAAATATCATCTTAAAATTGTAAACCGCAGTGTAATAAAGCCTTATAAAAAACAGCCTGTTTTTGTTTTTGCAAATCATACAAACAACCTTGCAGACCCGATTATTCCGACCCTCGTAAGCTTTCCGCATTCAACATATATTGTGGTAAATGCAAACAATGTTTCAATTCCCTTTTTGCGAAGAGTCACACATTTTCTTGGAGCCCTTCCCCTGCCGGATAATATGGCGGCTACAAAAAATTTTATGAATACACTTAAGCTTCGTATCAGCGAGGGCGCTTCAATTATGATTTATCCTGAAGCACACATCTGGCCGTTTTATACAAAAATCAGGCCATTTGCTGATTCTTCATTCCGCTACCCTATACAGCACGGATGCCCTACTTTCTGCTTTACTAATACTTACCAGAAAAGACGCTTTTCAAAAACTCCGCGGATTATAACTTATGTCGACGGGCCTTTCTTTCCAGATGAATCTCTCGATAGAAAAGAAAAACAGGCTGACTTGAGAAACAGAGTTTATGCAGCAATGTGTGATCGAAGCAAAATGAATAACGTAGAATTGATTAAATATATAAAAGTTGAAGAAAGAGATAATCCGGCCACCTCGGCCACACAAGCCACACAAGCCACACCGGCTACAACGGCCGCTCTTTCGGAAAACGTCGAAACTGCTGAAAGTAACAAGGAGAACTGATTTATGCGAAACATAATGTTCTGCGGAAACTCAAAGGTTTTTGACGGTGTTCTTACCTGCATGCTTTCAATTTTCAAACGTACTCAAACTAAAGAGCCTTTTGAAATTACAATTCTCACAATGGATGTTTCGCATCTAAATCCGGCATATACTGCAATTGATGACAAGATGATTTTGTTTCTTGATGGAGTTGCCAAAAAATATAATTCAGAAAACTGTGTTCGCAAAATTGATGTAACTGAAATTTATAAAAGCGAGTTTGCAAACAGTCCTAATGAACAATGCTATTGTTCTCCTTACACTCTTATTCGTCTTTTTGCAGATTTGATTCCCGGCATGCCTGAAAAGTTTTTATATCTGGACATAGACATTATGTTCAATAAAGACATCTGCATGCTTTATGACATTGATATTTCAGATTATGAATATGCAGCCGCAAACGACCATTATGGAAAATATCTGATTCGCCCGGATTATATTAATGCAGGTGTTCTTTTGTTTAATCTTACAAAATGCCGTGAAACCGGACTCTTTGAAAAGGCCCGCAATCAGATAAAAACAAAAAAATGGCTTTTTGCAGACCAGGATGCGCTGTGGCACAGTACTACAAGAAAGAAAATAATTTCTCAGAAATTTAATGATCAGAAATTCCTCTGGCCTAAATGGACAGTCGTAAGACATTTTTCGAAAAGACTTTTCTGGCTGCCATACCCTCACACAGCAAACATCAAGCAGTATCACGTGACAAAGGTTCATACTGTTTTTAAGTATGACCAGTTTGATGACATTCTTTATGAGTATATATATCTGAAAGGTGTATTTGATCACACGGATAGCACACGGATTTAACACGGATTGAGGCATGATAATGAAATGTCATAATCCAATCCGTGTAAAATCCGCGGTAATCCGTGTGACAATTATTTATTACGGTCTTTGCCTCTTGGACCAAAGTTCTTCTGTCTTTCTCTTATTTCCTGAATAATAAGATTTCCGCTTTCCAGCTGGTCAATTAAATCCCAGTGCCAGTCTAAGTCACTCTCAGGAAAAAGAGCCGGCGGATCAGGCTTACGGCGGGAGTTTGCTTCCTTTATGATTTTAATTAATTCTTCAAAAGTGTCTTTGTCTGCCAGCTGTTTAAGATAAGGCTCTTCATTTTTTGTAAATACTGAAGCATCATCATTAAAAATAAAATTTTCAACCTTATATTCAAATGGCTTTACAGTATTACGAACTTTTTTACTGCGGCCGGAAACACAGGAATAATTTGTACCGCAACTTTGCAGGTGTTTTGGAATCTGATATGAATCTTCATTGTAAGTAAAGGTAATATAATCCGTAGAATAATCCATATCAGTGCGCCAGTAGCGCACATCATAAAGCTTATTGCCGTCGATTATATAGCCGGTAATATTTTCGCTCAGGCTCTGCTGACTTATCATAAAGCCCTGGGAAGGAGCAACGCCGCGGTAGAAGGTCCATTCAGGCGAAGTTACTTGAACCTCCAGTGACTCCTCTGTCGCCGTACTCTCTTGAATCTCAGGAGTTTCCCGCACGCGGCTATCCTTTTCAAAATATGAAAGATATAGCTTGTCATCAATTATTAAAAATGGCACAGTATTTTTTTGCCAGCGTGAAAATGAAAGATCAAGTGACCCGTAAAGAGAGTTTGGAGTTTCTTTAACATTAATATTTTGAATATAAATATGCTCTGCATTCCGGGCATTTGCAGTGTTACGTACACGAGCTTCCTTTTCATTATAATCAGCAGGCTCAGCAGCCCTGTTCAAATACCAGCCGTAATAAGTTTTTAGAACCACAACAAGCTCTGGCTGCTCTTGGTCATTCTGTTCAAAAAAAACATAGCGATCTTTCGCTTCCCAGATGCCAAGAAGTTTATTAGGAATGGATTCTGCAAATGAGAAAAAGAGCTGGAATAAAATAATTAAGAAAATTAAAAAAGATTTTTTCACATCTTTATTATCGGCTGTTTTTCATTTATAATATAGATATGACTTATCTGGCAAAAATTGGGGAATTAACATTAAAGGGTTCGAATCTTCAGGAATTTGAGAACTTATTAAAACACAATACAGCAAAATATCTGGAAGGCACCGGGGCAAAGGTTTCACTCCGTGCCGGCCGTCTTTATATTGAATGCGAAGACTCATTACAGGAAAAAGTTGAGTTTACTCTTAATCATCTGATTGGAATTACCGGATGGGCAAAGGCTACAGTCTGCGAAAAAACAATTGAAGCAATCAGCAAGGCTGTTTTCGACCTTGCAAAGATTGAAGCAGAACGTGGCTGCAAGACTTTTAAAATCGATGCCCGTCGTGCAGACAAAAGCTTTCCTATGAACTCATACGAAATCTGCTGCGAAGCTGCGGGCGATGTAGAAGCGCTTATGAAGGTTGATGTTCATAAGCCTGATACAATTATTTATGTTGAAGTTCGTGAAAAATGTTTTGTCTATGTTGATTCAAATGTTGGCTGCCGCGGACTTCCGGTTGGCTGCAGCGGAAAAGGACTACTTCTGCTTTCCGGTGGCCTCGATTCCCCAGTTGCCGGCTACCGTATGCTTCGCCGTGGTATGAAAATTGAATGCTGTTATTTTCATTCTTATCCTTACACTTCCGAAGAAGCAAAGCAGAAGGTTGTTACTCTTGCACAAAAACTTGCATATTATGGAATTACTGTTTACCTGAACGTTATTCCTTTTACTGATGTTCAGATGAAGATTAAGGAAAAAGCACCCGAAGCCTGGTCTACTCTCATGCTCCGTGTCTGCATGATGAAGGTTGCGAACCGCCTTGCTGCACGTTGTAAGGCAAAATGTATTATTACCGGTGAAAGCGTTGGCCAGGTTGCAAGTCAGACAATTGAAAACATGACGGTTACCGAGCACTTTGCTGAGTTCCCTCTTCTCCGTCCTCTTTGCGGAATGGATAAAGAAGAAATCATTAAGGATTCTTATTTCATTGATACTTATGAGACTTCAATTCTTCCATATGAAGACTGCTGCGTACTCTTTAGTCCGAGACATCCGGTATTGAGAGGTCAGCCTCAGGAAGCTGAAGAGATTTACAAAACTCTTGAAGTTGATGAGCTGATTGAAAAGTCTTATAAAGAAAGAGAAATTATTAAATTGACGGCTACCGGAGAGCCGGTTAAGAAAACGGAATAAGGAGATGCTGAAACATAGGGAGCGACACTGTTTTTAGCGAGTCTCCGAGCAGCTGTGCTGCGAAGGTTCAGCATGACAATCTTAGATTCAGAATTACGTCATCCCGAACATGTTTCGGGATCTATAAAATAGAATTATGAAAAAAGAAGAAGCCTACAATCGAAAATCCGTTAAAAAACGAGCCGATAGGGTCGTTTTAGAATTATCGAAAAAACGGCTCAGAGGCAAGCTGTGCTTGCCGATTGTATAAGGATTATTGATGAAAGCAAATGATAAACAATTAATATATACTCTTCTCAAAACCGCAGATGCTTATGAGTGTGGATACACGCGGCAGAAATTTGCCGGGGAGCCGGTATTCGCTGATGATATGGTGGTTGAGTGTTCGCGTAGCGAACTTATCGAAACCACCGTTGCAACTTCAAACAATGGCAGCGCTGCGGTGGTTTCGATACAGCCTACGGCTTACTCAACCACCGGGCAAGATTCGGTTTATTCAACCACGGGGCAGGCTTCGGCTGATGCAAACATGTCACAAAATAGTGGTATCTCTCTTGATGAAATCAATGCAAAAATTCTCCGCTGTACACGCTGCGGACTTGCCAGAACCCGAAATAATGTTGTTCCAGGTATGGGCGTAGAACATCCTCAGGTACTTGTTATCGGCGAAGGGCCAGGACATGACGAGGATATGCAGGGTTTACCTTTTGTTGGAAAAGCCGGAGTTCTTCTGGACCGTATGCTTGCCGCAATTGGACTTGACCGTAAAACTAACTGTTATATCGCAAACATTGTAAAATGCCGGCCGCCTGAAAACCGCAATCCTCTGCCAGATGAACAGTCTGCATGTTTTTGCTTTCTTGAAGCACAGATTCATATCTTAAAGCCTAAGATGATTTTATGTATGGGAAAAATTGCAATTGAGAAGCTCATAAATCAAAGCATTCCCATTACTCAAAAGCATGGCGAGTTTTTTGAATATAACGGCATTCCGGTTATGCCGACTTACCATCCTAGCGCACTGCTTCGTAATGAAGAACTAAAACGCCCGGCATGGGAAGACCTTAAAAAGTTCAAAAGAAAACTCGATGAGATAAACGCTAACTAACGGTAGTTAATTATGCAGTATCTTGAAATCATACTGAACCTGCCGGTTAATCAGGGTTTTACATATTCTTATATTTCTCCCGAAAAAGAAAAGCCTGAGCTTATTCCTCAAATCGGAAAGCGCGCAGAAATAATGTTTGGTAACAGAAAGACAAACGGGTTTATAATTAATATCTCTGACTCCATTCCTGAAAACTGTCCTGTTGATGCAAGTAAGATTAAGCCTGTAAAACGCATAATTGATAAAGAGCCTCTTTTTGGCCAAGAGCTGATTGAGATGGCAAAGTGGATTTCACATTATTATCTTTGCACGCTTGGTGAAGCAGTTTTTTCTATGATTCCAAGCGGACGTCGTGATTCAGGAGCAGGCGGCTTTGGGTTTGAAGAAGAGGTGGGAGAGAAGAAAAAGAATCAGCTGTCATCTGAACAAAAGAAAGCCGTTAATGAGATTCTACGTGCCAGTGGATTGCTTCGCTCCGCTCGCAATGACGACGCTTTCCGCAATGGCGGCACTGGTAGTGCAGGCATCGCCACTCGCAATGACGGCGCTTTCCGCAATAGCGGGCAGGCTGAACATCGTCATTGCGAGGAGCGGAGCGACGAAGCAATCCACAATTCCCCATCTTCATCCTTATTTCATTATCTCTACGGCCCCACCGGTTCCGGTAAAACAGAGGTTTTTCTTTCTCTTGCAGAAAAAATTCTTGAAATGGGAAAGGGGGTAATCTACCTTGTTCCTGAAATCGGACTTACAGGTCAGGTTGTAAAATCTGTTTCGGAACGCTTTGGAAACACGGCTGCTGTTTTGCATTCAGGACTTACTCCTTCGCAGAGACTTTCTGAATGGCATCGTATAATGCATAAAGAAGCCCGTGTAATAGTGGGTGCGCGTTCTGCAATCTTTGCACCGGTTCCGGACCTTGGGCTCGTAATAATTGATGAAGAACATGATGGTTCTTATAAATCTGGAAACAATCCGCGATACCATGCCAGACAGGTTGCAATGCATCGTTGTTCAAAACTTAAGATTCCGCTTCTTATGGGAAGTGCTACCCCAAGTGTAGAAGCGTGGTACGGCATGCAGACTGGTTCTATTATCCGTCACACTCTTACAAAACGTCTTGCAGGTGGCGAAATGCCGCACATTGCCTGCATAGATCTTTCATATTATCCCGGAGACGGCTGTATTTCAAAACCTCTTGAAGAACAGATTAACAAAACGCTTTCGCAAAAACATCAGGTAATTTTATTTTTGAACCGCCGCGGCTTTACACATTTTTTCCGCTGCAATCAATGCGGCTACGAGCTTGTATGTAAAAACTGTTCAGTACCACTCACCTATCATAAAATTGAAAATCGACTTCGCTGCCATTACTGCGGCTGGTCCATTTACCCGCCGGAAAGCTGCCCTCAATGCGGTTCATTTGACATAGGAAGCTCAGGCTTTGGTACGGAATATATTGAAGCAGAAACCCGTGCAAAGTTTCCAAATGCCCGTGTTTTAAGACTCGATACTGATATCCTCAAAAATAAGGAAGAACTGCTTACATCTCTGGAAGATTTTCGACAGGGAAAATATGACATTCTTCTTGGCACACAGATGGTAGCAAAAGGCTTAAACTTTCCAAATCTACAGCTTGTTGGTGTAATTCTTGCAGATGCCGGACTTCATATGCCGGATTTTCGTGCCGGGGAGAGAACCTTTTCTCTGATTACACAGGTAGCAGGAAGAGCCGGCCGATATTTTCCTGACGGAAAAGTTATTGTTCAAACCTATAGCCCTAACAGAGGTCCTGTACTATTTGCCTGCCAGAATCGAATAAATGATTTTTATGGAAGCGAACTTGCAGAACGTGAGATGCTGGATTTTCCACCGTTCAGTCGTCTTCTTCGACTTGTATTCCGAAGTTTTAATAAATCTCTTGCCGCAGAAACTGCCCGTGACGCTGTAAAGATTTTGAGTGATAAAGCTCCCCGCGGTATGGAAATAATAGGTCCCGCAGAATGTCCTATTGAAAAAATTAATTCATCCTGGCGATATCAGATTTTATTAAAAGGAAAGTCAATTGTTCCTTTACAGACGGCCGCAAGAAAACTTCTTTTTGAGTATACGCATAATCAGAATGTTTATATTGAATATGATGTTGATCCGGTAAGTCTGCTTTAGCTATTTGCTTTTAGCTATTTGCTTTTCTACACATGTCTTCGAATACCATCGAATTTAATTTCGTATAAAAATAGGCCGTTCGGCGGGGCTGTAACTCCTGCTGACTTGCGGTCTTTTGCTTCCAGAATCTTTTTCATTGCATCATCCTGCGCGCCTTCTTTATCCAGATTTACAAGTGTACCTGTCAGAGTTCTTACCATTTTCCACAAAAAGGCATTGGCTTCAATTTCAAAAACAAGCAGTTCTTTTCCCCAGCGGTCTTTCTGTAAAAAAAATCTTGCGCCGTCTATATAACGGTTATTGGAAACACTGTCGTCTCCGCTTGCTGCAAAAGAAGAACAGTCAAGTTCGCCTTTCAAGCATTCACAGAATTTATTCAGTCGGGCAAGATCCGGAGTATAGTTTTTTACCCACCAGCAATAACGAAGATTATCTGCGGTAACATTTCCATTCAAATCGGTTGAAATAAAATAACGGTACACGCGGCTTGTGGCTGATTTACGTGCACTAAAATCTTCCGGCACTTCTCTTGAATCAACAATTCTTACATCATCAGGTAAAAAAGCATTGAGGGCACGAACATAATTTTCTGCGGGCATTGAGTCAATCGGTGAATAAAAATTTGCTGCCTGACCAACTGCATGAACGCCACTGTCGGTTCTGCCAGAGCCATATAATGAAGTTTTTTCTTTATGGATTTTTTCGAGCGCTTTTTCTATTTCACCCTGTACAGTACGTCCGGCCTCTCCGCCCGCTGCATCATCCTGACGCTGCCAGCCGCAAAAATCGGTTCCGTCGTAAGAGATTGTAAGGAGTATGTTACGCATAATTAATTTCCATTGTGTCATTGCGAGCACGAAGTGCGTGGCAATCTAGAATGGATTGCTTCGTCGCTAAGCGCCTCGCAATGACGTTACTTCTAGAACTCATCATCATTAACAAGCTTAGACAGATTATCATAAAGATTTCTGGCATGTTCCAAGAGCGGTCCCGGCTTGTTCTTAGAAGATTTTCCCAGACCAAAGATTCGCGCAATCGCAGTTTTTGATTCACTGAGTTTTTTCAGGCGAAGCTGTATATCATCCTGCTGTCCGTATTTATATTCAAGAAGTCCGCAAAGATAAATTACGCCATCCCAACCATAGTTCTTATCAATATCCGGCCCCATATTATTAAGTGTCGAGCTCTTTTCCACGCGCTCTGTTTCATTAATTACCGCCTGCTGATAAAAGAACAATGCCTTACTGTAGAACATCTTCGCAATCAAATCAAAATTGTGACCTGCACAATGCTGGTTAATCTCATCACTAAGCCAGGCCAGCCGCAGTGTAATAATTGCCTTTTTCATAGTAGGCAGAGTATAAGCGCCCATATCATCATAAGTCTGGAGTGCAAGGTAATACATAGCCGTACCGTCATAAAGTGTACGCTCATGCTTTAAGTTATAATAAGGAAAAATTTCTTCGCAGTTTTTATGTCGTTTATCTGAATGCTCAAAAAGCTTATCAGCATCATCCGGATCCATTTTTTCTGTAAAATCATTCCAGAAAAGAGCTGTATAACAGTTAGGGCAAACACCTATTTCATAAATCAATGGATAGATTCGACCGAATTTTGCAGAAGGTTCATAAATACGGTGTAATTCTTCGGTAAGCCCACCCGCAATCATACGGCCGTTACCACTACGCATAATCTCACGTTCAAAGTCTTTTTTACATACAGGACATTTTACCTTATCCTTAGACCAGTACGAAATACCGACTTTTTTTTCTGTTCCGCCTTTTTTAGATGCTGCCATTTCTTCCCCCTGAATAAGATTTTTATAATCTTATAAACATTCTATAACCACAAATGCAACCGCGTATTCTTTTTCATGACTCAAACTCAGATGAATGCTGCATTCTCCGCATTTTTTTTTTAGCAATTCAAGTGCCGCCCCTTCAACATTCAGCAGAGGCTTACCATTTTTGTCATTTGAAACATAAACCTCTTTCAGGCTGAAACCGCAAAGCCCGGTTCCCAAAGCCTTGGAAAAAGCTTCCTTTGCAGCAAAGCGTGCCGCCGCATGCTCACACCTTGCAGCAACTGTACCGGATTCAGAATATTCTTTCTCATTAAAAAAACGGCTCATCATTTCGGGATTTGTTACCCATTTTTCAAAACGGCTAATTTTTGTAATATCAGTTCCAATCCCAAAAATCATTCACCTTCTCCGGCAACAGCAGTTTCTGAATCTGATTTTTCTTCAATTTTTTTATCAATTGTTACAGACAATATATCATCTGATTTTTCTATCAGCTTGAGGTTTGCCGGAATTGAATATCTTACCGGAAGTTCATAAGTTCCAGGCTCTGTTATATCACGAAGATTTATTTGAACTGCATGCTTTGAGAGTATGTAATTTTCTAGCACAGGCATATCACCTGAAAGCTTAAGGAATACTGTCTGTTTTTCGCCGCTGATTTCAAGACCTTCAGCAAGATTTATATATTCAACTTCAACATCTTTAAAGTCTTTTTCCATTTCGACAGGAACAACAGTAACAGTTGCCTTATAAGGACCTTCATCAACAACAGTAATTATGCTGGAAAGATTCTGATACGAAGTTTCAACTGTAAAATTTGTTTCCGCATTTGAAACATTTACCCTTGTTGTATACACGCTCTGGGTAGAATTAATTACAGATTCAGGGCCGGTGATTTCAATAGTAGAAGGATTCATTGTTATGCTTTCTACTTCATAACCATGTGCAACTTCACCTACAACAGACGGCATAAGCGGAACATATTTTATTGCTTTTCTATCTACATAAAGCGTAAGTTTTTCATCCTTAAGCTTTACTTCAAACGGGTCAAGTACAAGCAGCGCATCTGAAAGTGAAAGCTGAACCGGCAGCGTATACTGCCCCTTTTGAGTAATATCATCTACCGAAACATAAGCTGTAATTTCTGACGGATCTACAAGCTTTATATCTTCGGCAGAACCGCGCACAACAACAGAAACTGATTTTGGAGCTGAACCGACCTGCATTACAACTCCGTTTTCTAAAATTTTTAGAGGCACAACAAGTGTCTTTGAATCGATAATTGAAGCCTGATGAAAGAAATACAAAAAGATTGCAACAATAAGACAGATTACCTTAGCAGGCCATTTGTCGAGGATTTCATCTAGCAAATGTTTTGTGTTCATCTACAGTGTCCTCCAGTACCTGAGCTTCAGAAGTAATTTCAAGAAGATTTTCAAGAATCTTTCGTACTTCTTCAACTGATAAGTCATAATTTAATTTTGAATCATAAGCAAGGCTCAAAGCTCCGGTTTCTTCTGAAACAACCAGAACTACAGCGTCTGAGACCTCGGAAAGTCCAAGTGCGGCACGGTGACGTGTACCAAAAGTTTTTTTGATATTATAGTTTTCTGAAGTTGGAAGAAAGCAGCCCGCCGCAATGAGCTTACCGCCCTGAATAAAACAGGCGCCATCATGAAGCGAAGTATCCTTACCAAAGATTGTAATAAGAAGACTCGAAGAAAGGTCCGCATTTAAGCGCGTACCGGTTTGAATAATATTTTCAAGCTGAGTATGTCGTGTAAAAACAGCGAGCATACCGCGTCGCTGCTGAGAAAGCATTTCTGCTGCAATTAAAACAGCATCAACATAAGTATGTTTTGAACGTGTACCAAACGCAAACCAGCCGTTCTGACCAATGCGGATAAAAAGCTTACGAATTTCAGGCTGAAAGATAAGGGCAAAGCCGATTACAATTGCAGGAGCAATTATGTTCATAATCCACAAAAGAGTCTGGAGCTTTAAGAGGACAGCGACACCGTATACAATAACAACAATCAAAAGCGATTTGAGCATTTGAACGCCGTTTGTTTTTGAGATAAAATCATAAGCCTTAAACAGAATGAATGTCATTACGGCAATATCCAAAAAAGGCCGGATAAAATCATATAAATATAGTATTCTGTCGAATCCGAGCATAGTACCTCTAATTTACTTTTATCGTCGGGAGCAAAGCAATCCAGATTTCGTCATTGCGAGCACTTAGTACGCGGCAATCCAAAGGCCGTCATTGCGAGCACTTAGTGCGTGGCAATCCAAAAGCCGTCATTGCGAGCACGAAGTGCGTGGCAATCCATAGGCCGTCATTGCGAGCACGAAGTGCGTGGCAATCCATATAGATTGCTTCGTCGCTGCGCTCCTCGCAATGACGTACTTTTTTTGCTCCTCGCAATGACGAAAATTGCCGTCATTGCCGCGCTCTTTATAATAACGACGATATTCTATTATATACTATTATCGGAGATTTTTCATCACATTTAACGTGTCAATTGCAGAAGATACATCATGTACACGTATAATTTTTGAACCGTTTTGAACAGAAATCAAGTCTGCTGCAAGAGTTCCTGCAAGCCGGTCTTCGGCAGAACTGTTCTGCGGATTTCGTTCGCACATTTCACCAATACAGCGTTTTCGCGAAAGAGCCATTAATACAGGATAGCGGCCGCCGCAAACTGCAAGAGGTTCACGAATAAGTGCAACATTCTGCTCAAAGTTTTTTCCAAAGCCGATTCCAGGATCCACAATTATTTTTGGGGAGCTCACTCCGTTTGCAAGACAAAACACAACTCTCTGACCTAAAAAATCAGAAACTTCAGAAACAGAGCCTGCTCCTGAGTGCATAAGAATTACAGAAGCACCTGATTTTGCAATAAAAACAGCAGATTCTCGGGATGGTTCAGCTTCACTACAGGCAGTTCCATCTGCATTAGCTTTTCCTGCCCCACTTAAAGCAGTTACATCATTCCAGATATCAGCACCAACAGCAAACGCAGACTTAAAAACTTCAAGCTTAGTCGTATCTATGGAAATCGGGATTGAAGAAACTTTTCTGACAGCCTGAATTATCGGAATTACCCGCGAAATCTCTTCTTCTGCAGATACCGGAGTATAGCCCGGCCGGGTAGATTCTCCACCAATATCCAGAATATCAGCTCCTTCATCAATCAGCTGCAGAGCACGGTCAATTCCACCTCTGCTTCCTGCATAAAATGAATCAGGAGTTGCATTAACAATTCCCATTACAAAGGCCGCACGTTCCGTAACGGCACGTTTTAATCCAAACTGAAGCTGCAACATTCTTTTACCGCCTTTTTGATATGCGCAGGTGATAATCCCGCCATCTCAAGAACCTCTTCACGAGAACCATGACTATAAAATTTATCACCAAAGCCCAGAACTTTAGTATTACGCATTCCCTTTTCTGCAAGAAGACCTGCAAGATACTCACCAATTCCGCCTGTTATAACACCATCTTCAACAAAAACAACACCGCTGTAATTTTTGGCAAGCTCAACAAAATAAGATTCATCAAAAGGCTTAATAAATCTCAAAAGATAAATATCAGCATAACCACCGTCAAGCAAAACCGCACGCACAGCCTTCTGAACCTCGCTGTACATTCCGCCGGTCGCAGCAATCAGAATCTTTTTTTTCTTTGCTTCAAGTTCAGCCTCACTGATATTTTCAATTACAATTTCAGTACATGGAATAAAAATGCCACGGCCCAATTCAACAGGAGTCGTAAATTGAGGAATTTCAGTAGGACAAGTAAGTTTTGGATATCTTATTACAACCGAAGTTCCGCGCGAAACCGCCCATTCAAAGCAAAGCCGCAAATCAGATGCGCTGCTCACAGTCATAAGCTCAAGCTCCGGCACAGGGCGGAAAAGTGCAATATCATAAATTCCCTGATGAGTTACTCCATCTGCCGGAACTGCACCAGCCCTGTCAAGCATAAAAACCGCATGAGATTTCTGTAAAGCAATATCATGAATCATCTGATCAACTGAACGCTGAATAAAAGTAGAATAAATACAGACAACAGGAATCTTACCGCCCTTAGCAAGGCCGCCTGCAAAGGTAACAGCATGTTCCTCTGCTATTCCAACATCAAAAAAACGCTCCGGGAACTTATGAGAAAAGGCCGAAAGGCCTGTTCCTTTAGCCATAGCCGCAGTAATTGCAACAAGATCTTGGTTTTTCTCTCCCTCTTCAACCATAAGATTGCTAAAGGCTTCTGTAAAGCTTTCTGTATCAAATTTTTCTACAGTACCGTCGCTAATCTGAAAAGGTCCGATTCCATGAAACAACTCAGGATTATTTTCTGCAGGACTGTAGCCTCTTCCTTTTTTTGTAACAACATGAACAACGACAGGTCTGTGCAGCCTGCTTACACGGCGAAGCTCACGCTCCAAAGCCGCTTCATTATGACCATCCAGAGGTCCCACATATTCAAAGCCAAAATCAACAAAAAGATTATTCGTAAGGAACATACCTTTTATGGCACGTTTCATTCTAAAAATCAGTTTTTCAAGGCGATGACCAAGATATGGAATTTTATCAATTGCTTTATCAACTCTGTAACGGAAGGTCTGGTACCCGGCAGTCATAGTAAGGCGGCTGAGGTAACGGGAAACAGAGCCAGTGTTATGATCAATAGACATCTGATTATCGTTGAGCACAACAATCAGATTTTTGCAAAGCTGCCCCGCATGAGAAAGCCCTTCAAATGCCATACCGCCTGTAAGAGCACCGTCGCCAATTACGGCAATTACCTTGCCTTTTTGGCCGTTTAGCTCGCGGGCAGTCAAAAGCCCCAGTGCAGAAGAAATTGATGTAGAAGAATGTCCGTTTATAAAATAATCGTGAGGGCTTTCATTTTTATTTGTAAAGCCTGAAAGACCGCCCGCCTTACGCAGAGTCGGAAATTCTTCATAACGGCCGGTCAAAAGTTTATGAGTATAACACTGATGGCTCACATCAAAGACGATTGCGTCTTGCGGGCTATTGAAGACGCGGTGAAGCGCAATTGTGAGTTCAACAACTCCAAGATTACTTGCAAGATGACCGCCGTTTTTTCCAACAACGTTTATTATCGTGTTACGGATTTCCTGAGCGAGCTGTTTTAACTCTTTTTGAGAAAGCTTTTTTATATCTTCTGGCGAATGAATTTTTGATAGAAGAATAATTGACCTCGTCATAAACTTCGGTGGTTTCGATACACCGCGCTTAACGCGGCACTCAACCACCGCGATGCAAAAAAAAGACCGCGTATAACGCGGTCTTTCAACACATAGTCTCGACCTAAAAACTACTTGCTCTTATGTCGATTACGTCTAAGCATCTTCTTTCGCTTATGTGTCGCCATCTTCTGGCGCTTTCTTTTCTTTCCACAAGGCACGATGGCACTCCTTAAAACTTATATAAGTTTTTATATTATGCAGA
>CAMVDX010000037.1 GCA_947166355.1 uncultured Treponema sp.
TCTTTTGAATTACAAACCAAGAAAGTCAATTGCCTCCAGTTACACAAATAACTGCCTTTGTGCAAGCTAACTTTTGGTAGGTTTGCAATTTATACCTTAAACATAACAACAAAAATCACATTTGTAATTAAAGTTGTAATTTATAAAGTTCTACTTTAATTCTTACGCTCAGGCATAGCCTTCACGAGACATTCTTTCGATGAGTTCGAAATCACCGGAGCATTTTGCCGGCTACGCCGTTGCTCCCTACCTTTATGGCTTTACTATAGCAGAGTCAAATTCAAATATCACGGAAAATTTGGTGCGAAAAGTATAAAATGATTTAATTTCTTTTCATTAATTCAATTTGTTTTGAAATGCGTTCCTGAATAAGATTTCTGAAGCATTTTGGTTCGAGAACCTTTACCATAGGACCAAAGCTCAACACACGGACAACAAGTTCTGTTTCATCGAAACTGTCATAATTTAGGGTAAGCTGGTAAACATCATCGCTGATTTGAACGGCACTTTTCTCAAAGTGTGCAAAGGCAAGCATTACTCTTTCCATTGCTTTTCGCTCATCATAAATTTCGAGAGTTATAGTGGCTTTCTGCGAAAGCCCCACGAGTTCCAAATCGCAAAGATTTGCGCTTTGGAACATCGCGCTGTCATTACACAGCTCACAGGAATCGATTCTTGCGATGTTTAATATTGAATGACGATTCCTAACCTTTGAGATAATACGGAATTTATCATCCTTTTCTGAGTATTCAATTTTACAAGGAGCACAGATAAATCTTTTTTGCTGACCAAAACGACCGGTGTATTCTACGCCTATTGTCTTTTTCTGATGAATAGCTTCTAGAACAGTTCGGAAGTTTTTGATGTAATCCGGATCGTCATAGGGGTCTCCATCAGAATATTTATCATAAAGATAATAGTCGTTCTCTGTAAAAAGAGGATCTACATCTCTAAGTTGAAGTTTAAGTTTTGCAAGTACCTCATCATCTACAAACAGTTTGATTCTTTTATCATTACAAAGAGCTTTCAACCATCTCTTCTGTAAAATCGAAAGAGGCATTGTAGGGATATTCTGAATATTTGTGTTATAATCCTTTTTAATAAGAGGCCATCTTCCAGTCTCTAAGGCGCTACCAATTGTCATAAAACTTTCAGGGAAGGCAGATTCCTTTACGATTTTGAAGAGCAAATCAGAATCGAGTTTTCCCTGCTGGCTGCAGGAGATTATTGAGGCAACGGTGTTGTAATAGGCACTGTATATTTCACTGAATAGCATCGTCGTCAGCCTCCTCTCCTTCACCAGAATACAAGCGATACATTTTTCGAATGTCTCCGTAAAAACGTCGTGCTATATATTTTTCAGAACAATCAAAGAAAGTAATCCTACAAATAAAGCTTCTTGCCCAGGGAATAATTTCCTGCGGATCAAAAACATCTGCATCAAACTGAGCATTATTATCATCAAGCAGAGTCACTGTTCCACAGCGTTTTTCCCTCAATAGCCGCTGATAAATAAACTTCTCTTCCTCCTCAAAATGAACACGGAAGGTCACGTGCACAGTTGTTGTGTCGTTATGCTTTTTATTCTGCTTTAATGCCACTCCCCAGATGTGTTTTCGGAGTTCTTCAAACTCTGCCCTCTTCTGCTCAAAGCCAGCATATTCGCCGCCAGTCGTCATACCAATTATGTAATCAAATCTGAGGGCAAGAAAATATTTTCCTCTCGGACGGTATGCCATAAGATACATTCGACCACCCTGAGTGCTCTGATAAATCATCAGCGGAATAACTTCGTTCGGGAAAGTTCTATCGTCCTCAGCACGCCGCTGTTCAATTGTAAGATAGCGGTGCTTCCGGATTGCTTCAAAAACCTGCTCTACAAAATCAGATTCAATTGAGGATGTGATATAATGATGCTTAAATTGGAATACCTCGCTTTCCTTCTGAACATCACCAGGAAGTTTATCAAAGAGGAAGCTGCCCGTAACACCACAAGGAGCAATCTCTGAAAAGAAGGACAGCGCATCTTCCAGTCCATCCAAATCTGTCATCGGATTACGGAAATAAAGCATTGTCTTTCCATCTTTTTCTGACGAGATTAAACCTAACTCTTCATATTCCTTCAGCTTCTTTCTGAGGCTGGATTCTTCGGGCAATATTTCAGACGAGAAATCATTAAGATAGGTATCATTAATTTCATCCAGCAACTGATTTAAGGTCTTCTTCGAACCATCTGCCAGAATATCCATCAGCATAAAATGAAGCGAGATATCCATAGCGGTAAAGGATTTTGCCTTGAAGATTTTGTACAGAGGATTGTGAGTAGTATGACGGCTATCGATTGAAAGAAAAGTTACCTTACCGTTTTCATCCGGGCGGAAGGTCATATAACCGTCCAGATAATTTTCCAGACGGCGTTTTTCATCATCATAAGTACGCGGACTCTTACCAAAAAACTGATCCCTCGTTTTAAATCCATAGATATAAAAACTGCGGATATAAGTTCTGAGAGTATCTAGATTTTTAATCAGCTCCGAGTATGCCATAAGATTATTATACTCGCCTTTTGTGCGATTTGTAATTAAAGTGTTGCTTGAATCACAATTGAAAAATTAGTGTGTATACCTGTCACGGATTTTCATTGCTTCATCCCAGATATCATCAAGTAGTTCTCTTGGACCATCTGCAAACTTTACTTTGAATTTTTCCATGGCAAGTGATAAATACTTTTGCATGTGTTCCGCCAAATCATAATAACAAATCTCATATGGTTTTGAATATTTTTCGCAAAGTTGAATATCGTCAAAAGTTCCATATGATTTTCCATTCCATAACATAAGTGCAAAATCACAATCCCTTGTCATATCTTCATTTCTCTTATGACAAGCATTGTGAAGATAATGCTGTACATCAGGCGGATATTCTTTTACAGGAATGTCGTGAGCAAGAGCCCACTCCTTTGCAATTAAATCTACTCCGCGAGCTTCACCTTCGAGAATGGTAACATTTGTGAAATTTTTTTCTGCTATGCATTCTTCGATTTTTGAAAATATCCATTCCTTATCTTTAATCTTTATACTTCCGCAAATAAATAAGTTCATGAAAGTTACCTCCATTCTACTCAAAATCCTCTTTATTCACTACTACCGGATAAGAGTCGTACTGACGGCAGCCGGGTGTTGGAATAAGAGCAGAACGCTTTATGATGTTGTTTCCATCCTTGCTTTTGTGGCTGGAATCGTTTGCTACAAACTCCTCTACATAATCTGAAAGATTTGGATTATCAGCTTCCTCATAAACTTCCTGCAAAAAGTTATTCGGATTGAAAGTTAGACATTCCTTTCGAACCAATGTATGATAACCGCCACTTGTTTTGACAATTGCAAAGTTACCAAGGCCAAAAAGCTTTTCTCCTGCCCTATGAAGTGCAGTATAGGCTTCTTCGAAAACTTCGGAAGTTCGACATTCCTTTTTGATATCCATGTCAAAATCTAACCAGATACGACGGCTTGTGTGAGAGGCATGACAGCTTTTCATGTGCTCAAAAACCTTAGGCATTTTTACCAGATGATCCTGAATCCCAGGCTTAGAACCTCGAAGAATTGCAGCAGTAAGATTTTTGCGCTCCTTGTTGTAATGCTCAAAGGTATCTTCAATGCAGTCAATTTCGTTTGTAGGATTCACAACAGAATAAACAACCATTGCATGTTCTGGATAAGGGACTCCGGCTGGAGTCAAAAGAGAACGTTTATCACAGTTGTAAGCATAAAAGGCCTGTCTGTAGATATCGAAATTCCATTCCTGCTTAAGACCTCCCTTACAGCGAATCAACTCTTCACGCATCATTTCACCGCGGGCACCAACCTTCGTATATTCGCGTTCCTCGTCCGTAAGCTTCTTACCACGACAAGCAAGCATAATCATATAAGTTTCATATTCGAGAGGCTTTTGAATAATATGGTCAAAGAACCAATGGAGTTCTTCTTCATCTAAAATCATGTTGTAATATTCAGCCATTGTTTCCTCCTGAAGGGGCGCCTGCCCCTCGCTCCAACCGCCTTACGGCGTTTTCCGCTACCCCCTCTAGCGGGCTCAAACGCCGCCCGCAACGCCCGCTTGAACAATTTCTAAAAACAGTTTGTCCAGCTTTTCATAATTCACCTGTACTTCTTCATTAACAGGAAATACAGTCGCCTCATTAAGTTTTGACTCAATGAACAAATCTATCTGTGGGATTCTTGCCCCATTCTCCTTTTCTCCAGATTTCATTTTTACAGCAAGCAGTTCATCTACCAATGCCTTTAATTCCTCTGGCAAAACTTCCTCTACAAGTTTCATAAACTCTGTAGGTGGAACAGTATGCTTCTGCATAATCCATACACAAGCAAGCACCGGCCGAAGTACATACAGATATTTCTTTAGAACAACTTCGGATGTTGCAAAATTGCTTCGAACATTGCTTTTTGCCATACCCCGATAATGATGAATCATCGCAACTTGAAGAACAAAATCCTGCATATTTGCCTTTACGTGTTCCCACTCTGATGTTGTTCTATAAACAATCGGTGAATCTGCCCATTCAAAAATCACCGGATTCGATTTATAAAGCTGTTTGAAGTATTTCTTCAAATCCCAGCCATTGATGTCATACACCTCGTTCAACTCAGCATCAATATAATCAGGTAGTTCTTTTACACGAAGATAATCCTCAACTGGACGTACGAAGATAAAGCGAACATCATAGTCAGAATCAGGACTAGCAAAACCCCATGCACGAGAACCGCTTTCGCACGCATACAAAATACGGATATTTTCGCGTTGCTCTATTTGAGTAAGTCTTTCTTTTATAGAAAGAGTGATTTCATTTTCTTTCATTTTAGCCTCATCTCAACTATAACTTCTGCCTTTTTAAAAAGCATTAAAGTCATACTTGAATTTATCAATTGAAGAATGAGGAATCACGGAAAATTTGGTGCGAAACTCTTACCCCTCAAAACTCTTATTGAACTTTTCAAACTTCTTGTAAGTTTCAATTGCGAGTTTTTCTGCATCAGCAAAGTTCTCGTGTAGAATCGCTTTGCCGTTGCAGTTGCGGACTTTGTATTTATCATCTTTTGTATGCTCAATCATAGGAACATGCTCGTGATCACAAACTGAGTACCACTTGCCGTTTATTAATTTCTTTTTCCATTTAAATGAATTTTTCATATACTCTCCAATTAATGTTGGTAAAGTCTAAAAATTGCTCCAAGTCTTCGCAATTTTTCTTAACGACTTTGCTATTTCTAGACTTAAAATTATTTTCATTGCACTACTCCATTCATGCTGTTTTTTCAACGTTATAAATCTTGATTTCGATATTTGATGAAACAACTATTTCAGAAATGTTTACATCAAACAGATAAGAGAGGACAAGAAGATTATCGATTGTTGGAGCGTTCTTACCCGCCTTCGCAGCATAGCTGCTCGGAGTCTCGCTCAAAATGCTCCACTGGAGCATTTTGACGGCTTGCAGCCGTCGCTCCCTATCCCAGGCATAGATTGCCTGAGGATAATCAAAACCGAATATCACCTGCAGGTCGTGAACAGAGTATCCACGTAATTTTCTGAGTCGTTTGATTTGGGCACCCCTCGCAGCACAGCTGCTCGGAGACTCGCTAAAAACAGTCCACTGGACTGTTTTTGCTACTTCGTGGCCGCTCCCTACTTTTAAGTCTATAACTGGTCTTAAGAAAGTCTTGATAGTTGTTGTTGGTTCAAAGCTACCAACTTTTTCTGATGAAAAAGTTGGCTTAACGCTTTTTTCGATACCCATATCGGTCTAATCTCCTTATCACAAAAATTCTTTGGACATACATCTCTTTTGTAAATCCGTTCTGATCGTCTGCTGTAGCTTTTCCATTTATGTCTGTAATTACTGGAAGCGCATATGTAGACAATGTCGTTCGGGTGGCTTTTGTATAATCGCCGCGAGTCAATGTTGTCATAATTGCAGATGAAACTTTTGCGTTATCAATGTAACTAGCGAACATATGCGTTCTCCTTCATTAAGATAAATGGATGCCAACGGCACCGTTTGAATTTTTGCGTCGGAGGTCCTAAAACCAACAAGACGCGAAATTTATGTTTTGTATTAAAATCTTATCACAGAAATCAATTTAAAGCATTAAAGTTGTAGTTTAAAAAATGTCCCCACCGCGGCGACCACAAACTTTAATTTATCCGATATATTCTAAACGTAACTTTTCGGGATAGCAACAGCTGGTAGTTCGCGAGCCTCATAAGCTCGAGGTCGGGGGTTCGAGTCCCCCTCCCGAGATAGACAATTATTATTTTCTTTGATACATTTCAGTTATAAGGAGATTTGGTATTCACAAATATTACATTTACTTATCGCAAGAAACTTCTTGAACAGTTTCCATCTCTTAAACAAAATCTAAATGAACATCAGGAAACATTCCAAGAACGATTAATGCAATTAATTTGGACAAAAGGCTTTTCTGAAACAGAAATTTACAAATCAGCAAATATCGATCGTCGATTATTTTCCAAAATCAGATCAGATTCATCTTATCATCCACAAAAGCAGACAATTCTTCCACTATTGATTGCTTTACACTTAAACATAACTGAGGCAGAGGATTTGCTATCTAGAGCAGGTTTTGCACTTTCTCCGACAAACACAACCGATGTAATCTATCGTTTCTGTATACAAAATAAAATCTTTAATCAAAATATGATAGACGAGTTGATTTATGAATTAAGTTAGAAGTGATTTTTTAAACTGATACTTTAATTTCAAATCATTTTCTTTGTGCTAGAATAGTTGTTAAGGAGTTTCTCTTTAATGAAAGTTCTAGTTGTTCCAGATGTTCATGGTTCTCATGAATGGGAATCTGTAAAAGACATGCCGACCGACTCTTATGATTTCATTGTTTTCATGGGTGACTATTTTGATTCATGGGAAAATCAGTGGCCAGATCAGGGAAACAACTTTAAGTCAATCTGCTCTTTTATTCGGGAAGATAAAACTCACAGAAAACTTCTCCTGGGAAATCATGACTGGAGTTATCTCAGCAAAACAGAAAATGGTTCAAGAGTTTCAGGTCATCAGATAGACAAGATTGAAGAAATCAGAAATCTACTTACAGAAAATCATGACATACTTGATATAGCATTTGAATGTGATGGTATCGTTTTCTCTCATGCCGGATTTTCACGAACCTGGATTAAATCGGTGTATAAAGTTTTATGGGATGCTGAAAAACTCTGGTCTATTGATTATCTGAATGAAGAATGGCACAAACTTTCTTTCAATCCTCATGATGAAGCTTTTAATTATGCTTTCGAAGAACTTTTGGATTGGTATGGATTTTTCAGTTCCTCTGGCAATGAAATTACTCAAGGTCCACTCTGGATCAGACCGGAAGCTTTGATTAAAGATGCAGCATATCCGGTTCAGGTTGTTGGCCATACAGAATATTGTCTTGGAAATTTTATTGTTCTTTGTGATAAGGATTTATCGTATGACCAGAAAAATACTGTGATTGCAACTGATTCAAAATATCATCAAATCTTTGGAACGATTGATACTAAGCAACTGCCAGCTGATAAAATGCTTCTTTTGGATTTTAATAAGTTCAACAAGAAAACGATGAAATGCATTAATGACATTAAGAGCCAGCAATTTAGTCACATGGATTATAAAAAAGAATTTGTAATGGAAAAGCTCAAGGCTGCTTTCGGAGATAAACCTGCTGAAAGATATTATAGGATGTTTTTTGAAGGATAATATAGGATTAAACATAGTATGAACTACTTAAAGTCCAGGAAAACCTATAAAAATAACCGATAGGCAAGATAAAGAAAGTACGACAAAAAAATACTTGAATCTGAGAACAAAGTGCTTGTAAATGTCACTTACGAAGTTGTTGACTGCAGAATGCACACATTAAAGTCTTGCTTGAATCTGTTAAAAATGATTTTTCCATGCTAAAATAATTGCATGGAAGATATATTTAACGAAGATGAATTTTGGAAAAGTCTTGAACAATGGATTTCCTTTTATGAAATACCATTAATGTTATGTGAACCTCTAGCTCCTTGGCAGGTAAGTGAAGAAGATAGTGAATACTATAGATTAATACGAACGCTTACAGAGAAAAAGCACCATTTCCAAAATGAACTCGCAACATTAATGCGGGAAAAGAATATTACTAAAAATTCAGAACTCTACAATTCTGTAAATATGAGTTGTGCTTTATTTGGAAAAATCATGAAAGCAAAAGATGGATATGTACCAGATAAAGAAACGGTTTTTAAATTGTGTATTGCATTACATTTGACAGTTAAAGAATCTGAAGAATTGCTATCGTACGCAGGCTATAGTTTTAATCCAGATTCGAAAAAAGATATTATTGTAAAATTCTTTATCGAAAATCAAAAATTTGATAAAGCTGCTCAAATGAAAATAGATGAGTTTTTAGACCGTTATAATGAAAAACCACTTTTTTCTTGTAATTAAACGCAGCGTTTAACTTTAAACTTCAACTTGAATCTACACTTACCTTGTAATCAAAACCATACGGAGGTAAGAGCTATGAATCGCTACATTGAAGAAAACAAGATTGTTATTCACCCTATGATCAACCTGGTAAAGACAGGTCAGAATATTAAGAGCATGAGGGAAGAAAAAGGTATGTCTGTTCAAAAGCTTGCAGATTTTATGGAGTTTGAAGCAGTCCAGGCCGTGTACAACTGGCAGAGTGGAAAAACCTTACCTTCAATCGAAAATCTAAAAATCCTAAGCGAACTCTTTAATAAACCAATGGATGAAATTTTGATTTTTGAATAAGAACTGTAATTTCCAAAAATAATTCAAGCATAACTTTAATTACTTTTGAGAAAGATACTCTTATCATATAAGTATGGAAATCTTAGATAAAATTTTTGAAATTAATACTTATACTGAACTCGTCAGCTATTTTAAGGAAGTAATCAGGCAACTGGGAAAGACTCGTATAAAGGCTCTTTATCATACAAGTGGCATGAGTGATTTTATCGATGGAGAACTCTACATTGTTTTTGAAGATAATCGGGCTCTTGTTATTGCAAATAAACTTACAAGCTTTGGTTGTTATGAATTCCAGTCGAAATACAATATTTGGTATAATGCACATTTTCCAAAGCGTGAAAATGAATTTACTATAAAAGTGAAAGGAAAATATATTGAAACTTTTCGCGCAATTCCATTCTCTGAAAGTTTTCGAACTCATCCAAGCATAGAGGAATATGCCCCAGATGGCGGAGATTATTATTCAAGAGCAGGAGTATTTCTTAACACAGGAGATATTCTCTCCTTCTATGGATACAGTGCTGAAATGGACGGCTACATGGGATTAGACTATGCAGAAAGAAAACCAGTAATTCTAAGAATTAGTCCTGATTTCGATTCAACTTTTTATTCAAATTACAACGAACACTTTTCATATAATCAAGATGTTTTTATCAAATATAAAAACTACGGTAAGCTAATAGTGCCTGGCATGAAGGAACTCATAACTGAACACACAACCCTAAAAGAAAATGTCTTGAATTCCGGAACAGATAATCCATACATGGATGAAGAAACCAGACAATACTTCAGAACCAAAAGCCGTGAAATCACAGAGCTTATTCAGCAAAAACTTCCCAAACGCTACAGAGTTATTCCTGATGACTATTGGGAAAGTTTCCTTTGATTCAATTAGTGTTCTAATTACAAAACCGTCGATGTTAAAAAAGTGTCGTCCTACCCTTCAAAACTCTTGTTGAACTTTGAGTTTTCTCAAAGCTTTTCTTCTCCGTTGGGGCTTAATGTTATATTTTATATTATATTTTAACATATAACATTAAAGCATAAGTTTATTCCATTTTGGTTAAATGTGATTTATAATAATTGCATACTTGGGAACAACAGAGAAATCCGCTAACCTAGGTAAAAGCACAGCTCCCACAAGGGTGTATAAATCGAGAAACTCTTGTGTATATCCATACTTGGCGATGACCGCATTTATGGTTTCTGTTACTTGTAGGCTCGAAGCTATTCTGCCCTGGTATGTGCGGATGAACTGCTTCGAGCCTATTTTGTATAACTGCCCTTCGAAAATTGCCAGTCGTTATACCTGTGTTTGTGAATAAAATATTAGAGTTCCAGATGTTCATGGTTCTCATGAATGGGAAGCTGTAAAAGACAAATACTGTAATTGCAACTGATTCAAAATATCATCAAATCTTTGGAACGATTGATACTAAGCAACTGCCAGCTGATAAAATGCTTCTTTTGGATTTTAATAAGTTCTACAAGAAAACGATGAAATGCATTAATGACATTAAGAGCCAGCAGTTTAATCACATGGATTATAAAAAAGAATTTGCCATGGAAAAGCTTACGACTGCTTTTGGCGATAAACTTGCTGAAAGATATTATAGGATGTTTTTTGAAGAGTAAATAAATTCTAAATCTCCAGCGACACCGCTGCTTCCCAGCGGCTGCCCTTTCGTTCAAAAATGGTGATATTATTTACAGGGAATGTTTCAACAAGATTCAATTCGTTCATCACTTCTATTGCATTTTTTGTAACGCCTGCAGGAATATCACGATTACTGACTGTCAGATGCGGAGTAAACGGACGCTGATCTTTTTTGGTACAAGCAGGAGCTGCTTTAATTACAGCTGAATAAACAGCGTCACGCAAAGCTGTCCACTTTTCATCCTTTTCAACCTTTGCAAAAAGAGTTCGATCGCCAAATGCATCGAAATTATTAATCTTTGCAGAGAAGCTCAAGCCTGCTGGTAATACATCTTGCTCAATTGCGTTTACTAAGTCTTCTGTTGAATATTGGTCTGGGAGTCTGAACGGCGGAATCAAGGTTACATGAATCGGAGTCAAATGCCCGGAACGACAGCCGTATGCTTCATTCATATAGCGGCGGCAGTCTTCAAGTGTAAGGGTAATGTCCTCTGGCGTAAGAACTCCAATAAAATGTGTCTGCTGTGGAAGATTTTGTTTTTTCATATTTTCTTAATTATAACATATTCTGAAGCTTTTGAACGTAAAGTTATCGTTTAATTCAAGAGTACTACATATTGGCGAATATAAATCTTTGTAATGCTGTGTTCAACTGACACTCTCCCCAATTTCCGCTATAATACCCTTATCTGCCACCGGGTAGGAATGTGCCGGGAACTTTCATCCCTATAACATTCAGCCACATCATTAGGTCGTTGAAGATGGGCAATCTTTTTTTAGGAGAAGCCCATGAATTACATCTGGCCGCTTTTAATCATTATTTTTTCAAACACACTTTATCAGATTTGCGCAAAGGGAATCCCTGAGCAGATGAACACCTATGCCAGCATGACAATCACTTATGCTGTGGCAACGCTGTTTTCGGCTCTAGCCTTCTTTGTCACCACAAAAGGCGGAAATATTCTCAAAGAGTTTTCCCACACCAACTGGGCTACAATCGTTCTTGGTATTGTTATTACAGGACTCGAAGTAGGCTTTATCTTTGCTTACAAAGCTGGATGGAAAGTAAATACACTTTCCGTTACGACAAACGCAATTCTTGCCATTGTTCTGATTATTGTAGGCCTAATAGGCTATCATGAAGTAATCAGCTGGAGCAAAATCCTCGGAGTTGCAATCTGCCTTATTGGATTATATTTTATTAATAAGAAATAGAAGCATCACCAGTAAGGATTACAGAAAAATCCTTTTTCCCATCTCAAAAACCTTTTTGCATTCTTCTGGGAAAACAGTCTCATGCCTCTGGATTTTTTCTTCAGGATTAAAAAGTGTCCATGGCCAGTCGGTCTTGGAATAATCCTTGAGCTGAAGTGTGTTTCCAGAAACAAAAGTTTCGGCAGGACCTACAAAACGAGTCAAAGTATTTTTATAGTTTTCTACAAGTCCTGTGTACATTGTGTCGGGTGCATTGCTTGTCATTATGAACAAAACCGGAATCGGATGTTCATTACAGCAAGGATTTTCAACATTATATGTGAGATTCTGAAAAATCAGCCTTTCATACAAAGCGCGGAAAGAAGCCGTCATTTCGGAAAGATAATTTGGAGAACCGATGATAAGCCCGTCTGCTTCCCGGATTGCATCCAGAACAGGAGTTAGTCCATCCTTACAGATACAGTGCCCCTTAAACTTTTCCCTTTTACAGCCAAAGCAGGAAATACAGCCGGTATATTTTTCAAGGCGGAATAAATCAAACTTTACAATTTCAGCTCCAGCAGCCTCTGCACCTTTTGCAGCTTCCATCAAAAGAGTATCTGTATTCCAGCCCTTTCTTGGGCCAGCATTCACTACAACAATTTTCTTTGGCATAATTGCGTCTCCTTTTTCGGCTTTTATTCTTTCCACTCCAGCCGCATTTTAATAAAGTCCTTCATGTCCTTGTAAAAGTCCATTGGCGGCGGAGTAATGTTAATTTGCTTAAGAGCTTCCTGCACCAGAGGATTTTTGTAACAGCAGACTGCATTTGATGAAGCATAAAATAAAACATCCAGCTGGATTTTGTAGGCCGCCTCCTGCGTAGTACCAAGCATCTGAGCAAGCCTGTCGCGGAAGGCATAAGCCAGGTCATAATATTTCTTTTTGAAAATAGCAAGGCGTTCAACCGTAACATTTGTTTCTATCACCGGATTAAGATAGGAAACATAACGCATATAATCCTGATTAGCGTTGACGATTCCGGCCCAGACTTCGGTAATCACGTCCGTAGTAAAATTGTTGCCCTCCGGAAAAGCGGAAAGCAGAGAGCCATAGTAAGCCGCCATTTTTTCGGCAGAGATTTCCAGAAAAATTTCTTCTTTGGTCGTAACGTATTTATAAAGGTTGGCTCGAGACCAGCCAAGTTTGTCGGCTATTGTAGTAAGGGTGATTTCTGAATAAGGGCAGCTTGCAAAAAGTTCTGCAGTTGCCTCTTTTATTTGAGAAAGTCTTTCTTCCTTGTGTTCGTCGCTTCTTGCGCGGATATAGTCTGCCATATCTGGAGAATAACACAGTAAATGGATTTTTGCAATAAGCAACTTTTTGTCACTAAACTCACATTTTAGTGTTGACAAGTCACTGTTTATATCATACACTTTAGATAAGTGACACAACGTTACTAAAAAGCGCTAGGGATTGTAGCCACGCCGAAGGCAGCCACTGGACTGAGCGAAAGCGAGGGAAGCGGCTGGAGCGATAGCGAAAAGGCGGAAAGCCCGACCTCCACGAAGTGGAGGGAGCGCCCAAAAAAAACAGAGGAATAATATGATTGGAAATTTTTCTTATTCAAACCCGACTAAACTTTATTTTGGGGAAGATTCTTTAAACTATCTGGATCAGGAGCTTCCTAAATACGGCAAAAAGATTCTGCTTACTTACGGTGGCGGCTCTATCAAAAAGAACGGAATTTATGAGGCTGTTCTTGCAGCTCTTAAAAAGAACGGCAAGGAAATTGTGGAGCTTCCGGGCGTTATGCCTAACCCTACCAGCGAAAAACTTGCAGAAGGCTGTAAGCTTGCCCGCGAGCAGAAGGTAGATTTTATTCTGGCTGTTGGCGGCGGTTCTACCATCGATTATGCAAAGGGAGTTTCCGTTGGAGCGGCATACGACGGCGATCCTTGGGAAAAATATTACATCAAAATGGAAGAACCCAAGCCTGGTGATAAAATAATTCCAGTAGGCGCTGTACTTACAATGGCAGGAACCGGCAGCGAAATGAACGGCGGTTCGGTTATTACAAACCATGCACAGAAGCTTAAGATTGGTCACGTTTTTGGTGAAGAGGTTTTTCCAAAGTTTGCAATTTTGAATCCGCGATTTACTTTCTCTGTTCCAAAACGTCAGATGGTTGCAGGCATTTACGATATTTTTAATCACATCTGCGAGCAATATTTTTCGGGCAGCGATGACTCTGCCAGCGACTATCTTGCAGAAGGTCTTATGCGCTCTGTAATTCATGCCTCACGAATCGCAGTAAAAAATCCTGAAGATTATGAAGCCCGAAGCAATATCATGTGGGATGCAACCTGGGCACTTAATACTCTCATTGCAAAGGGAAAGAGTACCGACTGGATGGTTCATATGATTGGACAGGCTGTTGGTGCCTACACAGACGCAACACACGGAATGACGCTGAGTGCTGTTAGCCTGGCATACTATAAAACTCAGCTTGAAGCAGGCCTTCCAAAGTTCGCGCGTTTTGCAAAAAATGTCTGGGCTATTTCTGCTGACGGAAAGAATGACCTGGAGCTTGCAGAAGCTGGACTTGAAGCTATGAAAGCCTGGATGCAGGAAATCGGCGTTTGCCTTTCTCTTAAAGAGCTTGGCGTTACAGAAGATATGTTCGAAGGCATTGCAGGCGCAACCTTTATCCTTGACGGCGGTTATAAAGTTCTTACTAAGGATGAAGTTGTGCAGGTTTTGAAGGAAAGTATGTAGGATTTAAGAGGGCGGAGCCCCGCCCTACGGCCGCACTTGCCTAAAATCGAAGAGCCGTTAAGAAAAATGCATCGCATTTTTTAGGCTCCTCGAAAGAATGGCTCGTGAGATTTATCGAGCGCGTTGCGTCCTACCCCACCCAGCGGGGGTTCCCCCGCAACGCCCCCAAAGGAGTTCTAATGAAAACAAAATCTTTTTTATCAGCATTATTTATCATACTGATGTCCTTCACTCTTTTTGCAAAGGACAATCCAAAAGCCGCAAGTTACAAAACTCACGAGGTTTCGACGAGCTCAACCAACGCCAGCGACAAATCAGCTCCAGTCGTTTACTTTATCCGGGACATTTCGCCTGAGGCTCTGGTCAAGGTTTACAAAGCTACCGGCTACGAGGCCAGCGGCAAGGTGGGCGTAAAAGTGAGCACCGGCGAAAGCGAGAACTCAAATTACCTGCGCCCTGCCCTCATCAAAAACCTGGTGAAGGACGAGCTGAACGCCACGATTGTAGAATGTAACACGGCATACGGCGGCGGACGGAGCAACAACATCGACCACATGAAAATCGCCAAAGACCACGGCTTTCTTGACGTGGCCAACGGCTTCGACCTTCAGGACGCAGAGGGCTACATGACAATCCCTGTAAAAGGTGGTGTACGTCTCAAGGAAAATTATGTCGGAACTCATTTTAAAGATTACGACACCTATCTGATTCTTTCTCACTTCAAAGGCCACGCAATGGGTGGCTTTGGTGGGGCAATCAAAAATCTTTCAATTGGATTTGCTTCAGGAATGAGCTGCAAGAAATCCGGAAAGCTCAACATTCACTCTGCAGGCCGTAGTGTTACAAGATGGACCAGCTGTCCTCAGGATGAATTCCTTGAATCAATGGCAGAGGCAGCAAAATCAGTCTGCGATTACATGCAAGACGGAAAAGGCATTGTCTGCGTAAATGTGATGAACCGACTTTCTGTAGACTGCGACTGCGATTCAAATCCTGCAGAGCCAGACATGCACGACATCGGAATCCTTGCAAGCTTGGACCCGGTAGCACTGGACCAGGCCTGTGTGGATTTAGTCTACAAGGCAAAAGATTCCGGCAGTTTAATTGAACGCATCGAAAGCAGAAACGGAATCCACACTCTGGAACATGCAGAAAAAATCGGATTTGGCAGCAGAAATTACCGACTAGTGGAAATCAAATAAAAAAATCAGGAGAAATACAATGGCAGAAAAAATTACACAGACAGCAGGTCGAGAGCAGCTTGGAGACTTTGCTCCGATGTTCGCTCACCTGAACGACGATGTTCTGTTTGGCGAAGTGTGGAATGAAAGCGCAATCGATATAAAAACAAAGTGCATCATAACAGTGGTATCTCTCATGGCAAGCGGAATCACTGATTCTTCCCTCACCTACCATTTGCAAAATGCAAAGAAAAACGGCGTAACAAAAGAAGAAATCGCTGCAATCATCACCCATGCCACGATGTACACAGGCTGGCCAAAAGGCTGGGCAGTTTTCCGCCTGGCAAAGGAAGTGTGGAACGAAACTGTATGAAAAAACTTATTCTTACCCTTTTAGTCGGAGGGCTTCTTATGACTGGACTTTCATCAAAGGAACCTGAAAAAATGGTAAAATTATGTTCTGGATACGAAATGCCAACACTCGGTTTAGGAACCTGGACTCTGACCGGCCAGGTTTGCGAAGACGCAGTATACGCCGCACTCAAATCCGGTTATCGCCTTATTGATACTGCAAAATATTACGGCAACGAAAGCGAGGTTGGTAAAGCCATCTCCCGTGCCATTTCTGATGGGATCTGTAAACGAGAAAAAATTTTTATCACTACAAAACTCGTTCCCTGGAGTTCAAATCCTGATGCAGATATTGAAGACTCACTAAGGCAGTTAGGCCTTACCTATATCGACCTTTGTCTTTTGCATCAGCACGGCTCCAGCTCAGGCGACGATGCAGTTTACAAGGCTATGATCCGTGCAGCAAAAGACGGAAAAATCCGCTCAATCGGAATCTCAAATTTTTACACAGAAAAAACAGTAAGCCATTTTATAAATGATTTTGAAATTCCTCCAGCTGTCATACAAAACGAAAATCACCTCAAATATCAGAACAACTCTTTAAGAGACTGGGCTGCAAAAAAAGGAATCTACATAGAAAGCTATTATCCTTTCGGCGGTCGAGGTCACACAGCAGAGCATCTGAAAAATCCGCAGGTTCTTGAAATTGCAAAGAAACACAATAAAACCGCCGCTCAAATAATTGTACGCTGGCATTTGCAGGCAGGATACATCGCAATACCGGGAAGCAGCAATCCTTCCCACATTGCAGAAAATTTTGACGTCTGGGATTTTCAGCTGACAGATTCTGAAATGAAAGAACTTACAAAACTGAATACTGGAAAACGATACGAAAACTGGTAAATAAAAAGGACAAATCTAAAAGGCCCTGCCGTTCAGGGAAAGGTTGCACAGACAAATTATCATGAATTGTAATCGACGTCCCGCCCTAAAGTAAAAGCCCCTGATAAATCTCCAGATCCTTATTTCCAAAGACATTGAAGACAACCTTCTTCACGCTGGAATCTGGATTTTCTGACAGCCACATTTCAACCGTCTCAACTGCAATCTGAGCGGCAAGGTCCTGAGGGAATCTGAAGACTCCGGTAGAAATGCAGCAGAAAGCAACCGATTCAAGCTGATTTTGAGACGCAGTTTCAAGGCAGTTTTTGTAGCAGTTTGCAAGAAGAATCTTTTCGCGGGGTCCCACGCTTGTGTAAATAATGGGGCCAACAGTATGAAACACATAACGACTTGGAAGATTAAAGGCCGGAGTGATTTTGCAAAGTCCGGTTCCTTCTTCGTGCCCCTGCTTCTGCATCAGCTCGTTACAGGCAAGCCGTAGCTGAATACCTGCATAGGTGTGGATACAGTTGTCGATGCAGATATGAAGGGGCGCAAAGCAGCCAAGCAGGGCAGAGTTTGCAGCATTAACAATTGCATCAACTTTTAGCGTAGTGATGTCGCCCTGCCAGAGGTATAGTTTTGGGTTCCTTTCTGTCGGGCTTAAATCCGCAATATCCGTAATCCCCCGCTCTTTATTAACCTGCTGCAGGTACTCATCCTGTATTCTCAAAAAGTCTTCGCTAATGGAATATGGACCACGAATATTCATCAAAGCCCGGAGTATATCGCGCTGACTTTTTTCATCATCAGGAATCACAAAGCCGCCTTCATTTCCGGGCACAAGGCCCAGCTTAAAGCCTGCACTACCCTTATCTTCTTTGAGGAGTTCTGTTATCAAATATGTGCGTCGTTCTTTTTGTGTCATTTCCTTTTCCTCTTCATTTGGGCGTTGCGCCAGCTACGCTGCCGCCGGGCTTTTCGGGGTTACGCTATCGCTTCATTCTCGTTTGGTTCGACTCCGCTCTCCAAACGAGAACGCTTCGCGCCCCTACAATCCCTAACGCAAATCTGCCAAGGTCTCATAAATATCATTATTTACGCAAATACTCTGTTTTTCAATCTCGCCGGGAACCTCTGCCTCACCCTTGTTTATGCAGACATAAACAGCTTTCGGGTTTGCATAAGTCATTTTCCAGAAAGGATACTTAATGATTCCCGGAGTATTACCGCCAACACCAAGCTCCAGATAAACAATACGACCGTCTTTGTTCTTATTCAGAAAATCTTCATATCTGCCAGCCGCCTTATGCCAGCCTTCATCTTCCACAAAAGTATCGTCACAGCGCAGGTTCATTGTCATGGGCTTTCCGCAAACAGGACAGTGAGGAACGAGCTCAGACGGAACTGTCATTTTGATTTCATTAAAGCCTGCCTTGGGAAGTTCAAGGCTGCCGTCACTCTGAATTACAAAGTCCTGTTCCCTAATCATTTTTTCAACAAAAAGCTGATTGTCGTAGGTTTTCTTGTGACAAGGCTGTGAACACTGCCAGAGTCCGTAATCACCCTGAGTGTAGAAAAGACGAGATTTATCAAAGCCCGCTTTCTGAAAGCAGTGGTCAACATTAGTCGTAAGAACAAAATAATTTTTATTCTTCACAAGTTCAAAAAGTTTTTCATAGACAGGAATCGGAGCGTTCATGTAGCGGTTGATTATTATGTAGCGGCTCCAGTAAGCCCAGTTTTCTTCAAGAGTTTTGTAAGGATAAAAACCACCGGAATACATATCATGAAAGCCGTACTTCTTTTCAAAATCAGCAAAATATTTTTGGAAGCGAGGCCCGCTGTAGGTAAAGCCTGCAGAAGTAGAAAGTCCCGCTCCCGCACCAATGAGAACTGAATCTGCATTTTGTAAGATTGATTTTATCTCCTTCATAAGAACCTCCTTGATTTTGACCATGCGTTAGGCTATGGAGCGCCTGCGAAGCAGTCCACCGCAGCGAAGCGAGGAGGATGAGCGGTAGCGAAGCGCGGAACAGCCGACCGACTGCCACAGGCAGGCGGGAACGCCCGAATTCATTTTCCTTTAAAACTTAAAAACAACAGGCTTAGAAAAAGCTTTATTCTCTTCAAGTCCCTTAACATGACCAAGATTGTTCAGACTGCCGGAAATTTCAGAAAGATAGAAAACCTTGAACAGAGGATGATTTGCATCATTTTTGTACAGCTGGCGAACTATGGAAGATTTTTCCATAATCATTTTCTTAACCGTAAGATTTTCTTCAAAGACAACCCTTGCACTCATGCGAATCCAGGCTGTATCAATTTCATTCTCCATAAGACGGGAACCACAAAGGTCAATATAAGGATTCACAGAAAGCTCCTTGAACATATCCTTCTGGCTGTTTGTGCAGAACCACAGCTTTTCATCATGGACTACCATGTACTGAACAGGCCTCACCTTTGGCTTCCCATCCAAACCGATTGTTGCCAGATACTGTAAGCCTACTTTATCAAGATATTCTGCAATTTCTGTAACTGTCATTCGTGGCTCCTTTTAAATTATTTTCCAGGGAAGAACATTCCAGCCGACATATCAAGATAGTTCAGACCTGAATATTTTGGATATGCTGACTGCACTGCCGCCTTAAAGCCAGCAGCATCAACATTTTTGATTGCGATGTTTTTAAGCCCTTTCAGGTATTCTATCTTCATTTTAACATCATCCAGATTTTCCACAACATAATGACTTGTCAAAACGAGGTCGATTTTTTTCTGAATATAAGATTCCAGGACAGAAATGAGCGCGTCGGCATGGGCAGCTCCTGCGACAATTGAATGAACATCGTGACCAAGCATATGAGTATAAACCACATTGATTTCAGGAATGAAGATGTCGAAGGCTTCCTGAGTGCGGGTGATTTTCATTTCCACACCGCAAAGGGTCAGGCTGTCACCTTCAATAAAATCCGTAGTCGTATAGATTGATTTATCGAAAGCTTCCCCAAATGCTCCCGCAAAGTTTGAAACAAGCCCTGCCCCACCTCCGTGGTGATTGTAATCATCGGCATTCTTTGTCGAGTAGACCTTACTGCCCTTCATGAAAGAAGCTCCCGCTCCGTGATAGGCAATGACTGCCCCCTCATACTTGAGCCCCTTGTCTGAAATATATTTTTCCAGCTCCTTAATGTTATCAAAAAAGCATGGTGATTCAATCATAAAGCAACTGCCAGCTTTTTCCACCAGAAAACATTCGTCCGAAATCAAGTCGTTCGTCTTGAATGCATGAAGCTTGATTGAACCAAAATCATAGATTTCCATTACGCCCTTTGAAAGCTGAACTGATGTGAACTGTGTCTTTTCCATAAAATTACCTCGTTAAGTATTTATCTTAAAAGCAGGTGATCAGGCTGATTAAAAGATTTTTATCTAGTTGTAATTTATCGTTTACAACTAAAGATAATATAGCGTTGTAATTTATAAATGTCAAGTGATGTTATTTATTTTTTACAACAAATCTGATATACTGAAACAAGGACGGGATTATGAAACTAAACACAAATCTTACCGTTGCCATTCACACTATTCTCTGCATTGCTTATTTTGAAAAGGATA
>CAMVDX010000038.1 GCA_947166355.1 uncultured Treponema sp.
GTTTGAATAACCGCAAGGCAATTGATATTCCTTTTGCTCAGGCTGTTCCAAAGGTTGCAAACATTGATGCTACTTACTGTCTCCACATGAAGGGACTTGCAAACGGTAAAGATAACGTTTGTGGTTTCTGTGAAAAGGCTTGTGCAGCAGGAGCTATCAAGTTTGACCAGAAAGAAGAAATTATTACAGAGAAGTATGGTGCAATCATTGTAGCAACAGGTTACAATCCTATTTCTCTTGAAAAATTTGATGAATACGCTTACAGCCAGAGCCCGGACGTTGTTTCATCTTTGGAATTTGAACGTCTCTGCAATGCTTCTGGTCCTACAAACGGTCACCTCCTCCGCCCTTCAGACGGAAAAGAGCCAAAGACTATCGTATTCGTTCAGTGTGTAGGAAGCCGCTGCAGCGCCGACAGCACAAAGGGTCACGAGTACTGCTCAAAGATCTGCTGTATGTATACTGCAAAGCACGCAATCCTCACACGCGACCACTATCCTGATACAAACTGTTATGTATTCTATATTGATGTTCGTACTCCTGGTAAACTCTTTGATGAGTTCTACCGCCGTGCCGTTGAACAGTATGGTGTACACTACATTAAAGGTCAGGTAGGAAAAGTTACTCCACAGAGTGATGGAACTCTTGATGTTCAGGGAAGCGATTTGATTTTGAACAAACAGGTTCATATCAAGGCTGATATGGTTGTACTTGCAGCATCTATCGAAGCAGATAAATCTGCCCGCCCGCTTGCTACAATGCTTACAACTTCTATGGACAACAACGACTTCTTCCTCGAAGCTCATGCTAAACTTCGTCCTGTTGAATCTCCAACTGCAGGTATCTTCCTTGCAGGCTGCTGTCAGGGACCAAAAGATATTCCGGAAACTGTTGCTCAGTCATCTGGTGCTGCTGCAAAGGCAATCTGTCTGCTCGTAAAAGACAAGCTTAAGAATGACCCTTGTACTGCACAGCCAGATGAAAATGCTTGTAACGGTTGTGGACAGTGTGCAAACGTTTGTCCTTACGGAGCTATTTCTTATGTTGATAAGGATTTCCGTGGTCCAAACAGAACTACAATTACACGTCATGTATCGCAGGTAAACAGCGCTATGTGTCACGGTTGTGGTGCTTGTACAGTTGCTTGTCCTTCTGGCGCTATGGATCTTAAGGGCTTCAGCAACAAACAAATCTTGGCGGAGGTTGATTCAGTATTGTAATGAAACAAGATATACAGGATAAAAAGGATATAAATATAATCCTGATTATCCTCCCCATCCTGTTTCACAAATCTGAAAAATATGATTATGAGTGAAAATAAGACATGGACGCCAAAGATTGTAGCATTCTGCTGTAACTGGTGTTCTTATGCAGGTGCCGACCTGGCTGGTAACAACCGTCTCGAGTATCCTGGAAATGTAAAGATTATTCGTATCCCATGTTCCTGCCGCTTGAATCCGCTCTTTATTTTGCGTGCATTCCAGCGCGGAGCTGACGGAGTTATTTTGTGTGGCTGCCACCCAGGTGACTGTCACTATTCTACAGGTAACTACTTCGCACGTCGTCGTATGACCCTTCTCTTCTCTATGCTCGACTTCTTAGGAATTGAAAAAGGCCGCACACGTGTTGAATGGTGTTCTGCTGCAGAAGGTGTTCGCTTTGCAGGAATTATGAACGATTTCGTAAAGCAGATTACTGAGCTTGGCGAATGTAAAAAGCTGGAGGATGTAAGATGCAAGACAAATTAATCGCACGTGCAAAAGAACTCCTTGCAGAAGGAAAAGTTCAGAAAGTAGTTGGCTGGAAAAAAGGTCTTTTTGAAGATGATATTACTCCTGCAGTATTCAACTCTGCAGAAGAACTCGACAAAGACTTTGTATTCAACAAGTTCTGTAAGGCTAACCTTTCAAAGTATCTTGTAAAAATCACAAGAGAAATTGAAGTTGCCAAGAGCACAACAAGAATGAACAACACAATGGCTAAACAGAGAGATCCAAATGCCCAGGATAAACCAATTCCACAGGCAACAGTTCTCGTATTCCTTAAGCCAAGTGATACATATTCATTTACACAGCTTCTTAAAGAAAACCGCATTACCCGCGGCGACGTATATGCAATCGGAGTTCCTTGTCAGGACACTCTCGACGGCGGAGAAGTTTGTGATAACTGTAAAAATAAAAAGCCTGTAAGCTGCGATGAGCTTATCGACATTGAAGCTGATGTAGAAGCTGTAGAATCTAGCCGCATGGCTGAAGTTGAAAAGCTTGAGCACATGACAGCAGATGAACGCGACGCTTTCTGGAAGAACGAGTTCAGCCGTTGTCTCCGCTGTAATGCCTGCCGCGACATTTGTCCAGCATGTACCTGCGAAAAATGTGTATTCGACAACAACAAGCTCTACACTTCTCAGAAGGTTGCAGAAACTAACTTTGAAGAAAGCCTCTTCCATATTATTCGTGCATGGCACGTTGCCGGCCGCTGTACAGACTGTGGTGAATGTTCACGCGTTTGCCCACAGCACATTCCATTGTATCTTTTGAACCGCAAGTTCATCAAAGATATTAACGAGATTTACGGCGAATATCAGGCTGGAAGCGACATGGAAACAAAGCCTGCAATGCTTACATTTAATGCAGAAGGCGATCCGGAAACAACTATCGTTTACGACCGCTCACACGACAAGGAGGCTGAATAATGCTTAGTATCACTGCTGATAAAATTGATTCATTGTTTGAGCTTATCGGTTCAAAGCAGCCTCTTTACCTGCCTGTAGACAATAACTCAGGCAAGGCTGATTTTAAGAAGTGGGAAAAAGGCACAAAGCTTTCTTCTGCCCTTAAAACTGTTCGCTCTGCAAAAGACTTCTTCTTCCCAAAAACTGAACATATGGTTTCATACAAGGTTTCTGGAAAAGAAATTGAAGTTGAAGACCCAAGAAAAGAAGTTGAAGACTTTGTAATTTTTGGTGTACGTGCCTGCGATGCAAAAGGTTTTGAATGCATTGACAATGTTTATATGCATATGAATCCACAGGATTCTTATTATACAAACCGCCGCGAACACGGAACTGTAATTACACTGGCTTGTAATGAACCTGCAAAAGAATGCTTCTGTTCAACTTACGGAATCGACGCTTCACTTGCTAAGGCAAGCGGAGACGTATCTGCCTGGTGCGCAGACGGTACTTTCTACTTTGCCGCTAACACAGACAAGGGTAAGAAGTTCCTCGAAGCCGCTAAATCAGTATTGAAAGATGCAGACGACAAGGCCGTAGAAGCTACAAAGAAAGCAATTTCTGAAAAGATTGAAAAGCTCCCGTTTGCTCACCTTGACCTTTCTAAACTCGGAAAAGTTACTCCAGAGCAGATGAACAAGATTTTTGATAAAGACAATAAAACAAAAATCTGGGAAAAGGCTTCAGAAGCTTGTCTTGGTTGTGGAACCTGTACTTACGTTTGTCCAACCTGTATGTGTTTCGATGTTCGCGACTTTGCTACAGGAACAGACAAGGGAATCCGTCAGGTACGCTGCTGGGATTCATGTATGTATAACGACTTCACTCAGATGGCTGCAGAAAACCCACGCCACACTCAGAAAGAAAGAAGCCGCCAGCGCTTTATGCACAAGCTTGTTTACTACCCGATGGCACACGAAGGTCTCTTCTCTTGCGTAGGTTGTGGACGCTGTCTGACCAGCTGCCCTGTAAACATGAACATTGTTAAAGTTATTAAAATGATACAGGAGGCGGGTGAACTCTAATGGAAACAAAAGAATCATTCATTCCTTATGTAGGAAAAATTATCGACATTAAACAGGAAACTCCTGATGTTAAGACTTTCAGCGTAGTTGGTCTTGACGGAAAGAAATTGTTCAACCACATTCCTGGACAGTGTGCTATGCTCATCGTTCCAGGCGTTGGTGAATCAATGATTTCCATCACTTCTTCACCTACCCTCGAATCTCACATGGAATTCTCAATCAAAAAATGCGGTTGTGTAACTGAATGGCTGCACAACGCAGAAGTTGGTCAGCAGATTTGTCTCCGCGGACCAATCGGAAACGGATTCCCTGTTGAAGGTGCTCTTAAAGGAAAAGATATCCTCGTAATCGCCGGAGGTATTGGTATTGCTCCTGTACACTCTGTAGTAAATTACATGATGGATCACCGCGAAAACTACGGTAAAATCCAGGTAATTTACGGTGCCCGCTCTAAGGCAGACCTCGTTCGTCTTGACGAGATGCAGAACGTATGGAAGAAACAGCCAAACTGCTCAATCGATATCACAATCGACCGTGCAGAAGAAGGCTGGGATGGACACGTTGGATTCGTTCCTCCTTTCATCACAGAGCTTAAACCGGATGCCGGCATGACAGTAATCATGTGTGGACCTCCAATCCTTATCCATATGTCTCTTGGAATTCTTAAAGACCTTGGTTTCAAGGACGAACAGATTTTCACCACAATGGAAATGCGCATGAAGTGCGGTATTGGAAAGTGTGGTCGCTGTAATATTGGTGACAAGTTTGTCTGCAAAGACGGACCTGTATTCAGTTTTGACCAGTTAGGAGAATTACCTCCAGAATATTAATATAAGACATCCTGCTCAACCAGCCGGGTTCTTAGGGCAGAGCCCTAAGCGGTGCTGGGAAAGAGAGGGGGTCTGGGGGAGAGAAAACCACCGCTTCCGAGTAGAGGGTGTTCTCTCCCCCAGATAAAAGAGGTTTTAGGGGGTACCCCTAAGGAGAAAATAATGGCTGAAAAAGAAATGGCAACTATTTACATTTTTGGTAAAAAATATGATGTTCCGGCTGAACTTACCATTATGAATGCAATGGAATATGCCGGATACCAGCTCAAGAGAGGCTGCGGATGCCGTAACGGTTTCTGTGGTGCTTGTGCTACAATCTACCGCATTAAGGGACAGAACCAGCTTCAGACTTGTCTGGCGTGTTCTAAGAAGGTTGAAAACGATATGTACATCGCTACTCTTCCATTCTTCCCACTCGTAAAGCAGATTTACGATATCAATAAAATCAAACCTGAGCAGCAGATAATGATGCAGCTCTACCCTGAGATTTACTCTTGTGTAGGCTGTAATGCATGTACACGTGCCTGCCCTCAGAGCCTGCAGACAATGCAGTACATCGCTTACGCTCAGCGCGGCGACTTTGCAAAGTGTGCAGACCTTTCATTTGACTGTGTAATGTGCGGATGCTGTTCATCACGCTGTCCAGCTGGAATCTCTCATCCACAGGTTGCAGAGCTTGCCCGCCGTATCAACGGTAAGTATCTCCAGCCACAGACACAGCACCTCATTGACCGTGTTAAGGAAATTGAGGAAGGTAAATGCGAAAAGGACATCAAGAACTTTGTAACTATGTCTACTAAGAACCTTGACAAAATCAAGGAACTTTATAACACACGCGAAATCGAGAAATAAGGAGAAAGACGAATATGTACGGAAATTACCTTGACGACGCTGCGAAAATCGTAGCTGAAAAACGCGAAGAAAACCTTAAATTTGAACATGCTCGTCTTACTGCAGAAGAAAAAGACGATTTACTCTTGAAGTTCCACCCGGACCGCATTAAGAAGCAGTTCACAGAACTCAAGATTGGTCCTAACAAGGGACAGAAGGCTCCTATCGAGCTCGCAGAAATGCTTCAGGCAAAACCACGCCTCGAACCAGAAAAAATTGATCTTAATCACATTGACTATGAGACAGACGTTCTCGTAATTGGTGGTGGTGGAGCTGGTACATCAGCTGCAATCATGGCTTCTGAAGCCGGAGCAAAAGTACTTCTCGTAACAAAGCTCCGTGTTGGTGATGCTAACACAATGATGGCTGAAGGTGGTATTCAGGCTGCAGATAAGCCAAACGACTCACCTGCTCAGCACTATCTCGACGCTTTTGGTGGCGGACACTTTGACGGAAAACCAGAGCTCGTATATACACTCGTAAACAAGGCTCCATCTGTAATCAAGTGGCTCAACGACCTTGGTGTTGAGTTCGACAAGATGCCGGACGGTACAATGGTAACAACTCATGGTGGTGGAACAAGCCGCAAGCGAATGCATGCATGTAAGGACTATTCTGGTGCGGAAATCATGCGTACTCTACGCGACGAAACCTTCAACCGCGCTGACAAAATCACTGTTGTAGACTTCACAGCTGCTATCGAAATCATCAAGAACGAAAAAGGCGAAGCTGCCGGTGCAGTTCTTATGAACATTGAAACTGGAGAAATCCGCATTGCTAAAGCTAAAGTTGTAATTATTGCAACTGGTGGTGCCGGACGTATGCACTATCAGGGCTTCCCAACTTCTAACCACTACGGTGCTACAGCAGACGGTCTTGTAATTGCATACCGCGCTGGTGCAAAGCTTCTTTATCAGGATTCTTTGCAGTATCACCCAACTGGAGCTGCATACCCGACACAGATTCTTGGAAAGCTTGTAACAGAAAAGGTTCGCTCTCTTGGAGCAAAACTTATCAATAAAGACGGTGAAGTTTACATTCACCCTCTTGAAACACGCGACGTAAACGCTTCTGGTATTATCCGCGAAGTTCGTGAAGGCCGTGGTGTTCATAACGACGTACAGGATGCTGTATGGCTCGACACTCCAATGATCGATATGATTCACGGAGAAGGAACAATCCTTAAGTCAATTCCTGCTATGTACAACATGTTCATTAAGTACGGAATCGATATCCGTAAGGAACCAATTCTTGTTTACCCTACACTCCACTATCAGAATGGTGGTGTAGAAATCGACAAGACTTGCCACACTAACGTTGCTAACCTTCTCGTTGCAGGTGAAGCTTCTGGTGGTGTTCACGGTACAAACCGCTTGATGGGTAACTCACTCCTCGACGTAGTTGTATTCGGACGTGAAGCCGGAATCGAAGCTGGTAAGATGTTCAAGAAGATTAAGCTTGCTAAAGAGCTTTCTCTCCAGCACGTAAAGGACTTTGAAAAGGAAAGAGCCGCTGCCAAGATTAAGGGCAACGCTGTTTCTCCAAAGATACTTCCAACTTACCATCACGGAAATCCTGAATTTGATAAAGAGATTCCTGGAGCAACATTATAATATGTTTTCAGACGGACAGGCTTCGCCTGCCGTCTAAAACGCTATGAACACGACAAAGTGCATCCGCACTTTGCGTGTCAAACTAATTTCGAACCGACAGGCTCGCTTAGCTCGCCTGCGGTTCAAATCATATAGTCTAATCTAATTTCAAAAAATCACACTACTACACAATAATTTGTTTTTTCTATATAATAATTAGAAGAGGTATTACAATGGTTCTTTTTGGTGGAATCTTATCAATTAAGACAATTAGTTTTTTGGTATTCTGTGTATTCGTTATTGCCGGATTAGGATACCTGCTTGGTAGAATCACAATTAAAGGTGTTTCTTTGGGAACTGCGGGTGTATTTATCGTAGCTCTTCTTTTTGGTGCTTTCCTTTACACACCACTTGCTAATCAGTTAAAGGTTGGTAGTGCAACTTATGTTTCAAACGCTCTTAAGATTGTAGAAAATCTTGGTTTGATTTTGTTTGTTACATCTGTTGGATTTATTGCTGGTCCAAGCTTCTTTGGTGATTTGAAGAAAAACTTCAAGTCTTACATTCTGCTTGGTGTAATTATCATCCTCGTAGGTGGGCTTTCTTGTGCCGGCTGTATCATTTTTGATAACAAGGTTTACGGCCGCGATCTTGAAGAAGTTGCTGCTATGCTCGTAGGTCTTCTTTCGGGTTCTCTTACTTCTACTCCAGCCTTCTCTGCTGCAAAAGCAACTGTAACTCAGGGCGGTGCAATTGACTACGAAGCTATTGTTGCTGTAGGTCACGGAATTGCTTATCTCTTTGGTGTAGTTGGTGTAGTTCTTTTTGTACAGCTTGTTCCAAAGTTTGCTAAAGCTGATATGGATGTAGAACGTGCAAAGCTTTCTGAATCAGCTCCAGAAGCACCTTCAAAGCTTACAGGTTCAGAACTTGAGCTCGATCCATTCGGCTTCTGTGCATTCTCTCTTGTAGCTGTTCTTGGTGTATTCTTTGGTTCATTCAAGTTTGGAAACTTCTCTCTTACAACAACAGGTGGATGTCTTATTCTTTCATTGATTTTCGGACACTTCCAGAAAATTGGAAAAGTTAGCATTATGCCACAGGAATTCACTCTTAAAGTTTTCCGTGAACTTGGTCTTATGCTATTCTTGATTGGTGCCGGTGTTGCAGGTGGTGCTTCATTTGTTAAGTACTTTGAATGGGTATACTTCATCTACGGAATTATCATGACACTTCTTCCAATGATTATCGGATATATCTTTGCTAAGTATGTTCTTAAGCTGAATCTTTTGAACAACCTTGGTTCTATCTGCGGTGGTATGACTTCTACACCAGCTCTCGGAACTTTGATTGGTACTGCCGGAACAGAAAAGGTTGCAGGTGCTTATGCTTCTACTTACCCAATTGCCCTCGTAGCAGTTGTACTTGTTTCTCAGTTCTTGATTATTATCTTCCGTTAGTTTGTAACCCTGAACGGATTGCTTCGTCGCTGCGTTTCCCGCATGACGAAGTATAAGACAGTAAAAACGGTGGTTGAATGATTTGTAAAACAAATTGTATCAAAACCACCGTTTTTTTTATTCAATAAACTTCCACTCTGTCAGTTCAATTTTTCCGTCTTTCAGCATTTCCAGTTCCATCTTATCCTTCTGAGGTCTGGTTAATATTCCTGTAATTTCTATTTTCTTTCCCTGCGTACCCCGGAGTTCTTTTTCAACATCAGCCGCCGCCAAAACAGTATATTCTTTATTGTTTTCTGTTTTTATCCCTATGAATGTAAAAGGCTCGTTTCCATATACACGGATTATTCCCTTTACAGTAATAATACTGTTCTTTTGGAACGAACACAGAGAAAACATACTCAAAAATACTCCACTCAAAAGCAGAAAAACTGTTAATATTTTTTTCATTTAATTCCTATTCTTTAATTATAATAGTCTGTGTTATACCGGTAATTCCTTCTGGCAGTGTTATTTCTGGTTTTGAATCTACAGCACCATAATATGTAACAAAAGTTCCGGCAGAACCTAAGTTTGCCATTGGATAGTAGCCTTTATTTAGAATAATCGGACCATAGATTGCTGTCATTTCCTGCTCTCCAACAGTAACTTTTTTTATTCTGTTTTTATAATCATAATAGGCAGGCAAATTTGCCTCCAGCACAAGATTACCATAATTCATAAGATTTATTGCTGTAAGATTATATCTTACACCACTAAAATCTTGAATAACGTTTTTATTCAGATTAAGTTTATCTGCTTCGGTCGGGAATACGATTGCATTTCCAAATTTATGAAGAACAGAATAAAAATCTTCTTTATATCCCAATGCAGCTAAAGCGGCAGAAATAGAAGCTTCATCAACAGTATCATTTGTAGCAATCTGATTAATCAGATTTACACCACCGTAATTTCGCATAAGAAAGGCTCCAAAAGCATAAGCATTTGCATAGCTTTTTAGAACATCATTTGGATTTCCTGTACTATCTCGCCAGTTTCTAAAACCATCATAATAAGCAGCCGCAAAAGTGGCTAATCTGCTTTTTGGTGAGTCGTTATCTTGAAGCCCTAACTGAGTTTGAAAAACATCTTCGGCACACATAGAAAGCATTTCTGTATACCAGGTTGCATAAACTGGATTATTAGATATTTTTACTGTTTTATTAACAAAATTAAGAAGATGCTGGAATTCATGCAATAATGTAGAAGTAATAAACTTTGAATTTTTATCTATATCTTTTTTAAGAAGATAACTGTCAGCATGAATACATTCACATTCATTAGATTTTATGTCATTACCAAGGCTAGCTTGCAGAAACAAATCTTTGGAAGCAAAAAGTCCGCCTACGACAGCCTGTCCCTGAGGTGGATTTTTATCTCCACAAATATCATAGATAAGAACATTAAGTTTTGTTCCCTGCGGTGCATTTATTAATTGATTTGAATATGCTTCTATTATGTTTGAACCGAATATCGCCATTTCATGCTCAAACACCTGATCAAGACTTGCCGCAAGAGAGTTAAACTGTTCATTTGTAATATCTGGTTCTTCATGAGAATCTGTAGCATTACAAAACCAGATTTGACATTTTTGCCCAATGGCCTTTAAGGTAAAAACAAGTTCATTGTTAGAACTCATGTTTGTATTATAACACCAGAAGTTACGTGTATTACCTACTTCACTTGCAGTAAACAGCGGTTTCTGCGGAAGGATGTTCGCATTCATTTTTAAACGTGGGTCTGCATTTCTGTCTGAGTTACGAAGGATTTCAATAAGCTGAGGGTCATCTATATTGACATTTATAATGTTTTCATAATCTGAATTCTCTTTGATTGCATTAGATTCGAAAAGTTCTTCGATGCCGGGATTGCTGTTAATACTGCCTGCAGCCCTCATAGAAGCATTATTCTTTATGAGGTTTTCTAAAGAAACATCTGCAACAGTGTCATTTGTTAAAACTAGAAAATGTTCCTTACCTGCCTGATCATAAGGTTCTGAATTCGAGACATTATCAGTTCCATTTGAACAAGCAGAAATCAAGAATATTGAACAAATTCCGGCAAGTAAAAATCCATTTCTTAAAGTTTTTTTCATTTTTTTATCCTCTTTTTTATTTTGATGTCATATTAATTACGCCGTCCCAGTCATCTGCAACGCCGTTTTCAATAAAGTTTTTACAGCGGTCAGCAAAAATCAATGCTGTCGGGTCTCCGTTTCCGATTGAATTTGCCTGCATAAAAAGCTTTCCTGCATTTGCAAAATCCCGCTGAAGATATTTATCAAGTGCAGTATGGAAAATTGCAATTTCTTCCTGCTGTTCTCGGCTTAATTCATCTGCAAAGCCTATAATATTGTAAAGCTGAACAGGAGTTGAACGGCCAACTACGCGAACCTGATCCAGACGTTTTGCAACGAGTTTTCCTTTATTAATTCCACTGTCGGCCATTTTCCAGGTATCATCAGAACACATAATCCAGGAACTGTAAGCCTTGTTTACTCCTTCAAGTCGGCTTGCAAGGTTTACAGTATCACCAATCATTGTATAGTTAAGTTTACTGAAGGAATCTGTTTTACTTCCCATAAGACCTACAAAAGCTTCTCCTGAGTTTACACCGATTCGAGTCTGTAAAGGCTTGAGCTGAATTATTTCTTTTGTACCATCTGATTTTGTAATTTCTTTTGGTTCAAACAATTCTTTATGAGTCTGATTGAATTCTACTTCAACCTTTTTCATTCTTATTGCAGAATCAAGACAAAGATATGCCCATTCTTGTGGAGTATGAGTGTTCATAGGGTCAGGAGCACCGAACATTGAAATAATGGCATCGCCTTCATATTTATCTATATTTCCGTTATTGCGGAGAATTTCATTTGACATCTGACCAAGATATTCATTAAGAATTTCAATAAGCTTATTTGGTCCTTCATCTCCATAAAGCTTACCTATACTTTCGCTGAGAGTTGAGAATTTCTGAATATCAGAGAAAAGCGCTGTAATGCATTTTTTTTGTCCTTCAGTTTTAAATGCATCAGGATTTTTGCGAAGCTCATTTACAGTATCTTTGTTTGCAAAAGATGAAGCAATCTGAGTAATAAACTGTTTCTCTTTTGTACTCAAATAAAAGCGGAAGCCGATTCCTGCAATCAAATCTGTGAAAAGATAAAGTATTGTTCCAATAAACGGAATATAATATTTATTGAAAACAAATAAACTTCCCCAGATAAGACAGAAAATAAGATATGCTCCAAATGCTGCAATATTCTGAAAAGCATTTGATTTTTGTGTAAACAGAAGCATTATTAATGCAAGTGCAAAGGCCATAAAGAAGCCAAGCTGCCATCTTACTGTAACAATAAAATCCTGATTCAAAAGAGTATTCAAAATATTTGCGTGAATACCAACATTCATATATTTTGTTTCATAAGGTGTAGCTCCAATATCAGTTGTTGATGTTGCAGTATTTCCAATAATACAGTATGCACCTTCATAAAGAGCACGCATTTCATTTTCATAATCAGTATATTCATTTTTACAAAGCTTAAGGTCTTCAAAATACTGGTTAAGATAACTTTGAGCCTGTTCCAATGCTTCTGCATCTAAATAAGGCGCAATCTCCTGCAAACGATCTTCAATTCCAGGAAGATAGTCTGCATTTATAAACGCATCGACTGAATCAAAAAAATCTCTGCGCATTGCAAAATACTCGTCATATTCTGCCTGAGTAATTCCATCAAAAGCATTTCCGTTTGAATCATAGCCAGTACACTGAGAAAGAAGCTGATTCTTAAAGGCTTCAATCTGATCATAAAAATCGAGGAGCTGATAGGCAAAAATGGTATACTCCATTTCTGAACCGTCATCTTGATATACCGGCCAGCTTGCTATATCTCCAAGTAAAGTGACAATTTGAGCTTCTATAACATCTAAATTAATGAGATTTATAATCGAATCATTCTTAAAAGAAGCATCAGAAGAACCATGACGATAATTGATTAAAAGCCGTCCATGCGGATCAAGCGGAATTTTTATATCACTTCTTTCGCCAGTTTCAGGATTTTTAGCGTTCTTAATAATCAGATAATCTTTTTCGCGTACAAGCTCATGTGAATCAACAATTTCAAGATAAGGGCCAAAGGCAAGCTGATTTATATAATGATTATTGTATTTATACAAAAGCTGCATTCTGCGGCGTACACCGTCATTATCTACAACTGAATTTGTAAAATGTGCACCATTAGAACGTGTAATAAGCTTATTCATCGCAGGATTAAAGCCGCGCTCTTCTTTAGTTATATAGCTTGTGTATTCATTTCCAAGCCCTACAAGATTTGATTTATCAGTTACATTATCAATCAGAAATCTGTTCATTATATAGTTTGCTTCATCTTCTGTAACTTCATATCCCAGATTATCATGATTTATTGTAAGATAAGCTTTTCCAAAAAACTGAAGGCACTGTGCAAAATATTCATCATTATCGCGTGCCATGTTATTATGAATATAATTCTGTAAGTCTTCAAATGACGGCTTAATTTGTCCTTCAATCATCTGATTTACAAGCTCTGGAATCTCCGAGTTCTTAAAATATCCCTTGCCGACTCCATCCGAGAGCTGGCCTAATACTTCATTAATTCCGTCTTCTGTTGCATAAACCTGGTTAAAAATTTTATTTTCTGCGGCTGGTGCAATTCCATTTTTTGTCGGTGAAATATACTCAATATCGAATATTACCATGTCAGAACCGAGTTCTTTCATACGTAACAGCGCATCACCAATTACATCACGACTCCATGGCCACTCACCCAGTTGTTTAATAGACGGATCATCTATTTTTACGAGCATTATATTTTGATTTTGCTTTGGTTCTTTTCTAAGTTTTATAAGACCATCATATAGACGAAAATCAAGTGTTTCGAAAATTCCAAAAAGACAAAAACTGCCGAAAATGACAGCGACAACAATTTTAATAATAAAGCTGATAAATACATTCTTATTCTTCATATATATATTATATATTAGAATTCATAATTATCAAGCGCAAGTTTTGCAGCCTGCTGTTCAGCCTCTTTTTTTGATTTTGCAGAAACTGGACCAAAGCATTTTGCTCCTAAATGTACGCAGACATTAAAAGTCTGATCGTGGTCTGGCCCTGTTTTAGAAACAAGTTCATATTTTGGACATTGTTTTGTTTTTTTCTGAAATTTTTCCTGAAGCTGAGTTTTGTAATCTTTTACTCCGTCAGAAAATGCTTCTTCTACCGCAGGTGCAATAAACGAAAGAACATATTTTTCGGCATTCTTATAACCTGCTTCAAGATAATAAGCACCGATTATAGCTTCCATGCAGTCTGCAAGAATTGCGGGCTTTTTACGTCCACCGCTCATTTCTTCGCCATGACCAAGCAGTAAAAGCTTATCAATTCCAAAGCGCAGGGCAACTGGAGCAAGAGCTTTTTCCGAAACTACTGAAGATTTTATTTTGGCAAGATCGCCTTCCGGATTGTCTGAATTTTTATACAGAAATGAAGCTGTAACCATTCCCAGTACAGAATCCCCTAAAAACTCAAGCCGTTCATTATTTTTCACTCCTTTCTGTTCGTTTGTGAGTGAACGATGATGAAAGGCCTGGTCTAAATGCTCCAGATTTTTGAAGCTTAGTCCTACCCTGTTACAAAAATCAGACAGTTGTTTTTTACGTTCTTTTGTCAGTTCCATAGTTCCTCATAAAGGTGGTCTCGATACACCGCTTCGCGGCACTCGACCTCCGGTGGTTGAGTAGTACGGTGCTAAAGCACCTATCGTATCGAAACCAATAATAAAAAAAGCACAAGATTTAATCTTGTGCTTTCTGCTCTTTATCTTAGTTATAAGACTTATTTGCCCTGTTCAGACTTGATGAAGTCATAAGCATCGCGAACAGTTTCGAATTCGTTTGCTTTTTCATCTGGGATGCTAACTCCCAATTCTTCTTCGATAGCATATACCAATTCATAAGTATCAAGGCTATCAGCTCCAAGATCATTTCTGAAAGATGAATCCAAAGTGATTTTTCCTTCATCAATTTCCAATTTGTCAGCAATAAGCTTCTGGATTTTTTCAAACAATTCGTCCATTCTTTTTACTCCTAAGAATTAGCCATTAACTTCTGGTGTGATAACCTGACGACCACGGTAGAAACCGCATTTAGGACAAACGTGATGAGACTGTACAAGGTTTCCGCAGTTGCTGCATTCAACAAGCTGTGGTGCCTTAAGCTTCATATTGATTGTCTGACGTCTTTTTGTTACGGCTTTTGATGTTTTACTTCTTGGTACTGCCATATATGTAACCTCACTATAATTTATCAGATATAACTGAAGTTTAATATACAACAATTCCAATCTGAATGTCAATCTATTATACCAAATTAACGGCGTTTGTCAAACAAAATTTGAAATTTTGTCATTTAAAATAACTTCCGAATACTAAAATATCTAATACACTCATGGCTCCCAGTCGTGATTCACAGGTTAAAAACGCCCACGACAAAAAAAAGAACCCGCCAACGGCTTCCGCGCTTCGCTTGTGCAGATGTTGTCGGCTCCTTTTTTTTGTCTCCGCTTTTCCTACTCTTCTTCGATTTTCAATACATCTATTTCTAATTCCAAATATCTAACTCTTATATTTGTTTGACAGCGCCTCTGCTACCAGAGGAGGAACCATTCGCGATATATCTCCGCCAAACTGTGCCAGCTGCTTAATTGAAGAAGATTTTACAATGGCATATTTTTCTTTTGACTGAAGGAATACTGTTTCTATATCCGGGTTTAAGTTCTGATTCATAAGAGCAAGCTCGAACTCATAGCCAAAATCATTTGCAGAACGAACTCCCCTTACAAGAACCTTTGCCCCTACTTGCTTAGCATAATTTACAATAATACCTTTATAGGAATGAACGGAAACATTTTTGAAAGGCTTTATCAATTCGCTTAAGAAAGCAACCCTTTCTTCCTCTGTAAACATTGTCTTTTTTTCCGGATTTACCGAAACTACGACATCAACACTTTCAAATAGTCCAGAGGCTCTTTTTATAATGTCCAGATGTCCATTTGTAGGAGGATCAAAAGAGCCTGCAAATACTGCTTTTACCATAATAAATACTGTATCTCATTTGACGAAATCGGGCAATAGATGTAAAATTGTTCTCATGAAAAAGATTTATGTTTTATTTACAATAATTTTCGGAGTTTGTTTAATTTCTTGTGGAAGTGCACCAGTCGAAAAGGCCCCAGAACCGGAAGCTCCAGCTATTGAAGAAACATTAATTGAAGAACCTGAAGTTGAAGATGTAACTGAAGCTGATGATGAAGTTGAACTGATAAATGAAGAAGTATCTCAAATTGATGATGATGAAGAAGAATACATTCGTTCAACACAGGCACTTTCTGCAGAAGAACTTGTTACCAAAGATGAATTTACTGAAGATAAGGCAGAAATCTTAAGAATCATTAATGAACTTCAGTCAGTTATGGAAAAAGAAGATGTTGAAGAATGGCTCACTTATGTAGACAAAAATTCAAAATCTTTCTATTCAAATCCTTCAAATATAAGAAAAGTTCAGAAAAAGCTTCCAAATAAAGCTGTTATTCTTAATGGAATCGGCGATTATTTTAAATATGTTTTCATTCCATCAAGAAAGAACCGTGAAATTACAGAAATCAGATATATTTCAAAGACTAACACAAAAGCTGTTCAAGTAAAGGATGATGGCAGTATAACTATTTTTTATCAGTTTATAAAAATTAATGGAAAATGGTATGTTCAGTTGGATCGAGTATAATTCAAAAAATACTGATTCTAAAGAACGACCTGAAACGAGTTCTACTCGATAATTTTATTTCCATTGATTTTTTAAGCAGTATGCTCTATAATTATTCAAATAGGTCTTAGACCAACGGAGGAATTTTGATGAAACTTTCAAAGAAAGTCATTGCTTTATCTGCAATAATGATTGTTTCTGGTTTTGTTTTTGCACAGACAAATCAAGTTCAGAGAGGAAATACTTCAGAAAAAGAAACATCTGTAGAAAGCGAATATCTTAACGATATCGATGGCGACATTATCATGACACTCGCAGAATCAGATGAATATGATAACAAACTGGTTGCACTCCAGTATCTTCAGAGTGCACTTGAAGAAGGAAACACATCGGATGCTGTAATTCAGGCTCTTGATCGTCTTGCAGGAGAAGGTCTTACAACTCAGAGCCGCACTAACGGCCGTCTTTCAAATAACTTTCCAGAAATCCGTCGTGAAGCCTGCCGCCTTATGGCAAAAGTACCTACAGAACATTCAAAGAACACACTGATTGACATTGCAACAGGTGACAACGAACCGATGGTTATTGCAGCTGCAGTTAAATCTCTTGGTCAAATCGGAATTAATAAAAATGATGAAACTTCTGATGCAATTGCTTTTTCTAACAGAAGAAATCGTGTTTTGAATCCAACCAGTTCACTTGCACTTGAAGTTCTTAATGCTTTTGAGATTCTTGCAGAAACTACAGAAAATAAAAAAATTATTATCAGTGAAGTTACTGCTATTTCTAATGATTATCATTATGTAACACCTGTTAGACAAAAAGCATATAAGCTTCTAAAGGCTCTTTCAAACAACGCAAACAATAAGTCAAACAATAAGACTAAAGCTAACGAAGTAGATGGTAATTAATTTCTATAATTATTTTTTTTGATTCAAAAAGGGCTCCATAATGGAAGCCCTTTTTTATCGCTGATATAAAGATTGGAGAATATTAAAAAAATGGAACCTATTATTCTTGCATCATCATCCCCTCGCAGACAGGAAATCTTAAAAATGCTTAAGATCCCCTTCCGTGTAATCATTCCAAATATTGATGAAACTTTATCTTCTGCAATTGAGCAGGAACAGATTCCAGAGCTTTTGGCCCGTGAAAAGGTTACTGCTGTAATACATTCTTTACCTGCCGGTCAGGAAATTCAGTGGGTACTGGGTGCTGATACAGTAATTCTTTTTGATAATAAAGTTATAGGAAAGCCTGAAAATCATGAGCAGGCTGTACAATATCTTACAGCATTGCAGGGAAACACACATACGGTTCTCACTGCCCTGGTTCTTTATAATGGCCGTGAAAAGAAAACGGTTTCCAGACTTTGTAAAACTAAAGTCACCTTTGCCCCTATGAGTGCTGAAGAAATTGAATGGTATGTAGAAACAGGAGAATGGCATGGAGCAGCAGGCGGATACAGAATTCAAAGTCTTGCCTCTTGCTTTATCTCTAATATTGAAGGTTCATATTCTGGTGCCGTTGGGTTGCCTATTTTTGAGCTTTACGATATATTAAAAGAACAGGGATATTCTATATTGGAGTAGCCTTGATATTATAAACCAACCCGTAGGGCTGGTAATCTTCCGTGCTTACCATTATGGTAAGTATCGAGAAATAGAGTTTGGCGGTGAATGTACCGTAATGGTATTTGTAATTCACCCGTGAAGGAGTTAATCATGGCAGTAGTAACCATGAAGAACCTGTTGGAATCTGGAGTTCACTTCGGTCATCAGGTAAAACGCTGGGATCCACGTATGAAGAAGTACATCTTCGCAGAACGCAATGGTATCCACATTATCGACTTGCAGAAGACAATTGCTGCAATTAAAGACGGCTATGATGAAGTTCGCAAAGTAACTGCATCTGGCAAATCAATCCTCTTCGTAGGAACAAAAAAACAGGCACAGCAGGCTGTACAGAAAGAAGCTGAACGCTGTGGTATGTTCTATGTAAACAACCGCTGGCTTGGTGGTATGCTTACAAACTTCGCTACAATCAAAAAATCACTTCAGCGCCTCAAGAAAATCGAAAAGATGGAAATTGACGGCACATTCGATAATCTTACAAAGAAAGAAGTAGCTGCTCTCCAGAAGGAAAAGGCAAAGCTCGAAAAGAACCTCGGTGGTATTAAAGAGATGAAGGAACTCCCAGGAGCTCTCTTCGTAATCGATACACACAAGGAACAGCTCGCTGTTGCAGAAGCACGCAGAATGGGTATCCCAATCATCGCTGTAGTTGATACAAACTGTAACCCGGAAGGAATCGACTACCCTATTCCAGGTAACGATGATGCTATCCGCGCAATTTCTTTGTTCACTTCTATTATTGCTAATGCTGTAATCGAATCTGACAATGAAGCTGGTCTTAAGATTCTTGAAAATCTTAACGATGAAGATGATGTTCAGACTGACGCTTCTACAAAAACAGAAGATCAGGAAATCGTTGATTACTCAAACTATCAGCCAACTGAACCAAAAGAAGAAGATGTTGAAGCAGACGAAAGAGAAAGTCTTGCTGACGACGTTGATGAAGATAAAATTTATAAGGACTAATATATGGCATTCACAGCTAGCGATATCAAAAACCTTCGTGAAATGACTGGTGCCGGAATGATGGAGTGTAAAAAAGCACTCACTGAATGTAACGGCAACATTGACGAAGCTGCTAAATATCTTAAGGAAAAAGGACTCGCTGCAGCTGCAAAGCGTGCAGACAGAGCTACTGCAGAAGGTAGACTTTTTATGCGTCAGGAAGGCAACAAGATTTATGTTGTTGAAATGACTTGTGAAACAGACT
>CAMVDX010000039.1 GCA_947166355.1 uncultured Treponema sp.
GTTCTTAAAAACAATATTGATTACGTTCCAGTTTTTCCTCCTGACGTTGACGTCTTAAAACTTGCTGAAAAAGCAATTAAATCTCAATTACCTAATTGACATTTCATAGCAGGTCTTATATTAACTTATCGGCCAATCACGGAATGTTCCAGAAGCCTGATTCCATCCTGCTGGTATAGCTTCTTAGTCATCCATCACTTCAATCAAGAAACTAACCGGTCTAAATCCGTCATTGCAGCTTATCATTGCAGATTTAGGATTCTTCATCCAGCCGTCGTAAATGTTTTCGCCCCCATGTGCCAGAGTCATTACAAATGGAGAAATACTTTCCCATGCTGATTCGCACATTCCTTCAGGACGCTGCCAGCCATTTGCAATAAATACTTGTCCTTCCTGAATATCACAGGCGTGCTGAATGAGATTTTCGTATTTCTGCTGCAAATCCTTATAGTCTGCTTTCCGGATTGCGGTGATTTTTATTTTGTGCATTGTCTATTCTACTCCCAGGTATTTATCTAATTGTGCTTTTATTTTACCTTCTTCTCCCGAACCTTTTGTACTTAATCTTAAAAGCGGTAAGCCAATTTGGTCAAAGATAGCATTCTTCTTTAAGTCTCGTTCTGCCTGTTTTGTTCCCTTTTTATGGTAGTTATAGCCGTCAACTTCTATTCCAAAGAGAATCTCTTTTGTTACCCGATTGAAAACTGTAAAGTCTACATGAGCCCAGCTCCGGTTTGCAAAAGTTGAAAGCTCTTCAGGGAGTTCACCAATGTAGTTTTTATTTACAACATCTTTCAAAGGCATTTCAAATACGAAACTGAACTTTGAGTATTTAGGTTCTTCAAAGATTTTTGTGAGCAGTGCATTCATTGCATTTTCAGAATCATATTTTGATATTTTGTTGGCAACCTTAAGATACTTAAACTTAGCTTCAGTATCCTTCGTGTAGAAGAAATCAAAAATAGAATTAACCTTACTTTAAACAAAGCCCTTTGTCCGGACATTTTGTCTGAAAAATAACGAATTTTATGCACCTGCCATCTTTTTGATGATTGCAGAAGGAAAACTTCCTTCCCTGTATACTTCGTCAGGAGTTTTGTAATCCAAGCCCTGATGAATTCTTTCATTGTTGAAGAACTTCACAAAGTCTCCAAGCAGTTTCCTGAGTTCTTCTTCAGACCTGTAATCCCGAAGAAAAATCCATTCGTACTTCAGTGTACGCCAGGTTCGCTCCACAAAGATGTTGTCCTTGCATCTTCCGATTCCGTCCATGCTGATTTCAACATTATAGGATTTCAGAAGCTCGATGAACTCACCGCTGGTGTACTGAGAGCCGCAGTCCGTGTTGAAGACTGCCGGAACTCCATATTTCTCAAACGCCTCTCTCACGCATTCCAGACACGCCCTCATGCTGTCCGATAGCCGCCAGCTTAAGATTTTCCGGCTGTACAAATCAATCACGGCCGTGAAATACATCATGCCCCACGGGGTCTTGATGTAAGTGATGTCGGTTGCCATGACCTGGTTCGGAAACGAGATGAACTTGTTTCTCAGGAGGTAGGGGAACTTGCCGTATGGCGCTTTTCCGCTTCTTGTCGTCTTGAAAACAGGTTTCTGTCCTTTGATTCCAAGCTCTTTATAAAGATTGCGGATGAGCTTTTCCCCGGCCCAGTCGTAGCCGAGCCGCTTCAGATGCTTTGACATCTTCTTGTAACCGTATGTGCTGTGGGTTGACCACTCATTAATCACAAACTTCGCCCTCTTGAGCCTTATTTTGTTTTCCTCGGACTTCTTTTTCTGTCGTTCTGCTTCAAATTTACAGTACTCATAGTAAGTAGCCCGGGAAAGCTTTAATATTCGGCACTGTTCAAGAATTGTCAGCCTGACGCCATTTTCATCACGCATGTCTTTTTGAACAAGCTGCCAGGATGCTAGTCCAGATGTAGCTTTTTTTTAACAGATCAACTTCAAGCTGTTTTTTACCGAGGGAAGCAAGCATTTCATCCTGCTTTGCCCTTAGTTTTTCGTTTTTTTCGCGAAGTGCTTTCTGCCCGTCTGTTTCCAGTTTTCCTTCCAGAAACAGCTCCATCCATTCAGAAAGCGTGCTTGGTGCTATGTTGTACTTCGCCGCAACCTCTGCCTCTTTCGCTCTCTTTTTAAGAGCTTCCTTTGCAACTTCAATTTTGAATTTGTCTGAAAAATCTTTTCTCTTTCTTCCCATGAATCTGTCCTACCTTGAACTTAGCACAAATTCGTTATTTTTTCTCCTCCGTGTCTAAATCTGAGGCTTATTATAAAGTGAGGTTGTCATTTTCGCCACATAAAATTGAAGTGGAAACCAGCCAGTTCAGAGGATGCTCCCTCACATAACACAAATATTCCCAGGAGAGTTCTTCTCCAAAATCCGTGGGGATGATTTTTCTCTGCTCAAGTTCCGTTTCAGTCACATTTGCCCGATTTATCATATCGCAAATCAGTTTTTCCATATTCACAAGCGGCGAAATGAAATATGCTTTTTCAATCAGACTGTTCAAATTCGCATTCATACTAAAAAATGCACCGATACTGTTTGCAATCAGAATAATGCTCTCAAACTCTGTTTTGAGACTGACGACTGCCTCGTGAATTTCCTTCCCCGTTTCCCAGGGAGAATAAGTCTTACAGGGAACTTCGAAAAACTTCAGTTTTTTGAAGTTCTCACCTTTAAAATCGCGTTCAGCGAAGGCTGAACGACGGGTGTCGCGGAAAACTGACAGAGTTTTTCGTGACACCCTGTAATCCAGGCCAATCACTTTGCAATCTGGAAAGAGCCTTTCATAATTGGTACTTTCAGATGCATTTCCATCCTTTCCGTGGATGTATAAAACTGTTTTCATTTATTTCCTTTTCTTTGCTTCTGGCAATTCAGCATACATTCCTTCCAGAAGCTCCAAAATCAGTGCTTTATCATCAAAACTATCAAATACATGCATCAATGTCTTTGAACCTTCATACGGATAACGCAGTTCGGAATCTGCAAGCAGTTTGTCCGATGTGGGCGTTCTCTTCAAAAACAACTCATCACTGCAAATATCACCTATCAGCTTTCCTTTAAAATATACAAGGTATCCGCCCATCATAGATTTTATGACAATATCGCCTGCTTCAGAAAAACAGTCGCGGACATATTCATTAAATTCATTCATCATAATCTCTTCCTTTTTTGCATTATAGCAGAGATTGTTCTTCAGAACACTGATTTTAATCCTTATTTCGTGATAAAATGCATCTCATGGCAAGCATTTTGATAAAAGATACAATCCGGGAACAGATTGTCCGCGAATCACTGGATGACGATTACGATGTAGGCTGCGGCTATGAATCTACAGGAATCAATTACCAGCTCTATATTGACGGCGTAAAAGAACTTCGCGAACTAAACATGGAAGCCAACTGTGGCCTTGAAGTAGCTCATACTCGCTGCGCTCGTTTGCATGAGTAGAAATTATTTAACACGCCGCTTTCGCGGCTGGCGCATCCGGAAGAAAGAAAATCCGGCTGCAATATGATTTAAGGAAAGGACAGACAAATGGTAAAACACATAATCTTATGGACTTTAAAAGAAATGAGCGCTTCTGAAAAGAAATCTGTAAAAGCCGGAATCAAAGAAGGGCTTGAAGGCTTCAAAGGAAAAATCCCGGGACTTGTAGACATCAAGGTAAACTCAAGCGGCCGCCTCGTCTCTTCTACTGCCGACCTTATGCTGGATTCCACTTTTGAATCTGAAGAAGCCCTCAAAGGCTATTCAAAACACCCTGAACACGTAGCCGTCGCAGACAGCAAGGTTCGCCCATTTACCGCAAGCCGTGCCTGCCTGGATTTTGAAATATAAACGAGGTTCAAAATGAAACTCTTCGGTCGCAGAAAAGCAAAGGAAACTGCCGTACACTTCGATCCCGAAACTCAGTATGCCGTAATTCGCTCTTCAATCTGCACCGGAGAAAAAGTCGCCGACTTCAAAAACAAAACGGACGGCCATTTCATCGAAGTAATACTTATCCGTTCTGCCGCTGATGAAAAAGAATTCAAAGAAACCTACGGAGTGGATTCTCTGAAAGTTGAATACTAGCGGGGAATACAAGAATCGAACTTGTATAGACGGATTAACAGTCCGCTGCACTAACCATTGTGCTAATTCCCCAATAACGGAAGCTACAGGACTCGCCCTCCGGGCCGGCTTCGCCACGGTCGTACGCCAGCTACGACCGTGCCTGCATGGAGATACAATCTACCGCCAGTTTTCAGGACTGGTGTCTTTCCGCCTTCGCAGCATAGCTGCTCGGAGACTCGCTCTTTGTCGGCTTACAGCCGTCGCTCCCTACCAATTAGGCTAAACTTCCAAAAAAGGTTGATACGGGAGTTGAACCCGTTTTACTGGGATGAAAACCCAGTGAACTAACCGTTATTCTAATCAACCAAAATACGGAGCCTGATGGATGCCTAGTGTGCGAAAGCGCACTAGTAAATAATTTCCAAATACGCAAACAACGCGAAGCGGCGTATTCGAACCATCGGAGTCTCTGATGAAACTCGCCGGTTTAGCAAACCGGTACCTTAAACCACTCGGACACAACTCCAGATTATAGTCTGCACCAGAATCGAACTGGTATTTTCTGATAGAAAGTCAGATGTGCTGACCGTTGCACCAGCAGACCAAATAAAGGGAGATACCTGAGATTCGAACTCAGAATGCCTGCTCCACGGGCAGGAGTGTTACCTTTACACCAGTAACTCCATAAAAGAGAACCTGATGGGAATCGAACCCACGATGACGGTTTTGCAGACCGTTGCCTTAACCTGCTTGGCTACAGATTCTATCACGCGCATTAGGATTCGAACCTAAGACCTTCGGTTTTGGAGACCTTGTGGTCTCGCAAAGCTCAACCGAGAATCGCTAAAAACAGTCCACTGGACTATTTTTGCCACTCCGTGGCCGCTCCCTATCTACCAGCTGAGCTATACGCGTATTAGTTTCATGCGCTAAGTACTTCCACGCCCTCCGAATCATCAATCTCAACATTCACCATACGGGTAACGACAATATCATCCATTGTCACGCCAAGCACCTGCGCAAGCACGACTAGGTTATCGATTGTTGGCATATTTTTTCCAGCGTACCAGTTATACACGGTCTGGACATACGGGAAGTCGAGAAGAATCTGCAGCTGGCGAGGCGTAATACCCCGCTGCTTCATAAGAGTTTTGATTTTTGCGCCCGTTGCCTCTAAGTCGAGAACAGGCTTAAGATATGTAGTTTTCACGTTGATAACTCCTTACATTTCGGAGCTTCAACGCCTATAAAGGAAGGTTACGCAGAAACTCCGCTTACAAAAATTGACTTACAGTTCGACGAACTGTTTTCGCACCAGCTTTCATGATTTTCACAGCAGGAATGTGCACAGAGATGTGCCGAGAAGCTGCATTCCGACCAGAAACTATACTCTGACCATGAACTCAAGCTATGTTCGAGAAAATTTAAATTGTTACTATTCATAGCGTTCATCTCTGAACCTCCTGTTTAATCTAAGCCGGCACAAGCCAACTTTTGCGTTGTCTCAACGCTTGATGCAGTTTTTACAATAAGAAAAAAATCTGCAAACGAGGTTGTCACAGGCTTCAAGCGAAGCGTGCCTTGACGACCTCGTATGGTTTACGGCGCATGAGCCGGTGAAAACATGTAGCGAAGCGGAATGTTTTCACAATAAACCACCTGCTATGCGGGTGGTGGGCAAAAGCTTATAGCAAAAAAAACTTTCCTCGAAGGTGTACAATAGGTTGTTCAAGTCTATTGCGTAACGCCAAGGAGGAAAGTAAATGGCAAATATCAGAGATACGCTGAGCCATACCAAGTGGCTCTGTAAATATCATATAGTATTCACGCCGAAATATCGCCGTAAGGCAATATACGGTCAATACAAGGAAAGTATCGGCAAGATACTAAGACAGCTCTGCAATTACAAGGGAGTTGAGATAATCGAAGGTCATCTTATGCCGGATCACATTCATATGCTCGTAAGTATACCACCGAAGTACAGTGTGTCGCAATTCATGGGGTATCTGAAAGGAAAGAGCAGCCTGATGATTTTCGACAAGCATGCGAATCTGAAATACAAATTCGGCAACAGGCATTTCTGGAGTGAGGGGTATTATGTGAGCACGGTAGGACTCAACGAGGCTACAATCAGGAAATATATTGCTGAGCAGGAAGCTCACGATATAGCGATGGATAAGCTCACGACAAAAGAGTACGAAGACCCTTTCAAGGGTAGTAAGTAGTACGAACGCCCCTTCAGGGGCTGCGACGAGTCAATCTGCAATAGACTTGAACGTCAGTGAAAGCCGGGACTTAAGTCTCAGCTTGGGAACCGAGCCTTATAGGCTGTGTTCAAACCACCCGTTTGACGGGTGGTTTGTGATTTTACTATAGCATTAAAAAAACACCCTGTCATTAAAGATGCTCTTTAATAATTTATTTTTTTCATCATCGATTTTTAGCCTATCTCACCGTGATAACCTCAATCCGTATATTAGAAATAACACAAAGGAGGCTATGCTTATGAAAAGAGATGTTTCTGTTGAAGCCAAAAAGGCTCAGTTTATGGTCGAAAAGGCAATGGACGATATCACAAGGGCAACCCGCAAAGTTCTGATGGATTATGTCAGCAGGATGTATGTCACAAGCTTTGCAAAGGCAATCGCATATCTTGGCTTAGAATCAGAGGCTGCTATCGACCTTCTGGAAAGCATGGATTACGATACACGACGCCAGGTCGAAGCCTTTGCGAAAGAGTATCAGAAGTCAGATCCCCAGGTCATTTCGGAAGTTGAGCACATCGTCACAACTTCAGGCATGGATTTTACAGATGATTACAAAATCATCAAGGAAAATATCATCCTTTCCGGTAAAGCCTTTGCAGAAGAAGCCGTCCATAACTTCCAGATCGAAACTCCTATTTTCCAGAAAAAGCTTAAAGACTGCCTCTTCTCATTCGAAGATTTCCAGTACCTCGATGACAGGGCCATCCAGAAGATTTTACGTGAGACCGACACACAGGAACTTACAAAAGCCCTCAAGGGAGCATCCACCGAAGTCCAGGATAAAATTTTCCGTAACATGTCCCAGCGTGCGGCAACCATGCTAAAAGAAGACATGGAATGGATAGGACCAGTCCGCGCACAGGATGTGGACGCGGCACAGGCAAACCTTGTCAAAATTGTTTTCCGTCTCTCAAATAACGGAGATATTCTTCTTACCCTGAAAGAAGACATCGGGAAGATGTATATTTAAAATTAAGAACATAAAAACCTCCGTCTATCTTAAAATATAGGCGGAGAGCTACTATCATAGATTGATATTATATATTATTTTATTTCGTATCTCTCAAGATATTTTCGATGATCCATATCGTTTGTCCAATCTATCCGTTTCAGTAAATCTGAATAGCGTACATATTCAACAGAGAAATCTACACCCAACTGTTTGAATACATTTCTAAAGACTACATTTGCATATGCAACATATTCCTTTCCTTCAGCTTCCTCTTTCTGATATTCTTCAGCCTTGTCATAATCCCAGACTACATTTAGCAGCCGAATCTTTTGCTGAACGTTTTTCTTTTCTCTTGCGCAGTAATTGTAAATACCAAGGATATGAATATTCATTTGAATTGCATCATATCTTTTGTAATAAGGCAAGATTCTTGAATTATCTTCCGGATCTCTCCTCTCAGGATATAATCTCAAATTCTTAAACGAATCAATAAAATGAGGTATACTTCTATTTGTTTCCTTGCAGTAACAAAACTCTGAAAGATAAGCAATGCTAAGCGTCTTAGGATTGTGCATCCATTCAAGACATTTTGCTTCTACAAGAACCAGTTCTGTTTTATCTTCGCTGCTCAATGAAACATCAAGATGTGCCGAATGGTCATGATCTGATTTATCATTGTCATTTAGGGCAGGAAATTCTTGCTCATAAACAATATACGGATACTTTTTACCATCAAAAATTATACTGTCAGGTCCGATTGTATTATAAATCATTGCAGCCGATGAACGGATTGAATTAGACCTTTGATCTATCCCATTATAGGGCTTAAAAAAAAGATTTGATTCTATTTCCTTCAGATGATATTCATCGAGGTAATTTGATTCTTCAGTATTTAATTTTTCTTTTAACAACCTTAAAATTTTGTCATAGTTATTCATTATATATTAATCCTTTATTCCATTCGAAATTATCAATAAAATATTGTAGTTTGTTATTAACAGCGAAATCTTTAATCTGTGCCCATGTTATGTATTTGATTCTCGAAAATAGTTCTTTATGTTCTTCATTGAAAAAAGGTTGTGAAGCCTCAGGTACTAATCCTAAATAATCAAACTTATCTGCATCCTTAATTGAGTTGAATAGTTTCAGAACTATCTCATTCTCTCCTAGCTTTCGTTCTTCCTTTGTTCCCATTACTCTTTTATCTTTACTGATAACACCCTTACTCTCTGCTAAATTCTTATTCATAATTAATAACTCTTTAAGTGCTATTTGTCTAAAAAAATTGGAGGTAATGTCTTTCGGTTTATTCACCTTATCACGATATTCTTCATACTGTCTGACTAAAGTCCAACTCTTCTTTCCATTTGTGACTTTAGCTTCAATAAATACAACTGTTTTCTTTCCTGCCAGTTTATATGTAACAATTAAATCTGGTGAACCAAATTCTGATAATGAGTGTTCCAAATAAAAGTTAATATCTGTAAGACTTTTATTTCTTAATTCTGGATATCCTAAAATCAAAAACTTCTTTACCAATTCATCATCATTCAATGAATATACCAATGAATCCACAATTCCTCTTTCAGAATATGTATAAATTTTCATGATTTTTACTCCTCTTTTCCTATAGACCAGCCATGAGCGATTGAATGTTCAAGTTGAGATAAAGGAATTATATTCTCTGGTCTACAGTCGTACCCGTTATTATCTATATGATGAATATGTTTATTTTCACTTTGTATCAGAGCATCATTAAAAAAGGCCATCCCGATAAACCTGTAAACTGGAGTTGATTTATTAAAATTATATTCATTTTCAACATCTTCTCCATAATCAACTAAACGTAAGATTCCATTCAGGTCTTTATCATCCTGTAACATTATCTTTCCGAAATGTCTGATTCTCCCCAGATTGCTTGCATAATAGTCTTTGTTCTTATATCCATAAACAGGTTTCCATATTTCCTTAAAATTTATGTCATAACCATAGACGCCTTTTAAGATTGATACAGGAACTTCTGATTCAATACAGTTATACACCTTGGAATATTTGTTTTTTATTATCGCACGATATTCTTTCGAGTCTGAAGTTTTATAATTATTGGCACTACAGCGAAGCTCATAAAGAGAATATTTTTTCTCATTATATCCAATAACTTCCTTTTCAAAATCTCTATCAAATTTAGGATCTTTTCCTTTTTCCATGAAAGCATTCTCCTTCTTCTATTCTAAACCCCATTCACCAAACGTGCCATCGCCCTTACATTCTTCCCCCACTCCTCCACAAGCCAATCCGGTTCAAGCGGCTGCACGTACATTCCATGGCTCAAAACCCAGCCGAGCACCGGATAGTCCTGGTTTGTAGTAAAAGTCATTATGGTACTGCCATCATCCTGCTTCTCAAACTTCTGGTCTTCAACCCAGTTATAAGTTTTAATGTAATTGAGCGTTTTTTCAGAAGTAATTTTGAGCTTACAACTAAGCATTTTAGGGCCTATGTAGCGGCGGAAGTTTCCTTTTGCCCGCTTTGTGTATTCAAAGTCTTCTGGAAGCTCGAAAGTGTTCTTCTTGTCGATTTCTAGGTCGTGGATTCCCGGAAGGTTATAGAATCGGACTTCCTTGATGTCCGGCATCTGATTGTATGCATACAGACTCCACATGCCTTCGCTGTAAATGAGCTGCCATGGCTGAACGACAAACTCTCTTTCATAATTCAGGTACTTAAAGCGGATGTAGTTATTCTTAGACATGGCTTCTTCAAGCTTTGACCAGATATCATCATCAATCTTTACCGGATCCATTCCTAAGAAGAGAATTCGGTTCGAAAGTTTCTTGGCATTCAGTTTTAAATCATCTTCGATATTGTCAGAAAGTGAAGTGAAAACCTCAATTGCCTGCTTGTAAATCGGGGTGTTCTTAATCAGCTTCAAAAGATTTGCCATAAGACGGGCTGCTATTATCTGTTTTTCAGAAGTAAGCATGGCAGGGATTCTGAATGAAGGCTGGGTGTAATAAAAGCCCTTTTCGATTCTGTCATACTGCAGGATGTCCTCCGCTCCAAACTTGAGGCGCAAATCCCTAAGGTCACGGTTTATTGTCGGAATTGAGGCTTCTGTTTCCCGGGCAAAATCTTCCACACTCGGATAGTGCATATGCGAAATCATGTAATCAATTTTCAAGATTCGTTCATAGCCGTTCAAATACTGTTTCTTTACCTTTTTCTTTGCCAATCGTGTCCTCCTGAGTGACACTTACATTATTATACACCCAAACTATCACTGTTCGATAGTCTAATTTTACCTTTGAAATTTTTTCTCAAATTTCTCCTGTTTATATTTCATTTCTTTGCACCAGAAGTTCCACTTTGTTAATTTCTTTGGCTCTTTAATAAAATCCTTAAAAACATCGGGATGACGAAGGAATTCATTGTAAGTTATTAAAACTTCAAACATTCTTGGTCCTTTTCTGGCTTTTACAAGAGCATTACCTTTAGTTATTGGCTGAAATGCAAGTGCCAATATAGTGGCTTTATCTTCTACTGTTAAAGTCGGGAAGAAAAAGCCAAAACAAGGCGAAGTAAACTGCGCTGTTTTGTCAACACAAAATTTTTACAGGTTTAAGGTGTAAAAAATTATGCAGCCTGTTTCCTTTCCAGTTCATCGTACTTGAAGCATTTATACATTTCATCAGGTACGTTGTAATCCAGCGACTGATGAAAGCGCGCCGTGTTGTAGAAATTGAAGTAGGCATCTACGCCGGCCTTCAAGTCTTTCATTGTTTCGTAGCGTTTAAGGTAGATGTCCTCGTACTTGAGGCTCCTCCAAAGACGCTCAATCCTGATGAAGGCCTGAGCCCTGTCTTTCCCGTCCATACTGATTTCAATATTGTTGTCTTCAAGCACTTTTAAAAAGCAGTCTGCTGTAAACTGGCTTCCCTGGTCTGTGTTGAAGATTGCAGGACAGCCGTATTCCTCGATTGTTTCTTTCAGAAGGTTTGCGTACTGCAGGGCATCCATCGTATTGAATACCCGCCAGCTCAAGACCTTCCTTGAGAACCAGTCGATTATTGCCATCAGGTAAACATTTCCTGTCGGAAGCTTTATGTAAGTGATGTCCGTTGACCATACATGATTCGGATATCTGATTACCTTGTTCCGAAGAAGGTACGGATACTTCTTGTGGTATTTGCAGGTGTCTTGGAAAGATTCTTGCCCGGAAATACCGCCGTAATCCCGAATCTTCGCATTACACGGCGTACGGTTGTTTCTGTAGTGTCTCCGCCGTTTTTATTTATTTCCCTCCAGATTCTGTGGTAGCCGTAATACGGATGCTCAATCTGGACTTCCTTGATTTTCACAAGAAGGTTAAAATCTTTTTCTTCCTGATGACGAACCTCTTCTGACTTTTTATTCGGACGCTCAAAGATATCCGCCATGCCTGCAATTGCCTATGCTTTCCACTGTGAAATCTGATTCGGATGAACACCGTGCTTTACAGCAATTTCCTGAATTGTTGATTCTTCACGCAAAACTTCAAGTGCGACCTTAGTCTTGAATTCCTTGCTGAATGTCTGCCTTTTCTTTGCCATGTGTATACCGCCTTGTTTTTTTTTATCGGCTGTTTACACCTTAAATCTGCTCCTTTTTCTGTGTCGTTTTACGCGCTCATTTTACTTTTTCCTGTCATCAATAAGCCATTTTGCCTTATCCTCCGGCTCGAGGCAGAAAATCACTTTTTCCAGCGGAAAATCTGTATGTTGCAAAATCCACTGTCTTTTACCTTTCCGCCCCTCTTCAAAATCAATGGAACTTAAAATATACAGTTAAAATGCCCCTTCTTTCTCCATCCTCTGTAGTTTTAGGAATGCCTCTTCTGCCCCGGCATCCACTCCATCTCAGCCCAAAATCGTGGCCCCATTACCTTGACCTTGTCCCAATCAACTTTATCGGGCCTGTCTTTCCGCCAGGAACCGTACTTGTTCACCTGCGAGACAAAATCTACTAGAGTACCGTCCATATCAAGATAGATTATCATTTATGTTCTCCCTCGATTTGTTTACCATCTTTTATTATCCAATGACTTCCGCCACACTGGGAATTAATTCTTCTTTCTCGCGAACAAAGCATTGTAAAAGAATCTATAATTCTATCAATCAGCTTTTTATTTCTGAGAGAATCAATCCATTCTTGAGGAATGTTGCCGTAGTAAAGGCCTGCGATACTTCCAGCAACGCAGGCAACAGTATCTGTATCGCTTCCGAGATTTACTGCTTTAAGTACACAATCACGATAACTATCAGTATTCAAGAAACACCAGAGAGCAGCTTCCAGAGTGTCGACGATATAGCCGGAACTTTTAATTTCATTCTCTGGGATATCCTTAAAATTCTGATGGAAAATTCGAGCATATTTTTTAAGAGCGGTCTCATACTCAGGATGTTCTTTTACATATTTTCCAATTTTTGGAAGTGCAATTTTCAGAACATCTTCTTTCTTTGATCCTTTATAAAGCTCTATTATGATTGCACAGTATATATCACAGCCAATCAAAGATATTGGATGAGCATGAGTAAGTGATGAAACTTTATGGATGTAATCATATGAGATTTCAAAATCCATAGTGTCCTCTGTATAAATCTGATAGAGGTATAAAGGGAGTGGTGCGATGCGCATTAATGAGCCATTGCCGTTATCCCATTCGCTTTTCTGACCACAATCAACAGCTGGAACTCCTTGAAGATAATTCATAATAGATTTTCTGCAGCTGCCTCCAATATCAAAGATGTTATTGTCAGGAGTGAATTGGCTTTCATTAAACCATGATGAAAAGTTTTTCATTATATCTTCGGGAACTAAACCTTCTGTTTTCCCTATACTGTCAGCCAAGCACAACATCATGCTTGAATCATCTGACCAGCTGCCTTTTGGAAGATTATAGGTGCCGTAGCCAATCATATCTGTAACAGGATTTTGTTTGAGATATTCACGGTCTTTGAATTCAACAGGAACTCCGAGAGTATCGGCTACTATTGCGCCGTAAAGTGTGTTGTATATTTTCTCGTTCATTTGGTCTCCAATAATTGTTTTTTAACATCTTCAAGCGACATCTTATAAACATGCTTGAAAGCTGGTGTTTGAACAAAGTTTACGATCTTCTCCTTGCGGGCTTCATATATAAAAGTACGGTTTATCAGATTTGTATTCACTGTTGGAAAATCCATAGACCAGTATTTGTACTCACCTATTTGAAGGACCGTATATGTCTTGCTATAGAACTGTTCTTTGTATCCGTTTTCCAGGATGAAGTCCGCAAAATCAATCATCTGCTGCTTTGTTTCCGGCTTTCAGTCTAAGACGGTATATTCGTGAGGAGCGGTGACATAAGTTTTGACATACTGCCAGCGAACACTTTGAATGTAATCTTTTGCTTCTTCTAATGTCATTCTTCTTTTATTCCTTTTAATCTGTTATTTCCCAAATGAAAATTGCATCATCATCAACACGAATATCATCAGGAGTAAAATCAAAATCCCCTTCCACAGAAACATCTTTTACAAGTCTACGACCATAAATGCCTGGAGAACTGAATTCTAATTCAACACAATTGTAATTCATGGAAATAAGCTTGCCCAGTTTTACTTCCGTGCCTTCACATAGTGCAAGTGCTTTTTGTTTTGCATCTTTCGATACTAATGAAGTCCTTATTAATTTCATCAAGCATTAAAGTGATATATATAATCTACTTTTAATCTCAGGGAGCCAGTTCCCTTTACTTTAATTACGCGTTCCTTCTCCATAGCAATCCTCCTTATCTTCAATTACATTATAAATCAAGGGGTGTCGCAAATAGTGACGCACCCTCAAAAAAATGTGATATAATCTAAAAAGAATTCTCTGGAGGTTTAACATGACCAAAAAACAGGAAAAAGTTCCACAAAGAAACACTACACATATCCTTTCGTATCTTATGAAAATCGACCAGTCAATAAAGAGCGGAGAATATCCAAATGTAAAAAAACTGAATGAAAAGAACGGCTGGGACTTCAGTCGCAGTACAATCGGCAGATACATTGAAATTCTGAAAAATGATTATGATGCGCCCATAGAATATGACTTCCAGAAAAACGGTTATTACTATACAGACCCCACATTTTATCTGCAGCGTGTTATGCTGAACGAAGGAGAACTTCTGACTCTTTCCACAATTCTTCCCCTTCTGGAACAGTATAAGAATACACCACTAGAAGAATCTTATCGTAAACTCATGTCTAAACTGATTGAAATGCTTCCTGACAGTATCACAGTTGATTCGGCTCTGATCAACAACGAGGTTCATTTTATTTCTGACCCGATTACAACCCTAGCTGATGGAGTTTTTGAAAACGTACTCAAAGCAACCAAACTTCATCAGACTCTGAATATGGAGTATAAAACCGCCAGAGATTCAGATTATCAAAACCGATTGTTTGATCCTTACCATATCATCTGCCAGAAAGGAAGCTGGTATTTATTGGGATTTTCTCATCATTCGAATGCAATCAGACTTTATGCAATGCCTCGAATGCGAAACTGCGTAATCACTGAAAAAAAATTCTCAATTCCAAAAGATTTCAAACTTGAAGACCACATCGACATCCAGATGGGAGCCTGGGGAAACAGTGGGGAGCAATTCAATATTGAAATTGAATTTGTAAAAGGCCTAAAAACTTACGTTATGGAACGAACTTGGCATAAGGACCAAATAATTCGCGAAAATCCTGACGGAACAGTCTATCTTTCCTTCAAGACAAATCAGCTTGGCCAAACCGCATCCTGGATACTGTCTTTCGCAGGTGGAGCAAAAGCCTTGAATCCACCAGAATTACGGGAACAAATTAAGAAAGCTGCAGAAAGAATTTTATCTGCATAACACGCTAACGCATCTCTATCTTTCATGATGATTCTTAGCCAAAAAACTCCACCGCCGGAACAACATCAACAATCATCCCGCCATACGAAATCTTATCCTTCTGATTAAAGGTCACAATTACCCCCTTCACTCCCGGGAACTTTTTACATGTTTCAACAAGCCCCCGCACTTCCCGCTCTTTATTTTCCCTCGACAACTCATAGCAGACCTGGACTGCATTTTCCGGCACGGATTCTTTTCCATATAAAAAATCACATTCAAAGGCAGCTTCTGAATAGTACCAGACATTTTTTGTGCGGCGACGAAGCTCTATAAAAACGGCATTTTCAAACATGCGGCCCATATCAGAATTTACCGAAAGAGTAACATTCTGAATCATTCCCGTGTCTATGCAGTAAACCTTTTTGGGATTCATAGTCTGGGCTTTTGCAGAATAATTGAACTTTGGTACAAAGAAGAAAAGATAGCACTGCTCAAAAAATGAAAGATATTCTAGAATTGTTGCCGTCGTTTTTAGCCCCAGTTGAGCCGAAAGTTTTGAGCCGGTTACAAGATTTCCGCAGTTTGAGGCAAGATAAGACGCAAGCAGTTTTATGGATCTCACATCCTTTATTCCATAGCGAACCACCACATCCCGCATCAAAATGTCCTCAAAAAGTCTTTTCAAAATTTCCGCCCGATTGTAAATCAGATACTCAGGAAAGCCTCCGTATGTCAAAAAATCAGAAAAAGAATCCGCATTTTTTTCACATTTTTTCAGCAGGCAGAATTCCTCAAAATTGAATGGAAAAAGCTCATAATCAAGATGACGACCAGTAAGACGGCTTCCTAACTCAGAGCTTAAAAGAGAAGCGTTTGAGCCTGTCACCGTAACAAGATTATTTTTTCTCAGCTGGGCATTTACAAAAACTTCCCAGCCTTCCACAACCTGAATCTCATCAAAATAAACCGACTTTAAGCCGTCATTTTCCTTTTGAAAACGCTCTATAGCTTCCTCAAGCAGGGGAAAATCTTCCGCAGAAAATCCATATAAAGCAGGATCGTCAAAATTCAGATAGAAAGCATTCTTCCCGCTTTTCAAAAAATCCTGATTAACCAAAGTACTTTTGCCCGACCGGCGGATTCCCGTTATGATTCGGGCAAATTCAGGCAAGGCAGAATCTATATCTGAAGAAACACGAGGCACTGAGAAGTTTTTTTCATCTTCTTCAATTTCTTTCACTTGCCGGGCAGAAGTATTTAGGATTAATTCTATGTCTATCATAACTTTATTATAGTTTATAGTACCACTAAAAGCAAGCATTTAGTACAACTAAACACTACCTTATATTTTTGTTAAATACATTCTTTTACTGCCACCAAATACTCTTAGAATTCCCTCTACTGCCCTCTCTCAGTTCCAGCATAACCCTTGCTTATATCGCTTTGCGTCGTTTGCATGATTGGCAATTATTTAACTCAGCGTCAACGACGCTTGCGCATCCCACCGACTGCCTCTTCTTTCAAAAATCGTAATATTATCCACCGGAAAATCTTCCACAAGCTTCAGTTCATTCATGGCCTGCAGAGCCTCTGGCATTACACCTGCCGGAATATCACGATTTGCAACAGTTCCATGCGGCTGAAAAGGCCTCTAGTCCTTCTTAGTACATCCCGGGCAGGCATTCAAAACCGCCTTAACAGTTTCATCCCTCAAACGCGTCCACTTATCACCTGCTACAACATTTGCAAAAAGAGTCCTGTCCCCAAAAGCGTTAAAATTATCGATACTAGCATTAAAACCCAAACCTTTAGGTAATACATCCTTCTCAATTGCTCGCACCAGGTCTTCTGTCGAATATTGGTCCTGCAATCTAAAGGGCGGAACTAAAGTAACATGAATAGGAGTTCCCTGCCCGCTCTTGCAGCCATATGCCTCTCTCATATATCGTCGACAGTCTTCCAGAGTCAGCGTAATATCCTCCGGAAGCATCACCCCAATAAAATGTGTCTGCTGTGTAAAATTGTTTTGTTTCATCACTTCTTTATTCATTTTTATACACATCACCGAGCTGCCAGGTATGGCCAAAATGCTCAGT
>CAMVDX010000040.1 GCA_947166355.1 uncultured Treponema sp.
GCCCCGCTCCCTCGCGCCAAGATTACGTAAATCTTTTATAATGCGGAAGCCCTGCTTAAAAAATGAATTCTGAAATAATCTACTATTATTTATTAAACAAAAGTGATATATTTAGTAAGTAAAACCGCTGAGATGATTCGTCGGCGTTTTTACGTTACAATCATGCTGAACTTGTTTTAGGATCAGCATGACACATACTATCTGATTTCCGAGATGATTCATCGGAAAAGGAGAAAAATCCATGAACGTAGTTGTTATGGGTGCCCAGTGGGGCGATGAAGGCAAGGGAAAAATCGTAGACTACCTTGCACAGGATGCAAAATACGTTGTTCGTTTTGCGGGCGGCGCTAATGCAGGTCACACAATTGTAGTAGATGGAAAGAAGTACGCTCTCCATCAGGTTCCATCAGGAATCCTCTACCCTGAAAAATCAGTTTTCCTCGGTAGTGGTATGGTAATTGACCCTGAAGCTCTTTTCAAAGAACTCCAGATGCTCAAAGACAACGGCATTAACTGGGAAGGCCGCGTATTTATTTCTGACCGCGCTCACCTTACACTTCCAGGCTACCGCGAAATGGATAAGGCTCGCGATGCAGCCCGCAAGCGCCCAATCGGTACAACAGGCCGCGGAATCGGAACTACTTATTCTATGAAATCTGAACGCGATGGTATCCGCCTTGCAGACCTTGACTGGGATGAAAAGTGGAACGACCTCGACGATGCAGACAAGAAGTTCCTTGAACAGTTCAAAGACAAATTGATTTCTATGCGCGTGAACATCGCTGCAAAAATGTACGAGTTCCGCAATGACAATATTCTTTTCGAAGGTGCACAGGGCGCTATGCTCGACCTCGATTCTGGTACATATCCATATGTATCTTCCGGAGCATCTTGTTCAGCTGGTGCTGCTACAGGTTCCGGAATTGGTCCTAAGGCCCTCGACAAGATTTACGGTGTATTCAAGGCTTATGAAACTCGTGTAGGAAATGGTCCTATGCCATCTGAATTCAATGCTGATACAGAAGGCGAGCTTTGCGACTATGTTCGTAACACAGGTAATGAGTTTGGTGTAACAACAGGACGTCCACGCCGCTGTGGTTACCTTGACCTCGTAGCCCTCCGCTATGCATGTCACGTAAACTCAATTGACAACCTTGTTCTTACACACCTTGATATTTATGATGATATGAACGAAATCGAAGCATGTGTTGCTTACGATATCGACGGTCAGATTGTTACAGACTTCCCTGCAAGCATTCCTGAACTCAACCGCGCAAAACCGGTTCTTCAGAAGTTCGACGGCTGGAAGGCTGACATCACAAAGTGTACATCTTACAAAAAGCTTCCAAAAGCTGCCCGCGATTATGTAGAGTTCATTGAAGACTTTACAGGCACAAAGGTTGGAATCGTTTCTGTAGGTGCAGACAGAAATCAGACTTTCGTTAGAGAGAAGATCTGGAAATAAGCCTACAATCGAAAATCCGTTAAAAAATGGTCTGCGCCAGCGGATCATTTTAGGATTGCAGATTGATAATCATATGCAATCTGCAAAACGGCTGAGTCAAGGCTTTAAGCGAAGCGTGCCTTGACCAGACGTATTATCGAAAGAACGGCTCAGAGGCAAGCTGTGCTTGCCGACCATTCGATTTATATGGAGAATAAGTGAATTTAAAATTTCATCACGTATCATTTTTATTTTTTCTTTCCAGCTCCATCTTATTTTTTTCCTGCGGTACAACATCAGAAATCATAAACGAGCCCGCAGAAGAAGTTCCATTAATACAGGCGCCCGAACCTGAACCTCAGCTACAACACATTAATCATGACTCAGACACAATTACACTTTTATTCGCCGGTGATATAATGGCACATTCGGTAAATTACTATATCACCACCTACGAAAAAATCTGGCGTGATGTACGCGATGTAATTTCAGACGCAGACTTAGCCTTCGCTAACATAGAAGCCCCGATTGACACGACCCGCTCAGCCAGCTCTTACCCGAATTTTAACATGACACAAAAATACGTTCAGGCAGCAGTAGACGCAGGCTTTGACGTTTTTTCACTCTGCAACAATCACACAAACGACCAGTACAAAAACGGCATTCTGGAAACCATAAAAACAACTCAGGCAATCACTGAATACACAAAAGAAACATTCGGAAACGATATTTATTTTTCAGGCACAAAGCAGGCAGCTGATTCAAAACTTTCTGCCCTCACCTACAACTATTTTGAAAGTAATGGATGGAAGTTTCTCTTTCTTCCAATCACAGAGCTTTTAAACCGCCCGGACGCATCAGACTACATCAACTTCATAAAACCGGATGAAGAATCCCGCAAAGACTTCATCAAATATGTAAAGGAATTCCGCACTGCACACCCCTGCGATCTTTTTATAATCTCTGTTCATACCAGCGAACCTGAATACACCCGCAACATCACAGAAAAACAGAATCAGTATTATATGGATTTACTCGAGGCTGGAGCTGATGTAGTCTGGGCTAACCACGCACACATTATTAAAGACCGCAAAATCGTAGTAGACACAAAGACAGGCCGTGACAAGCTTATCATGTACGCCAACGGAAATACAATTTCTGGCCAGCGCACTAAACCAGAGCTCACTTCTAAAAATCCGACTGGTGAACGTGACAACACCGGCGACGGACTTTTTTACATAGTAACTCTTCATAAAGAAAATGACGGCTCAACCAGAATAAAAAAATGTGAGCCTTATTTTATAACCACCTACATAAACACTGCAAATGAGTATGTTATAAAACCTCTCAATCAGAGTTTTGTAAAATATCTTTACGACGTTCCCCGCACAAACTGGGCAAAATATATTGAACGCCGCATAAAAATCAATAAAGAAGCAACAAAGGATTTAATAGAATGGCAATAAAACAAATCGACTATAAGTCACTTCCAGTTTACGCACAAAAACAGAAAATCTTAGACTGCCTTGAAAACAATCAGGTAGTAATAGTTGAAAGCCCTACCGGCTCTGGAAAAACAACACAGATTCCAGTTATTCTGTATGAAGCAGGTTATGCAACAAGCGGAATGATTGGTGTTACACAGCCCCGCCGCATTGCAGCTCTCAGCGTAAGTGAATTCATTTCAAAACAGTTAGGCACAACTTACCCGGGACTCGTCGGCTATAAGATGCGCTTTGAAGATTATACAAATCAAGATACCCGCATAAAAATCATGACAGATGGAATCCTACTTCAGGAAATGAAGCTGGATCCATGGCTTTCCAAATACAGCGTACTTATGATTGATGAAGCCCACGAACGAAGTCTCAACATTGACTTTGTGCTCGGCCTTGTAAAAAGAGTTCTCCGGGAACGCAGCGACTTCCGCGTAATCGTAAGTTCTGCAACAATGAACACCCAGGTTTTCAGCGAATATTTTGACAATGCACCAATTGTTTCAATTGACACAGTTACCTTCCCGGTTGCCCTTGTTTATGATCCTGTTCCTGGCGGCTCTACAACAACAACTGATTCCGGCTGCGACCAGATTCTTACAAAGATTTACAATACTGTAGACCGCGTTCTCGACAACGACGAAGACGGAGCTATCCTCATCTTCCTTCCTGGTGAAAAAATCATTAAGGACTGTATGGATAAACTTTACTACTCTCCAATTGGTCGCCGTCTTCATATTCTGCCGCTTTACGGCCGTCTTCCAAAAGAGGAACAGGAGCGTGTTTTTGAAAAAGCACCTGAAGGAAAACGCAAGGTTGTAATTTCTACGAATATTGCTGAGACCTCGGTAACCATAAGTGATGTTACAACAGTTATTGATTCAGGACTCTGTAAGCTGAACTTTTACAGCCCGCGTACCTACACTTCAAGCCTCATAGAGTCTCCCGTATCGCGCGCATCCTGCAATCAGCGAAAGGGTCGCGCAGGCCGAACTCAGCCGGGCACCTGCTACCGCCTTTACAGCCGCAAGGACTTTGAACTCCGCCCGGAATATACAACAGAAGAGATTTACCGAACAGACCTCAGCGAAGTAGTTCTCCGCATGAGTGAACTTGGTATTACAGATTTCTACGACTTTGATTTTATAGCAAATCCTGGCCGCGAAGGAATTATCGGAGCGGTTGATACTCTCCACATTCTCGGCGCATTGGAAGAAGACAACACTCTTTCTGCAATCGGCCAGATGATGGTTAAGTTCCCGCTGGAGCCGCGCATCAGCCGCATTATTGTAGAAGCAATTATGCGATTTCCGGATGTTCTTGATAAGGCACTTATTGCCGCTTCCTTCCTCAGCGCAAACTCTCCTTTCGTACTTCCACCAAATGAAGAAATGGAAGCCCGCAAGGCCCATCACCGCTTCCAGGATATTCAGGGAGATTTTTGTACTTACCTTAATATTCTCAAGGCATTTAAAGACACAGACAACCGCGAAAAATTCTGCAAGAAAAATTATCTTGATGAACGTGTAATGGCAGAAATCGAAAACATTAATGAACAGCTCATAGAAATTGTAAGTGAAAAAATGGGCATTCCTGTTGTTGAAGGAAAAGGCAGTGTTCAGGATTATCTTTGCTGTATTGCAGCCGGAATGATTCAGTTTGTCTGCATAAGAACAGGCCGCGAAAGCTACCGAAGTCTTACTGCCGACCACATCTGTATTCACCCGGGCAGTGTTATGTTCAAAAAAGATCCGGTCTTTATTGTAGCTGGAGAAATTATACGTACCAGCCGCATTTATGCGTCTAGTGTTTCTCCTCTAACCCGCCCGATGTTAGACACCATTAACCCAGATTTGTTTGAACGCCTTATGGCATGTAAAAAAGCAAAGGATTCTTCAAGAGAAGCTCGTATGCTTGAACAGGAGAAAAACCGCACGGCTAAAGCTCTTCGCCGACAGGAGGCAGAAGAACAGAGAAAAAACGGAAAGAAAGCAAAAAAAGCCGCAGCCATTGCCGCTGCCACAGGTCTCGACGAAGCAGCTCCAGACGATTCTCTTTCCCTCGGCGGCTTTATCTTCCCTACAAAAAAAATCAAAGGAAAGAAAACAGCCCTTCTTCCACTGGAACAGCTGCTTGAAGCCCTTAAACTTGAAAAAAACAAAAACAAGCTGAACAATGCCGGCCAGCTCCGTGGCTCTGTAATCACAATGGATCAGGGCTCAATGTTAAACGGCGAAAAATTATCTTTGATTTTTGAAATCGCAAAGTCGCTAGACCTGCGTCCTCTTCCTGAAAAAAAATGGAACCGTCACATGAATGTAGACATCAACGATCCGATTCAAAAAGAACAGCTTGTAGACTCGCTTGCATTTATTCTCCGAACTGCAATAGCTAAGCAGAAAGGCCGCGAATACGGTTTTATAACACTTTACAATAACGGAAACGGCAGCTACTGGTTCAAGGTTTCCAGAGGCTTTTCTACTGCTCTTATGGAAAGTCACTCAAGTCTTGAAACACTTGTAGAAGAAAAGGTTGAATGGTCAAAAGAAGAAACCTCGGCAATCAATAAGGCTCTGGCTTTGGTCAATTCCCTGTATAACGCATAATCAAAAGGGTCATATCATCTTTTGCAGGTTCTTCTGCCTTAAAGGCAGAAACCTGCGTCAGGATATCCTGAACCTGCTGCTCAACCGGCTTAGATATATTTTCAATAAGGATATCTGCAAAGCCCTGCAGCGTAAGCTCTTTTTTATTTGGACCAACACAATCTGTTATTCCATCTGTATAAAGAATAAGCTGATCCCCGGCTTCCATGTGAATCTTCTTTTCAATATAGTTAGACTTTATGGCACTAAGTCCAATTGCTCCACGAGAATCTGCAGAGTTTTTCAAAATCTCCAGAGAATCAGTTTTTTTATGATATAAGATCGGCGCCTGGTGACCGGCATTTACAAACTCAAGCTCAGCACTATTATCTGATTCAGGATTTCTAACCCTGACAAGGATTCCGGTTATATAGTTTTCAATATCACCTTTTTCAACAATAACGCGGTCGTTGATTTTATTCATCATATCAACAATACCAAGCTTTTCATTTTCATAAAATTCCTGGCTTATAAGATTCTTTGCAAGAAGTGTTATAATTCCGGAAGAAATTCCGTGCCCTGAAATATCATAAAGACCAAGACCTTTGAGCCTGCCTTTTTCTCCCGCAGCCGCATCAGTTTCCTTTTCCGAATAGATATCATAAAGGTCTCCGGTAACGCCGGCCATAGGAAGACACATATAAGCAACTTCCCAGCCATTAAAAGCCGTACACTTCTGTTTGTAAAAAGTCTTTTGAATCAGAGCAGCCTGATTAATTTCCTTAGAAAGCAAATCTTTCTGTTCTACAAGTTCATGCTCTGTCTGATTAATTCTATGCTTAAGAAAAAAGGCAAATATATATTCAAAAAGATAAACAAGGGGAAGCCTGGTTCTGAATACATTTGAAAAAGGATATACAAGTCCTTTAGAAATAAAAGGTCCCCACATTGCAAGCACAAACAAAATCAAAACTATGGTATTTAATAAAATAAAGCCCCTATATGGCATGAGGTAAATCGTAAAAAGCGGAATAACAAGCAGCCAGATAATACCGAAGCCTTTGGTACCTCCGCTGTATAAAAACCACACTGTAAGGGCAATAACCATTAAGCAGCCGGAAACATAAAAAAATCGTAATTTTTTGGTAATCAGAATGTGAAAGAAAGTTATAAACATGAGTGACGAATAAAGAACAGTAGAAATTATAACAGGAAGATTAGAATCCTTGAGAGCTATGAAAATCATCACAAGCCCTTCAAAACCTATTGCGAAACTAATGAACAGGGCCATATGATAATTTTTCCTCTTGATATAATCAGGAAGTTCTTTTCTCTTTTTAGACCACTCCATTAAACCTGCCTTATTTCACATCTCCTTCATCGTCTATTGAAAGCAGCTTTTTAATTCTGTTCTTTACTCCAGAATTAGCTTTTTTATCTTCGTAAATAGAACGCATTACAGGAACTGCCGATGAAAATTTGTTGGTTTTATAAATATCTAGTCCAAGACTTTGAGTTGTAGAATCCTTTGAACTCAGATATTTAACACATATATCATCATAAGCCGAGTTTTCGTACTTGGCAAGTTCTTTTCCAATTGCATAACGAAGATCTTTTCTTTTATCATCCTTGAGGCACTCTTCTGCCAGAGCAAGAATTTCTGCTTCACCCGCATTACCTTCCTTAAGAAGCACCTCTACAATTTTCTTTTTTGTAGCATCACCAAGTTTTTTTTCTCCAAGCTGTGCAACAAGAAAATCATTTCCTTCTGTCGTATTGAGGGCGGCAATTGAATTATACGCTTCTTCCTTAACAACCTTTTCGCTGTCATTTTGAGCACGGTAAATCAGATATGGAATTGAATCTGTCAGCTTTATTTCTTCAGCAGTTTTTATTGCTTCCTGTCGAACACGCCAATGCTCATCACGGATTCCCTGCATAATTGTTTCCTTAGCTTCAACAACATCAGGAAAATGAGACAATCCTTTAATAACATACTGACGGAGGTTCGGATCATTTTCTGTAAACAAACCGGTGAGCACCGGAACAGACTCCTTCTTTTCCATAAGACCGAGAGATTCTGCCGCATACATACGAACATAAAGATTTTCATCTTCATCTTCGGCAATCTCAACCATTTTGTCCCAGGTCTGAACAGCATGCATTTTTCCGCAGGTACGCATAAGAGTCTGGCGTTGTGCATCACTCAAATCATCACGTTCAAGATATTCAACCAGAAACATAGCTTCTGATGGCCCGCCTATTTCTCCAATCGTGGCAATTGCATCATTAAAATATGTATCGTTTTCTGATTCAATCAAAGAGAGAACTGCCGGCACAGCTTCTTTTGTCTTTACGGCCGAAATATACTGGAAGCAGGCTTTAACTAAGTCGCCCTTTTCTTCATACGGGTCATTTAAGGTTTCTACAGCAAAATCTTCTATACAAGGGTCTTCAAGTTTCGTAAAATATTTAAGAATTTTTTCTTTGATTATATAGTTTCTGGAAACCTGAAAAACATCGTAAATTTCTTCAGTAAAACGGGGATCATCATTTTTTATGAGCTCGTCGATGAGCGTTGAGATCTCAGAAGGAATTCCGTATTTTATAGTATTTGATTTTTCTTCATAATCTTTTTCGGACTCGTCCTTTTCTGCTGCCTTTTCGGCTTTTTCTTTATCTATTGGCATAGGACGCTTAGCATTCGGGATTTCTGATATTCCTCCCTTTGAAGCTTTTACTTCTTCATCAGCACTCTGCGCGTATAATGAGAAAGAAAATATCAGACATAATAAAAGCAAAAATCTTTTCATAAAACTCCTTCAAATGGATTGCTTCGTCGCTGCGCTCCTCGCAATGACGGAGAACTCTCCCCATGCGTCATTGCGAGTCGAAGGCGAAGAACTCGGTCTTTTCGTCACTGTGGGCCGCAGGCAAAGCAATCCATTAAAATCATCACACCCCCTGATGGAACTTTTCCAGAAACTCTTTACGGTATTCTTCGAATCTATCTTCATCAATTGCCGCACGAATCTCTTTGAGCATATTATTCAAGAAATATAGATTATGATAGCTTGCAAGAATACTGCTCAATATTTCCTGTTCCTTAAAAAGGTGTCTTAAATAACTTCGGGAATAAGTGCGGCAAACTTTACAGTTACATTCAGAATCAACCGGTCCAAAATCATGCGTCCAGCGCTCCTGCTTTATGCTGAGCATTCCCCGCCGTGTAAAATAAGAGCCGTTGCGGGCATTTCGGGTTGGCAATACGCAGTCAAACATATCAATTCCAGCCTGCACTGCATCAAGAATGTATTCGGGAGTTCCGATTCCCATTACGTATTTAGGCTTATCTTCTGGCAGATACTGCACCGTATGATTCAGGAACTTTGTAAATTCTTCCGGCGGTTCGCCAACGCTAAGACCACCGATTGCAATTCCAGGCATTTCAAGTGAGCTCACAAATTCAGCAGACTTCTGTCGCAGGTCTTCAAAAAAGTTTCCCTGAACAATCGGAAAAATAATTCCTTTATAGCCAGCTTCTCTCTGTTTTTCCCACTCACCTTTTGCACGCAGCAGCCAGTCGCTTGTGATTCGCAAAGCCTTCTCCGCTTCTTTTCGTTCCACTCCCCAACCAGAGCATACATCAAGCTGCATCTGGATATCAGAATTAAATTTCGTCTGGGTCTGAACAACACTTTCAGGAGTAAACATGTGGTAGCTGCCATCTATATGACTTTGAAAACGAACACCTTCATCTGTAATTTTTCGGAGCTTACTCAAAGAAAAAACCTGAAAGCCTCCAGAATCTGTTAGAAAATTTTTCTTCCACTGAGAAAAACCGTGGAGCCCGCCTGCTTCCTGTATTAAATCAGGCCCAGGTCTCAAAAAAAGATGATAGGTATTTGCAAGGATAATATCAAAATCAATTTCTTCAAGAAAATCCTTTGGCATTGCCTTTACTGTGGCATTAGTTCCAACAGGCATAAAAACCGGAGTTCTCACATCACCATGCGGAAGATGTAAAGTTCCCGTTCTCGCCTTACTTCCGGCAGCAGTATGTTTTATATCAAAAATCTTTAAAACTTCACTCATCAAAAACCTCCAGCTCTATTTTCATTATCGAGCCGCATAAAACAATTCATTATGTTCGGGCAAAACGCAGCAGAACAATACTTACCATTGTAAAGAAAATTACCGGCGACCATGCACCGGCAAATGCAGAAATATAACCGTGCTTTGCAAGAACCATTGTAACCATCATCGTAACGTAAAAAAGAACCGAAGCCGCAATACAGGAAGCAAGACTAATAAGAAGAACATTTTTACGGGTTTTTCCTGTAAGTCCAATCGAAAGGAAAACAACAATAAATACAATAAACGGAAATGCAAATTTTTTATAATATTCCGAAAGCTCTTCGTTATACGGAAGACCGGCTTTTTTAAGATGATTAATATATGCCTTTGCTTCTTCTGCATTTACAGATTGAACGTCAACACTTGTTTTGCGGAAAATCTCATAAGACTCTGTAAGCTTGGAAATATACTCCTGAGAAAGCGGAGTTATTTTAAGAGTATTATCCACAGGCTCGTATTGAACAGCACCTTCAACCTCCCAGCGGCCAAGCTCCATATTCCAGTGTGCCTGATTACAATAAATAATTGCCTGAAGATTTTTTTGATCATCACGAAAAACAAAATAACAGTAACGAATTCTTTTTTGTGCTTCAAAATATCTTTCGGCCTTATAAATAACTCTGCCATTTTCAGAAATTACTATTACATTTGCATTATTCTCATTTGAAGTTTTTTGAAGAAGAGTATCCTGAAGTTTTGTTTTTTTCTCATAAGTCTGTACAACAAATTGATTCTCAAAAAAGAAAAGTCCAAATGCCATAACAAGACTAACAATAAGAAGAGGCACTGTAAATCTGAAAAGAGAAACCCCAGAGGCAAGCAGAGCCTGAATCTCGTTTGTAGCATACATATCACTCAGAACATAAGAAGTCGAAAAAAGAATTGCAACCGGAACCGCATACCAGACAGTTTTTGGAACATAGTAAGCCATAACTAACAATATTTCTTTTACGGAACAGTTATTCTGAAGATATGTTGCAATGTTCATAAACAAATCCACAAGATTAAGAACAAGCGCAAAGAAAAGCATGGCACCAAGAAAAAGAGGAATTACTTTTTTAAAAAGATAAAAAACAAGCTTCATTTTATTCCCCTACTTTCTAAGCAGCTGTAACAGGAAAACCAGACCAAAAAGTCCAACAATAAAGTTTGGAATCCAGATACACCAGAAGGCATTCATTCCAACTTTTTGAACCATAAGCTGACCAATAATCTGAACCGCCCAGTAAAAAACACAAACAACAAGACCAAGAAAAAGACCAATCATCTGACCGTTATGCTTACCAAACAAAAAGGCAATTGAAAAAGCCAGAAAAGCAAAAAAGATTGAACCAAACGGAATTGCAAATTTCTTATGCCATTCCATAACCCATAAATTGATTTTTTTAAGCGTAGCAGGATTATCAGTTTTTTCAGCCTTCATATCCCGAATTGTGCGGGTTAAATCATAAGTTGTCATTTCACGTGCGGAACGCGCATAATTACCCAAAAGAGTAGAATCAAAAACATTCATGACAGTTTTTTTGGATTTTAAAACATCGTAATCTTCAATACTTGTTGCATCAATAGAAACTACAACCGCATCATTCATATCAAACTGCATTAATACGCCTTCTTCTTTAGCGCCTTGAAGTACAGAATCACCGGCAACAATTATACGGTCTTTCATATCTTTAGAATCAAAGATGATTACATCTGAAACAGAGTTCCCATTAACCTCGCCAATTACAATACTAGCCGAATCCATTTTTTTAACACTGTTCGATTCCAGTTCAATCGTCGGCGTAGAGTTCATGATTTTTCGCATAAGCTCGTTGTATTTGATAGTTCCAAGCGGAAGCAGATAATCGTTTACGAAAAAAGAACCTATTGAAATAAAAAGTCCCAGCAAAGCTACCGGAACCAGAATTCTCAAAAAAGAAAAGCCTGCCGCACGGAAAATCAGAATCTCATTACTGCTCATCATTCCGCCAAGGCTCATCAAAAAACCGACAAGTGTTGCAAAGGGCGCAGACTGAGCAATAATAAAAGGCAGACTGTAAAACATAATCCGCATTACGTCCGTAAAAGGCGCAGACTTTGAAAGCAGATCTTCTACAGTAAGCAGAATCTGATTTACAAAGAAAATCATAAAGAAGAAGAAAAATGAAACAAGGAAATACAGGAACAAATCCTTGAACAGATATTTAATAAGAATATGATCTTTGAGAGTGCCTTTTTTCAGCACTTTGATTTGAAAAGTATCTATCCAGTATTGAATGAGTCTGACAGTTCTGAGGCGTTTGAATTTCTTAAAAAGATTTTTTAATTTTACCTGAAAAGTCATTTTCTTCCTGAAGCTCCAGAATCAGAAAGTCCTGTTGAACCAAAACCACCTGAACCACGCTCTGTTTCATTAAGGCTGTCGGTAATTGTAAAGCTTGCCTGAGTTACAGGAGCAACAATCATCTGTGCAATGCGGTCGCCGCTGTTTATAGTGAAGTCAGCTGTTCCAAGATTTATAAGGATTACCTTGATTTCTCCGCGATAGTCGCTGTCGATTGTACCAGGGGTATTTAAAACTGTAACTCCATTTTTTGCGGCAAGCCCTGAACGAGGGCGAACCTGAATCTCATAACCTTCCGGAATTTCAAAAAAAAGGCCGGTTGGAACAAGAGCAGAAGCCCCCGCAGGAATTGTAAGCGGACTTTCAAGCAGGGCACAAAGGTCTGCGCCAGCCGCGCCGCTGGTTTTATATTCAGGAATAACGGCTCCTTTCGAAGCAAGACATTTTATATTCACAACATTCATTCTTCTATTCTAACAGAATATATTGATAAAAAAAAGCGGTGCCGCAGAGCACAGAGAAGCCCGGGTACCGCTTTGGTTGGCAAGCTAGCTTGCCTCTGAGTATAGGCATTATCTGATAGACAAAAGTCCGCCGATAATCAGCAAATCTTTTGCTACGTTCAAAATCCAGAACATTGCGTTGCCGTCGAGCTTGCTTACACCAAAGGAGCTGGTAAAAACATCTGCAACTACTGCAATTATAATCCACAGAACTGTGAGAATAAGCATTGCCGTATTATCAAAGTTTCCAAGATCTCGGAAAATTGTAATTGCAACGCAAATGCCGCCAATCAGAATTACAATCGCAACAACAATTGCAATGATTTTTGCAAGGTCACCGTTGAAAATTTCGTAAACAGCAGCCCCAGCCTGACTTGCTTTTACAGAACCACCCACTCCAAGCATACAAAGGCCGGTGATAATAAAATAAGCAGCCAAAGCTATTCTGATAAACAGAGCGCCCAAACCACGGTTACTAGTTTTTCCCATAAATAATTCCTCCTATAAAAAATGGTGGTAGTTTCGACAGGCTCAACCACCACCATTCGTTTACAATTAACGACTCCCCGTCATTGCGAAGAACGCAGTGACGAAGCAATCCACATCAATTATTTCTCCCCCTGTTTCGATAATCCTAAAAAGTTGCACTGTCGTACAACTTTTTTTAACGGATTTTCGATTTTAGGATTCCAAAGCGTCGATGTAGCTCAAGTTGAGGCGGCCCTGCTTGTCTACTTCGAGCAGCTTAACAGGAATTACCTGACCTTCTGTAAGAACGTCTGTTACCTTGTTTACGCGCTGTTTTGAAAGCTTTGAAATGTGGCAGAGTCCTTCTTTTCCAGGAAGGATTTCTACAAAGGCACCAAAGTCCATAATGCGCTTTACAGTACCCTGGTAGATTGTTCCAACCTCAGGATCTTCTGTAATGCCCTTAACAGCCTTCTTAGCAGCCTCAGCGTTCAAACCGTTCTTAGAGTAGATTGTTACAGTTCCGTCATCTTCAGTGTTGATTGTTACATCATACTGAGCACAGAGAGCCTTAACATTCTTTCCGCCAGGTCCAATGAGAGCGCCAATCTTGTCTACAGGAATCTTCATTGTGAGAATCTGTGGAGCGTTCTTAGCAAGTGGAGCCGGCTTGTCGATGCACTTCTCCATGATTGAGAGGATGTGGAGACGACCCTGACGAGCCTGTTCCATAGCCTTCTTCATGATTTCAGTTGTTACACCGGCAATCTTAATATCCATCTGGAAGCCTGTAATACCGTCTTTTGTTCCGGCTACCTTAAAGTCCATATCACCAAGGTGGTCTTCTTCTCCAAGGATATCGCTCAAAATCTTATAGCGGCCATAAGGATTGTCTCCCTCTGGTTCTGTAATAAGACCCATAGCAATACCTGCTACCATTTTTTTCATTGGAACACCGGCAGCGAGCATACAGAGTGTACCACCACAAGTAGAAGCCTGAGATGAAGAACCGTTAGATTCCATGATTTCAGAAACTACGCGGATTGTGTATGGGAACTCTTCGCGGCTTGGAACCATTGCAGCAAGTGAGCGGCGGGCAAGGTTTCCGTGACCAATTTCGCGGCGGCCTGTTGTAAGCTTACCTGTTTCACCAACTGAGTATGGTGGGAAGTTATAGTGAAGGATGAAGTGCTCTGAGCGGTCTCCATCGATATCATCATAAGACTGTTCGTCCATTGCAGTACCAAGTGTACATACAGCGAGAGACTGTGTTTCACCACGAGTGAAAAGTGCCGATCCATGTGGAGTTGGCAATACATTTACTTCACAAGTGATTGGACGGATTTCGTCAACCTTACGTCCGTCAACACGAACGCCTTCGTCAAGAATAGACTTGCGGAGAAGCTTGTACTGAATGTCATCCATCAAAGCACAGAAAAGCTTAGCCTGAATCGGGTCTGCAAGCTGTTCAGCATATTTTGCAGCCAGGTCTCTCTGAACCTGAGAAATAGCCTTACCACGGCTGATCTTGCTGTCTTTGAAGCAGGCTTCTTTAAGAAGTGGAGTTGCTTCAGCTTCGATTGCTTCTGCATTGTCCAAAGTTACATCAAGAGGGTTCAAAGGAAGCTTTTCCTTTCCTGCCTTCTTAACGAGT
>CAMVDX010000041.1 GCA_947166355.1 uncultured Treponema sp.
TATCAGGTTGAATATCCTGATAACTGGCTGCAGCACCGCGACCCTTGGGAAATCAAGAGAAGCGACCTTGCAGTTACTGTAAAGTTTGGTGGAAATATCGCTTACGGAAAAACTCCGGACGGACAGCCACGCTTCTTCATTGAAAATGCAGAGGAAGTTACAGCTACTCCTTACGATATGCCAATCATCGGTTTTGATACAAAGACTGTAAATACTTTGCGTTTGTGGCAGGCTTCGTCACCAAACGGGTTTGACCTTCAGCTTTTCAACAGCATGGATTATAACCGTGCCGTAGAGCGCCAGAACAGCGCAGAAAACATCAGCCGCGTTTTGTATCCTAACGACAACGGCCCTAGCGGAAAGGCTCTTCGCCTCAAGCAGCAGTACTTCTTTAGCTCGGCTTCTTTGCAGGACCTGGTTCGTCACTACGTTGCAGACCACGGAACAGACTTCTCTAAGTTTGCAGACCTTCACGTAATTCAGCTTAATGACACTCACCCGGTAGTTGCAATTCCTGAGCTTATGCGCATTTTGATTGATGAATACAATGTAAGCTGGGATGAAGCCTGGGATGTAGTAACTCATACATTCGCTTATACAAACCACACAATTCTTGCTGAGGCTCTTGAGAAGTGGCCAATCGAAATCTTCCAGGGACTTTTACCACGTGTATATCAGATTGTTGAAGAAATCAACCGCCGCCTTGTAATTGAGCTTCGCCAGAAGTTCCCTAACGACTACTACAAGCACGAGCACATGGCAATCATCCATAACAACATGGTTTACATGGCATGGATGGCAATTCACGCCTGCTTCAGCGTAAACGGTGTTGCAGAGCTCCACACAGAGCTTTTGAAAACTGCCGAGCTTAAAGACTGGTATGCTCTTTACCCACAGAAGTTCAATAATAAGACAAACGGTATTACACAGCGCCGCTGGCTGCTCAACGCAAACCCTAAGCTTTCAAAGTTTATTACAGACCGCATTGGTCACGGCTGGGAAAAGGATCTTTCAAAGCTTAAGGGGCTGGAAAAGTTCCTCGACGACGAAGCCTCAATCGACGAGCTTATCCGTATTAAGACAGAAAATAAGGTAGCTCTTGCGGACTACCTCAAGCACGCACAGAATGAGTTCCTCGACCCTGAAAGTATTTTTGATGTTCAGGTTAAGCGTCTTCACGAGTACAAGCGCCAGCTTTTGAACATCCTCCACGTAATGTACCTTTACAACCGCCTTGTAGATGATCCAAACTATAACCCGCCTGCACGCACCTTTATTTTTGGTGCAAAGGCAGCTTCCGGTTACCGCCGTGCAAAATCAATCATCAAATTGATTAATACTGTTGCAGAGCGCATCAACAACGACCGCCGCGTTCGCGGAAAGATTCGTGTTGTATTCGTAGAAAACTACCGCGTTTCTGTCGCAGAAAAAATCTTCCCGGCAGCAGATGTTTCAGAGCAGATTTCTACGGCAGGTCTCGAGGCATCTGGAACTTCAAACATGAAGTTTATGCTCAACGGTGCTTTGACCCTCGGTACAATGGACGGTGCTAACATCGAGATTTTCGAAGAGGCCGGAAAAGAAAACGGCTTTGTATTCGGTCTTCTTACAGAAGAAATCAAGAAGATGGAAGCAGAGCACTCTTATAATCCACAGGAATATCTGGACCGCAATCCTGCTCTTGCAAAGGTTGTTGAGCAGCTGGTTGACGGAACTTATGACCCGACCCATCAGCTTTTCAAGGAGCTTCACGACTCTTTGATTTACGGTGTAGAAGGTCAGCGCCCGGATGTTTACTACGTTCTGGCAGACTTCGATTCTTACTGCAAGGCCCGCGAGCGCATTGCCGAGGCTTATCAGGATAAGAAGGGCTGGGCTAAGATGGCATTGAAAAACATTGCCAACGCAGGCAAGTTCTCAAGCGACCGTACAATCGAAGATTATGTTCGCGACATCTGGCACCTTAAGCGTGTCGAAGTAAAGTAGATTGCCACGTCGCCCTGTCAGGCTCCTCGCAATGACGAGGGACTTGACTGTGCGTGCCTCGCAATGACGAGTGGTACGGCAAAGTTCCGTCATTGCGAGCGTAGCGAAGCAATACATATTACCATATTACCCCGGGCTTGACCGGGGTATCTTTTTTTCTTGCTGATTCTTCATTTTGTACTGTATAATTGTAATATTATGGCAGAAGAGATTATATCACTCATAAAAAATGCAAGCTCTGAAAAAGAAGTAAAAGAGCAGAAAAAAAATAAATCAATCTGGCTGATTTTTACAATCGGAGAAAAACGATTTGCAATTCCTGCTGAAACAGTAAAGGAGATTCTCAGAGACGCTACAGTCTTTCCTCTTCCTTTTGTGCCTGCTTATATCGATGGCATCTTAAATCGTTATGGCGACCCGTACGTCGTAATCAATCCGGCTACCCTTGAGGGGTACGATGCTCCAAAATCACTTTTGTTTATTGTTTTGAATGACGAAAGTCACAGTTGTTTAAGAATTACGGATGTAAAAGACTTCTTTACGGCTTCAGAAAAAGACATCGTTCATTTTAATGAATCTGAACTTTCAGAATTTTATGACGGAACTCTAAAGGTTGATGGAGAAGAGGTCTTTGTTATGAATCTTCAGGCAATCATTGAAAAAGTAGGAAAAGAAATTGCAGCAGCCTGATACCTTCATTTGCATTTCCTATTCTCGAATTGATTTTCTTATTCCTAATGAATATGTGCAGTCTGCCGTTGGTGTAAAAGACGTTCAGGTAGGCTTTATGCATACCGACAATTCCTGCGTTTTTGATTTTGATGATATTGCGGCGGGCTTCAGTCAGTATCCGCGTCCGACTCATGTAAAAACACTTATAGTTTTAAAGGACGAAAATAATAATTTCCTGTCTGTAATTACCTCCCAGGAATGTAAGGTTTGTAATGTGCCTCTTAAAGATTTTCGCTTGATTTCGGATTATTATTCTGAGGGCTTTAAGCAGTTTGGTTTTCTGGCCTGTGCCTTCGAAAATAACAGAATGAGAATTCTTCTTGATGTAAAGAGACTCGTTGATTATCAAAACAATACTCTTCTGGAGGAACTATGATCCGGGTTTTTGTTGCATCCTCGTCTGCAGTTATTCGTTCTGTATTAAAGGAAATCATTTTTAAATCTAAAAAACTCGAATGGCTTGGCGAAGCGGCTGGATATGATTCAATGAAATCAGAAGAAGCCCGCCTGAAGCCTGATATAATAATTTCAGATACAATGCTTTTTAATTCTGTCAGAAACAGCACTCTGTCAGAGTATTCTCATTCAGCAACAACTCCTTCAATAGTTTATTATCCGGCCGGTGAAAATATTTATTATTTTTCAAAGAAAGTTCACTTTCAGGAAATGCCGGAGTTTATAAATTTTTCTGAACAGAAAATTAATGAATATTCTTCTTATCTCGAGCAGCTTCTTCTTGATATTAAAAGCTCTGAATTTTTAGACAAGCACTCGACTGCAAATTATGTTTATATTCAGGAAGACGGAAGCATAACGCAGCCGCTCAAAGAAGTTCCGGAGGGGTTTTCTGACCGGAAATTTAAGGCGGTCCTTGTAGGTGTTTCTACAGGAGGTCCAGGGGCCCTGCTTGAATTCCTAAAAGGAATCGGGCGTAATTTTCCGCTGCCAATTATTATCACACAGCATATAGATTCTTTTTTTGATAAAAACCTTATCAGCTGGCTGGAAGCAGAAGCTTCTGTACCGGTACATCTTGCTGAAAATAATTTAAAACCTCAGCCGGGACATGTTTATTTTGCTCCTTCAGATGTTCATGTAACCTTCTTTGAGTATCCGGATGATGATATCCGCATTGTGCTGAATCATGATGAACCGGTTAATTTTTTACGTCCCGCTGTTGCAAAAATGTTTGAAAGTGCGGCAAAGGTTTTCGGAAAAAACTGCATTGCGGTAGTGCTTACCGGAATGGGTGCAGACGGCGCAAAAGAGTGCCTTCAGCTTAAACAGCTTGGAGCATACACAATTACTCAGGACAAAGAATCATCTGTTATTTATGGAATGCCAAAGGTTGCATATGAAATGGGTGGTTCTTGTGAAGTGCTCCCGCTTAAGCAAATTCCAGAACGTCTCTGGAGCCTCACCGGAAAGGAAAGAAAATAACGGAGTATAAGAGATTTTATGAACGAACTGATTGAACTTGTAAAATCAAAAATTCTCGAATATTCCGGCATTAATATTGCTGTGTCTCAGCATCAGGATCTTATTACACATCTTGAGAAAAAAGCCGCTGCTAAAGGAATGCTTCCTGTCGATTACTGCCGCAGTCTTACTCCGCATACTCCTGAGTTTGATGAAGTTATAAATCTGATCACCGTAAATGAAACTTACTTTTTCCGTGAAGAGCTTCAGTTTGATTTTTTGAAAAAAGAGGTCTTTCCAAAATACATGGGCAAGAATCTTACAATCTGGACCTGCTGCTGCGCTACCGGAGAAGAGGCAGTTTCGCTTATGGCACTTGCCCTTTCTATGAATGTTAATCTTACGCTCTATGCTTCTGATATTGATGATAATGTTCTGGAGGTTCTTAAGAGCGGTCATTATTCAACTTTCTCTCTGCGCCCGGATGGACAAAAATATCATCAGCTTTTAGAGCCTTATTCAACGAGAACAGAAAATGAAATAGTTTTCAACCGCGATTTTTTATACCGTATTCATGTTTTTAAGTTTAATCTGTTGAAGGATCCTCTCAGTAAGCTGCCTTTCTATGAGAATGTAGATATTCTTTTTATGCGCAATGTCTTTATTTATTTTGATAAGGAAACCCGCGCTGCCGTTACCTCAAAGGTTACCGAACGGCTTAAGAGTGACGGCCTTCTTTTCTTTTCAATGAACGAAGTAGGTTCAATGGATGAGAGGGTTATTCCTAAAAATATCTATAAAACCAACAACGGTGGAGTTTATTATTTTGTAAAGGATAATGCTGCCGCAAATACTATGAGGCTTACTGCTGAGGCAAACCGCCGTATGAGCGAAAATGAAAAGAAACGCAAAAATGAAACGCTCCGGCAGGAAGTTCAAAAAGTAAAAGTGCAGAAATTTTCAGAGCAGAGCGAAAAGCTTAGAAAAGCAAAAACTGCTCTGGACGCAATATCTGCGGGAAAAGATTTTGACGCAAAACAGATTTATGAAGATATCTGTCTGGAAATAAACCGCGGCGACTTTGAAAAGGCCCGTGCTATGGCAAAATCAATTTCGGGTGCAGATGCAAAAAAGTATTCTTACTTTATGCAGGGCTATGTTGAGTATCATGCAGACAACAGGGCAGAGGCAGAAGCTTTTTTTACAAGTGCGGAAAGTGCCTGCAAAGATTTCTGGCCAGCCTTCTTTTATCATGGAATGGTGCTCCGGGACCTTGGAAAAATCGGACCCGCTCAAAGCTGCTTTTCAAAATGCAGTAAAATTATTTCTGATTTTGGTAATAACAATCCTTACGATTTTACCCTGGACTCTTTTAGTCCTTCATATATATTCTCACTGTGTAACACTTTTTCAATGGGAGGAGGACAGTAAATGAATATTGATAAAAACTTATTTAAGTCAGATTATATTTCTGAGGCTCGCGAGATTCTGGATTCTCTTGACGATATTGCTATTCAGGCGGCAAAGAAAACCCGCAATACAGGTTTTCTTAAGGAAATTCTCCGCCTTCTGCACACCTTAAAAGGTTCTTCCCGTATGATGGAATATTCGCAGATAGAAAAGGTTATCAATCAGCTTGAAACTGTTTTTAAGAATATTCAGAACAATCAGACAGAAATCCCGAATAAAATTATTCAGCTGTTAATGTCTGTAAATGCCGTTCTTCATAAGGTTATAGATTCGATTGAAGACGGTGGCGATGGAAGCTTTGAGCAGTACGAAGAAGTTATAAAAAATGTAGACCTTGCTCTTGAGGATGATGATTTTAACGCTGACTTTTCTGCTGAAAAAAATCAGGAATCAGGGATCGAAGACGCTGCTAATGTTCAGGATGAAAATGCTGAATTTTTCCATGATTCTCAGACAATCAAGGTTCAGGTTTCCCAGATTGATTCAATTCTGCAGCTGCTCGATAAGCTTATAATGCGTCAGATTAAGCTTAAAAAAGAAATAGATATTCTGAATCAAAAAAGCGGAATGACGGAGTTCCAGGCCTTTCAGGAGCTTTCGGAAAATATTTCTGTACTGGAAAGTCAGAGTGTAGATATTCAGAAAAATATCATCTCTCTGCGTATGCTTCCTTTTGATATGATTCTGCGTCCTATCAAGCGCTCAATCGTTGCGGAAGCTCTTAAGACCGGAAAGAATATAGACTTTGATATTCCTCAGTCAGAAATTACAATCGATAAATTTATTCTGGAAAAGCTGCCGGCAGTTTTAATTCACCTGGTACGTAACGCAATTGATCATGGAATTGAATCTCCGGAAGAACGCAAGAAATTTGGTAAGCCTGCAAAAGGAACAATTTCTGTTTCTGTAAATCAGGTTTCAAACAGAATCTTTGTTACAGTAAAAGATGATGGTCACGGAATTGATTATGAAAAAATCCGTGAAAAGGCACTTCAGCTCTTTCCGGAGCGTGAAGCAGATATTCGTACTGCCGATGAAACAGATCTTCTCCAGTTTATTTTTTATTCAGGCTTTTCTACGAAGGAGGAGCAGAGCGAGCTTTCCGGCCGCGGTATAGGACTTGATGTTGTACGCACCGAAATGGACAAACTTAAAGGAAAGATTACAGTTTATTCAGAGCTTAATAAGGGAACTACTTTTGAGCTTTCACTTCCGGCTTCGCTTGCAACACAGGATGGACTTTTTGTTTCGGTTTCTGATAATTCCTACCTTATTCTTTCACATTACATCAGAGAAATTCTTACAGTTACAAAAGCTGATTTTGTGCAGATGCAGCATTGTCCTGTAATCAATGTGCATAACGAACTGATTCCGGTTTACGACTTTGATATCATAAATCAAAATTCCAAAAAGCAGGCAAATACTAAGCCTGAGATTTCAGTTGTAATTCTTGAATACCTCAACCGGAAGATTGGTGTTATGGTAGATTCAATTCTTCATTATGGAACAGTCGTAATTAAACCGGTTCCTCCGCTCCTTAAAGATTTTAATGCCCTGCAGGGAGTTGTATTTGATGAAAACTACAGCATTATTCCGGTTCTTAATATTCCGGATACAATGCGACGTTTCAGGGTTGTAAACGTTTACGATATTAAGAATCTTGAAGTAAAGAAAGCTCCGAAAATTCATTCAATTCTTGTTGTCGATGATTCTCATACAACTCGCCATATTGAACAGATTATTCTTGAAGCAGAAAACTACAATGTAGCAACTGCGGTAGATGGAATTGAAGCTCTTGAAAAAATGAAACAGCATCAGTTTGACCTTGTTGTTACTGATGTCAGAATGCCTCGCATGGACGGTTTTGTACTTCTTCATAATATGCGTCACAAAGAAGAGCTTAAAGATATTCCGGTTATTATGGTTTCATCTGTATTTGAGAAAGACACTCTGGAAAAAGCAAAGGATCTGGGTGCTCAGGGATATATTGTTAAGTCAGACTTTGAGCGTGAAAATCTTACGGCAAAGGTAAAGGAGCTTCTTAATGAGTAAAAAAGAAAAAACTCTCGTTTATCTGGCAGCAGACTCTAAGGTTCTCACAAAAATTCTTTCTTCCGCTCTTGATAAAAAGGGATTCGAAACAAAGGTTTTTAAAGACGGCTTATCTTTGATAAAGACAATAATATCAAATCCTCCTGCTTTAATAATTGCGGAAAAAGATCTGCCTGCAATTAATGGAATTGAGCTTTGTAAAATCTTAAAATCTGGTTCAGACAATAATTCAATTCCATATATTCTGATGTCGACTGATGATTCTATTTTTGATTTCTGGACTACAGCAAGGGAAGCAAACCGCGTTGTTCTTATTTCAGAGGATAATATAGATACTCTCGTTTCTACGGCAGAAGAGCTTATAGGAAAAGAGTATGTTGATGCGGAACAGTTTCTGGCAAAGTCTGAAAAGACAGAAGAGCAGATGCTTGTATCCTGGCTTGTAAATGCAATGGATAAAAGCGACTTTTTCCTGAATATGACACAAAATATAATTCAGCTTTACAGTTTTGTCAGAGAACTAGATTATCTTGTAGAGCAGATATTCAGATTGATTTATACTGCCTGTCCTTATGATGGAATTGCCCTGATTCTGGACAGTCAGCCGGCCAAAGTTTATATTTCCGGAACAGAATATTTTGAAGCGGATGTTGGCGATGATTTCTGGAATATCTGTAAGACGGAATATGAAAAGCAGGTAAAGAAAAATCATACTATTACTTATGAAGAAAAGGTGATAGAAAACGTTCTGCTTTCGAGACCTCAGAATGCAAAGTTTGAATCGTACAGAGCTTTTACAATAAAGAATGAAAAGGATTTTGTTGGAACCCTTCATCTGACTTCAACTAAAAATCAGATCTTTAATTATAAGGTTCAGTCAACAATTGATTTTATAACTCCCGCTCTTGCAAATCTTCTGCAGGAGGCTCTTGTGCGATCCGAGCTTACTGAGCAGGAAACAAAGCTTCGAAGTGCCTTTTCAAAGTTCGTTCCGGAAGAGGTTATTAATGACTTCGTAAATTCCGACGGAGACCAGCAGCTTCAGAACAATAATGAAAAACGAAGTGTTGTAATCCTTATGTGTGATATCCGAAGCTTTACCAGCATAAGCGAAATAAACAAGCCGGAAGACGTCGTAAATTTTCTGAATACATATTTTACACGCATGGTGGAAGTGGTAAAGAAATATGGCGGAACCGTAGATAAGTTTATCGGGGACGCAATAATGGTTCTCTTTGGTGCGCCAATCAGTTATAACGATAATGCAAAGCGTGCCGTACAGGCCGCAATTGAAATGTACTCCCAACTGGATACAATTCCTCATAATCAGCTTAAGCTTCCGGAAGATGTAAAGCTGGATATTGGAATTGGTATCCATTATGGAGACGTAATTGTAGGCCAGATTGGTAGTGCGGATAAGACCAGTTACACTGTAATCGGTGATACGGTAAACCTTGCATCCCGTTTGGAAGGACTTACAAAGCTTTATGGAGCTAAGGTAATTATTTCGGAGGCGGTACGCGATGAACTGGAAGATTCTGAAGAGAATATTAATCTCCTGCTTCTGGATTCTGTGAAGGTAAAGGGTAAAAAAGAAGCTGTATTTATTTACCGGGTAGACGAGCATCCTTTGCCGCCGGAATTTACAGAAGCGTATGAAAAAGGCTTTAAGTCGTATAACGAAGGAGCCTTTAATCTTGCAATTCCATATTTTGAAAAGGCAGTTGAAGTGCTGCCACAGAATAAGGCTGCAAGACTTATGCTGGAACGCTGCGATGAATTTGCAGTTAATAAACCTGAAAACTGGGATGGCGCAATTGCGCTGACATCTAAATAAAAAGAGGTGTATATGAATATTAAAGAAAAAATCGGGCTGGGTAAGAAAGATGTCCGGGAAGAGGTCTTGTTTACCAGAGAACTCGTCAGATGGCAATCAATTTCTATTATAATTCTGGAATGCCTTGCAATCTTTTATTGTATGATGATTGCAAAAATTCCTGTAGACAAGCTTCTGTTTTCGATTGTAAGTGGAATTCTGATTTGTGTAGTCTTGCATTTAATAATTCTTAGAATAGCAATAGGACAGATTACTCAATCTATTTCCGAAGATCTTGCTTCTTTTTATCTTTATGAAACAACGGAAAAAGAGCGTACCAAGCTGATGAAGCAGATTATGGGATTACCAAACGCTATTGCTGTTGCGGTCTTTATTATTTACCTGCTTCATACTGGCGTCTGGCTTTTTCTCCTTGCCAAAGTTGGAAATATTGATATGGAATCTGTAATTTTTATGGTGGCAATGATTTATTTCGGCGCTTTTGTGGCTGCGGTTATATCACTTAGTTTGAGAATTAAGAAAATCTGTTCATCTCATGCCTATAAAATTGTTGAAAAAGGTGTTTCAAAATCTGAGATAGAGCGAGTACATTTTTTTGGAGCTAGCTCAACAGAAATTGCAATTTGTCATCTTTTTGTGCCGATCCTTATAACCGCTGGCCTCATATTCCTTCTGGCATGGCGGTCATATGCTTCTTATATGACGGCAGGTCTTGTATTCCCTCGTTTGTTTTTATTGTCTGGTGTTGGAACCGGATTATATATCTTTTTTGCGTATTTAGCATTTGACCGTATGATGAAGTCAATAAACGGTATGCGCAATCTTATGGAAGGCATAAACAGAGATAACCTTTATAAAGTAAAGCCTGAAAAGACAGACCTTTCAAATGAGTTTATGTACAATGTTTATCTTATAAACACAATTATTTCGATTCTTCAGAAGATTCTTAAAGAAAGCCAGAATATAAGTATGTCTGTAGTTGAGTCTAGCAATGAGCTTTCTGTAATCTCACGAGAGACTGCAGTTACTTCGCTGGAACAGAATTCAGGAGTAAAAGAACTTCTTTCTGCAATGGAAGAAACAGATAATCTTTCAAAAAATATTGCGGAAAAAATCGGTGAGGTTTCTCTTGTTGCAAAGAAGACTACAGAAAATATTGTAGACGGCTTTGGAATTTTAAAGCAGAACATGCAGAAGCTTGATGAAATTAAAGCCGCAAATGATGTAACTGTAGAAGGAATTAAAAAGCTTACAGAAAAGATTACCGGCATTTATGAGATTGCACGAATTATTAATGGAATTGCGGATCAGACAAACCTGATTGCCTTTAATGCGGAAATTGAAGCTTCCAGTGCCGGTGAGGTTGGTGAAAACTTTGCGCTTGTAGCAAATGAAATCCGCCGTCTTACAAATAATACAATTCAGTCTACAAACGAAATCCGAAACAGAATTATTGAGATTCAGCATTCTTCTGATGTGCTGCTTGCTTCTTCTCAGAACGGAAGTAACAAGATTCTTGATGGAACAAAAATTATAAATGATTTGAATGACCGTTTTGAGGCTCTTCAGCATTCTTCAGAAACAATGGATTATGCTTCCGAAGATATCAAGACAATTATTGATCAGCAGACCGCTTCTTTTGCACAGATTGTAGTTACTCTGCGTCAGATTACGGCAGCGGCAGATACATTCTCAAGCTCAACACAAAAGATCAGCGATTCTGCACAGAATCTATGTCTTATTTCTACTAACTTAAAAAATCTTCAGCCGGAAAATACTGATGACTATACTAAAGAAACAGAGAATGCACAGGCAGAAGTTGATGCAATAGTTGAATCAATGACAAAAGAGGTACAGTAATGAAACAGCAGACAAATTATTTATCATTAGAGAGAAGGTTGTTCAGGGCAAGTCATCTTCCTGATGTTGCCTGCGGTATTGTGCTTCTTATGTATACCGTGTTCATTTTGAATCTGAAGTTTTCAACACATTATCCTCTTATTCTCACGGTAATTGGCGGAGTTCTTTTTGCGCAGTTTGTTTTATCCGCAATTACAAATCATTTTCTTATGGGTAAAGTCTCTAAGGAAATTGAAAGATGGGAAACAGAGGAGTTTACTGTAGATGAGCGTACAAAGCTTTTTCTCGCAATTCATAAGCTCCCAAAAAAGAAGGCCATAGAAGCGTGTACTTACTTTGGTATCTGTTCAATTCTTCTTGCTTCTGGTTATCATTATTTTTATTCGATTAATCCGAGTATAAATGCGGTAAGTCTATTAAGCTGTTTTCTTGGTTCTTATGTGGCAGGTCTTCTTGCAATTGCAAATTCAAAGACAATCTGTAATGAATATGCCCGTAAGCTTGTAGATCAGGGAATTGATTTAAAGATCCTCAACAGAAAAACTGTGTACGGTGTATCTTACTCTAAGACGTTTGTTCTTTATTGTATTGTACCTGTTATCTGGGGAACTATTATTGCTGCTCTGCTTTTCTATGTATATTATTACAACAATATTCCATCTCAAATCGTGGGCTTCCTTCCATCAGGAGATCATGGTACAGGGCTTCGCAAGGTTCAGCTTTCGCGTATTGGAATTGTTCTTTTAATCAATGTTTTAGTCAGCTCAGTTTCTGTTTATTCTTTCCTTCACGGTATTCAGTCTGCGTGCGATAAGCTTCAGACCGCCATGCAGCATATTATCAGAAATGATATTTTTACCGTTGATCTTGTTCCAACTGATTTTGAATCTGATGTTTCTTATAATATCTATTTAATTAATCAGATTGTATTGCTCTTCCGTTCTATTTTGAATGAGATTCATGAAATTGGAACTACGATGATTGAGCCTATTAATGATCTTAGTTCAATTGCGCAGTCTACTTCATCAACTTCTCTTGAACAGTCTACCGGTGTAAAAGAGATTCTTGCGACCATGGAAGATACAGACCGTCAGACTCGTACTATTGTAGATAAGATTGCTGATGTAACTACGGTTGCCGAGGGAACTGAAAAGAATGTAAATGTAGGTTTTGAAACACTCCAGTCTAATCTTGATAAGATGTCGGAAATTACGGATGCAAACGTTGCGACAATTAACGGTATCCGCGAGCTTGGTGAAAAAATCAGCGGCATCTGGGAAATTGTAAAAATCATTAATGATATTGCTGACCAGACACGAATCATTGCCTTTAACGCAGAGCTTGAAGCTTCCAGTGCGGGTGGCAGCGGAAAGAACTTTCATATTGTTGCTAATGAGGTTCGCCGCCTTGCTGCGGGTATTACAAATTCCGTTGACCAGATTAAAAAGCAGATTGCAGAAATCCAGCATTCTTCCGATAACCTGATTATTACTTCTGAGTCTGGAACTGAAAGAATCCGCGAGGGTCTTGAGCTTTCGGAAAAACTTAAGGAAAAGTTCAGCGACATTCAGAGTTCTTCAGAAATTACGGTTGAATCTGCAAATCAGATTAAGGAAATTATTAACCAGCAGTCTACAGCCTTCGATCAGATTGTAGCAACTGTACGTCAGATTTCTTCGGGAATTGAAAACTTCACTAATTCTACGGGTACAGTAAATAATACTGCCCACAAGTTACAGGATGCCGCAAATCTTCTCGAGAATCTGCATACACAAATTGTTTCCTCGGAAATTTAGATTGCCACGTCGCCCTGTCGGGCTCCTCGCAATGACGATTTCTGTCATTGCGAGCGTAGCGAAGCAATCCATATCACCATATTCCCCCGGCTTGACCGGGGTATTTTTTTTTAGTATACACATTGTATGAATTCAAAAATTACTTCAATTGCCGCCAGTACGGGGCTGCTCCTTGCGGCTACTATCTGGGGCTTTTCCTTTGTTATTGTAAAAGACAGCCTTGATTATATCGGTGCTATGTATATGGTTGCATATCGTTATACGATTGCAGCCTTTGTAATGTCCCTGATTTTTATCAAAAAGTGGAAGCTGATTTCCTGGGAATATATCCGCCATGGAGCACTTACAGGCCTTTTTTTGTTTCTTGCCTATGTAACACAAACTATCGGCTGCGACTACACAACTGCCGGTAAAAACGCCTTCCTTACAACCTTTTATGTAATTATGATTCCGCTATTAACCTGGCTGCTTTTTAAGAAGCGCCCGCGCTTTTATGTTTTTATTGCAGCCGTTATGTCACTTACGGGAATAGGTCTGCTTGCTCTTGGTTCGGGAGATAAGGGGCTTAATATTGGTGATTTACTCACGCTGATTTGCGGAGTTCTTTTTGCGCTGCATATTATTTATACAGAAAAATATAATCGTGCCGGCGGAGATCCGCTTTTTTTGACCCTGCTGCAGTTTATTTTCTGTGCCCTTGCAGGCTGGCTGACAGCACCCTTTTTCGACGGTGCTTTCCCGACGACAACTGCATTTACCGGTAGAGTAGTAGTTTCTATGCTTTACCTGGGCCTTTTAAGTTCAATGGTAGGCTTTAGCCTGCAGAATATAGGTCTTAAATATGTACAGTCATCAATTGCATCTCTGTTTTTAAGTTTTGAGTCAGTTTTCGGAATTCTCTTCAGCACCCTGATTCTACACGAAGTGTTCACATTGAAGATGTTTGCCGGCTGTACCCTCATTTTCCTGGCAGTAATTCTCGCTGAAAATGGCTGGCGTCTTTTTCCTCGCGGTCGTTGCGAGCCGTAGGTGGTACCAGGGCTTCCGCATTATAAAAGATTTACGTAATCTTGGCGCGAGGGAGCGGGGC
>CAMVDX010000042.1 GCA_947166355.1 uncultured Treponema sp.
GCCATTCAGGAATTTCTTCAAGTGTGAATCCTAACGCTTCCGCAGACTTGCGCGCATAAACATCAAGGTCAATAGCCTTGTTTTTCAGCGTACAGCCTGGAAAATAAGAATATGTCATACTTGCTCCCATATAAATATATACATTTATAGAAACTAAAGAAAAAATGTTAAACGATTTTTCCCCTAATTATCCAAAAATTATACTCTCTTTTTTAGATTTTGTGAAGATTAAATTGTGTGGATTTAACAGATTGCCAAGGCATTGCGAGTGGTCTGACTGCCAGTACTTGTCATTGCAAGGAGTGAAACGACGAAGCAATCTATTTAATGGATTGCTTCGCTCTGCTCGCAATGACGTAATACCTCACAATGAACTATTTCTTTTCAATGACGTATTACCCTTTATGGATTCTGTTTTTTAAAGAAGTCAACAACTGCGGCTTTTATTTCTTCAGGGGACTTGCTTTTGAGTATGTAACCGTCTGGCTTAAATTGCATGGCCGTAATTACACTTTGTCTGTCATTGTTTGCAGTAAGGAAAATTACAGGAAGATTTTTAAGTTTTATATTATTCCTTATTGCAGCAAGTACTTCAGGGCCATCCATCATAGGCATTCTATAATCAAGCAGGACAAGGTCTACAATATGTGTTTCAAGAAATTGTAGTGCTGTTTCTCCGGAATTGACCAGAATTAAGTCATACTCATTATCAAGCCAGAGTTTTATACTTCGGAGAAGAATAGGTTCATCATCTACAACGAGAATGCGTTTTTTGTTATTGCTGTATTGATTCATCAGCTTAAGAAGCTTTTCAACATCAACAGTATAAGATTCAAGCTTAATGGCCTGAATTTTATTAAAAAAATTGTTATCTTCTATTGATAAATTTGAAATACGGCCTATAAAGCAGAGGGTATAATTAAATTGTTTTTGTAAAACTGCGATTCTTCTAACAACTAAAAATTCAATATCATCAGAAAGAAGAACAAGAAGCTGAATAGGAGCGTCTGGTAATTTGTCGATTTCTCCAATCAGTGGCGGTAATACGTTTATGCGGCAGTCTGTCCTTACCAGCTGTAGAATAAGATTTTTTACTACCATACGAGACTGGTCTCCGATGATATAAAGCTCATTAGACATTATATGTTGCTCCATTCAGTTACTAATTTTCGTACTTCTTTAAAATCAACATTTTCTACATTAATTCGGATTTTATCAAAAATTTCTGAAAAATCAAGGGGGAGTTTTACCGATTTTAGTTCTTTTATAAGCTCGTCAAGACCGTCTAAATCAAAGGCATCTGCGCATTCAAGAATTTGTTTCATTTTTTTTGAAAGGTCTTCTTTTGAGATTTCAGGCTTATCCTTTTCATCAACTGATTCTTGTAAAAGTGGTTCAAGAATATTCCTGAAGCTTAGAAAATAGTCCATAAGATTTTTATGTTCTTTTTGAATCTCATTTACTGTATTATTATTTGCACACTCTTCTAAATGTTCTGCCATTTCTGAAAGCTTTATTGCACCAATCAAACGAGAAGTACTCTTAAGTGCGTGAATTTTTATGCCGTAATTATTCCAGTCTTCCGCTTCAAAGGCCTGCTGAAGCTCTGCTGCTTTTTGATTTATAGAAGAATGATATTGATTTATAATAGAAGAAAGTAATTCTTCAGAGCCGCAGTTTTTAAGAGCCGAATCAACATCAAGCTCTTCAATTTTATTCATTTTTAACAAAAATTCTGAATAATTACTGGAGCTATCATCGTTTTTAGAATTGTCCTCGGGTGAATCTTCCGAAGAATCTTCTATATATTCTGGCGGAAGGTAATTTCTAATCATTTCCTCAAGCTTTGCGGGATTTACCGGTTTGGAAAGATAATCATCAAAGCCTTCATTAAGGTACATTTTTTTAACACCGCTTATGGCATTTGCGGTAAGAGCAATGCAAGGCTTTCCTATACATTTATTGTCTGACATTGCTTTCATAGCATGGAGCGTTTCAATTCCATCCATCTCTGGCATGCGGTGGTCAATAAACAGAATGTCATATAGATTATTTTTAACGGCTTCGAGTGCTTCCTTTCCGCTGAGGGCAGTGTCAATTTTTATGCCGGTGTTCTTTAAAAGGCCTTTAATTACATCAAGATTCATTGAAGTATCGTCGACGAATAAAAGATGTGCGCGAGGAGCGTGCAGCTTTTCTTTATAAGCTGCCATCTGAATAACATTTTCTTCGTAGGCTTTGTTCAGATTTCCGGAAGCTGTCCAGTCAATCACCTTCTGTTCAATTGAAAAAGAAAAGTCTGAGCCTTTACCGTAAGTGCTTTGTACGAGGAGACGGCTTCCCATCATATCAAGGAGACGGCGCACAATACTGATTCCAAGACCGCTGCCTTCTATTGTCCGGTTTTTACCTTCTTCTATGCGTTCAAAAGGTGCAAAAAGCTTTTCCATATCTTCGGGTTTTATGCCGCAGCCGGTATCTGTTACATGAACAGTGAGAAGGATAGTGTCTTCTGAAGTTTTTTTATAATCAATAGAAAAAGAAATCTGTCCTTCTTTTGTATATTTGATTGCATTTGTCAGAAGATTAAGAATGCACTGTTTAATGCGGATGCTGTCGCCGAAAAGTGTTTTAGGAAGCTCGGAAGCAGCCTTGAGTTCATATTTAAGCCCCTTGTTCTGGGCTCGTTCCCGGGTCATATTAAGTATATCGATTATTAAAGATGAAATCTCATAATTATCGGGAAGAAGTTCCATTTTGCCGGCTTCGATTTTTGAAAAATCCAGGATATCATTTACAAGGGAGAGGAGGTTAGAACCTGCTGTTTTTATATTTGCTGAATATCCGAGAATTGTTTTATCAGTTGATTCACGAAGAATCATTTCGTTCATGCCAAGAACTGCATTTATAGGTGTACGGATTTCGTGACTCATATTTGCAAGGAAGGCACTTTTTGCCTGAGATGCTGCGGCATTTATCTGACTTTCTGTAAGAGCAGCCTCTTTTGCTTCACGCTCTTTTTTTGTCTGTTCACTGATATATTCAATGTATTCTTTGAGCTGAGTTGTCATAAGACGGATGTTATTTGCAAGAGTTCCAATTTCATTGTTTGAGTTATAAGAAATGTCTACAAATAATTCTCCGCGTGCAAGTTTGTTGGTTGTTTTGGTTACTATTTTGATCGGAGTAATAATATTTTTTGAGATAAAAACTATCAGATTTACAGTAAGAATACTGATTACAAATAAAGCAATGACAAGTAAGACAATCTGACCGTAAAAATTTTTTAATAATTCGCTTTGGGATATAGCTGTGATATAAGTCATTCCGTTGTCGAGCTTTGTAAGACTTCCAAAATATGTTTTTCCTTCCCACACAAATTTTTGAAGGGACTGATTTTGAGGATTCTGGAATTTTTCGAGGATGACGGAAAGTTCGGCGGAGCGTTCAACAGCTTTTGTAGCTTCATAACGGGTATTCAAATGAATAAGATTCTGTTCTTCACTAAGTAAAAGTCCTTTTGAACTATCCAATTGAAGAGAGTTTACCATATCTTCAATAATTGCGAGATTCAAATCTATTCCTGCAACGCCAAGAAGCTCGTCATTTTTGTAAACCGGAATGCAATAAGAAATCATCTTTTGTCCGAGGTTTGCATTGTTATAAGGAGAGGTCCAGACTGGTCCTTTTTTCCAGACTGGAAGATAATACCAGCCGACATTTTCTGTGTCGGTCGGTGAGTATTTTGATAAATCTGTAGTTCTTATGCTTACAAAGCTTTTTTGATAGCTACCGGTTAAAAAGATTCCGGCTGTAGGACCATATTTAGAGCTTTCCAATCTGAAAAAAGCACCGACTGCTCCCTTTTGAAAAATGGCCAGAGAAGACATAAGCTTTGTAAGGTTTTCCATATATTGAGTCTGGTATTCAGAATCAACTGGAAGTTTTTCTTCATCTAAAGTTCCAAGAATGTAAGCCTGGAATTCTCTGACTATATTTTCAGCAGAATTAAAAAATGTATTTAATTCGATTATTTTTTTCTCTGTTGCAAGAGAAATTGTTTTATTCTGATTATCACGGGCAAGATTACTGAAATAAAAATATATTATGAGCGCGGAGGTCAGGAATACAAAAGACATTGTAGAAACAATGTATAAAATCGTCTGCCTTTTTAAGAGATCAGGAGTCTTTCTTTTCATCTTATTCCTACGTTATTTCCGCCTGCTTCTTTGACAGCATAACATGCCTGTACGGCACGGTAATAATTTGTCTTGATTGATACTGATAAATCAACATCAACAATTCCGACTGAAATTGTAACGTCAAATTTTTCTTTTGCTTCATTACAGAAGTTTTTGAATTTTTGTTCTGCTTCAGAGGCAGGAAGTTCAATAAATAAAACAAATTCATCTCCGGAATAGCGGAACATAATTCCTTTTTCATCAAGAGTCTTTTTAGCGAGTTCTACAATACCAAGAATTATTTCATCACCATTTCGGCCGTCATTTACAATTTTAAAGTGGTCAATATCAAAAACGGCAAGAGATTTGTAGCGGGTAGTGTTAAAAACACCGAGTTCTCCATAAGCTTCTTTTATATAATTACGATTCGGAAGTCCCGTAAGCTCATCTTCCGGTAACGAAGACTTGACCAGATCATGGTGAAGAACTTTTTTATGCTCCAGAAGAAGTAAAATAATTGCCGAAATGAGAAAAATATTAATCAGAATAATTATAATAGCGGCTTGTAGCTGAGCCTCAATAAGATTGCTTCCCTGAACTACAAGATACCAGTTGAGATTTGAAAGATAGCGGGTAATTCTGAATCCATTACGGCCTTTTTCTGTGTGTGTAAAACCTTGAGCAGTTGCTTCATCAGAAAGGGCGTCTGAAATATAAGCGTTCTGAATATTATTATAATCAGTATCAATCTGTACCAGCCCCTGAGAATCTATCAGATTAATTTTTACCTTATATTCTTTTTCAACAGACATAAGCATTTTCTGCCAGTCGTCTAATGGAAGACCGATTCCGCATACGCCTATAGTTTTACCTTCATCATTTATAATTCTGGTGAGTACAAAAATGCTCCAGCGGTAATCAAAACGCTGGTCGCGGTCAGTTTCTATCTGAAGTTTTCCTGCGGTGTCTAAAAATATAGGATACCAGTTATCATAAGGATCTAACTGTGGATTTACTGTTTTATAAATTCCTGTAGAAGTGTAAAAACGTTTGGTATTTTCCGAAACTACAAAAACTGATTCATAACCAAACTGATTTCTTACAGCCGAAAGAAAAGAAGACATCATTTCTTCCATGGCTTTTTCATTTGTGTTTACTTCCTGGTCAAGAGCGCGGATAAGAAATTCGTCAGAGCTTAAACCGCTTGTAATTCCAATAGGGCGTTCAATATTGCCTTCGATAAGTCCGTAAATGTGAGAAGCAACAAGCTGATTGTTCGAGAATTCGTGCTTTTTATTATGTAAATAAGAAGGAGTAATTACTGCTAAAAGAATGAGAGAAGCAGCAATAAGAATTAAAACGGGGATTTTCTGTTTCATTGAAATGTGAATGTTCAGAGTAATCTCCTTAAAAAAACGGAAAGTCGGCAAGCACAGCTTGCCTCTGAGCCGTTCTTTCGATGAACCTAAACCGGCCCGCTGGCGCAGCCCGGTTTTTTACGGTTCTTCGATTTTAGGCTTTTGGGAAAGCCATTGCCTCTGGTTTGAATACCTTGTCAAATTCTGCAGCTGTGAGGAAACCAAGTCCTACGCAGGCATCTTTAAGACTGATGTTTTCATCAAATGCCTTATGTGCAGTTTTTGCAGCATTTTCATAACCGATATATGGATTTAATGCAGTTACGAGCATTAATGAGTTGTAAAGATTGTGATGCATCTTATCCTTGTTAGCCTTGATTCCTACAGCACAGTTTTTATTAAAGCTGAGAATAGCTTCTGCGAGGAGGCGGGCAGACTGGATAAAATTGTATGCGATAACCGGCATGAATACATTTAATTCAAAGTTACCCTGACTTGCAGCAAATCCGATTGCAGCATCGTTACCCATTACCTGAACAGCAACCATAGTAACAGCTTCACACTGTGTAGGATTTACTTTTCCAGGCATGATTGAAGAGCCCGGTTCATTTTCAGGAATGTGGATTTCTCCAAGACCGTCACGAGGACCAGAAGCGAGCCAGCGAACGTCATTTGCAATCTTCATCATATCTGCGGCAAGAGCCTTGATTGCCCCATGAGCAAATACGAGTTCGTCTTTTGATGTAAGTGCATGGAATTTATTTGGTGCAGTTACAAATTTCTTTCCTGTGAGTTCGCTTACACATTCTGCAACCTTTTTGTCAAAGCCTTTTGGAGCATTCAAACCGGTTCCTACAGCAGTACCACCGAGGGCAAGCTGTTTGAGGTAAGGAAGTGAAGATTCGAGCATTTTTCTGTCGCGCTCAAGAGATGTTCTCCAGCCTGAGATTTCCTGACCGAAAGAAATAGGTACAGCATCCTGAAGGTGAGTACGGCCGGATTTTACAATCTTCATGTTTTCTTTTTCGAGTTTTGCAAATGTAGCAACAAGTGTATCAATTGCAGGGAAAAGCTTGTCTTCGATTGCATATACTGCAGAAATGTGGAGTGCAGTTGGGAAAGTGTCGTTAGAAGACTGACTCATATTGATATCATCATTTGGATGACAGAGTTTCTTTCCTGCAATTTCGTTAGCGCGGTTAGCGATAACTTCGTTTGCATTCATATTGCTCTGTGTTCCAGAACCTGTCTGCCATACAACGAGAGGGAAGTGGTCGTTGAGCTTTCCGTCGATTACTTCATCGCAGGCCTTTTTGATTGCACTCAATTTTTCCTTAGTCATCTTTTCTGGCTTGAGAGCATTGTTAGCCATAGCGGCTGCCTTTTTGAGGTAACCGAAAGCCTTTGTTATTTCACGTGGCATTGTTTCAATGCCTACACCAATTTCAAAATTCTCGTGGCTGCGTTCTGTCTGTGCTCCCCAGTATTTATCTGCAGGAACTTTTACTTCGCCCATTGAGTCGTGTTCAATTTTGTATTCCATAATGTGTTTCCTTATAATTGTGGTTTCGATACGATGCTTCGCATCACTCAACCACCGGTGGTTGAGTAGGCTGAAAGCCGTATCGAAACCACATATTAAATTAGAAGTTTACCTGTTTGATTACGTCTTTGAGGCAGTCTGCGCTGTGGCGGAGAGATTCAACTTCTTTGTCTGTAAGAGGAGCTTCAATGCGTCCCTTAATTCCGTTTCCGCCGATTACAGTAGGAATAGAAAGACATACATCTTTAATTCCATATTCGCCGTCGAGCATTGTAGAAATTGTAAGAACTGAATCTGTGTCATAGTTCAAAGCTTCGCAGAGAGTTGCTGTAGTTACACCGATTGCATAGTTTGTGCACTTTTTTGCTGCGATGATAATTCCGCCTGACTTTCTGATGTAGTCTTCAACATCATTCTTGTCAAAGTCTGGGAGTTTGTCTCCGCGGTATGATTTTGCAAAATCATCAACTGGAATAGAACCGATGTTTGCAAGAGACCAAGGAACAAATGAAGAATCTCCGTGTTCACCAAATACATATCCGTGAACATTTTCCTGAGCTACCTTGTAGTTTTCAGCAATGCGTGCACGGAAGCGGGCTGTATCAAGCATTGTACCTGTACCGAAAATGCGGTTAGCAGGAATGCCAGAAGTTTTTACAAACTGATAAGTCAAAATATCAACAGGGTTTGCTACGATAACGTAAAGTGCGTTAGGAGCAGCCTTTGTAATCTGAGGAATTACAGACTTAGTGATATCAACATTAGTCTGTGTAAGGTCAAGACGAGACTGACCAGGTTTGCGTCCAACACCAGATGTGAATACAACGATATCAGAACCTTTTGCATCTTCGTAATCACCATCGTGAACATAAACAGGACCAATGAAAGGTGTACCCTGACGGATATCCATTGCCTCTCCCATAGCCTTTTCTTTGATAATATCGATGATGACGATTTCTGAAGCAATCTGCTTCAAGGTAAGAGCATAGGCAACTGTTGAACCAACCTGTCCTGCACCGATGATAGTAATTTTTCTTGACATATTTATTACTCCTCAAAAATAAATAATTCTAAAACTGAAAATAATTATTAAGCAGATAGAAAAATCTTCGCCTAATATATCTTTTTTATTATATTCTATTATTTGATTTTTGTTAATAGTATAAAACTGAAGATGCTGAAACATAGGGAGCGACACTGCTATGCAGTGTAAAAACAGTCCAGTGGACTGTTTTTAGCGAGTCTCCGAGCAGCTGTGCTGCGAAGGTTCAGCATGACTACAGTTTTTGCTACAGCTTTTTGTCAGGCGTTTCCGATATTCATAATAGATGTGATTACATCTTCTGTATTATCACGGAGTTTGGCTGCGGCATTTTCTACGGCAACAGTTTCATCCTTCATTTTTGCAAGACTGCTCAAGAGAAGTGCATTGCCCTGACTTTGTTCTGTCATTGCATTCTTTACTTCTGTTTCCTGATCCTTTACCTTTCCTGAAAGACTTACAACGGAATCAAAATCATTTCTGACGGAACTGGTCTTAGAATATACGTTATCAACCATCTGCTTGATTTTCTTGAGGACTTCACCAATCTGTTTAGCCTGATTTCCTGAGTCTTCGGCAAGCTTACGGATTTCATCTGCAACAACACTGAAGCCCGCACCGAATTCTCCCGCATGCGCCGCCTCAATTGCTGCATTCATCGCAAGCAGGTTAGTCTGACTTGAAATCTGACTGATTACGCGGCTCATTTCTACAAGGTGTTTAGATTCAGCTTCGATTTCTCCAATAAGACCTGCAACCTCAGAAATACTGCTGCTTCCCGAAGTCGTAGCCTGTTCAAGCTGATTTACGATTGCAAAGTTGTTTTCGATAATCTGATTAATAGAAGAAATTGTTCCAATCATCTGTTCAATTGCAGAAGATGAAGTTGCAACATTTTCTGCCATTGTGTTTGTAACTTCGTTTAGAGAAGCTACGCTGCTTCTTGTTCCCTGTAAAAGCCCGACACTCTTTTCTGTAATATCTTTGATTGCCTGAGAAAGCTGTTCTGTATGATTTTCTTTTGCCTTATTGAGTACAAAGTGATGACAGTTTTCCGGCTTGTTCTTTCTATTATATATTGCAACTGCCATCTGTTCGCAGGAAACATAACCGCAGGCGCCGCAGTCATACATATCATCTTTGGAATGCTTTCCCATCTGATTGAAAATTTCCTGTAATTCTGCAGATGACGGTTCTTTTATAAGAGTGTCATGTATTGAACTTCTGTCTGTGTATTTGCGTTCATAAATGCCAGGCTTCCAGTATTTATCAATTGTTGCATTGAGTTTTTTCAAAGCCTTTTTTTGATTTTTTGCATCAAGTGTATTCCACTTTTCACGGCGATTTTTAGTTCGCTCTTCTACATAACTTTCAAGCTCATCAAGTGAAAGCTTATGATTTACTGTACCACCACCACGGTTACAGCCTTTTTCACAGTTGAGACAGTCTACGAGTTTGTAGAAGGTAGGACTTTTTCCAGATTTAAGTGATTCGTCAAGATAGGCGAGATATTCAAAAATGGCAGGGTGACCTTCAATCTTTCTTGTCTGCATTCCGATTCCAGGAACAAAGCGTTCTGCTGTACGCATAAGTCCGCCCGGAATTGAATAGAGGGTTCCCCGTTCTGCCGTAGGATTATCGTATTCAGTTTTAGGATATTTGGTTATATCTATATTGTTATCTTCAAAATATTTAGAAAGATTTTTCATGGTAACGTTATAGTCACCGCGTCCGTTTTCATCGAACTCACGACGTTTTGCAAAGCATGGAGAAATGACTGCAATTTTATGTTTTGCATACTGAGGATAAAAGTGTCTGATAAATTCTACAGTATGAGCCATAGGACTGTCACCCTTGGCAAGATACTTTATGAGGCTTGGACGGTAAGTTTCTATAAAAGTAATGAGGGCAGGACATGGCTGAGAAATAATTAAATCAGGATTTTCATTTTTAATCTGTTCTACATAAGTTTTGGTTGTAAGCTCGGCACCAAAAGAAACATCAAAAATTGCCTGAACGCCAATTGATTTGAGCCAGCCGTTAAGTTCCAGATCATGTCCACGGAAATTAACGGCAACAGCAGGCGCTACAATTGCAACGATAGGTGTTTTATTTTTTATATCAGTTAAGAATTGTTCAAGGTCATCTATTCCGCGGCGGGCACCATGTGTACATGCATCAATACAGGCTCCGCAGCCTATACATAAATTGTTGTCGAGAGTAACGAAATCTCCTGATCCGTCGTTACAAAGTTTTACAGGACATACTGAAATACAGCGGTGACAGTTGCAGCATTTTTCTTTGTCTACTTCAATTACAGCACGAAGGTTTAAGCTATTCTGCATAAGTTTTCCTCTTAAAAAACAAAATTGAAAAACGTTTTTAACTTATGACACTATATAATTATAAAACCTATCTGACTGGTTTTGCAAATAAAAAATTAGTGTTATTATAAAAAATATGAATATCAATAACAATGCTTCAAATGTCAAAAGAGAACTGCTTGTAAGAATCGCAAAGTTACAGCTTGCGGGTGAACTCGACAGTCGAAAAATTAATAAAATTCCTACTGAAATGAGACCTTCTGGTACACAGCCTATCGGCTGCTGTATTTACCACGACCGAGAATTACTTCGTATGAGACTTCTGGCTCGTATGGGAATTTCTGTTGAAAATTATAATGATATTAATGATCTGGATGATTATGCACGCGAGGCTCTGGAACGTGAAAAACCGACCTGGCCTATGATTACTGTTTTGCACGAAGCCTGTAACGGATGTGTAAAACAGAACTTTATGGTTACCAATGCATGTCAGGGATGCTTTGCACGCCCTTGTATGGTGAACTGTCCGAAGAAAGCAATTCATATTGTGCATCATGCTCATATTGATGCTGATAAATGTATTCACTGCGGCTTATGTGAACAGAACTGTCCATATCATGCAATCATTAAAATTACAGTTCCGTGTGAAGCGGCTTGTCCTGTAGGAGCTATTTCTAAAGGTGAAGATGGTCACGAGGTTATTGATTTTCATAAATGTATCTATTGTGGAAAATGTATGACTGAATGTCCGTTTGGCGCCATGATGGATAAGAGTCAGCTTGTTGATGTAATTAAACATATTATGAATGGAAGTAAAGTGAGCGTTATGTATGCGCCTTCGATTGCTTCGCAGTTTAAATGTTCTGCCGGGCAGCTGGAACGCGGTTTTGAACAGCTTGGTTTTACTACGGTTTATGAAGTTGCGGCTGGTGCTGATATTACGGCGGAGCGGGAAGCGGCTGAGTTTACTGAGCGTATTAAGCGTGGTGATAAGCTGATGACAACGAGCTGCTGTTCGGCTTATGTGAGGGCTGTTCATATTCATGTACCAGATCTTGATCCTTGTGTAAGTGAAACTAGAAGTCCTATGCACTATGCCGCTGAGCTTGCTAAAAAAGATGATCCTTCCTGCGTTACCGTTTTTGTGGGACCATGTCTTGCAAAACGGCGCGAAGGCTTTGATGATGAGTTTGTTGATTATGTAATTACAGCAGAAGAATTGTCGGCCTTTTTTGAGGCTAAGGGAATTGAGGTTAGTAAACTTGAACCTGTTGTAAAAGCTGATGTACCGAGTGCAAGCGGACGTAACTTTGCGAGAAGTGGTGGTGTTGCCGAGGCTGTTCGATGCAGACTTGCTGATCCTTCAATTTTAAAGTTAGACGTGATTAACGGACTTGATAAGGAAGGTATGAAAAAACTTCGTTACTATGGTGATGTGCAGGCAGGTAAAGTTCAGCCTAAAGAAAGTGATGGGAATCTTGTTGAGGTTATGAGTTGTGCTGGAGGCTGTGTTGCGGGGCCTTGCGTTGTTCAGAAATTGAATCTTGCAAATGTTCAGTTAGATAAATATGTAAAGGAAGGAAAATAAAAATGCGTTAGCGATTGTAGGGGCCGCGAAGCGGTACTGCGTCAGCAGTATGGAGCGAAAGCGGAACCCCGTAAAGCGCGACCGACCGCGAAGCGGGCGGTAACGCCCAGAATAAACAAAAAAAATATTTATGAAAATTCCTGTAATCTGTACGACTTTATTAATTGAAAAATCTCCTCAGGCTCTGCCGTTAGGGGCGGCTTGCATTGCAACGGCAATTAAGCATAGTGATGGACTTGAAGATTTGTGTGAGGTTTCTCTTAAGGCATTTTGTATTGAGGATAAGGAGTTTCCGAAAAGTAAAAATGGAGCGGTCGATTATATTGCAGAAAGTTTGTTAGATGAGACTTACAAAATATCTGGTAACGATGAAAAAGAAATTAAGTCTATTATTTGTTTTTCCTGCTTTGTTTGGAATGTTGAAATCCTTGAAGCTGTATCTGAAAAATTAAGGAAGAAAGGTTTTGTCTGTATTGCGGGAGGTCCGGAAATTACGGCACATCCTTCTTTTTATAAGGGCTTTGATTATACGGTCAGTGGTGAAGGAGAAGTTTCGGTTCCTCTGCTTATAAAAAAAATAATCGGAATGAAAACGGAGAGTGAAAATAATTTTCTTTTACAAAATGAAAATGTGATAATTTCTAAATCCCCGGATTTGTCTGTTATTCATTCTCCATATCTTGACGGAATAATTGATCCTTTTGAATATGAAGGGGCTTTGTGGGAGCTTGCAAGAGGATGTCCTTTTAAATGTGCTTATTGTTATGAATCAAAGGGAGAAAAAACTGTAAGGCTTTTTCCTATGGAACGGATTAAAGCAGAGCTTGAGCTTTTTGCAAAAAAGAAAGTTCGGCAGGTTTTTGTGTTAGACCCGACTTACAATGTAAATAAAAAACGAGCTGTTGAGCTGCTAAAAATGATTGCGGAAAAAACTCCTGATACGTTTTATTATTTTGAAGCGCGCGCTGAATTTATTGACAGGGAACTGGCACGTGCTTTTACAAAAATTCCTTGTGCCTTGCAGATTGGACTTCAGAGTGCAAATGAAAAAACTCTTGAACTTGTAAATAGACCTTTTGATAAAAAGAAATTTATACGCGGTCTTTCTGTTTTAAATGAAGAGGGAATAACGTTCGGTCTTGATTTAATTTACGGATTACCAGGCGAAAGTTTTAAGACTTTTTGTGAAGGTGTAGACTTTGCAGTTTCGATGCTTCCGAATAATCTTGAAATATTTTGTTTGTCTGTTTTGCCTGGAACTGATTTGTTTGAAAGGGCAGATAATCTTGGATTGGAATATGAAAAAGAACCTCCGTATCATGTGATAAAAACAAATTTATTTTCTATGGATGATATGGAAAGAGCGAGAAGACTTGCTGGTTCCTGTTCGTATTTTTATAATGCGGGTAGGGCTGTGAGCTGGTTTAATCCTGTATGCAGAGTTTTAAAAATTAAGCCTTCGAAATTTTTTGAATTGTTTTATCAAAAGAATAAAAAAATCTGTGAAACTCCAGGGAGCTGTGAATGTGAGCATTTTTCTATAGAAAAGATTCAACTGGATTTTTTGAAGGAGCTTTTGACTGAAAAAGGAAATGGAAAATATGTGCGGCTTACTGAAGATATCGTAAAATTTTATGGTGCAATTTCGAGAACAACAGATTCAGGAAAAAGTGAAACAGTATTTTTAAATTACAATGCTGAATATGTTGCCTCAGATTATGCAAGCGACATCAGATGGTTTTATGAAAATGTCAAACCCCAGAAATGCAAAATCCAGACCTTTATAAATCATGGGAATGCGGATTTTAAATTTATTAAATGAATTGTATAAAACGCTCACACTTTATATTGAAGATTTGAATAAAAAAATAAAGCTTGAAAATATTGATGATAAAAGTTTTGAAATATTTTATATTTTTTTTGAGAAAAAAGATTATTATGTATTGACGAAAGTTTTATAATTTTATATATTATTTACATCACTTGCGGATGTCATATAACGGCTTATTATCTCAGCCTTCCAAGCTGATGACGAGGGTTCGACTCCCTTCATCCGCTCT
>CAMVDX010000043.1 GCA_947166355.1 uncultured Treponema sp.
ATTTTTAAATAGTAGGTTCCTTAAGTTGATGATGTTGGGCGTTGCGGGGGTGGCGAACTCCCGCTGGGTGGGTAGCCGAAAACGCCGCAGGCGGTTGAGGCGTAGGGCGGGGCTCCGCCCTCCTTTGTTAATTGCAACTAACTATCCATTAAACGATAAATCTGCTATAATCTGAATTGTAAAAGTATTAAAAAAATAAATGGAGTTTTTTATGAAGAATTATTTTGATTTAAACGGACAGGTTGCAGTTGTAACCGGCTGTTCAACAGGTCTTGGAGTTCAGATGGCTAAGGCTCTTGCTAATCAGGGAGCAAAGATTGTTGCTATTGCCCGCCGTAAGGAATTGATTGACGCTGTTGCTAAAGAGATTGCTGATACATACAAAGTTGAAGCTATTGGCATTCAGTGTGATATTACAGATACAGAACGTGTTAATGCTGTAATCGATGAAATTATGGCAAAGTTCGGCCGCATCGATATTCTTATCAACAATGCCGGAACTGGTGCTGTTGCTCCTGCAGAAGATATTACAGATGACCAGTTCTACAACGAAATCAATATTGATATGTTTGGTTCATTCCGCATGGCTCGCGCTATTGCAAAAAAAGCAATGATTCCTGCAAAGTATGGCCGCATCATTAACATTGCTTCTATGTACGGAATGGTAGGAAATAAGGTTGCTCCTTGTTCACCTTATCATGCTGCAAAGGGTGGTGTTGTAAATATGACTCGTGGTCTCGCAAGCGAATGGGGAAAATATAATATCAATGTTAATGCAATCTGTCCGGGATATTTCTATAGTCCGCTCACAAAGGAAACTCTGGATTCGGATTTCTTCCAGCAGAATGCACAGACTATGATTCCGCTCAGCCGTTATGGTAATGAGGGCGAGCTTGATACAGCAGCTCTCTTCCTTGCGAGTCCTGCATCAAGCTATGTTACTGGGGTTATTCTTCCGGTTGACGGTGGATACACCTGTATGTAATTATGTGAGAGGAAGTAATTTCTCGAATTTGTACAAGATTAGATCCTCCGGTCAAGCCGGAGGATGACATAAGGAATTGTCTTAATCACTTACGTAAAAAATCAATTGTAAGGCAGGCTGTTGCGCGGGCGAGGGCCTGCTTTTCTTTTTCTATCTGTGCATTACAGCGTTCAATCTTTGCTGAAAGTACATCTGTTTCGGAACCGTAACCGGATTCATACATCTGCTGCTTCTGATTGATTTTTGATTCGGCTGATTCTATCTTTAAATCCTGATATTCAATTTTCATTGTGCAGACCTGGGCGGCATTCCATTGCGAATTAAAAGTTTTGCTGATGGAAGAGGTTGCGTCAAGTTTGTTGATTTCGGCAGTTTGGACGTCGCTCATTTTGCGGGAGATGTCGCGGATTTTTTTACCGCCGTCCCAGATTGTTGTTTTGATTCCGATGGAAATATTAAGCGAGTAATCATCCTTGCGCCGCCAGTTTGGTTCAAAAAGTGGAACTCGTGAACCTGAATAACTTGTGCTCATTTGAAGTGCGATGTCGGGCTTCCAGTTTTCAGAAGCGCGGGCAATTTTTTCTGCTGTTTTACTTACATCTTCAAGCTGTGTCAGCATTTTTATTGAAGACTGATTGCCGGAAAGAATCTCGGCTTCAAGTTCTTTCTGGTCTTTCTGTAATAAAATATCAAAAGAGTTCTCAAGAGCGGTAACAAAAGAAAAATCTATGTCTTCATAGGTGAGGTCTGGAATTCCTGTAATGCGTTCGAGTTCCAGAAGCTGGTCTGCAAACTGTTCAATTACGTCCTGCTTTGCAAACTCCAGTTCCTTTGCCTGAATCTTATTATCAACAACTTCCTGATGTAAAAGCATTCCCGTGGTTTCTGCAATTTCGCTTACCTCAACCATGCGTGCGGCGTAAGTTAATTCTTCATCAAGAATTGTCAGAATTTTATTCATGTAGTAAAGACTTAGAAGGCGGGTTTTTAATTCAGTTTCGAGCTGAACCGTTTGCTGAGAAATCTGGGTTTGCTTGATTTGTGAAATTTGTGTATAAAGCTTTATTGCGTTTGCAATTTTTCCCCAGGTAAAAACCGGCTGAGTTAGGGCAAGTTCAAAGTTGTAGAGAGTTTTTTCCATTCCATCGTAAATCTTTATACGCTGTCCGCTGTTTCTTGGGCGCTGGCCGTTCCATTGAATTGAATTGATAATTTCATCTGAGTTAATGTACATTGCTCCAAGTGGCGGCTTTACCATATAAGTTCCGCTGGCCTGAAGGTCTACGGTTGGGCTCATGCTCCACCAGGCATCTTTTACATCAAGAATACTGCGGCGATATTCTTCTTCGAGCTTAAGAAGATCTGGATGGTTGTTCATTGTTGCGGAAAGAAGAGTATGAAGATTGAAGTCTGGCTGAGACGAGGTGACAGCTTGTGAGTATTCAATACTTGTTTCTTCTTGCGCCCAGAGACTTAGTTCGAAAAATGAGAAAAAGAGAAATATAAAAAATAGATTCAGTTTATTTTTTTTGTTCATTGTTATTCCAGACTAACTTAGTTCAATATAAAATTATAGGATGCAACATCACTGCGCAGTGTTTTTACCGGAGTTAATGCAGAACCGTTCGCAAAAAACTGAATATCGGTTGTTGAGTATTTTGCGGTGTAAGAATCATCAAACCAGGAATAGCCGGTACCAAGTCCCTGAAAGTTTCCGTGAGACTGCTGGCTGGTTGTACCAAGCGCTTCAGCGTAAGTTGTGGTTTCGCCGCGATCGATTGTAAAGTTGTTTGCAGAATCTTTTGACTTCATACTGATAATTACTCCGTCATTTGCGGCAGTTGCAGGGTTTCCATAAATTCCGTTTACCGTTGGAAAATTAATGAGCGTATGTTTTCCATAAAGCGAAATGCTGTAGGCTGTATTTGTAATCTGCTTATTGATTTTAAAACCATTTGGTAAGAATGAATAATCGTTTGCAGCGATGTCGTTTTTGCAGGCCTTCCAGCTAAGAGTATCAGAGCTCTGATAATAGTAAATGCTGATTTCCGGAGTATTTTCAATTCCGTTTGCTTTTGCTTCTGCATTTTTCCAGCGCGGATAACTAACGCTGATTGTTCCGTTTCCGGTTATGAGCTGCTCGTAAACCTTTGCTTTTGCGGTTGTAAGTGTATCGGTTGTCTGCGGAACGCTTACGGAAACCAGAACATTTTCTGAGCTTAGGTTTGCAGTTGAGACGTCGTAAATGTTTATGGTTAAAAGAGTTGTTTTTTTGATGGCGGTAAGCTCGGCATAAACTGTGTCATTTGTGCTGTCAGAAGTAATTACAGTGCTGTCTTTGGTGAGTCCATAATTTTCATGATAATAAATCAGATAGATTGTTGTGTAGTCTGCATCTTTTCCAAAGTCCGGCTTATTTTCTTTCCATACGATATTTGAAATTACAAAGCTTCCTTCAGCATCTGTAGTTGTATGACCATAGTATGTATCTGACGGTGAAAAAACAGTTCCTTCTTCCCAACTGTCAAAATCTGAATCGCGTGTACCGCAGTCTGTGTAGGCATAAATATCAACGTTTGCAATTCCGCGTTTTGGAACAGAGGTACTTTCAGCATCAACTATCATGCCGCCGGTTCCACCATTAAAAACAGAATAGCAGCTGGTAAAAAAAAGTGAAGCAGTGAGTGTAAGAATGCCTGCAAATTTTTTGAAAAAAGTTTTATACATGTTAACCTCTCTTAATAGTGATTGCTTTGCCTATGGCTCGCAAGGATTTTTTATGATGTAATCTATTTTCACTCATATAATACATTACCGGAATTAAAATCAAAGTGATGAGAGTGGAGGTTATGAGTCCACCCGCAATTGCCTGACCCATAGAAGCGTACAGCTCCGAACCTTCACCCTTTGCAACTGCCATTGGAATATCACCGAGCAAGGTTGTGAGGGTTGTAATCAAAATTGGTCTGATTCGGCTTGCGGCTCCATCGAGAACAGATGAACGCAAAAGCTCTTCTTCCTGCTCTGGAGTTAAAGTGATTTCCCATTCGCCGTCTTTGTTTTGACTTCCTTTAGTTCTTGCAAGAACATGGCGGCGCTGGTCTCTCAGCTGATTTATATAATCAACAAGAATGATTCCGTTATTTACAACTACTCCTGCCAGCGAAATAAGTCCGAGCAGAGAAAGAAGATTTAACGTTGAACCGAACATCAAAAGTCCTGCAACCACACCGATAAAACAGAACGGAATGGTAACCATAATCAAAAGCGGCTGACGGAATTTTTCGAACTGAATTACCATTACAGTGTAAACGAGGAATACGGCAATCAGAAGGGCAGAAATCATCGGAGTAATCATGTCGCCGATAAGTGCCATAATTCCGCCGGCCTTTGAGTGAACTCCATTTGGCAACGGATTATTTGCGATAAACTGATTTACACGTTGTGAAACGCCACTCGTATCTTCGCTGATTAGGGATGCGGTAACTGTAATTTTTTTGGCGCGGTCGGAATGGTTAATCTGTGAAATAGATTTTTCTACCCTTATATCAGAAAGATTTGCAAAAGAAACATTCTGACCGTTTTGTGTAACTATATGCAGGTTTGAAATATCATCTGCCGTAATGTTTTTATCTGTGATATCTGAAGTAATTCTGAGGTCGTAACGACGGCCGCTTTCAAGATCTTTGTAGCGCCCGCAGTCAATTCCCTGGAAGAGTATGGCAGAAGTAAGTCCTGCTTCGTAGCTTGTGATTCCCAGAGAGCTCAGATATTCCTGGCTCATATCAATAATCATTGTAGTTGTATCAAAATCAGTATCAAGCTTTGCAGATACAACCTCCGGGTCTGATTCCAGAAAGTCTTTTATGCGGCTTGCTGATTCATAGAGAACATTTAAATCTTCCGAAATCAAAGTAATGCCGTAGCCGCCGCCGTCAGAAACATAGCCTACAAGCTTGTCGAATCCACCGTTCTGAACAGAAACCTTAGAGTCTGGCAAAACTGCGGCCCAGATTTCCTGAATTTGAAGCATGATATCGTGAATGTCCCGCTTGCGTTCAGACACTGGAACAAGAATTACGTGAGTATATGCGTAGTGCGGAGTTGAAACCGAAGAAAAATTAGACGAATCTCCCTGGCCTTCGTACATAACTACGTTGTCAATTTCTGGTACATATTTGTATAAAAGCTCCTGAGCAACGAGCATTTTTTCGTGAGTCTGCTCTTTTTGAGTTCCCATTGGGAATTCGGTGGAAATGTAAAAATCGCCTGAGTCTGTTGAGGGAATGAACGAAATTCCCAGTCTAAGGGCTATAAATCCCGAAAAAATGAGCAAAAACAGGGCTATAAGCATGACAAAACCGCGATTTTTGAGAGATAGCGCAAGTACGTGTCGATAGCCCCTTTCAAACTTATCCATGAGACGATCGAATTTACGCGGCTTTCCGCGGAGCTTTGGCCCGTTTTCTGAAAGGAAAAGCTTTAAAAGATATGGAACAATTACGACTGCAACGAGGAAGGAAGAAAAAATAGCAAGAATTATGGTTACTGAAACTGCGTGCAAAACGCTGCCGATGAGACCTCCGAGCATTGCAATCGGAATAAAAACGACAATAGTTGTAGCTGCACTTGCAAGAATAGAAGCGGAAACCTCGTTCCAGCCCTTGTAAATACTCTGAGTTACGGTATATTCCATTTCGCCAGTTTCCTGGTCGCGCCGTTTGTAATAGCGGTAAATCTGGTCGAGCATTACGGTGGAGCCGTCTACAACCATACCAAGGGAAATAACGAGGCCTGAGAGAGTCATGAGGTTGAGGGAAATATTGAGAATTCTAAGCCCGATTAAACTGAATAAAATACAAAGTGGAATAGAAAGGCTGATGGTTAGAGTTGCACGCCAGTCTGCCAGAAATAACAGAATTACGAGAACCGCAAAGATAACACCCAGAATTCCACTCTGAATAACAGCTTTAAGAGAAGCATAAACCTGACGGCTGTCATCACTTACAATATGAAATTTTACCGCACCGTTTGTGTTTTTTTCGCATTCTGCAATGGCTTTTTTTACTTTTTTGACGATTTTTACAGTATCACCGTCGAGACGTTTTGTAACATTTACAATTGTAAGCGGTTCGTATCCGTTTGAAACTGTGACGTTTTTTTCAGGGTAAGAAAGACTAACTTCTGCAACGTCGCTGAGGCGGATAATGGTAGAACCATCACCAACTCCAACTGGAAGATTTTTTACATCCTCAAGAGAATTAAAGCCGCCGGCATAACGCACCTGAATTGCTCTGTCCTGGTAGCTTGCGTTTCCAAGTGGCAGCGTAACGTTTCCGTAATTTAAAACCTGATACACAGTAGAAACTGCAATTCCTTTGGAGGTGAGGGAATCTACATCGATTTTGATATTTACTGCAAGTTCTTTTCCGCCTTCAATAGAAACCTGGGAAACTCCGTCAATCTGTGTAAGAAGCGGAGTAAGTTCATCCTGCAGAAACTGAGTGAGGCGGGCAGTATCTTCTCCGGCACTGGCAGAAAAGCTGATGATTGGAACCATAGACATTCCGCCGACAAGAGCACGTGGTTCTCCAGAAATGCCCGAAGGCAGCTGTTCAACAAGCTCAGAAATGCGGTTGCGTAATTCTGTGAGCTGGTCATACGGGTCGTAGCCGTCTGCATAAGTAATTAAAATCCAGCTGAGAGAATTTGATGAGGTACTGTCTATAGACTTAAAATGTGGAAGCGTTACAAATGAATCTTCGAGTACCTTTGTAATGTCGCTTTCAACATCTTCTGCACTTGCTCCCGGATACACTGTATATACGATTGCCTGAGGCATGGAAATGTCTTCCATGAACTCCGTGCGCATTCCGCTCAATGAATAAAAACCGAATGCTACAAGCACAATGAGAATCATAGTGATAACAACAGGATGTTTTACAGAAAACTCAGAAACCTTCATCTGCTGCTCCCGTTATTTAGAACTGACAGTGCCGGCTTGTGCGCCAGCCTGCGCTTCATTTAATGCTTCATCAAACAGACGGACCTTTTGACCGTCAAAAACAAAATTCTGGCCGTCCATAATAATATAAGAATTACGATATTTTTCCGGCAGGATAAAATTTTCGCCGTCATTCGGAAAATCTGAACCTTCAACAAAGCGTGCTGTTCCATCAGACTCATTATAAATATAGAAGGAACCGTCCATTTTACGCGCTTTAAGACTAATCAAAGGAACATTTTCATAAGTTTTGTAAGCAACCTGAACTTTTACAAACATTCCCGGGCGAAAGCGTTCGCCTGGTTCATCTAAGTGGCAGACAACAACAAAGTTCTTACTCTGCGGTGAAATATAAGGCGCAATATTTTCGATTGTGGCAGAAGTAACTGCATCTTCATACATATCTTTTTCTGCAGGGCGGGTTACCTTTACGGTCAGATTTTCTTTTTCCAGAGTGAATAAGTCAAAATATTTTTCCGGAACATTTAGTCTTACAACCTGATTTGATAAATCGGCAAGAACTGCAACCGGCTGAGTCTGGCTGGCAACTTCTCCAACTGCCTGGCCGGCAATCAGAATTGTTCCGGCTACTGTGGCGCGGACTTCTGTGTAATTCATCTGAAGCTGTGCCAAATCATATTGAGCTTTAGAAGCATCTGCCTGAGCTTTTGCAGAATCATAATTCTGCTGAGTTGTGGAGCCAGCCTTAAAAAGCTTTTCAATTCTTTCAAAGGTGCTTTGTGCGGCAAAATATGCTGCCTGAGCCTGAAGCATCTGCTGGCGGAATGGTTCATCATCTATCTTTGCAAGAAGAGTGTCTTTTTCTACAAACATTCCGGCGCGGGCTGGATATTCGGTGATTGTGCCTGAAACAAAGGGAACTACGGGAATCATGGCATCGGCTTCTACATAACCGGAAATTGTAATTGATTCAACGAGAGTTCCGTTTAACGGCTTCTGGAGTACAACGGCAGGAACAGCATCTGGTTTTTCTTCAACCGGCTTTTTTCGTGTAACAAGAATTGTGATAAATACAAAAAATACAATCGCAATTATAAAAATGAGATAACGCATGATTTTATTATTTCGAATAATTTTTGTCATTTATTAAACTCCGTGTCATGGCTTTCAGCCGCTGCTCCTTAAGTTTGGAATTACGTGATGTTTTGAAATTTAATAAAAACAGACTGTTATAACAATAGACAAATTTTCATGAATGTCTAATAATGGATTTATGAACGAAAATAATTCTGAAACAAAAATCCTTATGGGCGAGGCCCTTAAAAAGCTTATAAAAGACCGCCCTTTTTCAAAAATTACCGTGCAGGACATTGTTGCCGAATGTAATATTAATCGTAACACTTTTTATTATCATTTTGAAAACAACTATGATTTATTGTCGTTTGTTTATGAGCAGGAGGTTCAGAATATAGTAGATTCCTTTCATAAAGCAAATGCAACAATTCCTCAGGCAATGGATTTTGTTCTGGATTATATAGATAAAAATATTCCGCTGTGTCAGTGTGCTTACGAGTCGCTCGGCGAACAGCAGCTAAAAATCATTTTCGAAAAAGACCTTCTTGAATTTGTGCGGGCAACAATAGATTATTACGCATTGGAAAATTCCGTAAAATTTTCAGAGGATTTAAAGTCTTTTGTCGGCTATAGTTATTCTAACCTGCTTAGTACTCAGATTATCTGGTATATAAGGCACAGCATCGATTTGGATAAAGAGATTTTTAAAGAGTGTTTACAGACATTTTTTACTGCATCACTTAAGGCAGTTTTAGAAGAAGCAGTAAAAAAGGGGATGTAGAAGATGAGATTTATTCATACAGCAGACTGGCATCTTGGCAACAGTCTTTTTAATATTGACCGAACAAAAGAATTTGAAGAGTTTTTAGGCTGGTTAAAAGATGAACTTGTAAAAACAGAAGCAGATGCCCTTGTTATAGCGGGAGATGTTTTTGATGTTGTAAATCCGCCGGTAACTTCACGCAAGCAGTACAATAAATTTTTAGCATCACTTCTTAATACAAAATGCAGGAATGTAATAATTGTTGGCGGGAATCATGATTCAGGTGCCTTGCTTGATTCGGAAAAAGAAATACTTGATGTATTGAATATTCATGTTGTTGGCTCTCTGAATAATATTTCACTGGAAAATCTAGGCGACATTGTTTATGAAATTAAAGATGAAAATGATCAGGTGACAGGTTTGTGCTGTGCCATTCCTTTTGCACGGGAAATTGAACTAAGAAATTATTTTAACAATAAAGTGGGGCAGGGTGAGCTTTCGGATTATGCTTATCAAAATCTTTATAATCATATAAAGATGGCGGCCGAAAAAAAGAATAAAGGTAAAAATGTTCCGGTGATAGCAACAGGACATCTTTATGCGGCCGGGCTTGAAGGGCGTTTCGAAAATGCAGAAAAAGAAATAAGATGTGATGATGGAAGAAGACCTATAGATGATGTAATTGGAAATCTTGGTTCAGTTCATGTGTCAGTTTTTCCAAAAGAATTTTCTTATATTGCGCTTGGGCATATTCATTATACAACGATGGTTGCCAAAAATCCTAAAGTAAGATATTCAGGTTCTCCATTTGTGCTCGGTTTTGATGAAGCGGATCTTCCACGATATGTGCTTCTGGTAGATGTTGAAACAGGAAAGGAAACAAAGGTAGAAAAAATCGAGGTCCCAAGATTCTTCGAGTACAAAAGAATCAGCGGAACTATTGAAGAAATTAAAAATGAATTAAAAGAAATTAAAACAGCTTCAGTTCCTACATTTCTCGAATTGTATTACAAAAGAGAAGAAGGGCTTAGTGTTTATGATGAACTGTATGAAACTATCGAAAATCTTCCAAAGGGAGTTTATGTCGTAAATAAAAAGCCACAGATATTTTCTCAAGTAAATAATTCGTATTCAGATATAGAAAATGATGAAATTAAAAATCTTTCAGCAGAAGATATTTTTAAGAGCCTTATTCTAAACAAAAGCGAAATAGATACGACAGGTCTTTCTGAAAAAGAAATAGAAAAAAAGAAGGAGGAACTTATAAAAAAATATCTTCCGCTTTTTATGGAAGTTGCAGAAGAAGTGGAGTCTGGAGCGGAGGAAGCAAGTCTTGAAGAATTGTTTGCAAATGAATTTGAAGAAGCAGATTCAGGGCAAGAAATATCAGAAGAAGTAATATCTGGCGGCAAAAAATCTAGCGGCAAAAACTCAGGAGACGACAATGAAAATTCTTAAAATCGAAATGGAAAACCTGAATGCCCTAAAGGGATACTGGAGTATAGATTTTACAAATCCTGATTACGAAACTTACCATAATCTTTTTGTAATTTGTGGGCATACAGGCTCTGGTAAAACTACAATTCTTGATGCAATTACACTTGCGCTCTTTGGAAGAACACCGCGACAGGGGCCTGTAAATCATAGCAGAAATGAAATCATGACACGCCATACAGGTTATTGTCGGTCTGTGGTTACTTATGAATGTAAGGCAGGAAAATTTGAATCCGAGTTTTACCAGCAGCGCGCACGAAAAAATTCGAATGGCGCTCTTCAGTCGCCGGAGTGCAGAATTAAAAATCTTCTTGATGGAACTGAAAATACTTTTACTGCCACATCCAGTCTTGAGCAGGAAACGACCAATATAATTCAGCTAGATTATTCGCAGTTCAGCCGTTCTATTATGCTGGCGCAGGGAGAATTCAATTCGTTTATAAAGGGTTCTGAAAGAGATAGGGCTGCAATTCTTTCTAAACTGAATGGTACGGAGCAGTACAAAGAAATCGGAAGACGAGTTTGTGAGAGAGCAAAAAAATTTAGAGATAAACTTGCAGAAATTGAAAATGAACTCAGGGGAATAGAACTGCTTTCTGATGAAGAAGTAAAATCTCTGAAAAAAGAATTAAAAAATAAAACAGAAGACAATAATCAAATAAAAGAAAAGCTTGCTCAAATAAATATAGAAATAAAGTGGCTTGAAGATTTAAAAAAATGCAAAGAGGATTTTGAAGCAGCAGAAAAGCAGCGTATAGAATATGAGAAACAAAATGAAGATTTTAAAGCAGATGAAGAAAAACTAACTCATGCCGAAAAAGCAGAAAAATGTAAGTCGGAATATATTTCGTTAAAGCAGACTCAGGAAAGTCTGGAAAAAAAGAATTCAGATTTAGCGAAAGCAAAAGAGGAATTTAATATTTTTTCAGAAAGATATAAAAAGGCTGAGCAAGAATATGAGGCAGCCAGTCAGGCTCTTGAAGAAGCTGAAAAGAAACTTACTGATGACAGAATTTTATGGAAAGAAGTTAGAGAGATAGATGCAGAATTAAAACATCTTAGAGAGAATCTTACTCAGGCAAAAAATAAAAAAGCTGAAGCAGAAGAAAAATTTAATCAGGAAGAACAGACCTTAAAAAGTTATAAAGAAAAAATAAAAAAGACAGAACAGGAAATTAACAGTCTTGAGTCGTATCTCAATGAAAATGAAAAAGACAAAGACTTAGAGCAGATAATTTTTAAGCTGCAAGCCGAAGAAAAATCTATTGAAAAAAATATTTTCGATTTAAAAGAAAAACAAGAGTCGTTTAATCATAATGAGTTAGTTATTTCTAACAAAACTGAACAGTTGAAGCTGTTTCAAAAAGTTTATGATGAATTAAATGACAATCTTAAAAAACTTGTGAGTACTGAATTTGTTGCAGTTTCAATTCTTTTAAAAAATCAACTTGCAGAAGGAAAGCCTTGCCCTGTGTGTGGCTCAATTAATCATCCCTCTTGCAATAATGCTGATGAAAATAAATTTGACGATAAAGTTCAGAAGGTTGCAGTTGATGTTACGGAACTGAATAAAAAAATTGAAGAGGCTGAAACGGCGCTTAGAAATGCTGGCGGCGAATTAGAAAATCTAAAAGAGAAAAATGCTCAACTGGAAAATGATAAAAAAGATATTTCAGAGGAAGTAAAGTCGCAGACAGAAAATATCACTAAAACCCTTAGCCCTTGGAATTTTAGTTTTTTGCTGGATGAAGATTGGAATTCAAATCTGCCGGAAATTATAAAGCGACTTACAGAACATAGTGATGCGTTTAAGAAAAACAGTGAGAAAAAAAATCAACTGGAAAACGAACAAAAAATTCTTGAAACAAAAATTGAGGCTGTAAATCTTGAAGAACTAAGTTCTGAGCGGGATGCTGCTCAAAAAGATTTTATTACAATCGAAAAGAAATATGATGAAGTTCTGCAAAAGAGAAAGTTTTTATTTGGTGACAAAAATCCTGATGATGAAGAAAAGCAGGCTGATAAAAATATACAGACTTTAAAGAATAATTATTCTGAAAAGGAAAATGAAAAAAATATAATTCAGCTTAATAAAAATACTGCATCAACAAGCATAGGTAATTATACTAAAGAAATAGAAGAATTAAGAATTCAGAATGATGAAAAGCTTAAAAAGTTCCAGGCTGCAATTTTAAAAAATGGACTTAAGTCGCAGGAAGAATTTTTTGAGTGTAGATTGGAAGATTTCGAAATTGAAAATCTCAAAGAAAAGAAAAGCAGTTTAATCAGAATGGATGGCGAAACTAAAAATGCTTTGGAAACTGCACGTTCTAATCTTGAAAAAACTGAACAGGAAAATAAGACTGAAAAAAAATCTGAAGCGTTATTTGATGAAAGAAATAATTTAAATATTCTTCAATCAGAAAACTCTGAGACAATAGGACGAATTAATAATCAACTTGAGAATAATTCAACTCAAAAAGCAAAGGCAGAAGAAATCCGCAAAAAGTATGATACAGTCAGAAAAAAAGCTGAGCTATGGCAGACAATGCGTGATTTTATTGGAAATAGAGCAACAGGTGAAGATTTTGAGGTTTTTGTTGAAGCTCTTGCTTTTAAGCAGTTACTTAAAATTGCAAATAATTATGTGGAGGCAATAACAGGTCAGTACACGCTTGTTCAGGTTGAAGGCAAGGTTGATTTTAGAATTCATGATAAAAATTTTCCTGATTCTAAGGATGACAGGCCGATAAGCAATATGAGTGGCGGTGAGCAATTTATAATCAGTCTTTCACTTGCACTTGGAATTGCAGAGCTTGCGAGCAGAAATGTTCGTGTTGATTCTCTGTTTCTTGATGAAGGTTTTGGAACCTTAAGCGGAAAGCCATTGATGGAAGCGGTACAGGCTTTAAAATCTTTGCAGAACAGCGGCAAGATGCTGGGAATTATTACCCATATTGATGCAGTAATCAAAGAGTTTGATTTAAAGATTCATGCACATAAGAATCCGTCTGGGTTAAGCGAGCTGACAGGACCTGGAGTGTATCCGCAGATAAATAATACAAGCGATTATTCATAGAAATATAGAAATGCTTGAACAATAGCAATCTTAATTATACATACCACAGGGCTTCCGCATTATAAAACGAATTTGAGAAAACATGGCTTCCGGTCACGGCTTCGTGGTACAAAACCGCGCTACACGCTTTTTGTGGTATAGAAACTATTACACCTGCCGCTTCCGCGGCAGCCACAAAAAGAGTGTTTTTGTACCACGCCCCGCTCCCTCGCGCCAAGATTACGTAAATCTTTTATAATGCGGAAGCCCTGATACATACTACACATACAACAATGATTAATTGAATATATCGCTGAAATTTTCTATAATAGAGCATTAAAATTAAGGGGTCACTGTGCCCAAAAACTGAGGAAAAAAATGCCTAAAATCGAATGTAACGAAAAACTGTTTTTTGATGCTATC
>CAMVDX010000044.1 GCA_947166355.1 uncultured Treponema sp.
CATTCATCATGAGAAAGCATAAGCTGATTATCTGGGATCAGCTTTCGATTGCGGCTGTTGCTCTTTTATCTGCGGCTGCGCATTTTACGGGCAAGGGAGAAGTGGCAACAAATGCAGGCTATCTGATTTTTGGGCTTTTCTGGATTACATCCTGCTTTACAAAAGAGCCTCTTTGTGCGTCTTATGTTAAGTACAGTTATGGAGGAAGTAAGGCCGAAAGGAATCCTCTTTTTATGAATGCAAATTATATTCTGGCTGCCTGCTGGGGATGTCTTTATATTTTTACTGCAATCTGGACCTTCTTCTTAAGAAGAGCAGGCTTTGGAAATATTCTTCTTGTAGTAAACAATCTGGTTCCACTTGCAATGGGACTTTTTACCAGCTGTTTTGTAAAATGGTATCCGGCATGGAAGGCAAGGGGATAGGCTGATAGTCTGACCCAAGGTGGGCAGTTAATTATTCAGCCCATCCAGCAGTATCCCAGCCAGTACATCTTTTGTAGTTAGGGTTGGGGAAGGTGCAGGTCTGGTTCCATGGACGGTCGAAGACTATAACTTTCAGCTTGAAAAAGTTGTCTGATTCTGTTAATGTTATGAAAGTGAGGTAAATCTCACTTTCATAACATTAATCTGTGAGGAGCCAAAATATGGATATAATGCATCCAATAGCTGTAATTGGAACTAATGCCTGGGGAGGAAAACTTTATGGAAAAGCAATTCGGGGAAATTATGTTTCTGACGAAATTATAAAATCTGCTATGAATAAAGCAAAGGAATGTGATATTCCTCTTTATGATATGGCTCGTGATTATGGATTCGGGAAAGCTCAAAAAATGCTTGGGGAGTTTGGAGCAAGTGAGGTATTTGTTTCCGCAAAATATACGCCGTTTACTCATTATAAAAAGGGGTGTGTGCGAAAATCTCTGGAAAAAGATTTAGCAGATTTTAAGCGTTCGGATGTTGATATATACTGGCTTCATCTTCCAACGGATATTGAAGAACACCTTGCAGAAATTATTGAACTCTATCATGAAGGCAAAATTAAACACGTTGGAGTTTCAAATTTTACAAAAGAAGAATGCGAACTCTCTAAGAAGATTTTGGAAAAAGCTGGAATTCCTCTTTATGGAGTTCAAAATCATTACAGTATTATCTGCCGTGATTGGGAAAATAACGGACTTTTAGACTGGTGTAAACAAAACAATATTTTATTCTGGGGATGGGCAGTTCTGGAAGAAGGATTGCTTGTTGATCCTCGAATCAAAAAATCATCAACAATGAAGTTTACTTTTAAGCGCAAAGTTAAAAAGCTTGCTCCTGTTTATGCAGAAATGATTAGAATTGCAGAAGCTCATGAAATAAAAGTTCCTCAGGTTGCAATGGCCTTTTGTGCTACGAAAGGAGTAATTCCAATGTGTGGATGTCGAAAGCCAGAACAAGTTGAGGCTCTTGCTAATGCATCAAAAATCTGTCTTAATGAAGAAGAAATTAGAATTTTGGAAACAGCCGCCGATTCTGCAAATGTTAGAATTATGGGTGCAGATATTTTTAGAAGATTTGTTTTAAAGCCTAAGAAAAAATGAGTGCAAAACAACGTCGAACCGATAAGGTAATAATACAAACTCGTGCAATTCAAACTCGCGAAAAACTTCTACAAACAGCCTTAAAGATGTATACACTGCAGGGATATTACGCCACTACGGTTGATCAGATTGCAAAAGAAGCTGGTCTTTCTACTGGAGTTGCTTACCGTTATTTTAAGAATAAAAAAGAACTTTTACTTGAAGCTCTTACTTATGCCTTTGTGAATATAAAGCAATTAACAGGGGTGCAGGAAACGTCTCTGTTTGATGGGAATCTGGAAGCTGCACTTACAGCCTTTGAGAAAATACATATTCAATATTACGACTTTCATGAAGAACTGGAAGGCTTGCGTCATTCCGATAAAGATGTCGCAGAACTCTACGACAGTTTTTATGATACGGCAATGCAACAGATTTTTGAACAGCTTCCACAGGCGATAAAAGATGATCCAAATGCAAAAGAAAAGCTTTCCCTTGTCATTGCCCTTATGGAGCATTATTGTCATATCTCTGCAAAGGATGCTGTTATGGCAGCAAAAAAGAAAAGCCCCAAATCAAAAGCTTTTGAATTAGATTTGACTTATATACGTAAAAAGATTTTAGAAATTGCAAAAGAGCTTTGTTAAAGTTTTTTTTGTTTTTCCATCTGTGCATTTATCATATCCCAGCTAGTACATCTTTTGTAGTTAGGGTTGGGGAAGGTGCAGGTCTGGTTCCAGGGGCGGTCGAAGACCATAACTTTTAAGTCTGGCAGGTGGTCGAAGAACTTGAAGGCGGAAGGGGAGTCTTCGACTGCTAAATCAAAATGCATTTTGTAATAATCTTCCAGCTCCAGATTGAAGCTGCTGCCTTTTAAGAAATTGTCGCGGCCGTATTTGTTCAGACAGTACAAATTTACTTTCTCCAGGCCATGCTGATTCAGCCATTCGCGGGATGCGTCGTAGGCACTTACAGGGCGGCCGGTAATGATTTTTACGTCGTGGCCTTTAGCGAGCCAGCTATTGATTGTTTGACTTGCCCCCGGAGTTTCGTCGTAGGATAAAAGAACTTCCGGTTGATGGCCTTTTATCATCATTTGGTCATATTGCTCTTCTGTCAGATCAAAGGATTTTTGCAAATTAAAATAGTGAATCTGCTCATAAGGGATATCAAGATTAAACATTTCTTTTACGAGCCCTGAAAAGTAGCGGGCTGTTTCGCAGAGGCAATCATCAAAATCAACGTAAATATTCATCTTCGAAATTATAACAGAAAACTATATTCAAAGCGATGAATTAAGCGGCAATTCGTGATAAAATGTTTTCATGGTTAAGCATATAATTTTATGGACATTAAAAGAGATGAGCGATTCTGAAAAAGAATCTGTAAAAAAAGGAATCAAAGATGGACTCGAAGGTCTTAAAGGAAAAATCCCTGGCCTTATCGACATCAAAGTAAATACAGAAGGCCGTCTGGCTTCTTCTACTGCAGACCTGATGCTGGATTCAACTTTTGAATCTGCGGAGGCTCTCAAAGGATATTCAAAACATCCGGAGCATGTGGCTGTGGCAGACAGTAAAGTTCGCCCTTACACAGCAAGCCGTTCCTGCCTTGATTACGAGGTATAAAAATGAGTGAGACAAAAGCCATCAAAACTTACACCGCAGAACTTTTCTTAAAAGAAAAACATACTCTCGGCGAGTCTCCTTTTTATGATGCCCGTACGAAAACTCTTTCCTGGGTTGATATTACGGAAGGAAAATTCTTTACACTTGGACCAGACGGAAACAAGCGAGTTTTTTCTTACGGGCAGAAAATCGGTTCTGCGGTTCCGGCTGAAAAGCCCGGCACTTATCTGATTGCCGGGACAGATGGGCTTTATCTTGAAAATGCTGATGGCTCAAAGCCCCTGCTTATCAAAAATCTTTCTGAATATTACAAAGCCTGGCAACGCTCAAATGATGTGAAGGCTGACCCTAAAGGCCGTGTCTGGTTTGGCTCTTCTGTAGATGATGGAATTCACGAAGCAAGCGGAAATCTCTTTTGTCTGGAAAATGGCAAGGTGACTGTAAAGCAGGCTGATACTAAAATTTCCAATGGACTTGCCTGGAGCTCGGACCGCAAAAAGTTTTATTTTTCAGATACCCTGCAGTATGCGGTTTTTGAATATGATTATGATTTTGAAAGTGGCGAAATCTCTAACCGCAAGGTTTTGTTCAAGCCGGAAGAAGGCCGCGGCCTTACAGACGGAATGTGCATTGATTCAGAAGATAATCTTTGGGTAGCATTCTGGGGCGGCAGTCGCATAGAAGCGCGAAGCACAAAAGACGGCTCCCTTCTTGCAGTTGTAAACGTGCCTGCCAAAAATGTGACTTCCTGCTGCTTTATGGGTGATAAGCTGGACACACTTTTTATCACAAGCGCAGCAACCGGCCAGACCGGCGAACTCGACGGCTGTCTCTTTACCTGCAAGGTAGAAGTAAAAGGCCTGGAGTGCGATTACTGTAAATTATAGGGAAAACTGAAGGCCATAAACCTCCTTCCGTTTTCGGAAGGTGATACAACCAATGCAGAAATTGCCCGCCTTCTTGCGGCAAGCGGAAAGGCAAAGTTAGTTGTAGCTACAGATGCAATTGGAACTAGTGGCGGCACAAAGGAAAATTACAATTCCTGCAAAGAGTTTTGTGGTTGTAAAATTATTGTAGCTATTGTAAATGGCTGTCGTAAATATATTGACATTTTTTATAACTATTTATAAGATAAATCATCATGTGGAAAACAACAGTTTTATGGACAGGAAAAGGAGCATTCTCTATCGTTAGATAGGGGTAGTGGGTCTTTTTCAGAAAACTGAGGTTTTACCGTCTTTTTTGATTAATCCTAATAATAAAATATCTCCCCTTCATAAATATTTTCATTTCTCATTTTAAATTTTTGCCGTTAAGGGGCGGTACTATATGTTAAACATTAAAAAACAAATTACCAGATTATATTCATCTTCGATTCTAGGACAGCTTTCACTGAGTGGAGCCTGGGTTGCTATTCTTGCTGCAAGAGGCTTTTCTCTTGCTCAGATTGGCTTTGCAGAAACAATATTTCATATTGTGAGTCTTCTATCTGAAATTCCATCGGGAGTTATTGCAGATGTATTTGGGCGTAAGAAAAGTCTTATAATTTCCTGTCTTATGAGGATTATAGGAAATCTTGTGATGGTTCTTTCGAACAGTTTTAGCATGGTTTGCATTTCTTTTGTCTTTCAGGCATGGAATTATAATTTTGCTTCCGGTTCTGATGATGCTCTGGCTTATGATTCTTTAAAGTCTGTTGGACAGGAAGGCAGGTTTGAAAAGTATGCTTCAAATCAACTGATTATTTATCGTATATGCGAAGGGGTGTCTTTGCTGCTGGCGGGCTTTTCACTTTTCCTGGGCTACAGGATTGCCTACTCAGCCAGTGTGATTTTTGCTTTGGTTCAGCTTGCAATTCTCGCAGGACTGACAGAAGTAAGAATTGATGAAAGCTCTGATGCAGGGATATCAGAAGAGAGAAATATTTTTAGAGAAATTATTCAGTGTTTTAAAGAAAGCTTTTTATTTTTACATCAGGCTCGCAAAGCTCTTTTTATGATGTTTGCGAATTCTTTAATTGGAGCATTTGATATTCTTCTCTTGTTCTTTCTGCAGGCAAAGCTGCCAATGGCTGGCATTCCAAAATGGGCATTGGGATTGTCTCTTCTTGTAATGCAGGCAGGGGGAGTTTTGGGAGCAAGGTTGATTCTTCGTGTAAAGAAGCTGGGGTATAAAGCTGTTTTTCTGATTGCATCTATGCTGATTCTTTCAGGTATAGCAGTTGAGCATTCTGGCTTATACGTATTGATGACTTTGGGTGGATTTATTGCGGCTCTTGCTGATGATGCCCTTCAGGTTAGAACAAATGCAAGGCTTCAGGAGATGTTTCCGTCGGAGCAAAGGGCAACTTTGATATCGATTGAGTCCTTTACTTTTTCCTGTATCATGATTGTTCTCTCTCCATTGGCCGGGATGTTTTTTGAATGGTGGTAAAATCTAAATTCCCGATTCTTAGGGTTTTTAACCAAAGTCAAGGCCTATTTTAGGCCTTGACTTTGGTACGATTTTGAAAAATACCTTACATCTTTAGGTTATCCCCATCATGCAATTCATACTGCACCTCTTATCCGTCGTGAAGGAGCATATGAACTTGTTCAAGTGGAGGAGAGACAAAAGCCTTTCAACTTGCAAACTTCAAAAAGAACTATTGGCGTAAACTTAATTCGCAGCGTATAGAATAGCATTTATTGCCAAGCGACCTTTTGCAAATTCCCCATAAAATCACGTAACTTCATGCAGCCACTTTCCGCTCAGGACTCTTATGGCTCCAACAATCGCTTTTACAATCGATTCGCTTGAGAGGAATAAGAAAATCATTGGGGCGGGGAGGTGCAGAACAAAGGCTGCAACGTATCCAAGAGGAATAGCAACTCCCCACAAAACAATCAGCTCGCCCGCTGCAGAAAATACTGTGTCTCCGCCGGCCCTGCACACGCCGACAATCCAGTCCATACAGAAAGAATTAAATGGATAAAGCAGAATCAAAATCATAAGAATCTGAGTTGCCATCTTAATGATTTCGGGTTCAACGTTAAAGAGGAAGGGGAGGAGCTTAGAAAGTGGCAACAATAAGATGCCTACACAGGCGCCAATCAGCGGCATAAACCACATTGAGCGCAGGGCGTATCCTTTTGCTTCATCAAGCTTCTTTTCGCCGATTCTCTTGCCAATCAGAACGCCCATACCATTTCCAAAGCCCATACAGAATACCCAGGTCAGCTGGCTGATGGTTCCGGTGATGCTGTAGGCGGTAAAGGAATCAGTTCCCGCATGAGCATAGATTCCGTTATAAACAGAAGTTCCAAGTCCCCAGAAGGTTTCGTTGATAATAACCGGGAAGGCAATCTTCAAATATTTGAAAACAAAAGACCAGTCAAAGCCAAGCAGTTCGCGAAGTTTTCCGCAGATTTCGTAACCGTGAGAATAAGTCCAGCTCAAAAGAATTACAAGTTCAACAAGGCGAGAAAAAACTGTTGCAATGGCGGCTCCCTTTACTCCAAGACCTGCAACAAAAATCAAAAGATAATTTGCACCGGCATTTGTCAAAAGCGAAACCGATGTACAGACAAGCGGCAGCTTTACCCGCTCCGTACTTCGGAGGGCAAGAGTGATAGAAAAACTTATCGCTGTAGGAATATAGCTTAAACAGGCCAGACGAAGATATTCTCCACCAACGCGCACAACCTCAGGATCCGGAGAATAAATTTTAATCAGCTGATGAGGAATAAAAAGTCCGAGTACAGTGAAAACCACAGCTACAAAAGCTGCAATCAAAGTCATCAAACCTAAAGACTTTCTGATTCCGCGGATATCCTTTTTTCCCCAGAACTGCGCAATAAAAACACCGCCACCAGAAGTGATTCCAAAAAGAATCATATTGAGGATAAAGAAAATCTGATTTCCAAGTCCAACCGCAGCAATCTCAACACTACCAAGCCGCCCGATCATAACAGTGTCGAGCATGTTTACAAAGTTCTGCAAAAGCGCCTGAAGAGAAATTGGAATCGCAATCGTAAACAAGGAAGAGTAAAAGCCTTTAAGTTTCATATCGCACTATTATGAGGATATAGGGGAAAAGGTCAATGGGAAGAAATTTTATGAAGGAGGGGGAAGTCGACCCCATAGGGAGCGGCCTGCAACGCAGGCAAAAACAGTCCTGCGGACTGTTTTTAGCGAGTCTCGGCGAAGGCTATGCCCTGAGCCGGCTCCAGCCCGCAAGCGGTCTTCCGTCACCCCTTCTCCTAGGGGCGTTGCCCCTAAAACCCCAGAATATGTCGTTTTACGATGTTTGCGAAGTAAACCCTGCTACAACGTCTGATTCAGTCTTCTGAAACAAAAAAATAATATTTAAAAAGTTTATGCTAAATTCATATGCTCAAATAAATAAATTTGACGGCGTACCATATTTGTGATACGTTGGTGTAATGGATAAAAAAGATTGTGTAATCTACAAAGGCAAATTTTTTCAAGAAGGGAAAGAAAATCATCGTAACAAATGCCTATCTGAAAAAAGGCGATAAGTTACCTAAATCAGAAAAATTGATTGCGACAACATGCAGAGCGGATTATTTACGCCGTTTTCCAGAGGACAAAGAGGAGGATGAAAAATGACAACATTTGAACAGTTTTTTAAGGATAATCCAGATCAGAAAGAAATCTACGACAAAGAATACAACGACTTCCTTCTCTCAGAATTTATGCTCGAACAAATGGAAGCTCAGAATATCTCTGTTCGTGAACTTGCAAAAAAAGCAGATGTTTCTCCAACAGTAATACAGAAACTCCGTTCAAAAGATGCACAGAAAGTTACTCTCACCACTTTTACTTCGGTACTAAAAAGTTTGGGCTATCAGATTAAACTCGAAAAAGTACCATCATTAAGATAGTGTTACATGTGGAAGTTTGATACGGGAATTGAACCCGTTTTGCTGGGATGAAAACCCAGTGAAAAACGATATAGAGTGTGACATGCCTGTATTTAAAATAAAGAAAATCTCTGCAGAAGATGGCCGCGATATCTATGATTTGTTGCAGACTTTGCCAAAAGAGGAAAATGGCCTTATAAATAAAGCAAATGGACTTTCATACGAAGACTTTAAGTCCTGGCTTACCGCAAAAAGAGTCAGAACAAACAGGTCTTGTGGATGGATGGAAGGTTCCTTCTACTACATACTGGTTTTATGCAGATGAGCGTATCTATATTTGGATAGAAACATAAAAATGACTCTTGTTTTATTCTTCTAAGGCAGAGGGAATATCGCTTCTACCATCAATGATTCTTAATACAGTTACGGCTTCATCATTATATTCATAGAAAATACAATAATGACCTTCGGAATAATATCTTACCCCTTTTGAATAATATGGTTCATCTTGGTAATGATGATAACCATCAGCCATAAAACTCAAATCCTTTATAGAATTCCTTAGTCTATTAATTACATTTGTTGCAGATTTTTGGGATTGATGAGTCTCGACAAGAAAAGTATAAATACGCTTTAGATCGCTGAATGATTTAGGAGAGTATATGACCTTCCATTCTTTCATATACCGAATTCTTCCTTAAGCATACTATCTACTTCTTCTGCTGTATAACACCTTTCATTTTTCATTGATTTATAGGCTTCGTCTAATTGTGAATGGATTTCATCAGAAGAGAGGCCTGTAATTAATTCAGGAGTACGAGTTTTCTCTTTTAAAGATTCATCTAAAACAGTTCGCAATGCTAATTGTTGCTGGTAAGACAAAGTCATAATAGCTGCTACTAATTTTGAATAGTCTTCTTGTGGCATCGCATCCTCCTTATAAAAGTAATTTTATCACAATTAATGAAATATAAAAAGTATTTTAACACTGATGATTTTTCTGCCCCCTAAGCATGTAAATCAAAATCTTGCAGTGTACAAGGCTAAACTATAAATTTCAAAAATAATGTTTAAGGGTAATGAAATTCCGACCAGAGCGATTTCATTTCCTTTCATGTTTTTCCGATTTGTAATAAGAAGAACAATCATTGCAAAAAAGAAAAATGGAAGTACAAGAGATGAAGTAACCAATTCATACTTCCATAGAAACATGTCAAAGAGACTATATTCTTTGTACAGCCAGTTCGGAATTTTTGGATTAATAAAATCAACTAAAGCAGTAATAACTAAAATAATGTAATGAGAAATATAAAATGCTTTGATTTGTCTTTTTGTCATATTTTAATTTTAACATAAAATGCTATAATGAAACAGTGATGGAAAAAGAAACAGAAGAGCGTCTAACCGCAATTGAAATGAAGCTTGCCTACATGGAAGATTTTGTGAGCCAGATTCAAAACGTTGCAGTTGATCAGGCAAAAACTATTGATAAGCTACAGAAAGAAATAAAACTGATGTCGGACAGAATCCGCGAAATGTCGAATGCTATGGAAGGCGACATTCCAAATCGCAAGCCACCGCATTATTAATGAACTCTGTGGGGGCGTTGCGAAACAACCAGTTGTTTCGAGCCGTTCTTTCGATGAGCCTAAAAAATGCGATGCATTTTTTTTAACGGCTCTTCGATTTTAGGCAGGGGGTGTCCCCCGCTAGAGAGGGTGGTGAGCAACGAAGTGCGAGCCAGGGAGAGACTTCTCCCTTAAAATTCTGATTCTGCAGACCAATTTTGGTAACTTAGAGTAAAGCCTTAATGCATTCTTCGACCTTTGCCATGTCTGCAGTTGGTTCAAAACGGGCAACTACATTTCCGTTACGGTCAACGATGAATTTTGTGAAGTTCCATTTGATGTCAGGCTTTTTTGCCCAGTCTGGATCTGCATCAGAAAACATCTTTTCGAGAAGGGCTTTGTACTCGTGTTCTTCAAAACCTTCGAAGCCTTTCTGAGATTTGAGATATGTATAAAGGGGAAGCTCGTTTGCTCCATTTACATCAGCCTTCTTCATCTGTGGGAAAGTTGTGTTGTAGTGGAGAGTGCAGAACTCATGAATCTCTTCATCTGAACCTGGAGCCTGGGCTCCAAACTGATTGCATGGGATATCAAGAATCTCAAGGCCCTTTTCGTGATAATCCTTATAGAGCTTTTCGATTGGAGCATACTGTGGAGTAAAGCCGCAGCCTGTTGCTGTATTTACAATCAAAATTACCTTTCCTTTGAATTCAGAAAGCTTTAATGTTTCACCTTTTCCTGTTGTTACTTCATAATCATAAATCATATTTGTCTCCTGTGTAAGCCCGCCGGTCAGAGCGGGCGGTGTTCTATATGCAAAGTGACCGAGTTTGCTACGCAAACGTCGCATTAAAAAAAATTGCGATGCAGCAATTTTTTAGCTTTACCTCATCTTTACTTATACTGCTTTACAAACTCAACCGCAGCCTTGATATCATCTTCATTTGGTCTGCCCTTATGAAGTCCTTTGAACTCGCCTTTACAGTGGAATTCTTTTTCATCCATAGAAATGCCAACTTTGTCAGCTACTGCCTTAACCTTTTTGTAGGTAGAATTGAGAAGGGCTGCTGAACCAAAGTTTACAATCTTTCCAACCTTGTCTTTAGAAAGAGATGCGACAAAATTGCGAACCTCCGGATCGATGTTAAAGGCGTAGTATGAATTTCCGAGGAAAAGAATATCAACCTTTTCTGTTACCGGCTCAGAGATAGGAAGTGCCTCAACTCCAAGTTCCTTTGCAATTGCATCTGCAAGTCGTTTTGTGTTACCAGTTTTGGTATAGTATCTTACAGCAAATGACATAATAGCCTCCGTTTAAAATATTGTATACAATGTAATTGTGTACAATATAATATCGATTCAAAAAATTTTCAACTGAGACTAACAAGAATTAGTGCCGTATAACAAACTTTTATGTCTCGGATTGGATTTTTCGTATTATTATTTAAATATGTATATAAAAGAAGCAATCAAAGAAAGACATTCGGTGAGACAGTTTAAGGATCTTCCTGTAAAAAGCGAAGATAGGGAAAAGCTTGCGGCTCTTATTAAGGAGTGCAATGCAGAAAGCGGATTAAACATTCAGCTCGTCACTGATGATCCTGAATGCTTTGATACCTTCCTTGCTCATTACGGTAAGTTCAAAAATGCAAAGAACTATATCGCGATGATCGGCAGCAAGTCCATTGATAAACTTGACCAAAAGTGCGGTTATTACGGACAGAAGCTTGTTCTTGTTGCGCAGACACTTGGCCTCAACACCTGCTGGGTTGCGGGCACTTACGGTAAAGGAAAATGCAAGGCAGATAAAAATGCCAGCGAAAAGATTGTCTGTGTAATCGCTCTGGGCTATGGTGAAAGTCAGGGCATGGCTCATAAATCAAAACCCTTGAGAAAGCTCTGTAAGGTTCCGGAAGCTGATTTGCCTGCTACTCCAGCCTGGTTTCAGGAAGGACTGGAAGCTGCAATTCTGGCACCGACAGCACTCAATCAGCAGAAGTTCCAGGTTTCTCTTGATGGGAATGAAGCCGTTATCACAACAAAACGCGGCCCTATGACTCAGCTGGATTTGGGAATTGTAAAATACAACTTCGAAGCAGCATCCGGTCACAAGGTGCGATAATCTTACTTATTTGTAAAATGCATATTTGTATGGGTGTCTTCCGTAATCTCAAAGCCAGCCTTTAAATAAACGGGAGCGCCCATTTCTGTTGCCTTCAGGTCTACGCGGTCAATCTGATTTTCTTTCGAATACTCCACAAGGTTTTTGATTATCTGCAGGGCAATACCGCGGCGTCGATATTCAGGAATCGTATAAACGCTATTAACCTCGCCAACCCGTCCGTGAATGTAAGACGTATTCGCAGGCTTCTCAATGATGTTTAAGATTGCGGTGGAAACGATTTTGCCGTCTGCCGAATTGTCGCGGGCGATGAAAACCACCGAGTCCTTATTGAGGTGCTTTTCAAAGAAGGCTGTGATGTTGGTCTTGAGAATCTTTTCTGTTTCCTCGGACATATCGGAATGGTCAACTTTAAGAAAGTCAATTCTAAGCTGAGTAAGCTGTGGGATGTCGGATTTTTGTGCAGTTTCGAAAATCATAATTACTCCCAGCTAATAAGCTCGCTGTCCGGGCGGAACTTGTCGTGGCCTGGGGCGGGCTTTGCATCTTCTGCAGGATAGCCCATTACGAGCAGGGCAGTGGATTCGAGATTATCGGGAAGATTAAACTTCTCTTTTAAAACTTCTGGACGGTAATGCATAACCCAGCAGGAACCGATTCCAAGATTTGCGGCCTCGAGCATCATGTGGGTTGTAACTATGCTGGCGTCGATGTCGCCGCTGAGTTTTCCATCATAAGGACGAGTCCAGCATTCTTCTTTGTTATAGCTGATTATAAAAA
>CAMVDX010000045.1 GCA_947166355.1 uncultured Treponema sp.
TTTGCAAGCGGCTTTGTAAAGAACAAGGTAATGGAATTCATAGGTCCTGGCGTTGCAAATCTTTCTGCTGATTTCCGTATCGGTGTAGATGTAATGACTACTGAAACAACCTGTCTTTCTTCTATCTGGGAAACTGATGTCAAGGTTGAAGAGTGGTATGCTATTCATGGCAGAGTGGGGGCTTATAAGGAACTCAAGCCTGCTGACGGCGCTTATTATGATGCTGCAATCGAAATTGATTTGAGCGAAATCCGCCCTATGATTGCAATGCCATTCCACCCGTCTTGTGCTTATACAATTGAAGAAGTAAACAAGAATCTTGATGATGTTTTGACAGATGCAGAAAAGCGCGCTAAGGTAAGCTTCGGTGACAAAGTTGATTTTAATCTTCATAACAAAATCATTGATGGCAAGCTTTATGTTGATCAGGGAATTATTGCCGGTTGTGCTGGTGGTGGATTTGAAAACATCTGTGCCGCAGCTGATATTCTTAAAGGCAAGGACAGCGGAAACGGCAAGTTTGTTTTGAGCGTTTATCCTGCTTCTATGCCTGTTTATATGGAGCTTATGAAGAACGGTGCCTTCGGCGCTTTGATTGACGCCGGTGCAGTAGTAAAGACTGCCTTCTGTGGTCCGTGTTTTGGTGCAGGTGATACTCCTGCTAACGGAGCCTTCTCTATCCGTCACTCTACAAGAAACTTCCCTAACCGCGAAGGTTCAAAGATTCAGAACGGACAGCTTTCTTCAGTTGCCCTTATGGATGCACGTTCTATCGCCGCAACTGCAGCAAACAAGGGCTTCCTTACAGCCGCTACAGAATTCGACACAGAGTTCAGTGGAAAAAAATATTTCTTTGATAAAGCAATTTACGAAAAACGTGTATACGATTCTAAGGGCGTTGCTCATCCGGAAGTTGAAATTCAGTTTGGTCCTAACATCAAAGACTGGCCGGCAATGAAGCCTCTTTCAGACGACCTCTTGATTAAGATTGTAAGTGAGATTCACGACCCTGTAACAACAACTGATGAACTTATTCCTTCCGGAGAAACTTCATCCTTCCGTTCAAATCCACTTGGCCTTGCTGAGTTCACACTTAGCCGCCGCGACCCTGCTTATGTTGGCCGCGCTAAGGCAGTTCGCGATGGCAGTGACGAGGTTCGCACTGAAGTTGCCGCAACAGAAGCCGCCCTCGCAAAGGCAAAACCTGAGTTCAAGGGTCGCGCCGCTGCAGCCGGTCTTGGAAGCTCAATCTTCGCTGTAAAGCCAGGTGATGGATCTGCCCGCGAACAGGCTGCAAGCTGCCAGAAGGTTCTCGGCGGCTGGGCAAACATTGCAAACGAATATGCTACAAAGCGTTACCGCTCTAACCTCATCAACTGGGGTATGCTTCCATTCCTTTACAAGGACGGAGATAAAAATCTTCCATTTGCAAACGGAGACTATGTATTTATTCCTGATGTAAAGAAGATGGTAAGTGAAAAGCTTCCAAGCTGCAAAGCATACGCTGTAAAAGCCGACGGCACGGTAAACGAGTTTGAGCTGAGTACCGGCGACCTTACAGACGACGAGCGCAAAATAATTCTCGCCGGCTGTCTGATTAACTTTTACCGCGGATAGTAATTTTGTTGCAGGCGGTTTGGGTAACTTTAATAAAAAGTTAGTATTGTTTTGCAGGTAAAGTTATTAATAAAAAATTATAAACAATTTTACTTGCAATCTAAATCGTAAAATGCTATACTGAAATGAAAAATAAAAAAGATTTGAGAGGAGAAAATCTTTATGAAAAAACTTTTAGTTTTGTTATCGGTTTTATTTGCAGGAACTATGCTGTTTGCTGCTGGTAATGCAAACTACATTGTTGAATCAATTGTAGGAAACGTTACTTATGAGTCAGCACCAGGTAAGTTTGACAAGGTAGTGGTTGGTCAGGAGCTTTCTGCATCAACTGTTCTTAATACTGGACTTAACTCAAGTGTAGTTCTTAAGCTTGATGGTAAGACAATTACTATTAAGGCTAAGCAGAAGGATACAGTTGAATCTTTATTCGTAGCTGCTTCTTCATCTAAGGGTGGTCTTAAGAAGGGCGTAATTGCTAAGGCTGATGCTGTAGACAGTGCAGACGGAAAGCGCGAGGGAGTTGCAACAGCTTCTTCTCGTGCTTCTGAAGCTAAAGAAGACTTCGCTTGGGAAGAATAGTTTAATCTATTCTAAAATAGGCTGCTCATTGTTAGGGCAGCCTTTTTTTATTAGGAGAGTTTAAAATGAAAAAAGTTACTTTCATTGCAATTCCTTTACTTTCAGTTATTTTATGTTCTTTTCTATTATTTTCTTCATTGGACAGCAGAGTTGCTGATTACTTTCAGCGTCCTTTGAAAGCAACCACAGAAAGTCCAGAAGTTCTTATGATAGCTATCGATGATGATGCTGTTTCTCAGATTGGAACCTGGCCTTTTTCACGAACTGTTTATGCACAGATGCTGGACAATCTTAAAGATTTAGGTGCCCGCTCTGTTGTATTCGATTTAAGCTTCCTTGATCATTCTCAGGCAACGGTAGATGAAACTTATGTAAGAGATTCTCTTCCTGGATATGTTGATAATTATTTCAATCTTCTGACTGATACTGCGGTAGAATCCTTTGAAGCGCTTTCTGATGGTTCTGCCAAATTTGATGAAGCTCTGGATTATTATGATTCGGAATCAAAAAAATATGCTCTGGAGCTTAATACTGCAATTTCGCATGTAATAAGCCCTGTAGATGAAATAGTTGCAACTGCTATAAAAGATTTCGGAAATACCTTCCTTACGCTTACTTTTGAAGATAATATAGAACCTACTGACGAAGAAAAAGATTTTATGAACAATTATATTGCACTTAAAAATGTTTCGGCAGAAAAGGATACAATCACCAAGGAATATACCGGAGTTCAGCCTGCACTTTATGATTTTATAACTAAGGCTAAATCTGCAGGCTTTGTAAATGCCGACCCTGATAAGGACGGTTATCTGCGTCATGTTCATCCTGTTGTAAAATATAACGGTCAGTATTATGCGCAGCTGGTTTTCCGCCCGATTCTTGAACAACTGGGAAATCCTACTGTTGAAATTACAAACGATTATATTAAGGCTGGAAAAATTAAAATTCCTCGTTCTAAAGACGGTTCTGTAATTATAAAATATCCGCCTAAAAAATTTAGAGATTATAATAAGATTTCGCTTGCTAACATTTACTTCCTTTCTACAATGGAAAATACTTACCTTACAAACCTGGATATTATGAATGAGTCAGGCTTCTTTGATGATCTTGAATCAGAAGAAAATCCTTACGATTTGTGGGAAACTGCAAGCTATATTAAGCAGGAGCTTTCTTACGGCGAATCTCCGGAAGATGGAATTACTTATGACGAATATCTCAATACCCGTCAGCAGTATTTTGAAGCGTCGAAGGCATTCCTTACAGATGAAACAGAAGAATATTTCTGCGAGCTTTATGAAGAAGATGCTGATTATATTCATGAGCTCTTTAATGAAACAAAGACTGCTTTTGAAAAATACATGGCTTCATATGAAAAGTGTGCCGGAAAAGTTCAGAATGCAATGTGTATTATCGGTACAAATGCTTCAAGTACAACAGACTATGGTTTGAATCAGTATGATGAAAAGTTTGCATTGCCTGGTGTACACTATGCACTTGCAAATCAGATTCTTTCAAACGACTTTGTTGATGATTCTCCGGCATGGATTTCAATTGTGCTTGCAGTTATTGCCTGCTTTGCTTACAGTCTCATAACTTATAAAATTAAAAAGACAACTCCACAGATTATTTTAGGAATTGCTTCTGTATTGTTTGTATTTGGTCTTCATCTTTTGTTCTTTATTGTTACAAAACGATATATTGGAACTGTTGTTCCTGTAGCATCTTTATTTCTTTCATTTGTTGCAACTACAATTTCGGGCTTTATTACAGCCAATCATGATAAGCGTTTTATTACAAATGCATTCAGTCAGTGTCTTTCTAAGGAAGTAGTAAACGAGATTGTTGCAAATCCTTCTTCTTTTAAGCTTGGTGGTCAGCGTCTTGAAATGACTGCTATGTTTACTGATATTCAGAAATTCTCAGGCTTTAGTGAACTTCTTACTGCGGGTCAGCTTGTTGCACTTCTTAATTACTATCTTACAAAAATGTCTGATATTATTATGGAAGAACGTGGAACGGTAGATAAGTATGAAGGAGATGCTATTATTGCTCTTGTAGGTGCTCCTGTAAAAATGGAAGATCATGCTCAGCGTGCCTGTGCTGCTGCAATCAAAATGAAGTCTTCAGAAGTTGAAATGAATAAAGAGATTGAACGTATTGCGGCTGCAGAAAAGCCAGAAGATATGGATGAAGAACTTTATGATGCCTTTAAGATTATGGTAGCTAATAATCGTAAGCTTTTTACCAGAATTGGTTTGAACTCTGGAGAAATGATTGCCGGTTATATGGGTTCTGAAAATAAGAAGAACTACACAATGATGGGTAATAACGTAAACCTTGCTGCACGTCTTGAAGGTGTTAATAAGCAGTATTCAACAGGTGGTATTTTGATTAGTGCTGCTACACGCGATTTACTTGGAGACCGTTTTGTTGTACGAAGTCTCGACCGCGTTCGTGTAGTAAACGTTAATACTCCAATCCGTCTTTATGAGCTTATCTGTGAAAAAGAGGGTGCTGATTCTTCTGTGCTTAAGTATTATGAAGATTGGGAAATTGCACTTTCTGATTTTGAGAACAAAATTTATGACAAAGCTCTTGCTGAATTCAAAAAACTGCATGAAATCAGACCGGATGATAATGTAGCTGCATATTATATTAAGATGATTGAAAACTTCTTTATTAAGGGTAAATATCCTACAGAACATGATGATGTAGGTGTTGCTTACAATGAAGAAGATGGAGTATTCAAGCTGATGCAAAAATAATTGTCTGTGTCTGGCTTGACGTATGAGCATGATATTTCGCTCATGCTATAACGGAGGAAATCTATGGTTGATTACACAGAAGGTTCAGGAAAACAGTATCACACAGGAGTAGGGCCGGCTGATATCGGAAAATATGTTATTTTGCCAGGAGACCCTAAACGCTGTGAAAAAATTGCTGCACACTTTGATAATCCAAAGCTTGTAGCAGATGTTCGTGAATACACAACATATACCGGAACTCTCGAGGGAGTGCCTGTAAGCGTTACTTCAACTGGAATCGGCGGACCTTCTGCTTCTATCGCCATAGATGAACTTGCAAAATGCGGAGCTCATACCTTTATCCGCGTCGGAACCTGCGGCGGTATGCAGGAAGATGTAATGGGCGGCGATATTGTAATTGCCACTGGAGCTGTGAGAATGGAAGGTACTTCCCGCGAGTTTGCACCTATTGAATATCCCGCAGTCGCTAACCTTGACTGTGTAAATGCCCTGGTTGCCGCCGCTGACGCCCTTAAAGCACCGCATCACACTGGAGTTGTTCAGTGTAAAGATTCCTTCTTTGGTCAGCATGAGCCTGAAGTTATGCCTGTAAGCTATGAGCTGGAAAATAAATGGCAGGCCTGGCTCCGCATGGGCTGTCTTGCTTCCGAGATGGAAAGTGCGGCTCTCTTTATTGCCGGCCAGTTTCTTCGTGTTCGCGTAGGTTCCTGCTTCCTTGTAGTTGCAAATCAGGAGCGTGCCAAAAAAGGACTTCCGAATAAACAGGCTCACGATACTGAGCTTGCAATTACTGTTGGAGTAGAAGCTCTGCGCCGTCTTATTCTTCAGGATAAATAAATTTTGCATCCATGTAAAATTTATTTTGCAAGTTTTGCATTGCAAAACTCGTAGATTTCTGAAGTCTTCATAATGCTGCCATCCGTGGCAGCCTGTGGTTACTTTTTTTTGCAACTCCTCTGATTTCATGATATAATTATCTGCATGAAAAAGAAGATTGCCGTACTTGCCTGTGGCTGGAGCACGCATTTCCTTAATGATTTTATATCCGGAATGCAGAAGGAAGCTCAGGGAACTGACACTGACATATATATTTTTTCCGCATATAATTTTACTGAGTATTCAGGCTTTCCAAACTTTACGGGTTTTTCTATTTTTAATCTGATTCATTATGAAGACTTTGATGGTGCGGTTATTCTTTCTGATTTAATTCCTAATAACAGAATTATCGAGCGTGAAAGGCTTAGAATTATAAAGGCTGGTATACCTGCGATTTCAATTAACAGGCGGCTTGAAGGGCTTACCTGTATTCGTGTTGATAATTATTCAGGGCTCTATGCTCTGCTTGAACATCTTATAAAGGTTCATAATGTAACTGATATTGCATATTTTTCCGGAATGGAAAATTCTGTAGATATGAGTGAGCGCTATAAGGCCTATACAACGGTTCTCAGTGATAACGGGATTGAATTTAATCGTGCAAAGGTTTTCTCCATTCAGTCCTGTGATTATCAGTATGCATATCATTATCTTTCTGATTTTATAAAATCCGGTAAAAAGCTTCCGCAGGCTATTGTCTGCGCAAATGACCTTATTGCGCTGGCTGTGCTTAAGGTTTGCGATGAAAATAAAATTGCAGTTCCTGATCAGCTTAAAATTATCGGTTATGATGATTTGCCTTATGTCAGGTGCACTGAGCCTTCAATTTCTACTGTTGCAAATAATATTGATGTTGCAGGAGCTCAAAGTGTTAGAAAAATTTTACGCGGTAATTCTGAAATACAGCTTCTAAAAATAAACAGTACGCCGGTTTTCAGACAAACCTGTGGTTGTGCGACCGGACATAGCCATCAAAAAGTAATAACAATGAATCTTATGAATGATTCAAGCCGTAAGGAAGAGTTTGATCATCACATGGAGCTGCTCGGTGAGATTTTTATTGAAGCGGCTGATGTTTTTACACTGCTTACTAATATCGAAACCTATCTGAATAAGGCTCATAATTTTGAGGGCTCTGATTTTTGTATTTTTATGAAATCTGACTGGACTTCTGTTTTGATAAACTCTGCGGAAAGCCTTCCTCAGAATCTTTCTTATGGAACTCAGGTTCAGTCAATCTGTTCTATTCAGAATAATGTTAAATATCCTCGTGAAATGATAAATACCCGTGACCTCATTCCTGCGAAAATGAAATCTGATGGTTGTAATGTATTTTTATTCCTTCCTATCTTTCATCATTCTTATGTTCATGGATATTTTGTAGCTAAGAATAATCTTGGAATGATAGAAAACCGCTTTGGTTATATCTGGTCAAGAAACCTAGGTACAAGTATTGAGCACTTTAGAAAACGTAACATGTTCAAGCAGATGAGCCAGCAGTATTTAAAGCTTTCTACAAAGGATGCACTTTCGGGAATGCTTAACCGTCAGGGACTCGACAAGCTTGCAAAGCCTTTTTATGCACAAAATAAAAAGAATGGGCTTACTACTGTCCTTTTCTTTGTAGATATAAATAAAATGAAGCATATAAATGACCAGTTTGGACATCTTCACGGAGACCTTGCTGTAAAAACTGTAGCGGCCGCCGTTCTTGAAACCGTTCCTAAAAACTGGCTGTGTATACGCTATGGTGGAGATGAGTTCCTTGTTGTTGGAAACAGTAAGAACTATAATGGCGAAGACTACTGTACTCAAATAAAGGTTCGGCTTGAGGCTAAGACCTCGGTGATGCATCTGCCATACAAGCTTTCTGCAAGTGTAGGAACTTATACTGTCCCTTCCAATTCAGACCTTACCCTTGAGCAGGCAGTTGAAAATGTTGATAACATTATGTACGAGCAGAAACAGGCTTTCCATAAAGAAGACGATAAACATGAAAATTGATTCTACTCAACTTAAGTTCATTCTGGAAAATACGCCTGCCGCACAAAATATTATGCTTGTGGGCCGGCACGGAATTGGTAAATCTCGTATTTTAGAAGACTTCTTCGCTGCCCGAGGCGAAAAAGTCGTTACTTTATTCTTAGGTCAGATGAGTGATCCGGGAGATTTAATTGGTCTTCCTCATCTGGATGAGGCAACTGGTCGCACAGAGTTCATGCTGCCTTACTGGTTTCCTACCGATGGAAAGCCTGTTGTTCTTTTTCTCGATGAATTGAATCGTGCCCGCCCGGAAGTTTTGCAGACGGTTATGGATTTAACCTTGAATCGTAAGCTGGCGGGAAAGAGCTTGCCTGAGGGCAGCCGCATAATTAGCGCTGTAAACGGTGGCAGCGAGTATCAGCTTACAGACCTGGACCCGGCGCTGGTGAGCCGTTTTAATATTTACGAGTTTGCTCCAAGTGTTGAAGACTGGATTAACTGGGCTCGCGATGCGGGGCTTGATTCAAGAATTATTTCTTTTATTGAAGAAAATCCTGAATTGCTGGATGGAGACGAAAGCACAGTTGGGGAAAATCTTGAACGAAGTCCAGACCGCCGCAGCTGGGAGCGTCTTTCAAAAGTTATTGGAAAATTTGAAGAGCTAGGAGATGAAATGCAGGCTATGGCTTCTGGAATTGTGGGTGACAGGGCTGCGGCTGATTTTTTCCGTTTTGTGAATAATCATAGAGTGCCTTCGGTAAAAGATTTGCTTTCTGTAAATGACCTGCCTTCTTTTGTCGAAGCTTTAAGTTTTACAGATTTTACTCAATTAAACGAAGCAATTTTCCGCTGGCTGGAAGCTCAGAGCGCGACAGCCAGTGACTTTAATGCAGCAAATCTTGTCAGCTATTTTGATTATCTTGGGGATAATAACAAAAAGGAGCTTCAGGCTCATTTTGCAAGTCTCGTTTCTGCAGAAAGATATCCTGCTGCTTTAAACTTCATTCTTAAAAAAGCGCCGGAGCTTTATAAAAAGCTTTTGGATTTATCTGATGAATTGTAGGCAATGCCGGCGGGTGCTTTAATTTTATGACTACTGAAAATCGCCTCAAGTCTATAATAAAAAACTGGTTTATTACTGAGCCTCTTTTGTTCTCTGTTGTTACGACTCATCATCTGGTTTTGAATGACGGACTGACGGTGCCGATTAGAACCGGCCGTCGTTGTATTGAGTTTTCTGAATTACTTACAGGCGAGCTCTCTGATTTTGAACTTTCAGATTTTTTGAAAATCGAAGCATACAGAATTCTTTTAAAACATCCTTATGCCCGTCAGCCCTATAAGGCAAATCCGACAGCCCTTCAGCTGGCAAGTGATGTAATTATTTCAAAATACTTTACACCTCCAAGTGGAATTGAAAGTGCAGGTATAGTTTATCTTAAAAGTCAGGCCTGGCGTTTTTCTACACTGGATTTTCCTCTTGGTAAGCGCTGGGCAGATACGGACGAGCTTCGTTTTTTTCAGAGAAATCTTCAGATCGACCGTACTACTGGGCTTCTAAAAAACGTAGATGATTTGACCTTTGAGCAGTGGTATAAATGGCTTTTGTTTTTGATTCGGGAAACTTCTGCCGGTGGTGGGGAAGCGAGCGGGGCAGGTGCTCTTTCTGATTATTTGGCTTCGGTTACAGAAAGTGCTGAACTCTGGCAGGAAGACGAAAATGCTCAGAATCAGATTAATGATAAAATAAAAAAGGCTGAAATTGAAGAGGGTTGGGGAGAGACTGGTGGTAACCTGCAGCGGACACTTGAGGGGGATGTAGATTTTTCTTTTGATTACCGCCGTGCCCTCACAAAGTTTCGTGCAAATATTGTAAGTGCCAACCGCCGTCTTACAAGGATGAAGCCCAGCCGGCGTTACGGTTTTTCCGCAATGGGGAGCCGCTATGAACGCAAGGCCGACATTTTAATTGCAGTAGATGTAAGCGGTTCAATCACTGACGAAAGTTTTACCCGCTTTTATAAGGCCATAAGAAACTTTTTCTTTTTGAAAATTATCGAAAATATTGATTTGATTTTTTTTGATGTTAATCTTAAAAATACAAGCCCGGTTAAATTTACAAAAAAACTGGAGCTGGCAGAAATTAGAGGCCGTGGCGGAACAAACTTTCAGCCGCCTGTGGATTATTTTCTGGAAAATCGAAACAAATATTCCGGTATGATAATCTTTACAGATGGAGAAGGTGAAGTTCCTAAAATGACGGGAAGCGACGGAACTCGTAGAACTGGTGGGACAGGAAACGCTTCTATCCTCTGGATTTTAGATTCACGTCTTGCATATGAAAAATCAAGATGGTGGATAGAAAGCCTGCCGGGAAACTTCGGTACATTTTTACCTTAATAGAAAGTGGATAAGGAGACAAATTATGGCATTACAAAAATATTCAGATACAGAAGCCGATTTCTGGAAAGAACATTTCGTTCATCTTCAACACAAAAATATGGTTAGAACTAATGCCCGGCCGCTGCGCATGGCAGACTGTAAAAAAGAATTTGAAGCCTTTACAGCCAGTCACCCTGACGCAAAAGTATCTTGTGAATATTTTCCTTCTTACTGTACTTTCGAAGTTACCCTTACAACAACAATCAAGCTTCGCCTTTTTATTCAGAACAACATAAAAGCAAGTATAATGCAAAAGTGCGGCCCCGAATATATAAAAATCTGCGATGCTAAATTCCCTTATAATCCATTACCAGAAATAGATGAGTTCCTTTCGAAGCTCCCTGACTACCTCAAGGACCTAGGGAAGTCTCTTGAAAACAAATCCCGTTCTCTCCGACGCCAGAAACTTGCCATGGAATTTATTAAGGCCTACGGCACCGCACACCTCAAACAAGTCTTCACAATAAATTCCAACGAAGACGGCACATTTCTGCTGACCCTGCCGGCAAAAAGCATAAATATACAAATCACCGAAGATGATTTTATGAACAAAATCAATGAGATTAAATAATCTCGGAAATTCTGGCGCGAAGGAGTGAGACACAGGGCAAAAAGACTTTTTTTGGGGATGCCGCGTGAGCGGCATTAATATGGTTTCCATACCCCAAAAAACGTCTAGCGGATTATTCCGCGTTTTTGACCTGTGGATCACGACTGGGAGCCAAGTTTTCAGCATTTATTTAATAATCCCTTGCATATTTTTGCATAAAATTGTATATTTTGTGTATATTTATGCAAAATTAAGTCGTTATCACGGCTTGGGAGATATTTATGGCAAAAGATAAGGTAGTTCTTGCTTATTCAGGTGGACTTGATACCACAGTAATCATTCCATGGCTTAAAGAAAACTATGACTACGATGTAATCGCAGTTTGTATTGATGTAGGACAGGGAGATGATTGGGAAGCAATCAAATCACGCGCCCTCAAAACAGGTGCAAGTGCATGTTACGTTGTAGATGCACGTCAGGAATATATTGAAGAATACATCTGGCCGGCACTTAAGGCAAATGCAGTTTACGAGGATGAATATCTTCTCGGTACTTCTACTGCGCGTCCTCTTATCGGAAAAATCCTTGTAGAATATGCACGTCAGGAAAAGGCAGTTGCAATCTGTCACGGTGCTACAGGAAAGGGAAATGACCAGGTTCGCTTTGAGTTTGCAATCAAAGCTTTTGCTCCAGATATTAAAGTAATTGCTGCATGGCGCGATGACAAATGGAATATGGACAGCCGCGAAGCTGAAATCAAATATCTCGAAGACCGCGGTCTCGAAGTTCCAATGAAAAAAGA
>CAMVDX010000046.1 GCA_947166355.1 uncultured Treponema sp.
CCGCGACCGGAAGCCATGTTTTCACAAATTCGTTTTATAATGCGGAAGCCCTGAGCTAAAAGCTAACAAACAGACTAGACACACAATATAAAAATCCATATAATTAGAAGATACACGCTATATGTTTAAAGAGAGTTCTTACAACTCCAGGAGGAAAATTGGCATACGTGAATAATAATAACAACAACAAAAATGGTCAGAGAATCAATGAAATGATTCGTGTCCGCGAGGTTCGTCTTATCGATGACGAGGGAAATCAGTTAGGCATCGTTGCAACTCAAGAAGCCCTCAAAATGGCTAAAGACCGTGACCTGGATCTTGTTGAAGTTTCACCAAATGCTAACCCGCCGGTTTGTAAGATACTTGATTATGGCAAATACAAGTTCGAACAGGAAAAAAAGCTCCGTGATTCCAAGAAGAACCAGAAAGTATTAAAGTTGAAGGAAATCCGCATGCAGCCAAAAATCGGCTCAGGAGATCTGGATACTAAGGCCAAACATATACAGGAATTTCTTGACGAGGGTGACAAGGTTAAGGTTACAATCCGCTTCCGCGGTCGTGAGCTTGCCCACACTGAACTCGGCTATGACGTTCTGAATGAGGTGTTAAAGCGACTTACCTCGGCGTACAACATCGATAAGCCTGCCGCAATGGATGGCAGAAACATGTCGATGACAATCTCAGCAAAAGCCGCAAAATAAGGGGTTATAAAATGCCTAAAATGAAGACAAAGAAGTCAGCAGCTAAGAGATACTCTCTTACTGGATCTGGCAAAGTTAAGCACAAGAAGCAGAACCTTCGTCATATTTTGACAAAACGTTCTCCTAAGAGAAAGAGAAATCTTCGCGCTGCAGGTTATGTAGCAGAAGCAGATGCAAAGAAAATCAGAAAGCAGATGCTTCCTTACGGTTAATAGGAGTATAAGATGTCAAGAGCAATAGACGGAACAAAAAGAAAGAATCGCCGTATTAAGATTTTGAAGCTTGCTAAGGGTTTCCGTGGCGACAGAAAATCAAACTACAAACCAGCTAAAGATGCTGTTACAAAGGCTCTCGGTCACGCTTACGTAGATCGCCGTGACAGAAAGCACGAATTCCGCACTCTCTGGATTGCACGTATTAACGCTGCTGTTCGTGAAGAAGGAATGACATACTCACAGTTTATCAACGGAGTAAACAAAGCAGGTATTAAATTGAACCGCAAGGCTCTCTCTAATATGGCTATTGAAGACCCAGTTGCATTCAAGGCAGTTGTTGAAGCTGCTAAGAAGGCTGTACAGGCATAAGGAAGCTGATATATGATTTCACTTGATCAGGTTTATCTTCTTGAACAAAAGGTTGAAAGTGCTGTTGAAAAAATTCAGCAGCTACAGGCAGAAAACGATGCTCTGCGCAATAAATGTACCGAGCTCACAAATGCGCTTTCTGCGAAGTCGGAGCAGCTTTCTAATTTTGAGTCAGATCAGAGCCAGATTGAAAGTGGAATCAAAAAAGCACTTGACCGTCTGAATTCTATTGAGAACTCTGTATTAAAAAATGCAGCCTCAGGAAATCAGACGGCTCAAGCTGCAAAACCTGTAGTAGAAGCAACTCCTGCCCCACAGGCAGAAACACAAAAAACAGTTGCACCACAAACAGAATCATCAGAACCAGTCGCAGCACCAGTTCAGAGTGCTCCAAGTTTTGATACAATGGACACAGTCCCAGAAACAGCCGGTACCGAAGAACCTGCAGAATCAAGCGAAGAAGAACAGTCGGTAAATATTCCTGAGCAGGTTTTTGATTCAAATACTTCAGAAGAAGGCTTTGAAGGCGAAGAAGATATAGATGCTTCTGAAGATGATAATCACGACGGTTTAGGCTTTGATATTTTCTAAATGACAAAACTAAAGATTGAAATGCTTGGAACCTCTTTTACAATCCAGGCAACAGAAGATAAAGAATATCTCGAAAAGCTTTTAGGTTACTATAAAAGAATCACAGACGACGTAAATAAAATCGAATCAGTAAAAAATCCATTGCAGGCTGCAATACTTTCCGGCATTATGATTTGTGACGAATTGTATAAGGAAAAGCAGGCTAAGGTTGCCATGGAAAACGGCGAATACGTTCCTGTTGAAAACGACATGGATACACTTGAAATTGAACGCCGCACTCAAAGCATGATTGATAAAATCAATAAGGTGCTTTAATTTATGGAAGGCGCGGCTCTCACAATCTGGGTGGACGCGGATTCCTGCCCTTCTCTCGTAAGAAATCACACAGTAAAAATGGGAAATAAACTCGGCGTAAAAGTTGTCTTTGCAGCCAATAAGAAAATCAGCTGCGACACTGGTGACTTTGAAATGATTGTATGTGAGGCAGAAAAAGACGCCGCCGATAATTATATTTTTGAAAACTGCCAGTCAGGCGACCTCGTAATAACCCGCGACATTGTTTTTGCAGACCGACTTGTTGAAAAAGGAATCTGCTGCATAAATGACCGCGGCACAGAGTTTACCCGCGAAATGATAAAGGAACGACTCAGCACCCGTGATTTTGATTTACAGCTTGCAGAAATAGGTCTTGTAAAGCACCATCATGAAGGCTATGATAAAAAAAAGTTCGCGGCATTCGCGAACTCTTTTGATAAGGTTATACATAGACTATTAAAATAAGTGGTTTCGATACGTCCTTCGGACTACTCAACCACCGGTGGTTGAGTGCCGCGAAGCGGTGTATCGAAACCACCGGCGACTTCGATTTAATCTTCCGGTTCATCAGGATAAGCCATCTGAATAGAACAGATTCTGTCTTTTACCTGCATAAATGCAAGTACAACCTCAGGGTCAAACTGAGTACCAGAATTATTCAGAATCTCAGAGAAAGCATCTTCAATTGTCCAGGCTTCCTTATAGCAGCGCTTGTGACTCAAAGCATCAAAAACATCTGCAACTGCAACAATTCTTGCAGACAAAGGAATATCTTTTCCGCTTAAAGGTTCTGTAATCGGTACAATTCCATCTTTTACAGAAAAATCACTGAGAGAAATCTTTCCAGGATATCCTGTAGCACCACCATCCCAGCGGTCATGGTGATGAAGCGCTACTTCCTGAGACATTACATCAAGCAGAGACTCCGGCGGCTCAAAGAGCTGTGCGCCAATACAGGTATGCCCTTTCATAATATTGCGCTCTTCATCTGTAAAACGAGGAAATGCCTTTTTAAGAATTACGTCTGAAATTCCAACCTTTCCAACATCATGAAATTTAGCTGCAATTTTCAGGTTATCGCGGTAACGGTGAATTTCTGCCTCAGGAACATTATGATTGAATGCCCAGCGGTCGTAGATTTCAAGAGAATAAGAAGAAACGCGCTCGATATGCGGATAAGTTTCTTTTGGATCTCGGAATTCAGACATCCTAAGCATTCGCTTTACCATATTTGCAGTAAGGTAAGCGTGCTGCAATGCCTGAACTGCTGCTGTTGCAAAATGAGCAATAAGCATTTCCGCATTATCGTCAAAAGCTATAATGTTTCCTTCTGAATCCTTTGCATTTATAATTTGAAGAATACCAAGAAGATTTCCATTCGCCATCTTAAGCGGAATAGTGTACATAGATTTTGTACGGTAATCTGTCGTAATATCTGTATTTTTATTGAATTTATACGGTTTTGATTCCGGAATTTTATAACAGTCTTTAATATTTAGCGGCTTGCCGGAAATAGCAACATATCCACAAATCTGCTTTTCATTTATTGGAAACGAAAAACTTGTATATGGAAGCTTTTCTCCAGGAGCAAGTTCTTTTAGATGAGTATCATTTTGGCCATATTTTATTTTTAACTTATTGCCCTCAACGACATAGATAGATCCTGCATCCGCATTTACAATGCGCCTGGTTTCAGTAAGAATTCGCTCAAGAAGTACGTCAACGTCCTGAATTTCACCAAGTTCGCGTTCAATTTCTATGATTCGCTGAAGTTTATCTTCACTATCCATTTCATTCATAGCATTTCTATTATGACTGATAATTTAAAAAAATCAAGTAATAAAACTATAATTTTTTTTAATGATTGAAAAATATATCGGGCCGGCTCCATTCTGTTTATCCGGCATAATCATATACCCATATAGCGTTTTTTCAAAATCAGGAAGCCTTAAATTATCTGCAAACTTTAAAATCTGGCTGATATCTGGAGCAGGTTCAAGAAGAGTAAAGGAATTACCGTCTTTATTAAACTTTTTATATAGACGTTCAATCATATCGTCGTTTTCTTGAGGACATAAAGCACAGGTAGAGTACAATAAAATTCCTTGTGGACGCAGTAAGCGGTAAGCTGATGAAAGAAGTGCCCACTGTTCAGTGGTTACAGTTTTTATTCTTGAAGGAGACCATGTGTTTAGATACTTAGGGTCAGCAATTACATGACGTTCGGAAGAGCACGGAGCATCAAGAAGAATGCGGTCAAAGCATTCAGTCTGTCTTGTACACCAGGTTGCTCCATCGCTGCAGGAAGTTTTTATGCGTTCAGAAATTTCTGGCGGCAGACAGGTCTGCACAACTGTGGAAAGCCTGTGTTTACGTTCCGGGGAGCGTTCGTTAGATGAAAGATGAGCATTCTGCGGCATACGGCTTGCAAGAACTAGTGTTTTGCCGCCCGGAGCAGCGCAAAGATCCAGGATGTCTGTTGCATTTTTGAGCGGAAGGCAGAGAGCAGCAAGAACTGAGGCACTATCTAGAAAGTAGGATTGTTCAGCTCCGGGGATTTTATATTCAACTGCACTACCCTCGCTTGCAAATGCAGTTTTGAGAGCTTCCCAACGTTCACCGTAAAGCTCTCCATAATATTTTTCAAAGCCTTCGGCACCAAAAAGTTTTTCCTTTCCCGGTGATTTTGCTTTATCGGATTTTTTGCTCATCAACAAGACCTGCCTCAAGTTTATATTTTATGATGCGTTTTACCGCCTGATCAATTTTTGCTTCAAAAACAGCATCTTCTTTAGCACGATTATATAAAACCTTTGCAGCCTTTGCAAAACGCTTTTCAGAAATCATAATGCAGTCAACACCGGCTTCAACAGCACGAATTGCTGCAGCCTCCGGCGGGTATCCGTTATCAGCAAGAGCACCCATAAAAATATCATCAGAAAAAATAAGCCCTTCGTAGCCGTATTCATTTCTTAAAATATCTGTTACCCAGACCGTTGAAAGACATGCCGGTACCCCGGAATCTATTGCAGCTGTACGCGCATGAGACATAAGAACAGCAGCAGGATTATACTGCACCAGCTGGCGGAATGACTCTACGCTCTTTAAAAGTTCCGTTTTAGAAAGTGTAATTTCAGGAAGCCCCGTATGAGGATCCGTATTTGTATTGCCAGGAAAATGTTTTAGCACAGTTGCAATTCTGTTGTTTTCATAGGCGTTGATACAGGCCCGTCCGTAAGTAATAACCTGATTGAGTTCTCCAAAACTGCGGCCGTCAAGAAAATCTTTATTATCATTCGTACACACTTCTACAACCGGAGCCAGATTCATATCAAATCCGAGTTCCCTCATGCAGGCCGCCTGTTCCTCATAAAGTTTATAAGCCTCTTTAATGTCGAGTTCTCTGGCAACTTCTTCGTTAGAAGGTAATTTAGGATTCAGCTTTTTTAAACGGCTCACCCAACCGCCTTCCTGATCCACACAAAGATAAGGCTGGATATTTTCATGAGAATCACAATAATCGCGGATAGATTTTATATAGTCCTGCATCTGTTCGCGTGAATCTGCAATATTAAAAGAAAAGAAAATATAGCCGCCGGCAATCAGTGGAGTTTTGTCATCGCTGCCTGTCATGGCACCTACAGTTTCGTATGAACGGAAAGCCGTGCAGCCTTCCAGATTTTCAATAAAAAGCTGGGCAATTTTCTGCTCCAGAGGCAAAGCTTTTACATATTCTGTCAGAGTCTGCTCACGTTCTGACTTTATCTGATTTATATAATTCTGAACCTCGCTGGCAGCGGCATGTTTTACAATTTCTTTTTTAGTCTGTTTGTCTGTACAGGAAGAGAACAAGATAATAAAAAATATCAGGGTAATCTGTATAATCATGGTGTAAAAACTTTTTGTTTTCATGCTTTTATTATACATTTTTTATAACATTGCGTGAAGTTGAATAAATCTATATAATAGAATAATTATGAAGCGAATTGCTATAATTACAGGTGCGAGCTCAGGAATTGGTGAGGAATTTACCCGCCAGGTTTGTGCAAAATATGATTATGCTGAAATCTGGATTATTGCACGACGCGAAGAAAAACTCCGACTTCTTGCAGATGAGTTGAATGCTGAAAAAGGCACAAAACTTGTTCGTCCGGTAGTAATGGATGTTGCAGGTAAAACAGGAGTTGAAAAACTCAAAGCTTTTATAGAAGCTGAAAAAAAAGTTCAGGGCGAGCTTGAAATCGGGCTTCTTATCAACAATGCTGGCTTTGGAACCTACGGACCTTTTGCAGAAACTTCAATCAACCGGCAGATGGACATGATTGAACTCAACTGTACAACGGTTACGGGAATCTGCGGAATTGCACTGCCCTATCTTAAGTCCGGCTCGGTAATCATAAACACCGCCTCGCTTGCAGCCTTTTTGCCGCTGGGAAATTTTGCGGTGTACGGAGCTACAAAGTCTTTTGTTTTGAGTTTTTCCGTTGCGCTTGCGGCAGAGCTTCATGACAAGGGAATTAAGGTTTGTGCTTTGTGCCCGGGGTCAGTAAGCACAGAGTTTGCAAATGTTGCTTCTAACGGAGCACGAAAAGAAGTAAAAGGCGGATTTCCACCGCAGAAAGTTGTGGCTCAGTGTCTGCGCCGTGCTTTCAAGGGAAAAACAGTTGCGCTTTACAGACCTAAATGGCGCATAACAGCTTTTATGAGCCGCTTTGTTGGACGTTACATGGGAGCCCGCTATACTTACAAGTATAATCCGAGACCTCGTACTCCGGATACTGATTTAGGATAAATAAAATATCGTCATTGCGAGCGCAGCGAAGCAATCCATTTTATATAGATTGCCACGTCGCTAACGCTCCTCGCAATGACACTGAAAGGACAGACTATGAATAACATTACTAGTGCACTTTTTACAGACTTTTACGAACTGACAATGGCTCAGGGCTACTGGAAGGAAAACATGAATCAGGAAGTTGTTTTTGATATGTTCTTCCGCAAAAATCCTTTTAATGGCGGATTTTCAATTCTTGCCGGAAATGAAACTCTGATGGATATTCTTGTAAACTTCCGTTTCAGTGAAGATGACATAAAATATCTTGCAGAGCAGAAAATTTTTGAACAGGGATTCCTTGATTATCTGCGCGACTTCCACTTTACCGGTGACCTCTACACAATGGACGAAGGTACGGTTATTTTCCCTCAGGAACCTCTTGTCCGCATTCATGCAAATCTTATTGAAGCACAGATTCTCGAAGGTCTTGTTTTGAACCACGTAAACTTCCAGAGTCTTATTGCAACCAAAACTGCCCGCATCTGGCTTGCATCTAAAAAAGCACCAATCATGGAATTTGGACTTCGCCGCGCCCAGGGACCAGACGGAGCTATGAGTGCTACCCGTGCAGCTTACATCGGTGGTGCAGCAGGAACATCTAACACTCTTGCAGGAAAAGAATTCGGTATTCCTGTTATGGGAACTATGGCACACTCCTGGATTATGTCTCACTCTTCTGAGCTCGAAGCCTTCCGTGAATATGCAAAAATCTATCCTGAAAATTCAGTATTTTTGATTGATACTTATGACACCCTTCACTCAGGTATTAAGAACGCAATTATTGCCGGCGGTGAACTTGTAGAAAAAGGCTACAACTTTGGTGTTCGCCTGGATTCTGGAGACATTTCTTACCTCACCCGCGAAGTTCGTAAAGAACTCGACAGAGCAGGTTACCCTCAGGCAAAAATCAGCGTTTCAAACGAGCTTACAGAAGAAATCATTACAACTCTCGTAGCAGGCGGAGCTCCAATCAACAGCTGGGGTGTTGGAACTCATATGGTTACAGGCGGAAACGAATCATCATTCACAGGCGTTTACAAACTTGCAGCCCGTCACGATAAGGCAACAGACAGCATGACTCCTGCAATGAAGTTTTCTGATAATCCTGCAAAAACTACAAATCCCGGAATCAAAAATGTGTTCCGTCTTTACGATGAAAATGATATGGCCCTTGCTGATATTCTTGCTCTTGATGGAGAAATAATTGAAGCAGGTAAAGAATACCGCTATCACCATCCAATGGTAGACTACCGACAGTTTACCTGTAAGGCAGCAAAGGTAGAACCACTTTTGAAGAAGCGCCTCGAAAAAGGACAGCGTGTAACAGAACGCCTGCCTGATTCAGAGCAACTCAAAATCAGCCGAACTACAATGCAGAGCCAGCTTGAAAGCTTTGATGAGTCATACAAGCGAATCTTAAATCCACATATCTACAAGGTTTCGCTTACAGAAAAACTGATGGAATTGAAGAAAGACTTCATCGAAAAAAACATACGCTAACATATAATATGGATTGCTTCGCCTTCGGCTCGCAATGACGACGCTTGTCATTGCGAGGAGCGCAGCGACGTGGCAATCCATTACGGCAAGTAAAGCGGATGTATGTTTTTCATCGAAGCAAACAGCCGCTCTTTTTTTGCCTCGTCGCCACCGGTCAGAACCTCAAGTTTTGCCCTCGCCTCTTTACGCCCCGAGTTCTCCTGATAATCACAGGTGCAGGTATAACCCGCATAGCCGCCAGCCTTTGCCTCTTCAATCAGGCGAGCCTCGCTTACATAACAAAGAGGCCGAATCACAGTAACCGGAAAGTTATCATATTTAAGCCGTGGCGGCATGCTTGCAAATTCTCCCTTATTCAGCATATTCATTAAAAGCGTTTCCAGAATATCATCCATATGATGCCCAAGGGCAATCTTGTTATAGCCGTTAGCAATCGCGTAATTCAAAAGCTCAGTGCGGCGCTGTGTAGAACACCACCAGCAGCTCATTTTCTGTCCGGGTTTTACCCGCTCCAAAACATTTACATTCAGCTGCTCAAAGGGAACATTCCACTCGCGGAACCTCTCCATAATCCCCTCAGGAAAATCCGGAGCAAAATCAGATTTTATAAAAAGCGCCTGATATTCAAAGCTTGTATCAGCCGCACCTTCCCTCGCAGGCCGCCTCGCCCTGTCCGCAAAATATTTTATAAGAGCTGTAGAATCCTTACCGCCGCTTGCACCAATCAAAATACGGTCGCCTTTTTCTATGAGATTGTAGTCAAAAATTGCTTTGTCTATCAGACTGGATAGTTTGGGTTGTTTTTTCATAAGCATAAAAAAAAGCACTCTCTAAGCGAAAGTGCTTTTATGGATTGCTTCGCTACGCTCGCAATGACGAATTATAATATGTCATTGCGAGGAGCGCAGCGACGTGGCAATCTATATTAGAATGAACCTGCTACAGCAACTGCACAAGCAACAGTACATCCTACCATAGGGTTGTTACCCATTCCCATGAAGCCCATCATTTCTACGTGAGCTGGTACTGATGAAGATCCTGCGAACTGTGCATCTGAGTGCATACGTCCGAGAGTATCAGTAAAGCCGTAAGAAGCAGGACCTGCAGCCATGTTATCTGGGTGAAGTGTACGACCTGTACCACCACCAGAAGCTACAGAGAAGTATTTCTTACCAGCAAGGAGACGTTCCTTCTTGTAAGTACCTGCAACTGGGTGCTGGAAACGTGTTGGGTTTGTTGAGTTACCAGTGATAGAAACATCAACATCCTCGTGCCACATGATTGCAACACCTTCGCGTACATCGTCAGCACCGTAGCACTTTACGATAAGGCGGTCTGGGTTTGAACCGTAAGGGATTTCCTTAACAACCTTAAGAGCCTTGTCTGTACCTTCGCCGTTGAAATAGTCGAATTCAGTCTGAACGTATGTGAAGCCGTTGATACGAGAAATAATCTGAGCAGCGTCTTTTCCAAGACCGTTCAAGATAACGCGGAGCTTGTTCTTGCGAACTTTGTTAGCGTTAGCAGCAATCTTAATAGCACCTTCAGCAGCAGCGAAAGATTCGTGTCCTGCGAGGAATGCGAAGCACTGTGTTTCTTCTGAAAGAAGACGTGCACCAAGGTTTCCGTGTCCAAGACCAACCTTGCGGTCATCAGCTACAGAACCTGGCAGACAGAAGGCCTGCAAGCCCTTACCGATGTTAGCAGCAGCAGTAGAACCAGTTTTGTCTCCTGTCTTTTCTGCTTCTTTGATTGCGATTGCAGATCCGAGTACGTATGCCCATTTAGCATCCTCGAAACAAATCTGCTGTGTAGACTGACAGATTTCGTATGGATCGAAACCACGAGCCTTACAAAGGTCGCGTGCTTCGTTCAAACCAGCCTCACCTTCTTTAAAACCATATTCTTTAAGAGCCTTATTCACCTGAGGAATGCGGCCTTCAAAATCTTCAAATAATGCCATAATTCAATTTCCTCCTGCGACTTACTCTTTTCTTGGGTCGATCAGTTTTACCATACCCTGATCTGCAGTTACACGACCATAGTGTGTGCGTGCACCAGCGATTGCTTCTTCAGCTGGTTTTCCAGCCTTGAGAGCGTCCATCAATTTACCAAAGTTGATACAGTTGTAACCGATAATCTGATTGTCCTTATCGATTGCACAAGTCTCAACATAACCTTCTGTCATTTCGAGGTAGCGAGGACCTGTTTTGCGTGTAGCAAACATTGTACCTACCTGAGAGCGGAGGTTCTTTCCGAGGTCTTCAAGAGAAGCACCAACTTTAAGTCCGTCCTTAGAGTAAGCAGACTGTGAACGACCGTAAACAATCTGGAGGAAGAGTTCGCGCATAGCTGTATTGATAGCATCGCAAACAAGGTCAGTGTTCAAAGCTTCGAGAACAGTTTTACCAATAAGGATTTCTGAAGCCATAGCAGCTGAGTGAGTCATACCAGAACAACCGATAGTCTCAACGAGTGCTTCTTCAATAATTCCTTTCTTGATGTTCAAAGAAAGCTTACAAGCTCCCTGCTGTGGTGCACACCAACCGATACCGTGTGTGAATCCAGAAACATCTTCAATTTTCTTAACCTTTACCCATTCTCCTTCTTCAGGAATTGGGGCTGGTCCATGATATGCGCCTTTTGCCAAAGGACACATATGCTCCACTTCTGCAGTGTATGTCATGTTTTGCTCCTATA
>CAMVDX010000047.1 GCA_947166355.1 uncultured Treponema sp.
GGAACTCCGCGGATGTAATCCTGTTCGTAGATTTTTCCATTCCGCCAGACAGTTATTGTAAGCCTTTCGCAAAGAGAGTTTACAAGCTTAAGGTCATCAAAGGGCAGGTCTCCCATCTGGGCGTACTCAAGCTTTGTAATCGGCTTCCCCGAAAAAAGATTTTGCAGGACTTCCTCGTGAACCACTCCATCGTCATCCAGTTTGATTCCGCGGCCATCATCAAAAATCTTAAGGCAATTATCCGGCAACAGGCTAAGCTCAATTTTTGAACAAAAGCCCGTCGCCATTTCTTCAAACGAATTACCAAGAATCGTGAAAATCATTTTGTGCATGTCATCGCTTAAAGTCATTTTTTCTTCCTCCATAGATTTGGCTTTGCAGTTTGCAAAAAGTTCAACCTCCGGAATGTCGTACCTCTGCAAATGTTTTTTGATATCTTTTGGAGAAGAGCCAAAAAGACTTTTGAACGATCTTGAAAAACCTTCGTGAGATTCAAAGGAATATTTCATGGCAACATCAATCACTTTCACGCCATCCAACAAATCCTTTATAGAATATTGCAGCTTCCTGATTCGCACATAAGCGGTAATCGGAATGCCGTAAAAATCCATAAATTTTCTGCTGATGTAAAAAGGACTGTAGCCCATAAAATCCGCAAGTTCCTTTAGTCCCATTTTGTTTTCAATGTTTTTTTCAACATATTCAAACAGCGGTTTAAAATCATCCATATCTGTCTCCTCCAAAATTATACGATAATTTTATCACCGCTGTCATTTTGATTCTTGATAAAGTTTGCTATGCCTGCTTGTTATACAATTCCGCGCTTGATTGCACTGTCGATGTCTTCTCCAGAAATCACAGTCAGAGTCTGGGCCCCGTATTCTTTTTTCATAAATGCAGCGCCGTCCCCTCTGTCTACAATTGCAACAAGGGCTACAACTTTGATGTCAGCAATTTCTTTAAGCTTTTGGATTCTGCCAGCCACAGTTTTTCCGCTGTTGATTAAATCATCAACAATTACAATGCGCTCTCCATCTTCAAGCGTGTGGCCACAGATAGTGCGTCCGCGGGCGTCCGGAACTTTTCTGTCGCTGCAGTAGTTCACGGTGATGCCATATTTGTTTGCAAGGATAGTTGCTGTAGCAGCCGCAAAGCTTATGCCATGATAAGCCATTCCAACGATACAGTCAAAATCAAGATGGGCTTCCATAATCAGGTCGGCAAAAAATTCCCCAAGCTTTGCAAGATGAATATTTGTGGTAAAATTTTCCGTGTCCACATAGTATTCTGTGTCCTCGCCTTTAATCTGAAATTTCCCACGTTTAAGAACACCCGCATCTGCCATAAGGCGGATAAACTTTTCTTTGTTTGTGTAGGTCGCAAGCTTAAAGCCCATCAGTTCATCAATTGTAACTCCAAAATAATTTGCAAGAATCGGAAGCATTTCCAGATCCGGGGAGCCTCCGTTTTCCCATTTACTCACAGCCTGATAAGAAATGTTTACGGCTTCTGCCAGCTCTTCCTGAGTAATGCCTTTTGCACTTCTAAGTTTTTTGATTGTTTCGCCGATTTTGTTCATTTTCATACCTCTTATTTTTTTTCCTTGCAAGGTTTATACACATCATATTCGCAATAAGGCTTGTTGACAATCGACGCGATTTTTAGTTTTACTCAACTGCTGGTTGAAAGATAAGAAGGGGAAGGCCTTCCCCTGGCTCGCACTTCGTTGCTCGCCACCCCTTCTAGCGGGGGACACCCCCGCAACGCCCCTGACAATTCCCCGCAAGTTTCCGAAGGAAACTCGGTAGTGAGAGAAGCGAACGGACTACCCCCTCTGCGGGGGCTCAATTGCCGCCTTCCGCAACGCCCCCGTTCTAAGACAATTTTTATAAGAAATCATATATTTTGATAAAAACCAGCGAATTATATGACATTTAGAACAAAAAAGTTTCTGAATTCATAACAAAAATCATATAAAGCAGGTGAATAAGCTAAATTATATGACATTTTGGATAAAAATCAGGTCCTGTTTTGTAATCAACAAGGATAAAATGGTGCAAGTGTCATATAATTTTAGAAAAAGTTGGAATTTATATGACAATCAAAATCAAAGTTGGTCCGTATTTTTTCATAGCGTCATATAATTCTTATAAATATTCAAAATTATATGACTTTTCATTAAAAATCGCACTTTGATTCGTAACCGTAAGGGTGATGATTAATAAAAATGTCATATATTTTCATACAAAACCCAAAATTATATGATTTTTACAAAAAAAACTTGCTCCAATGACATTTTCCCCTTATCTTTTATAGTATGAAAACTGTAAAGAGGGGGCGGTTTTCAGGGAGTATTATCATCAAAAAACTAGAATCATTAAAACCGGCTGTATTTCTTCCACAAATTGAAGCACGAATAGCAGAATTGGAAGAAGTACTCAAAGCAAAACAATTCGCTGTAAAAAAGAATCCGTCGGGACTCGTACGTATTGTGCGCCGGGGAAAGACTCTTTTGTTTTATAAACGAGCCTCCCCATCCGACGCGCAGGGAACTTACATGCCCCGCTCACAGGAAAAGCTGGCCCGTAGCCTTATTCAGAATGATTACGACAAAAGAACTATCCCGGCAATTGAAGCAGAAATTAAGGAGCTCAAAGATTTTATAAAAGCCTACAAAATAAAATGCAGCGACACTGTGTACCAGAAGCTTGCATCTACCCGACAGGAAGTTGTAACGCCCCTTACCCTGAACGACGAACAATACGCTGCTGCCTGGCTCAAGGTGGAATATCGTCACAAGAAAATCCCTGAGGACGTGCCACAGCTTTTTACTGACAACAATGAGCAGGTGCGCTCCAAGTCCGAGGTGATAATTGCAAATGCCCTTAAGGTGGCTGGAGTGCCTTATCGTTATGAGTTCCCGCTTCTTGTTGACAGGAACGCGGCAGATGCAGATACAGATTTTTGCCAGCTACATCCCGATTTTTATTGTCTGAATCTTCGGACCCGCCAGGAGTTTGCCTGGGAACATTTTGGCATGATGGATGATCCGGAGTATGCTGCACACGCCGCAGAGAAACTTGAGCTCTATGCTGAAAACGGATTTTTCCCGGGAAAGAATCTAATAATCACAATGGAGACCTCGGCCAAGCCTTTGTCATCAAAGCTTTTGAAAAGTGTGATTCAAACATATTTGAAATAAAAAGGAGCCACATGGAAAATCCGGAAAAAGTAATTCTTACAAATATGTGCATGATATTCGACGGAACAAAGCTGCTGGTTCAGGAAAAAGTTGGCAAAGGTTTTAAGGGCATTACTTGTCCGGGCGGTCACGTGGAACCTGGGGAGCCAATCGTTGATTCTGTCATTCGCGAGATAAAAGAAGAAACAGGGCTTACGATAAAATCTCCAAAGCTTTGTGGTATCAAAGACTGGTTTGAAGAAGATGGTAGCCGCTATATGGTTTTTATTTTTCGTACTGATGATTTTGAAGGAAGCTTGAAATCTTCTGAAGAAGGGCGCGTTTTTTGGGCTGAACTTTCTGAGCTTAAAAATCTTTCGACAATGTGGCACTTTGACCAGATGGTTGGGCTTGCATGCAGCCAGGAGTATTCAGAAATTTTTCTTGATTCCACAGATAATTGGAAACCTATTTTAAAATAGATTTATAAATTGGAGGAATAAAAAATGTCAAAAGTAAAAGGCAAATTAGGAAATGATTTTTGTCCGCAATCGCTTTTTTTGTATGGAACTAAAAAGGATGATGGCACTCCGGATTTTGGACTTTTCTGCTGGTTCAGTTATGCGACGATAGAAGTGAACAAAGAGCTTCGCATGGGAGTGATGGCTTGCATCGGCGAAGAAAAATTGACAAAGGATTTAATCCGTAAGAACGGAGTTTTTTCTGCAAACCTTGTAACAGAAAAACTTCTTCCGCTTGCTGATTATTATGGCTGCACCAGTGGCCGCGATAATCCGGATAAAATGAAATACATGCCGACTATTGAACAGGGCCAGGTGCTTGATGTTCCAACAATCGCAGAAAGTCCTGTCAGCTTTGAGCTGCGTGTTGTAAAAGAGATTCATGCTGCAGAAGGCAGTGATATTTTTCTTTGTGAAATCTGCAATGTTATGATAGAAGAAAAACTCAAGGATAAAACTCTGCCTTTTATGGAGCGGCTTAAACTTGCAGCTCCGGTGATTACTCCTGGCGAAACAACTTATATTTCCATTGATGGACGTGAGCTTGGCCGCTGGAGCCAGCCGATGAAATCTCTGGAAGGTTGAAGATGGAATACTTATTTACAGAGCGCGCTCATTTAGTCTGTCCTAACATGTGTTTTGGAATTGCGGCAAGTCTTGGCAAGTTTTTTGATAAAGAGAGAATTGAAGAGACCGTAACGAGGCTGGCGGAGGCGCACCCATTTTTACGAGCTCGGCTGGGGTATGAAAAAGAAACAAACTCTTATTTTTATGATGTGAAAGAGCAGTCGCAAGTTGAATTAATTTTCGAGGGAAAGACTGGTTTAGATAAAGGGAAGCTCAGTGGAGCAAAAGATGTGGAAGAGAACACAGTATTTTCTGATGTTGATATTCCAGCCAATACTCAAAAAATTCTTGATCAATTCCAAAAACTCACCGCCCGCGACTGGAATCTTTTTAACGAAGGTCTTTTGAAAATTGCAGTCTGGACGTCCGGTGGCAGAACAGTTCTTCTTTTTATTTTTCATCATCTCCTGGCAGATGGTCGTGGCGCTCTTGGACTTGTTCAAGAGTTTGCGGATTTTTATGCTGATGATATTGAGCCTAAAACCGCTCCAGAACATTTAATCAAAAAAGTGGATTTACCTGCGAACTCCAAGCTTTCTTTTATAAGTCGGGCTCTAGTAAATCATGCTAACCGCCAATGGAAAAAAGAAAATCATCAGCTTTCTTATGAAGAATATCACAATTTTGCAGATAAGTTTTTGCAGGAGGATTTTGTAGAGCATTCACTTGAAGTTGTTAGTTCTGACAAACTTGCAGAACTCCACGCGCAATGTAAATCACATGAGGCTTCCATAAACGATTATCTTCTTGCAAAGATGTTCATAGAAGAAAAAACAGACAGCATCGTAATGGCTTGCGATTTGCGAAATCAACTTGCCTGTTATAATCAGGGGGCATTAGGAAATTATGCGACAGCCTTTAGTGTGAAGCTCAAGCAGGGGAAGTCTGCCAACTCTACAGGTATCTTTTCTCTTGCCCAAAAGGTCCATACTCAAATACAAGAAAAACTTGCAAGCCCTAAAGATCTCTATCTCATTTTACAATGCTACGCCTCTCTGGAGCCAGGCCTTTTAGATGCCGCAATGATTTCCAGTCGCGGAGCCTTTGACAGCAAAGCCGCAAAGTTCATAGGCACAAGTTTCTTCAACTACGACAAGGCCAAAGGATATAGCATCACAAATCTTGGTAAAATAGAAAGCAAAAATATTGAGTCTGCATTTTTCATTCCGCCGGCTTCCCCTGCCATAAAAAAGACGCAGGGTGTACTTACCGTGAATGGAGTCATGCGGATTTGCACAAGCCAAAGAAAATAAGAAATGATTTGATTCGAAAAATGAAAATTTAATAAATCAAAACTTTAAGGGGTAATATAAAGATGCAGTTAGAAACACAACGTCTGATTTTACGCGAATACACAATGGATGATTTTGATGCCCTATTCGAAATCATGTCCGATGCAGAAACTATGCAGCATTATCCCGCTCCATTTGACCAGGATCGCACCCGCCGCTGGATTGAATGGAATCTGGAAAATTATCAGAAATATGGCTGGGGACTTTGGGCTGTAGTTCTAAAAGAAAGCGGTGAGTTTATCGGAGACTGTGGAATCACTCTGCAGAATATTGACGGCCAGCTGCTCCCGGAAATCGGCTATCACATTCATAAAAAATACTGGAGACGTGGTTTTGCAAAAGAGGCTGCCCGTGCCGTTCGCGACTGGGTTTTTGAAAATACAAATTGCGACACGATTTATTCTTATATGAAATATACAAATGTAGCCTCGTATTCTACGGCGCTTGCAAATGGTATGAAAAAAGTGAAGGAATATCCGGATCCTAAGAATGAAATTTCTTATGCTTATGCAATTACCCGTGGTGAGTGGAAAGAATTAAAAAAACAGAACGAGACAACAAAGTAGTTCCAGAAAAGGACAATCATGATAACAATTTCAAAAGAAGATGCAAGAAACTTTCTTGTAAATTACCAGGGATTGAACGGTGCAGAAAAACGCAAAGGTGCCGCAGGAGTTCTGGATTTTTTTAATAAAGTTCGCTGCGTTCAGTTTGACCCTCTTGATGTTGTTGGCCGTAATGCAGACCTGATCTTGCAGTCTCGTATAACTAACTACCGTTCGGAAGTATTACAAGGCCTGCTTTACAAAGACCGCTCCCTTTACGATGCTGCCGACAAAATGATTTCAATTATTCCGACACAAGATTATCCTGCAATGGCAAGAATCAGGCAGAAAACTGTGGAGCAGCTTAAGGATATTTTGGCCTGGAGAAAATCTCTTGCAGCCCTGGATTTGCTGGATGAAATAAAAGAATATATCAGCAAAAAAGGCCCCCTTCCTGCAAGTAAAATCAACATTGGACAAAGTGTAGATTCCGGCGCCTGGGGACACAAAAAACTTTCCAGTGCGGCTCTGGATTATCTTTATCATTCAGGCGTTCTTGGAATAAGCAGTAAGCAGAAAAATCACAAGGTTTATGATCTGGCAGAAAGACTTCTCCCGGCTGAAATATTGAATGCGGCAGACCCTTTCAAGGACGATAAAGATTTTGCCCGCTGGTATCTTAAACGCCGTATAGGGGCTGTCGGTCTGGTCTGGAATAAAAACGGCGGCACATGGCTTGGCTTTTATGTTTCTGATAAAACGCTGAGAACTCAGCTTATAAACGAGCTTGTAGATTCCGGCGAACTTTTAGAACTCCAAATCGAGGGCTCTAAGGAAAAGTTTTATATCCGCTCAGAAGACAGCGCCCTCCTTGGCAAACCTGCCCGTAAAAACATCGCACAATTCATAGTCCCTCTGGATAATCTTATCTGGGATCGAGGCCTTATAGAAGAGCTTTTTGATTTTTCCTATTCCTGGGAAGTTTATACTCCTGCTGCAAAAAGAAAGTTTGGTTATTATGTTCTTCCTGTGCTTTATAAAAATCAATTTATTGCCCGTTTTGAGCCGGAGCCTAACCGCGGTAAAAATCCTTTGCAAATCAAAAACTGGTGGTGGGAGCCGGGAGTCGAAATAAATGATCAAATGCTTGCAGCCATAGAAAATGCCTTTGTCCGCTTTAGTAATTTTCTTGGCGTTGAAATGATGGAAGAAAATCACTGGAAAGCAAAGCTTGGAATATCGTAAGATAAAGAGAACATCAGACAGCTGCTACTCTAGTCTAGAGTAATAGTTTTCTCATCCAGTCCTTGCGCACTAATCGTAAGACTTGTTTTTCCCTTGTCATAACCAGAACGCAAAACTGCACAGGCGTGTCCTCTATAGCTTACAGTCTGATTGTCTGTGTAATCTTCATCAGTTATAGGATTGCCGGAACCAAAACCTGCAAGACTGCCAGCTCCCTCTACCTTCGCGGAAAGCTTTATTTCTGCATCCGGAACTAGCTGCCCCTTGTCATCAAGAACATCAATCATTACAAAGGCGGCATCATGACCATCAGACATCAGCGCTTTTTTAGAACAGTTTAGTTTTATCTGAGCAGCCTGACCTGCCGTGCAAAGTAAATCGCGGCTAACTTCTTTACCACCAAAATAACTAATGGCTTCTATTTTTCCTGGCTGATAGGTAGCTTCAAACTCCACCAGATTTGGCATAGGTGCTTCAAAAGAAACTTTTTTCTTCCCGATGGATTTTCCGTTTATTAAAACCTCAACTTCTTCTGCGCGGGAAAAAACTGCAATCTTAACAGGCTTCCCTTCAAAGCCGGGGTAAGTCCAGTTTTTGTTGAATTGCGGGAAGCCCCAGAAAGTCATCATTTCAACTTTATCAAAAGCTTCCGGATGTCTTGTGTATAAATGAGTTTTTTGTGAGCCCCATACTACGCTGCGGTATTCTCCCTGAGGAAGCAGCACGCCTGTGATATCATAGTCTGCATCCTGGGCAGTTCTGTATGGGAAGTGGGAAGTCTGCTGAGGCATAATTTCCCAGGGCTTTTTGTTTACAATAGGATCGTCTTTGTCTGCATAGAAGGCTTTGCCAAGGCCAGCTTCTCCAAGATAGTCCCAGGCGGTCCAGGTAAAGTCGCCGATTACATATGGATGATTTTCTATAAAGGGCCATCGATATCCAATCTGATTTGGGAAATTTTCCGAGCCAAGAATTACACGCTCCGGGAACATCTGGTGGTCTTTTTCATACTGGTCTTCCATGTAGTTGTAGCCCACAATATCCAGGCCATTGGTAAAAGGTAAAGTTGCCCGTTCCCACAAGTTGTCATAAACTCCAATGTTTACATTTTGTGCCTGGTACTGTCCTTTAGCAAGCTTGTCATCAAGACCGCTCCAGAGAGAACAGATACCGTTACTTACAGGCCTTGACCCGTCAAGTTCTTTGATAGCGCGGGCTAACATAGTTGATCTTGTATATCCTTGTGCAAGTCCGGCGCGTTCTGGAATTTCATTTCCTGTAGACCAGATGATTACGGCAGGGCTGCTTCGGTCGCGTTTGATAAATGTTGTTAAATCTTTTTTCCAGTTGGCCTCAAAATACTGGCTGTAGTCTCCGGCGCGTTTTCCAATCCACCAGGCATCAAAAGCTTCATCAAAAATATACATGCCAAGTTTTTCGCAGACACGAACAAGGGCAGATGAAGGAGGATTATGAGAAGTTCTTATTGCATTAAAACCAAGCTCTTTGAGCTTTTTGATTTTGCGGGCTTCAACTTCATAAAGAGAAACGGCTCCCAAAAGTCCGTTATCATGATGGAGGCAGCCGCCCTTGAGTTTTACACTTTTTCCATTTATTAAAAGTCCGCGTACTGCATCAGCAGAAATTGTACGAACTCCAAAAAGGATTTCTGCTTCGTCAGCTGGAAGGTCATCCTTATCTTCCGGACGAGTACGATATTCTCCCTGACTTTTTACAGTTGCTTTGAGTGTATAAATATTTGGATTTTCACTATCCCAGAGTTTTGGATTTTTTAGATTGATTGAAAGATAAGCAGTTTCACGAGAGTGGGCTGCAACAAAAACAGAAGTTTCTGAGCTTGCGGCAGGTGATGCGTCATCATCAGAAATAAGAGTTGTGATAACTTTTACAACTCTGTTTTCATCTGTATCATTTGCAACCTCTACCTGTGCCTGAATAAAAGCAAAGCCGTCAGCTACTTCAGAAGTGTATGCATAAATTCCATCATCAGGAATATAAACTTTTGGCGATCTGCAAAGCTGCACTCCGCGATAAAGTCCAAGTCCTGTATACCAGCGGGAATTACTTACAGAGCCTGTGTTAAGGTTTACAGTAATTCTATTTTCTTCTCCAAAAGCAACATAGGGAGTCAGGTCTACATAAAAAGGCGCATAACCGTAATTCTGATGAGCAACCCTACAGCCGTTAATATCAACCGAAGCATTCATCATTGCTCCGTCAAACTTAAGCCCGATTTTCTGGTCACGCCAGTCCTCGGGAACAAAAAAGAACTTTGTATAATTGCAGATTCCGCCATTAAAAAATCCGCTGTCACAACCTGCGGGACAATCCGCGGTAACGGCAGTACCAATCATTGCATCGTGGGGAAGGTTCACCTGCACTCCGGCATCATTATCAAGAGCGCTAACAGAATCAAGATAACCACATCTATAGATCCAGTTTTGATCAAGAGAAACTTTATTCATAAATTAATTCTAATATGGAATTTTCTGCTTTTCAAGTGAAAAGCGCTGGCCCGGAATGATAATTATTTTTTTCGGAGAGCAGAAGAAAAAAACTTGAAAAAAAATAGTATTGTGATATAGTTTGTATACAAACTATATTATATGGAGTGATAAAATGAAAATTAAAGACGTTGTTAAAATAATTCAGTCTTCTGAATGTGCTCAGATTGCAACCTTTGGAAAAGATGAAACAGAAGGCTTCCCTGAAATCCGTGCGCTTCTGAATCTTGCAAATCCTAAGAAATACCCAAAGCTTAAAGACAAGGCAATTTCAGTGGACAACGAAACGCTCACAATATATTTTACGACAAACACTTCTTCCCGAAAGATTCGCCAGATTCGTGAAAACAAAAATGTCTGCCTTTATTTCGTTCTTCCAAAAAAGTTCAAGGGAGTTTCTGCAATCGGTACAATCGAAGAGGTTACCGATCAGGCTGTAAAAGAAGATTTCTGGCAGACCGGCTGGTACATTTATTATCACAAGGGAGCAAAAGATCCTGATTACACACTTCTCAAATTTACAACAAAATATCTGCATTGCTGGAGTGGCGGTAAAATCCATGATTTTGGACAGCCGGTAAAGCCTGTAGCTTCGGTGAATTAAAGATATCAGGAGTTGACTTATGAAAAATGGTCGCACAGAAGGAGGAACACTCATTTCTCAAATCCATCAGGTAAGCCAGCGTGTCTGGTATGATGTTCTAAGCCGAAACGGCCTTTCAGATTTAGCCGGCGCACGTGGTCGTGTGATTTTTGCCTTATGGAATGAAGATAATATTCCCATCAAAAAGCTGGTAGAAAAAACGAGTCTGGACAAAGCAACCCTCACCGGAATTATTGATCGCCTGGAACGCGACGGCTACGTTAAGCGAATCCCAAGCCCAGATGATAAACGAGTCACACTGATTTCTAGAACCGGAAAGGATGAAATTTTCAAATCAAAAATCCCCGAAGTCTCAAAAGAGCAGAACAAACTTTTTTACAAAGGTTTCTCAACTAGTGAAATCAAAGAGTTTGAAAACTATCTCAAGCGCATACTTCAGAATTGCAAAGAAGCGGAGGCAGGTGAGTGAAAGTTTTATTTTTTGATGTAGGTTACACTCTTGTAAATGAAGACGCAGTCTGGGAGGCACGCTGC
>CAMVDX010000048.1 GCA_947166355.1 uncultured Treponema sp.
TTTCATCCAGAAAGATATAATTCATTTTATCTTCCTGAATACGCTCTTTTAAGACTGAATGCAGTTTATGATAATCAATAATATCTTCGTTTTCGAGCATTTCAAAATTGAAAAACGAAATTTGATTTTCTGACGCGGATTTTGAAATTTCTTTGCAGACTTCCTTTAAGATAACTGACTTTCCAGAACGTCTTACTCCCGTAATAACCTTGATTACATGATGATCCCGCCAGGAAAGAAGTTTTTCAACATATTCCTTGCGAAAATAAGAGTCTTCCTTATAAAGCGAAGTATTGCGAAAGTCTATCATACTGATATTCTATATTCAAAAAAAGCACTTGTCAACTTTTTAACTTATAAGTTAAAAAGTTACTAAACATCTAACCTTTTTAAAATAAAAATGAAATTTTATACAGCTTTTTTTCATATTAACAAAGTAAGGAAAAGTTTCTGCAAATTTCATTAATGTCTCAAAGCCCTAGTCTTACTTTGTACTATCGGCGCTGGTTGTTTCTTTGTGGCGGGTGTCAAAATATCCGCCGTCTTCGAGGTAGCGGCGGCGGGTCATAATCAGGGTAATCAGTTCCTGATACATATTAAAATCTACCTGGATAGACATTGGTAAAAGGAAGTATTCGGTTTCATCACAGTAGCGTTCGATAAACTCCGGGTCTGTAACATAGCCGAGTGAAATCATATTGGAAATGCGGTCGGCGCACTTTAAGATTTTTGCCTTCTGGCTGCCTTCGTCGAGGATGCGGCAAAGGAACTCTTTTTTTGATTCACCCTCTTTACGGGTAACTTCATGAACAAGCTTTAGAACCTCAGGGCCGTCTTCATCGGCATTAATAATCAGTTCAGGAATAAAGCCTGGAATATCTTCTATTGTATCGTGAATAATTGAAGCCTTGAGTAGAACCGGGTCAATGTAGCCGTAGTCTAAAAGAATTGCAAAGGTGTCCATCTGATGGCGGAACATATTGCCGCCGGCATGACGGGCCTTACCAATCAGGGCTGTGGCAAGCTGAATATAAGGAGCAAAGTGAATATTACTGAGCTGAAGCATCTGCTGCTCATTCATATTCTGAGGTCTGTCAGTTTTCATTTCATAATGCTGTTTTGCCATAGTTATGCCTCCTTTGCTCTAAAACAATTAACGGCGGTTTCGCTAAGTTCCACCACCGTTTTTTTGAAGATTTTTCTATTTTAATTCTGCAAGATAACCTTCGAGAGTTTTTATCTTTCGCTGGCTTTCTGCGAGACGCTCACGTTCTTCCTGAACAAGATTTTCAGGAGCGTGTTTTGCAAAGTTACCGTTGAGCTTATTTTCGCTCATTCTTGCATAGCCCTGCTCTTTTTCAATTGCCTTCTGGAAGCGGGTCATAAGCTGCTCTTTATTGATTGACTCATCAACAAGAACAAATACTTCAAATCCGGCTCCTACAGCACCAATAGAGCTTGCAGGTTTAGCATCAACAAAATCAACCTTAGCAACACCGCCAAGAAGCTGAATCATTTCAACCTTTTCGCGGGCAACTTCTGCAGCAGATCCCTTTTCAATCTTAATTGCAATATTAATTTTGATTGCAGGGTCAATTCCGCAGTCTACCTTTGTAGCACGAACCTTACCAATCAAGTCCTTAAGAGCTTCGAAACGGGCAGCAATTTCTGAATTGTCGCGCTCAGCGGTTGGTTCCGGATATGGAGCATTGATGAGCATGCCAACGTATTCACTGTTAGAAACAATCTTCTGAGTTCCTGCAGCCTTGCGGTTAGCAGCAATCTCAGCAAGCGGCAGCTTTCCATAAATCTCTTCTGTAACAAATGGAATATATGGATGAAGAAGTCTGAGGTTTTCTTCCAGGATATTCATAAGAACTGAAGCCTGGCGGTCCTTTTCCTTATCATCACCATTCTTAAAGTTAATCTTTGTAGCTTCAACGTACCAGTCGCAGAACTCATTCCAGAAATATTCCATAAGAGCCGAAGCTGCATCGTTGTAGCGGTATGTATCAAGAGCTTCACGGGCTGTCTTAACTGCATGATTCAAGCGGCCATAAATCCACTTGTCGAGTTCTGTAAGGTCTGCATCTGTAACAGGAACAAGGTTGCGTCCTTCAAGGTTACCAAGGAGGTAGCGCGAAGCGTTCCAAACCTTATTACAGAAGCGGCTTCCGAGCTTGAAGCTGTCTTTATCAATCAAAACATCCTGTCCCTGAGCACACATAAAGCCAAGTGTGAACTTGAGGGCATCAGAACCGTACATATCAATAATTTCAAGAGGGTCCATTCCGTTTCCAAGAGACTTAGACATCTTGCGGCCCTGCTTGTCGCGAACAAGTCCGTGAATGTAAATATCGTGGAAAGGAGCTTTTCCTGTAAACTCAAGACCAGCCATAATCATACGGCTAACCCAGAAGAAGATAATATCGTAAGCTGTAACTAACGCAGTTGTAGGATAGAAGGTCTTAAGATCTTCTGTTTCCTGAGGCCATCCCAAAGTTGAGAAAGGCCAGAGCCATGAGCTGAACCAGGTATCGAGTACGTCTTCATCCTGCTTGAGGTCTTCGGCACCGCAACCACATTTCGGACACTTAGTTGGATCTGTACGGCTTACAATTACTTCACCACACTTCTGACAGTACCATACCGGGATTCTGTGGCCCCACCAGATCTGGCGGCTTACACACCAGTCGCGGATATTTACAAGCCACTGTTCATAAGTATTTTCCCATTTCTGAGGGAAGAACTGAATCTCACCTGCCTTCCAGGCTGCAAGAGCCTTGTCTGCCATCGGCTTCATCTTTACAAACCACTGGTCGCTTAAATATGGCTCAACTACAGTCTTACAGCGGTAGCAGTGACCTACAGAGTGAACCATTTTTTCTTCACCCTTGAAAAGGCCGGCAGCTGTCAAATCTTCTATTACAATGGCACGAGCCTGCTCAGGCTTGAGTCCGCGGTATTTTTCAGGAACGTTTTCGTTCATGCGTCCATCAGGAGTAAGAAGGTTGATTACTTCAAGATTATGTCTCTTACCTACTTCCCAGTCGTTAGGGTCATGAGCCGGAGTAATTTTTACCATACCGGTTCCAAATTCCATATCAACATAATCATCTGCAATGATTGGAATTTCTTTTCCGGTAAGCGGAAGCTTGAGCATTTTTCCAACAATCGACTTATAGCGTTCATCCTTAGGATTTACCGCAACGGCAGTATCACCAAAGAAAGTTTCAGGACGGGTTGTTGCAACTTCAATCTTTCCGCTTCCATCAGCATACTCATAATAAAGGTGATACATAGCACCCTGTGTATCTTCGTGGTCTACTTCATCATCAGCAAGAGCAGTACCACAACGAGGACACCAGTTTACAAGGCGCTTACCACGGTACATAAGTCCGCGCTCATAAAGAGTAACGAAAACATCGCGAACTGCGGCGCTGAGACCTTCATCATAAGTAAAGCGCTCACGCTCCCAGTCTGTAGAATTTCCAAGCTTTCTCTGCTGTTTTACGATTGTATTGTGATGGTCTTCCTTTACCTTCCAGGTGCGTTCAATAAACTTTTCGCGGCCAAGGTCGTTACGGGTAAGACCTTCTTTTTTAAGCTGACGTTCAACAACATTCTGAGTTGCAATTCCGGCATGGTCTGTACCAGTGAGCCAGAGAGTGTTGTCACCCTTCATACGGTGATAGCGAACTACGATATCCTGGAGTGTGTTGTTGAGACCGTGTCCCATGTGAAGGACACCGGTTACGTTTGGAGGAGGAATGACGACAGAATAAGTATTAGTTTTCTTGTTGCAGTCTGCGCACTGGCATTTGTACTGCTCGTGTACAGGAGACTTTTCGTCAGAAGCAGGCTTAAAATAGCCCTTGCTGTCCCATTCATTGTAAATTCTGTCTTCAAAAGATTTAGGCTCGTAAGCCTTTTCCAATTCAATTGCTTTCATCTGTCATTCCTCGCAAAGCATTTTATTTAAAATATTGAAGAAGATTATAATGAATTAAATGATGATTTTCAATGTATGAATAAAGAGACATGTATGAATGAAGTGAAGTCTCGAACCTGAAAGTATTTGGACAGCGGGTCCCAGCGACGGCAAAACTGAAAAAGTAATCCCCCAGGGTCCCATGCTTAAAAAATCTCGCTTCGCTTGATTTTTACGCAACCCTGGGACCCCCTTTTTCATTTTGCCTGCGTCCCACTATCCAAATACTTTCAGGTTCAATTCCCGTATATATTATTCATCCAGCGTGATCTTATTTCCCGTATACAAGAAATAATATCTTCCTTTGGCAGCGATAAGCTGATCGTGGGTGCCGCGCTCAATAATATTTCCGTGTTCGAGAACTATAATTTCGTCGGCGTTGCGGACTGTTGAAAGGCGGTGTGCAATTACAAAGGTTGTGCGGCCGCTCATCAGAGAGTCCATTCCCTCTTCTATCAGTTTTTCTGTTCGGGTATCAATAGAAGAAGTAGCTTCATCCAATACAAGAACCGGAGGATCCGCAACCGCTGCACGGGCAATCGCCAGCAATTGTCTCTGGCCCTGACTCAGGCTTGCACCGTCACCGGTAATTACTGTGTCATAACCATTTTCCAGGTGGCGGATAAAATGGTCTGCATTAGCAAGCTTTGCGGCTTCATAAATCTGAGCATCTGATGCTTCAAGGTTTCCGTAACGGATATTATCTTTAATAGTTCCTGTAAACAAATGAGTTGTCTGCTGTACCATTCCAAGAGACTTACGCAAGCTTGCCTTGGAAATATCATTCAAAGGAATTCCGTCATAAGTAATCTTACCACAGCCATCCGGAACATCATAAAAACGAGAAAGCAGATTTATTGTAGTTGTCTTTCCACTACCGGTAGAACCAACAAGCGCAATCTTCTGGCCAGGTTTTGCATGAATGCAGATATCATGCAGTACAGTTTTTTCCGGTTTATAGCCGAAGGTTACATGATCAAACACAACCTCGCCTTCGAGTTTACGAAGTGAATTATCAGCAGGATTTTTCCAGGCCCATTCACCGGTTGTCGCATACGACTGAACAAGACGGAGTTCTCCATTCTCATTTTCGCCATCAGCTTTTGCTTCATACGCATTTACTAAAGTAAAGCCGCCTTCATCAATTTCTACTTCTTCATCAATTACAGCAAAAATACGCTCAGCTCCGGCAAGTGCATTAAGAACGCTGTTAGCCTGCATACTCATCATAGAAATCGGCTGACTGAAAGAGCGTGTATACTGCAAAAAGGCCGCAATAGTTCCGAGGTTCATAATGCCGGTAAAGAAGTTGAAAGACATTACACCGCTTTCACCGAGAATCATAACAGCCGCCGCAATAATCGCAACCACCGCATACTGCATGTGGCTGAAATTATTCATCATAGGCCCCATAAGACCACCGTAAGTCATTGCGGCAGTTCCGGCTTCACGAAGATTTCCATTGAGTCTGTCAAAATCAGCAATAGCCTTAGGTTCATGATTAAATACCTTGATTACCTTCTGGCCTTCAATCATCTCTTCAATAAAGCCGTTAAGCTCACCAATACATTTCTGATTTTCGCGGAAAGCCTTTGCAGACCTCTTACCCACAGCCGCCATAGAAAGCGTAATCAAAAACATTGTAAGCAGCATAATGATTGTAAGCATAGGGCTCAGCGAAATCATCATCACAAACACAGATGCAACTGTAATAATAGAAGAAAAGAGCTGTGGAATTGTCTGACTCATCATTTCACGAAGGGCGTCTGTATCATTTGTAAAGCGCGACATAAGCTCGCCGTGAGTATGTGCATCATAATATTTGATCGGGAGCTTTTCGAGACGGCTGAATAAATCACAACGAACGTTATAAAGCAGGTTCGTAGATATATAAATCATAAGCCGCGAGTTACACCACGAAGCAATAACTCCCAGTCCAAACAGAGCAAGAACTCCAAGCAGCAACCGTGCAAAGCCCGAAAAATCCGGATTCTGTTTACCAATCATCGGAATAATAAAATTATTCAAGGCAGGCTTAATCAGATAAGTTCCGATTACAGAAGCGCCCGAGCTTATAATTACACAAAGAAAAACTACAAGCCACAAAGCCTTAAATTTTCCCATATACTGAAGGATACGTCCAATTGTCTTTTTTGCGTTTTTAGGTTTTCCAAAACCTTTCTGTCTCATAGGTGGCATTAGTCTTCTCCTCCTGCAAGGTCGGCATCACCGCTTCCCTGCTGCTGCGACTCATAAACCTCGCGGTAAACCTTACTGCTTTCCAGAAGCTCGTCATGAGTTCCCACAGCACTTATAGTACCTTCATCAAGAACAACAATCACATCAGCTTCTTTTACAGAAGAAATTCGCTGGGCAATAATGATTTTTGTAGTTGATGGCGCAAGCTCCTTAAGAGCCCCGCGAATACGGCCTTCAGTTGCGGTATCAACGGCAGAAGTTGAATCATCAAGAATAAGGATTTTAGGATTTTTCAGAAGCGCACGCGCAATACAAAGTCTCTGCTTCTGACCGCCGGAAACATTTACACCACCCTGTCCGAGCATTGTGTCGTAGCCTTCCGGGAAGGAAGAAATAAAACTGTCGGCATCAGCGGCTTTGCAGGCTGCAAGAATCTGTTCATCAGTGGCTTCTGCATTTCCCCATCGAAGGTTGTCACGAATCGTTCCGCTGAACAAAACATTTTTCTGAAGTACCATGGCAACACTGTCGCGCAGAACTGTAATGTCATAGTTTCGAACATCCACTCCGCCGATTTTTACAGAGCCTTTCAAAACATCATAAAGACGAGGCAAAAGCGCAACCAGAGAAGTTTTTGAAGAACCAGTACTTCCGATTACGCCCACAACCTGCCCGCTCTTAATCTTTAAGTTGATATCTTTAAGAATGCAGTTATCGGCCTTTTTGTGATAACTGAAATCAACGTGGTCAAACTCAACAGAACCGTCGCGAACCTCCATAACCGGCGACTTAGGATTTTCAATATCCGGCACTTCGTCCAAAACTTCTACAATACGCTGATTCGAAGCCTGCACCATAACAAGCGAAACAAAAACCATTCCCAGGAACATAATAGAAGAAAGCACCTGAGTTACATAAGTAAAGAAGCTGATAAGCTCGCCGCTGAGCATGTGACCGCCCACAACAAGCCGGCCGCCAAACCACATAACGGCAATCATAGAAACGTACATAACCAGCTGCATTATCGGCATCATAAAGATAATCAGCTTTTCGGCATGTACCTGAGCCCGGCGCACATCATCGGCAGCCTTGCGGAATTTCTTCTCTTCAAAATCACCGCGCACATAAGCCTTAACAATGCGGATTCCAATCAGATTTTCCTGAATTGCACCATTAAACGCATCAAACTTTTTCATCATCGCAACAAAACGCGGATGAGCCAGATTTGAAATAACAAGGATTGAAATAACAATTACCGGCACCGCAATTAAAAACAAAACCGCAAGCTGAGAATTCATCTTAAAGGCCATGATTGTGCCGGCAATAAGCATAAACGGAGAACGCACGCACATGTGAATAAGCATACGGTAAACATTCTGCGCCATATTAACATCTGTAGTAAGACGGGTTACAAGAGAAGCCGTACTAAAGCGGTCGATATTCGCAAATGAAAAGCTCTGGATTTTCTGATACAGACGGTTACGCAGGGTATAAGCAAAGCCCTGTGCCGCTACCGTTGAAAAGCGGGTTCCGAGAACTCCGCAGGTCAAAGAAAAAACGGCAAGCCCAATCATTAGTCCGCCATACCGTGCAACAAAAGGCAGGTCTTTACCCGCAATTCCAACATCAATAATTTTGGCCATAATAAAAGGAATAATAACTTCCATCACAACCTCGCCAATCATAACCAGCGGCGAAAGAATTGTGTTTACGATATACTTCTTACTCAGGCCACGAGTAATCTTTCTGATAGTAGACATAAGATTAAATTTAACGAAAAATTTAGTGTAAATTCAAGTATAAAACTCTAATTTTATTGTAAAGGAGGGGAAAGCCTTCCCCTGTCTTCAGCCCGCTGCGCGGTCTTTCGCCACCCCTTCTCCTATGGGCTCTGCCCCTAAAACCCCGGTCATGGATTGCCACGTCACCCTTCGGGCTCCTCGCAATGACGTATGTCGCTTCACTCCTCGCAGACGTCATTGCGAGCGTAGCGAAGCAATCTATTTAATTTTCACTTCTTCAAACCCTAGCGCCAGCATGAACTGAGTAATGATTCTCACCGCATAATCGCGAGCTTCGTCCAGAACCCCTTCTGCAATCATATCTTCAAGCGCCTCGTCTTTGGCACGCTCAATTTCGTCAAAAATATCCTGGGTAGAAATCGGAACAAAAATACTCTGTTTTTCATCAAAAACACTCTGACTCACAATCTCATTCCCGAGCACCTCTGCCGCAGGAACATTAAGCGTTATTGTCTTTCCGTCAATCGAAATGCTGTAAGAAACATCTGTAATATCAGCAAGTCCCGCACGCACAACTCCAGTATATTTAATGATGCTGTAGCTCTTAGCCCAGCCGGCAGTCTTTTTTAAGGTAATGATGTCGCTGTAACGGTACTTTGCCGTAACCAGCTCCTGACAATATGAAAGCTGTTTATTAACAAGTGCTATCTTATTTTCATGTTTTACAGTCGTAAACTTTTTTAATCCGAACCAGCCGCCGCCAGCCAGAATTGCCGCAATCAGAACGATAGTAACAATGCGCAAAACCAGTTTTGCAACAAAACGCGAGCCGCCGCCAATTTTTTCTGATTTTTCAGTTTTTTTTGCTTTTTTATTTTTTTTCTCTTCCATAATAAATATTATACTCCATATCTGTTTTTTTTGTTGTTTTTTTTTGAGTAAATGAATATCTTTAAAGTATATTGTCAGAATGGATTGCCACGTCGCTGCGCTCCTCGCAATGACGGAGCTTACGTCATTGCGAGCACGAAGTGCGAAGCAATCCATTGACAAATAAAAAAGGAGGCGTCGAGAGAGATGGCTGACGAAGAAGTAAAGAAAGCAAAACGTGTGCGTAAAAGCATTGGCCCTGCCATGCTTTTCTGGCTGATTGTCCTTGCACTTGCAGTAGTTGCAGGATTTTCAAGTGTTTATGTAGTTGATGAAACAGAAAATGCGGTAATCACCAGATTCGGAAAATACCAGCAGACCGTAGGCTCAGGCCTCCACGTAAAGCTGCCGTTCGGAATCGACAAAAACTACAATGTTGATATTAAAACTCTCCGCGCCGAGCAGTTTGGCTTTAAGACAATTAAATCAGGCCGCAACAATGAGTACAAGAATAACATTTCTGAAGAATCAGAAATGCTCACAGGCGACCTTAACATAGTAGATGTTGAATGGGTAATTCAGTATAAGGTAACAGACCCGCGCCAGTGGCTCTTTAATGTTTACGAACGTGAACAGACAATCCGCGATATTTCCCGCTCGGTAATCAACACCCTCGTTGGCGACCGTGCAATTTTCGACGTAATCAGTGCTGACCGTTCTACAATTCAGAACCTCGCTCAGGAGCAGATGAACGAAAACTTTAAGACTCTCGGGCTTGGAATCAACGTTACAACAGTTCAGTTCCAGAATGTAGTTCCTCCTGTAGAAGTTCAGGCCGCTTTTGAAGACGTAAACAAGGCAAGCCAGGATATGAAGCGTCTTATCAACGAAGGTAAGGAAGAGTACAACAAGGAAATTCCTAAGGCTCAGGGTGAAGCAGACCGCCAGATTCAGGTTGCGGAAGGTTATGCAGCAGAGCGTGTAAACATGGCAAAGGGTGATGTTGCCCGCTTTAATGCAGTTTACGAAGAATATAAGCGC
>CAMVDX010000049.1 GCA_947166355.1 uncultured Treponema sp.
AAAATAAAACATCAATCGGAAATAACTATGGCAAGCATTTTGATAAAAGACACAAGTCGTGAACAGCGGGAACAGATTGTCCGCGAATCTCGGCGACAGGGTCTGCGCTTACCTGCGGGCTTTTATGGACAGCGATGACACCCCCGCCACTCTTCTATAAAAGTCAGGATTCTTTTAAAGCTGTCTTTTCGTGCCTGCTCACATTCCCCCGGATATTTTTTCTCTGCAGGAAGCAGATGTTTGAATGCCCATTTTGCATAGCCTTTCATTTGATCAAGACCGTCTGTAAGTGCATGACTGGCATTTTCATATATCTTTGATTCTACTCTGTAAGGATAGTTCTTTTCCTTTAATATCGCCACCATTCTTTGAACGGCTTCTGCCGACGGCCATCCATCATCATTCTGTACTGCAAGAAAAAGAACTGCCGCCTGCATGTTTTCTATTTTTATTCTGGACTCTTCTTTAACAGGATTGTGGTCATAGCCATAACGCATAAATCTTGAAAGTCCGTACTTTTTGTCTTTTACAGCCTCAAAAAAGATTTTTGGAATTCCCTTCTCAATAATAGACCATGGCGAAAAAGGCAAATCTTCTCCATGCCAGGTATAAACAGACCGCCCAAGCCTTTTAAAACTTGAAGTTGTCCCTTCCATTACATAGTCAAAAGGCACAATAGGAATTACACAGCCTATTTCCTTTATAAGGGATGCGCAGGCCAGTGTATATCCAGCACCTGTGGATGCGCCTGTCATCACAATCTTTTTGATTCCCTTTTCATTTTTAAGCCAATCTACGGCTTTTCCAACATAATCAATGGGGATGGAAACAAGATTCTTTGACATTCCTTTCCACATATAAAATCCAAGGACTAAAACATTATATCCGGCTTTCCTAAGAAATCCTGACATTGCTATGCTTGTTTTTTCATCACAGGAAGCCCCGCCAACAGAAATAATTGCCATATCATCAGCAAGGTTCCCCGGATAGTAAAAGGCATTAAATCCATTTTTTTCAATTGTGCAACTTTCCATTTGAACAGACATCATTTTTTTCCTTTTTTTGTGAATACCATAATCAGGCTCGTTCACTTCTTCCAATTTCTGTAAACATCAGCAGAAACCATACAATCATACTCTCGCTCATAAGTCCATTAGTAAATGCAATGCGAAAGGTCAAAGCAGAGGCATCCCAATAATCCTGCTGTAAGTACACATATTCTTTTTTTGAAATCTGCCATTTATTCATCCTCTCTTTATACATCTCTTATAAGATCATACATATGAAACTTCTCTCCACAGTTTCTAATCCGTTCCAATTTCATTCCAAGATGCTCATATCGTGCAGCCTTATCCTTATCAATGGTCTATCAGTATAGCACTTTTTGTTAGTCGTTGCTAACTAGTTTTGAAAAAAATTTACCTTTAACTACGGCGCACTGGAATAAAGTCCGCCTGAATGGTCATAATGTCCATGACTCAAAATCACTGTATCAACGGCAGAAAGATTAACTCCGAGTTTCTGAGCATTGCGTAAAACAAACTCGCTCGGGCTAGTATCAAAGAGAAGTTTATGATTATCAGTTTCAACATAAAATGAAAGCCCGTGAGCAGCCTCGCAGCCACTTCACCGAAGTAATGCTCATCCGTTCACCTGCTGATGAAAAAGAATTCAAAGAAACCTATGGAGTAGAATCTTTGAAAGTTGAATACTAGCGGGGAATACAAGAATCGAACTCCCAACATCCAGTTTGGAAGACTGGCGCTCTACCAATTGAGCTATTACCACATTAAAAGTTCTCCCAGTAAGATTCGAACTTACACAACCCAGATCCAGAGTCTGGCGCACTACCAGTTATGCTACAGGAGAATAAATTTAGCCCTTGTTGGAATTGCACCTGCCTACAATCGAAGAGCCGTTAAAAAAAATGCACTGCATTTTTTAGGCTCATCGATAAAAAGGCTCGCGAGATTTATCGAGCGTTTCCTCGAAGGGCAATAATTACTTTTTAGTTCAAGCTGATTTTGCTTCCCGAATATCACATTCAATTTCGATTACGTCGCGCACAATAAAATCATCCACAGTTACACCGTAAACTTCAGCAATGACAATCATGTTATCAATGGAAGGAATATACTTACCCTTCTCCCATGCATAAATTGCCTCAGGACTTGAGAAATTGAAAATTGTTTGGATTTCACGAACCGAATAACCTGCACGGATTCGGCATTCTTTGATTTTGGCAGCTGTTGCTGCTACGTTGATTACAGGCTTATTAATTTTACACATCCGTTTCTCCTTACTCCCGGGAGCCAGCGCATGTGTAAAAAAAGTTTCAAGCGCTGGTCTTCCCTTCAAAATCTTCAAAAGCAGCCTGGCCCATAAAGCCAAGCCCGTTAAACATTCCCTGTATCTGTCTGAGTCCCTGAGGCATAAAGCCCTGCAATGGGAGTCCAAGTAGGAGCTGAGGCAGTTTTAATATTTGTAATTCAAATGTCTTAGAAACTGTTTTCATCTCAGTTCCTCCTGTTAATGCTACGTCTGGTCAAGGCACGCTACGCTCAAGGCCTTGACTCAGCCGTTTCTCAGGGTGATAACAATTATCACCCATTCGATACAAGGTGCTCAACGAGCACTACTTCTAAAGTTTTCCGTTAAAGAAACGCTTTGCTAGAAGTGATAATTAAAATATACAGCTAAAAAGTAGTTGTGTCATTCAAGTATATCTTGAATTTAATCCATACTTGAATGACTGTAGTCTACTAGAATCGAATACAATTATCACGGAAAATTTAGTGCGAAAACTAAAGCTTCCGTGCGTTCCGACCAAGTAGATCTGCTACTTTTACCTTATAGATAATCCGTTCATTCTTTGCATTTTTCAATTCTCTGAAAGGACGAATTACTATACCTTCCATCTCCATTTTTGGATTCAATTTAGATGCTGGAGCTGATTTTACAATAGCAGCAATTTCATCTAAAGTTCCGGTTGCTACAAATGGAGCTCGTTCAAACCCAAATTGTTTTGCATAAATTTCTACAACTTCCTGCTTCCAGAAAACATTATCGGTTTTGTTGTAGATATCGAATGCATAGAACTTGAAATCAGATACACCATATAAGTTACTCTGAATCTTAGGTCCTAAGAGTTCTCCATGAACAAAGGCTTCTTTTTCTCCAAAAACCTGCTCAAAGATGGATTCAAATTCTGGCGTTATGAGAGCATCTAACCAAGCTTTCTTTTCACCAGTAAAGTCAGAACGTTCTGTATGCCCGCAATACGAAACATGATTTCCATCGTAGTAAAAATTCAGATTTTCACCATCGATTTTCTCAGTTCCAATCCACTGAATGTCCTTCAACATTTCAATGTACTCATCTGAAAATACTTCAGTATTTACAGTTTTCGACTTCGGGTCAGTCCGCTTCCAAGGACTAACAATTTTGTGGTAGTTGTGCATAGTACCTTCGCGCGGGGGCGCTCGGAGACTCGCTCAAATTGCTGCATCACTCGCAATTTGCCGGCTCTGCCGTCGCTCCCTACCTCCGTAAAATTAATTTAGCCCCACCACTTGCTCTTGAGAAAAGCAAGAAAACGATAACAATGGGAGAAGTCAGCTTTGCCTGGAAATCCCCCTTTAATTAACATAACATAAGTCTTCAACAAAAGCATTAAAGTTGTAGTTGAAAGACCAATTCACTCTTTTATGCTATTCTGTCTACAGGAGACAAATATGATTTCTATGGATCTGTACAAACAAGAAAATGAGTTGATAGCAAAAGCAATTGCCTTTGCTACAGAGAAGCATTCAAATGTGATAAACAAAGACGGCTCTATCGGCCAGAAAAGAAAAGGTTCCGGCCTGCCATATATTGTGCATCCGATGGAAGTCTGGCAGATACTCAGAAACAATAACTGTTCTACAAATGTGCAGATTGCAGGTCTACTTCATGACACTCTTGAAGATACAGATACCTCTCCTGAAGAAATAAAAACTATATTTGGAGAACAAATTCTTGCAATCGTTCTTACTGAATCTGAAGATAAATCCAAAACCTGGAAGGAAAGAAAACAGCATACAATTGATGCATTGGCGCACGATTCAATAGAAACAATGCAAGTTTGTTGTGCAGACAAGCTCTCTAACTGCCGTGCCCAGCTTTATGATTTCAAGCAGATTGGAGAAGCTCTATTCGAACGTTTCAACAAGCAGTCAACCCCGGAACTACAGGGCTGGTATTACAAGAGCATCGTAAAAGCACTCTCACCTCTGGAAGGAATGAAAATGTATGATGAATTGTGCGAGGTTGTAAGAGAGCTTTATGGAGAATAATCAGCTTTAAAAAATCATGATGTTTTATATTCGATAGACAATGATTTTTTTTGATAGAAAATATACTTTTAATAGTCATTGAGCGTCATCTAGATTTCTGGATTAGATAGGTCAGCTCCATTATTTCGGGACCTAGGCGGACACGCTTTTGTTAATACTTCAAACCATTCGGTAAGAGCTTCCAGAACTTTTCTTGCTATAACTTGTTTTCCAGCTGAATCAGTAATTTCTATAATCTTTTTTCTTTCTTCTTCAAATTTAAAATCACCACGGCCGCCAGAATCAAAAGGATTCCTGCACCAGACATAAGTGTCAGCTTTTCTGAAAATACAAGAATTCCTATCAGCGTTGCAACCATAGGCTCAATAGTTGCAATGATTCCCGCTTTGCTCGCTTCCACACTTTCAAGCCCAATGGTGTATGACAGAAAAGGAATCACAGCAGTAATTAATGCGGTCAGAAAGCAAAGTACAATCAGAAAGCCCAAATCCGGCGCACTCGAAAACTTCTCTATCATATTTGCCGGCTGGCTTATAATCCAGGAACCGACTGCCGCAAAGATGAAGGTATAAGTCGTAACGGTATACGAAGAATATTTACGCAGTGCAATTTTTCCAAGAATGCTGTACAAGCCATAGCCGATTCCAGAACCAAGCCCAATCAACAAACCAGTCACAGTCATTCCCTCGCCCGAGATTCCCGAAACCAGCACACAGCCCGCAAAGGCAAGAACCAGAGCAATCAGCTTTTTGCTATCCAGTTTTTCATGAAAAAAGAAAATGGACATGAGCATAATCCACACAGGCGATGTATAAAGCAGGATTGCCGCGGTCGAAAGAGGCATCATTGTGATGGCAGTAAAATAGCAGACCGTAAAAAACAAAATGCTTCCAAAGCCAAGCCCAAGAAAAAGCGGAATATCTTTAGGCGAAATCTTAAAACCCTTGCGGTCTTTCATGAGCAGGACCAGAGAAAAAATCAGTGCCGCCAGACTAATGCGAATCGAAACAATCTGAATGGCGCTGAATCCGTAGTTGCCTAGCTTTCTTACAAAAATCCCCATGCTCCCCCAGAAACATCCTGCAAGAATAATAAGAGCAATTCCCAGTTTCGAACTTTTTGTTGTTTCCATTTTTAACTTCCTTAGAGTTTTACCTTAGTTTTGATATTGGATCATCAGTCCAAACATGAGCTTCTATATATCTTTCTGGCACGTATGCACCATCATCATTCCAGTCTTGAGGCAAGCCATATTTTTTAATAATCTGTAAAATCTCTTCATAGGTATATACCTGCCAGCGATATTCTTTACCATCATTAACCTTGGGACTGAAGGTCGGCATAGAGTCCCCATAAGTGAAAGAAATCTTTCGAACATCAAATTCATCAATTGAAATTTTTAGAAAATCTCCCTCTTCATACCAGGTGCTTAACCAGGGGCTATGCTCAACAACCATGTAATGAGGTGAAGGTATTTCGACAATTCCACCCTTCTCGAGAAATTTTTCTCGGAGGATTGCTTCACAATTAATCCGCTTTTCTATGTATTCCGGATCACGTTTAGCGCACATAGAATCAGGCCGCTCGCTTTTAATTTTTGCCAGAATCAAATTTCTTTGCTCAGGAGGAAGCGCTGTTATACTATGGAATGAACCAGATCTTTTATCAAAGTAATGATATAAATACATTTTTTCCTACCGCTATAATCCCATAATTTTCATAGTTTCATCAGGATTTGCAATCCTGATATTTTCACCATCCACAAGAGCAAAATGCGGAAAACCTATTTTCGCCCCTTCCCATTCTTTATTCCAAACATGATACACAGTGTACTTTCCCCAAGTTCCGTATTTACGGTAGTGGTCGTATTCTATACTCTTTTTTACAAATTCTCGAATGGTCATTCCAAATCCTGTTTTAATTTACCAATTAATTTTATTTTCGTACACTTTGAAATCTGACTCGGATTTGTACCAAGTACACCTACTGGAACATCCAGACCAAGTTCATCGTAGTACTTTTTCCAGTAATCAGAAACTTCCTTTTCTTCATCATTAAACTTCATAGGAACAGAATCAAAAATCGGAAGAATTTCTGCAATGTATTGAGAACAGTAAAAGCTGCCGTTATCTGGATAAAAGCTGTGATTGTAATCGCAGCCTAAATATTTTTCAGCACGTTCCTGAACAATCTCACAGTCAATTTCCGGGTATCGAAAAATATCAACATCCCAGTTTCCTTCACTTAAAAAATCTTCAAGCTTCTGTTTTACAACTCCATATTTTCTCGAAGCATGATAAATCATACCATCAAAAAAGATTCCTACATGGCTGTATTCTTTTGTTGTTTCAATAATTGCTTTAGAGAATTCTGAGTTGTCGCGCATAAAAAGTAAGTCGCCGTTATGCAGATTATTGATAGTCATTTTCACTTCTCCAGCTTTCCCTTATAATCCAGGATGCCGCCGAACTCTATCAGATTTGTGTAGCCTAAATCCAGCAGGCTTTGGGCAGCAATTTTGCTTCGGCGGCCGCTGCGGCAATAAATCAAAATCAGCTGATTTTTGTTGGGCAGGACTTTTGCGGCGCTTTCTGCTGAGATTGTTTCCATGGTAAGAAGGCGGGCTCCGGGAATGTGGCCGGATTTGTATTCATCGTTACGGCGGACATCAAGAATAATTGCCTCCGGATTCTCTTCTGCGATTTTCAGACCTTCAGCCATTGAAACATTTTTATATACAACAGTAACTGTCTTTGCCATTCCAATCAGCTGTTTTTTTTCAGACTGCTGCTCCGCATTTTTCTGCTTGCTGGAACAGCCGGCGAATGTGCTTATAATCAACAAAGAAGAAATCAAAATTAAAGTATTTTTCATATTTACCTCACAATCACATTCTAACATACAGGAGTGCCAGGGAATGACACTATTGCACTCCATATTTCGGCGCAAGAGAATCCAGCAGCTTCTGCATCTTCTTAAATTTCTCTTCATGCGAAAGCTTTTCTTTCTTGCCTTCTGATTTTTTAATTTTATCCCACTGAACATTGAGCTGGTCCAGAGTCATCTCTTTCTTTTCAAAAACATGCGGATGCCGGCGGATAAGTTTTTCAGCAGCCCCATCCAGAACCTCATCTACAGAAAACTTTCCCTGCTTTTCATAAAGAGCCGCAATCTCAACCGCGTTCATAATCACATCGCCCAGCTCTTCCTTTGCATGCTCAGCATCCTTCTCATTGATTGCTTCGAGAGCCTCAAAAGTTTCTTCCACAAGATAACGCTTCATGCTCTCCGGCGTCTGAACTGAATCCCACGGACAGCCATCAGGCGCAATTAGAGTTTTTATTACTTCGTATAATTTATTGAATGAATCGGCCATTTTCTTTCCTCTAGATTTTATTATTTATGAGGGGGGAAGTCTCCCCCTCGCCCGCACTTCGTTGCGGGCTACCCCTTCTTGCGGGGGACACCCCCGCAACGCCCCCAGAAATTAAGCTAACCCCTTTAGAAAAGTTTCCCACTCTTTTATTATATAAGGCTCATAATATTTATACTGTGCAATTCGGGGTGATCCATTTTCATCACCAAAACAAACATCCATTCGTGTTTGCCTATAGAGAAATTATAACATAAGATATGAATAATATAAAAGCAACTAAGAAAATCAAAAATTATGATATATTATTTTTTGATGAATTATGTTATAATATAAATATCATTCATAAAATGATGATATTTTATACAGGAGGTTCATATGGTAAGTGTTCGTGGATATTATGACGGAACAACTTATATTGCTACAGAAACAGTAAATCCGTACAAAAATCAAAGTGTCATCATAACTTTGCTTGATGAACCACAGCCAGTAAGAAAACCTGTTACTCTCGAAAAATTAGAATCTTTCGCTATGCTTTCAGACAATGCCGATGATGCACAGAATTACATCAGCAAAATGAGGGCTGACCGTGTCTTCTAGAATTTTTTTTGATACAGCTCCTTTAATTTACTTTCTCGATAAATCACCTTTGTATTTTGACAAGGTAAAGAACTTTCTTTTTAAATCTGCAAATGATAATTCTCAATTCTATACTTCTGTAATCACAGATATGGAATATGTAGTAAATCCATATAAGAATAAAAATCAGCAGAAGATTGATAATTACTATGCATTCCAGAATTATCTTGATATTAAAAAAATAGATATTAATACAGAAATTGCAAGCTTTGCCGGAATGCTTCGTTCCAAATATGATTTCTTAAAAGGTATGGATGCATTACAAATTGCCGCTAGCCATTTTTATGACTGCGATTATTTTGTAACAAACGACAAAGCTCTTCTACAGGTAAATGAAATAAAAAATCCTTTACTTGTAGACAATATGTAGTTTTATTTAAGTAGACAATACTTTTCTAAAATACGAAGTGAAAAAAAGTTCCAAAACTTGAGTATTTTGATTCACTGATTATTGCTAGACAAACCTGGCCTGAGTTATCTCATAAATTGACCGATTTAGACACTCATTTTGGAATAGAGTATCTTGCCCATGATGCACTTGAAGATTCCAGAACCTGCGGCCAGCTTATCAAACTTGCAGCAGAAAAATGGGGCGTTAATTCGGTTGAGGAACTGCTAAAAGCTTGTGGAAGTCAGATAAGGACATTTTAATTTTTTTCAAAAAAACATTTTGCAGTGCCTTTGATTGGCACTCTGGTATTTTATAATAAGAGCCATAAAGTAAGAAAACTATCCAATAATTAAGCGTCTTTTATGATATATTTTGGCGTTTGAATGGCATTCTAAAGGTAGTCGGTTCAAGTCCGATCAGCTCCAAAGTTTTCAATTCTTTTAAAATACACTCCCCCGTTCTGCATGAGCCACTTATTGCAGCGTTTATAATCCGGGAAAATCCGCAGCACTTCATCATAAAACTCTTTTGAGTGATTCATGTGTCGGCGGTGACAGAGTTCGTGCACCACTACACTATCAAGGATTTCCGGCGGCATCAGCACCAGGAGGCAGTTGAAATTGAGATTCCCGTCTACAGAACAGCTTCCCAAGCGAGATTTCTGCAGGCGGATAAAGATGCGGTTGTAAGAAATGCCAGCCAATTTGGCGTAGTACTCTACCCTTTGCGGAATCACCACCCTAGCCTTTTCCATGGATACAGGAAAGATAATAGCATTTTTCCCGCTTATGCAATAGCCGCTCTTGCTCTTGCCGTAGCTTCCTGAGTCAAATCCTTTATGATTTCGCTGGCGATAATCAGGCCGGCGACAGAAGGAACAAATGCATTGCTTCCAGGAATATCCCGGCGCTCCGTAC
>CAMVDX010000050.1 GCA_947166355.1 uncultured Treponema sp.
TTCTGTTCTGTTCTGTTCTGTTCTGTTCTGTTCTGTTCTGTTCTGTTCTGTTCTGAGTGTGTCGCCGCTCTCAGCAAATGTCAATAGCAAATCGCGGTAGTATTCATATTGTTTTTTTCTAGCTTCAATTTCCGCAGGCAAACCAATTTTCAAGTCACTGCAAATAGCGTCAAAGTTATCCAGTACATTTACAATTTTTTCCTGTATTTCTAACGGTGGCAGTTTTATAGGCATTTGACTTAATTCTGTCGCTCCGAAATTTTGTTGTGCTGCTCCCGATTTCTTTTGGTTTACATATTTTTTTCCTTCCCCTGAGTTTATATAATAACAAACATATTTAGGAGAAATTTTTGAAGTATTGCTAAGTCTTGCAATCAAAGTTGTAAAAGTTTGACATCCTTCATATTTTTTAGGTACGACACATGCAACACCAGGATAACCTGTTCTAGTTACAAGAATATCATTTTCTTTTAAGCGCTTATTTTTATATTTTTCTTCAAAATCCGGCGTGATATGAATTAAATCATTATCATCTAAATAATTCTCTTTAATATTTTGATTTCTAAACATTAAGATTCCGTCATCTGAGTATGCATGAGTAGCAGAGTTTGCAATTCCTACAGTAACAAAATCGCAAATTTCTTGCATTGTTTTTATCTCGACTTTATTTTCTTTTCTTAACAGCGCGTCGCGGTAATATTCATATTGAGCGCGACGCTCTGTAAGCTCCGCTGTAAGCTCCGCTGTAAGCTCAGTAAATTTATCTAAAATATTTACTATTTCTTCTTGGATTTTTAATGGAGGAACTGGAACTAAAACATCATTCATTTTATCAGGAGTAACTTCAATGACTTTAGTTCCATGTGCAAGCTTTATTTTCTGCTTAAAAAAATGTTCACTTTGAAAATAATAAGATAAATATTTTGCATTCTGATTATGATGAATTATTGCTGTATGCCCGCTTACTGCTATAGCTTCTTTTCCAACCCACGCAGTACATTTACAAACATCTTCAACATTCTCACTTGTAACAGCCATTACAATGTCATTTGTCTGAGCCTGTTTAGATTTATCAAATACTTCCTTATCCACAAAAGTTAATGTTTTATCAGTCCATATTCCAAAATGAGTGTACATCTGGCCGTAATGTATACAAGGCTTTCCATTTTCAACAAAATCTTTTTTCTGAAAGTTACCACCCCTGGTAATTGTTGCAATTTCCCCAAGAGTTTTATATTCCACACCATTAGGACAGAATTCTTTAATCAAATCATCAAGCTTGCTCATTATGCTTCAATCTCCTTGATGATTTTATCAATTTCATTTCTTAAAACATTTTCTCTTGCAACAATTTCTGCGATTTCTGCATTAAGTTTTTTAATATCAACAACTTCTCTAGTATCTTCTTTTTCAACATAATTGGAAACAGAAAGGTTATATTCATTCTTTGCAATATCATCATTTGAAACATCTTTTGCAAAATATTGTTTCTCTGTACGGTCAGTATAAGCCTTTACAATTTTGCTGATATTTTCCTGAGTAAGTTTATTATTATTCGTTACTTTTACACAAAGATTGCTAGCATCAATAAAAAGGGTTTTGTTCTCTGCTTTTCCTTTTTTCAAAACCATAATACAAGTTGCAATACTTGTACCGTAGAAAAGGTTATCTGGTAACTGGATTATACAATCAACAAAGTTATTATCAATTAAATACTGTCTGATTTTCTGCTCAGCACCACCGCGGTACATAATGCCAGGAAAGCAAACGATAGCCGCAGTACCATTTGTTGCAAGCCAGCTTAATGAATGCATAATAAATGCAAGGTCTGCCTTTGATTTAGGTGCAAGAACACCAGCCGGACGGAATCGCTCATCATTTATTAAAGTAGGATCATCATCACCTTTCCATGGAATAGAGTAAGGTGGATTAGAAACAATAACTTCAAATGGTTCATCATCCCAGTGTGCAGGGCTTATCAAAGTGTCATCATTTGCAATATCAAACTTATCATATTCAATATCATGTAAGAACATATTGATACGACAAAGGTTGTAAGTTGTAATATTTATTTCCTGCCCGAAGAATCCTTGTCTTACATTTTCTTTTCCAAGAATTTTAGCAGCTTTCAAAAGCAAAGAACCAGAACCGCAAGCTGGGTCATATACTTTATTTACTTCGGTTTTACCAACAATACAAAGTCTGGTCAAAAGTTCACTAACTTCCTGAGGTGTATAAAACTCACCACCTTTCTTTCCGGCACTGGAAGCATACATACCCATAAGATATTCGTATGCATCACCAAAGGCATCAATACTTGTTTCGTTATTTATAGAAAGTTCCATGCTTGCAACACCGTCAAGAAGTTTGCAGAGCATTTCGTTTCTTTTAGCAACAGTTTTTCCAAGGCTGTTAGAGTTTACATCAAAATCATCAAACAATCCTTTGAAGTCGCTTTCACTGTCTGTACCTTTTGCAGAATCTTCAATCGCTCTAAAAATAGATTCTATAGTTGTATTTAGATTTTCATCCTTTTTTGCACGTTTCTGAAGATTACAGAACAACTGACTTGGCAGAATAAAGAAACCTTTTACATCTACTAGATTAGATTTTGCGCTCTTAGCTTTTTCATCATCAAAATCAGCGTAATTAAAAGCTTTGTTTCCAGCTTCATGTTCAAGATTATTTACATAGTTTGCAATATTTTCAGAAATAAAACGATAAAACATCATTCCAAAAACATACTGCTTAAAATCATTTGGACTTACAGCACCACCATGCACAAAATCACAAGCCATATTCCACAATGTTTTATAAAGAGCCGCACGTTCCGTTTCTCTATTATTATCTGCCATTTTATTTCTACCTGATTTTTATTTTATCTTATTATTATAGTACGGTTTTTGATTTTTTTCCATTGAGATTATTGGACATCTTTAATGTCCAATAAATTTTAATCTACCATTCCACATGCACCAACAATATCCTAATTTACATTATTAGTATCCAAAGATTTGATAGTTTCATTTTTATAAATATGCTATACTAAATAATGGAGTTAGAGATGACTTATACAACAGTTTGTAAACCTGGTGATATTTTTTATGGTAGACTAAGATTAGGATATGAAGATCTTCTGAAAGTCAAAGTCCTCAGTATTCTTATAACACAAGATGACGGTATATGGTATTACTGTGAATATTCAAAGTTAAATGAAAAAGGTCGTCCTTCAAGTTGGCATTTCACAGAAGAAGATTTCAAGACTCTAATGTTCAAAACTCCGGAAGCTGCTCAGAAAGATTTTGAAAAACGTAAAAAACTATATGCATTAATAAATGATTCTTCAAAAGAAATCCGTTTTGAAGAAAATCTCAAAATTGCCAGAAAGTTAGTAGAAGAACACATAGCAACAATTGAAAACTTACCAAAATTTTTCAATTTTTCAGAACCTGAATATTTATATGTAAAAGACTTATTCCAAGAACAGATAGAATCTGAAGAAATCTTCAATGCAAAAATGCAGAAAGGCTATGATGATGCTATACAGAACCGTGTAAAAACCGCTGAACAATCTTTCGTAGATATTAAGAAACGTTTTGAATAATTTTGTTTATAATCACCATTCCACATGCACCAGAAGCTCAAACTTCTTTGCGGTCAACTTTGGTATTTCAATATTCTGCCAGTATTCAAAGTTGTCTTCCTTCAGCATCTCTTCAATGACATGCTCATAAAGCAGAGTTTTTTTGAAGTCTGTTACATTGTCCTTCTCATAGTAAAATTCAAAGTCAAATCTGTAGTTTATTGTATTTATTATTCTGTCTTTCTTTGCCTGTTCCGCTTCCTTAAAAGTCATGACAAAATAAGGAACTTTATTTGTTCCGGGGTCCATACAGCCGTTTGTAAAAGGTTTAAGTTCAAATCTGTAGAAGTCTGCATTTTCCTTATTCCATTTGGCAATGCATTCTGGAAGCTTATTAAGCATTAATTCTTCAAGTCTATCGTACATTTTCTTAAAGTCGTTCATCAGTAATTTTTTCTCCTATAGAGGTCAATTGTATTCTGCAAGCTTTTTGGGATTTCAAAGAAACTGTCCTCTTCAAGATTTGTCTGTTTAATAAACTCTTTCTTTTTTAAGAGGAAGAGTTTAATGATTACTTCTTTTAAGTCTGCAGGAAAGTCTTCTGGAGTAAAGCCTGCATTGTAATTTAAGAACAAAACGTGGTCTTCATATTCAGTAGAGAGTAGGAAGATTTCTCTTCCGTTTATAATGCAGTTAGGTACACGTTCTTTTGTATTCATATCTATGATGTTTACCATCTCTGTGATGTTGTCGTTATCTGTGTAAACTTTATGATCTTTTACAGTCTGGATTTCATTATAGTTTTTATCTTCTAAAGAATAGCCAAGCTGCTTTTCAAGTGTTGTTAAAACAGAATTAAAAAGTAATTCGTCTGTTATAATTTCTGTATCTTTAAGCTCTAATATTTTCTGTAATTCTTCAAATGGGAATGGATGCATGTCTTCTCCGATTGGAAAAGCAGGGCTCAGGAAAGTATAACCTCCGTTCAGTCAAATACAAGGCCAAGCCGCTGTCGCGGTGCTGCGCAGCCTTGCATTTGCCTTCACTTCGGTTTTTAGTTTTTTCGCCCCCGCTTTCCAAAGGGCAATATATATTGCTCTTTGGTTTTGGGTTATTCCTCTGCGGTTTTGAGGAGGACCATATTTTTCTTTGGTCTTGTCACGAGGAAGCCGTCACGCTTACGGAAGCGCATAAAGAGCTCTCCGTATTCCAAGCCCTCTGTTGTTTCATCGAAACGTTTGATTTCGATTCCCTTGCGGTTGCCGTGGATGATTCTCTTTGGATTCATAAAGATGGCAATCACGCTGTCGGCTTCGAGGTCGGCAAGCTGCGGCATCAGGCGGCTTTCAACAACGTCGTATCCGTCGATTCTTCCTGGCATTCCGTCACCTGGCTTTCTCCAGATAGGGTTGTGGTTGTCGTCCTGAATGTTTGCAATATGATTCAAAACTGTTTCGTTCAAGAACCACTTGCAATACTTTCTTTCTTCCGGTTCAACCTTGAGCTCGGCATCTCTAAAGTCGAGGTATGTAAGCTTGCTTTCGTCGGTGCTTTCGATTCTGCAAACCTCTGCCTGTTCCATATTGATTGCACCTGTGAACGGGTCATCATCTGCAATGAGACACTGGCGGTCAAACTCCTGGCCGTATGCTTCAGTAAAATCTTCAAGGAACATCTTTCCAAGGTCCACAAAAACATCTTCGCCAAACTCGTCAAAGAATGGAACATAACCAGCCAAAGTATAAGCTTTAAGCTCTGTTCTTGTCGGCATATTTGATTTTGTAGCATCAATTTTCTGTCCGTAAGAAGTCAGCCACTTCAATTCAATTCCACCGCGGTCACGCTCTGGAATAAAGATTGAAGGGCCATTCATTGGGCGATGGGTTACAAGATTCATCATTACAGACTGCTTTGCAGCTTCCTGCATGATTGTCTCTTCGTAAATCGGGTTGATAAGATACTGGTCGTTGTTTGCCAGATTTCCGATTGGCTCTCCAAGAACTGCCTTCTGTGGTACAAAGCCTTTTCCGGCTTCCCACTTAAAGTCTTTTGGATTGTTCCATTTTTCAGCTCTGATGTTAGGACAGAACTTCAAAGCTCCAAGAGTTTCGGCATCCTTGTTCCACGCGGCAACAAGACCTTTACCAACGTTGTAGCAAACGTCGCGGTAAGTCAAAGGCTTCATTTCTGAATCAGTCTTTTTAAGAAGGTTACGAAGCTCCTTTACTGATTCTCTGATTCCTTCAAGCTCTGTCGTAGAGGCAGTCTGCTGACTGTCTGCCATTTTCAAAATTCCGTCAATGAGTTCTTCTGTCTCATTAAAGTATTTTGAAATCTGTTCCGGTGTTGCAGCTTCAGTTGGCACCAAGCTTTTCATATTGCTAAGTTTCTGCTGCAAAGATACAATTACTTCGTTCAAGGTATCCTCCTTAAGGTAACTTGAATTACAGAGCTGCAGTCAGGTTTCAATTGCTTGCAGCTCTGTTTTATTTTTAATCTATGCTCTGGTCCTTAGACCTGAACAAACCTTTTCAAAAAACGAAAGCTCTTCATCCTGAATCACTTCCGTTATCTCAAGTCTCTTCTGCGGTACGTGAAGTGCAAAAGGATTTGCCGGTACACTGCAGATTGAAAATTCCAAAAGTTCCTGCTTTCTGTAAATCAAATCACAGTCGCGGTCTTTGGCTTCTAAAAACTCAAGCTCATCAACACGAAAGCCAACAGAGCCGCAGCGAAGCACTCCGGCCTTAACTCGCTCTCCAATGCTCCAGCCAAACTCGTCAAAGTCTTTTGCATTAAAGAGAATGTCGCCTTCAAGCGTTTTGTCAGCTGTCACATTCTGGGCAATTCCAATAGGCGGAATCGAATAGTCGTGACTCCAAAGCACCACAGGGTTTGCCAGATAGTTTTTCAAATCCCAGCCGCACGGATCCACTTTTTCAAAGTCGCGGTCCGTATCAAAAGTACTCATTACCCAGTGGAAAGAATCCTTCTGAACATCCACAGCCTTAAACACTTCTACCTGGGCACTCACTTTTCCAGAGCTTGTGTTTTCCTTCAGGAACTTTAAGAAAAGATTTTTATCTTTTCCAAAGTCCTTGTTTTCAATACCGTCAATTTTTACAACCAAGGTTCCAGCTCCTTATATCTAAAAGGTCATAGCGTTGATTCAAAACCGTTAAGTCATTCATAGACTTATATCCGATTTTCTTCTTCAACCAATGTGCATGATTTCTTACTGCGTTAATCGAAAGACCTGTAATTCTGCTGATTTCTTTATTAGTGAATCCTTTACCAAGATAAACACCAACAGTAAATTCCGCACAGGTAATTTCTACACAGGCTTTTCTGTCAGTATTAATATCCAGGTAACCCTCCGAATCCTTCATTTCATCAGGAAAACATTTGCCTCCGGTTTTGACCTTTTTAAGCTTTGCAACAAAAAGGTCTTCGCGTTCAATATCGCAGATAAAACCATCAACACCCAATTCGTAAAGACGTAACCCAAACTCTCTGATGCAGCTTCCTCTCTCACAAAACACAATCTTCATCCGGTTGTTCATCGCCTTCAGGTAAATAAGCTTAAATTTCAAGATGTAGCTCAAAAAGAATCTGTCAAAGATTACAATGGTTTCATCTTCAGACTTTTGTAAATGATAAAAAATCTCCATATCACTAGAGCCGTCAATAAGCTGTGCCTTAGGCAACGCCTTAGACACACATTCCATAGTCAGTTTTTTGGTATAATCGTCAGTCATACCTACAATCACTTTAACCATTTTTTTAACCCTCTTATTGTGATGGGGCAGAGTCGTATGCTGTTAAGGAATTGGGCTTATACCAGCAGTCGCCCCAAGGTTTTTCCTTTTCTCCTCGTTGCCTTAAAACATCGTTAATTGTCTTAAGACCAGCATTGATTTCTGCAATATCCCTGTTGCTCTGGGCATCCTCAGATTCTTGTAATTCAGGGATATTATTTAAATTGAATTCGCCGGTTTCTGAAAGATTGAAACGACGAAAGAATTGCACTTCGAGTATCTGCTCAAAGTTTTTTAATAAAGGAATTAGAGTAAAGTTCCAGAACGCTCTGTGCTGGCTGTCTGTGTCGGTACCACTAAGGGAACTTTTTGAATCCTGTATGTTCGCTACTCTAGGCGGAATGCCATACTTCGCAAGCAGTGTATACAGGTTCCACTTCTTCATATCGTAAAGCTTCAGAACATCGGGACTAAAAGTGAGAGGCTGGTATTCTGTACCTTTACCCAATACGGCCACGCGGTTTTTCATACCGTGACCATATTTTGAGTCCCAAGTTCTCGCTAAGATTTCAGCTTCTGCTTCTGTAAGAATCTGGTCAGTTTTTAAAAGCCCCTTTGGTACACCACCTTCTCTTAAAAGTCCGGAGTTCTGTTTTGCAGCGAGCAAATCTTGTTCAACCTCAAGACCCAGGCTTACCAAAGGGCTAACACCGCGGTATTCATTCCACGGATTCCAATCCTTAAAATGGATTATTTCATCAGGAAGAATTATACAAGGTTTCCCCGTGCCGCCTTCTGTATAAACCCACTTGGTAATCTTTCCGCCCTCAACAACGTGCTGCATATTCCTTGGATTCAAAATATAAATCTCAGTTGGAATACCGCAGCAGTAGTCCTCGCCGAACCACCAGAACGCCTCTCCATCGAGGCTCCACCAGGCACAGGTCTGTTTCCATAAATCAAACCTGCAGAGACTTTTATTCGGATACATAAAAAGTTTTGCAAGCTTTGAATCGTTTACAGATTTTCCATTTTTCTTAATTTCAAATTCAGCACGCGCTACGTTACGAGTCAAAATATCAATACATACCGATACCCAGGCGTGCTGTAAATAAGGATCCGTGCAGGTTTTCTTTTCTCTGACAGAAAAATCATCTGCAACAGTCTCATTATTTATCTCAGAAAAGCTTCGTAACTTTTTTTCTTTCTGGTTCCTCTTAAAAAGTCCCATATAGTTTATCGGTAAATCCTCACACCATTACCACTCCAGAGGCCGCTGCGCTGAAAATGGCATAACGCATAGCATCCATGTAGTGGTCATTTACTTTTACAATCTGATTATTCTCGTCTCGGGAATAATCCCATATTTCACCAAGAACGCCGGTGCAGTCTTTACAAACAAAAAACTGTCCGCGCTCAATCTTTGCAATTATGTAATCAATCCCTGCATCCACAGAGTTATTTGCTTTCACACCTCCAGGCACTTCCTGAATTCGTTCTCCTCCAGCAGGGTCGCAATAAGTAACAAAACAATCGTCATACCAATTCTTAGCCTGTTGCTGTTCAACAGAAGTTTTCGTTGTAATGTTGAAGCCACCAAAATCAGCGACCACATAAACAGTCTCTCCAACCCAGCCAACTTTTACAGCCGCAATATGAAGTCCAAAATCCTGACC
>CAMVDX010000051.1 GCA_947166355.1 uncultured Treponema sp.
TACGTAAGATTTCTTACGGTGTAGGTGTAGAACGTGTATTCCCATATAACAGCCCACGTATCGTAAAGGTTGACGTAGTTCGCCCTGGTAAGGTACGCCGCTCTAAGCTTTACTACCTCCGCGATAAGGTAGGTAAGGGAGCTAAGGTTAAGACTCTCGTAGGTGGAAAGATTGCTGCTGAAATCGCTGCTCGTAACGCACGTGCTGAAGCTGCTGCTGCCGCTACAGAAGCTGCTATTAAGGAAGAGCGCAAGGAAGCTGCTGCTGAAAAGGCTGCAGAATCAAAATAAAATAAGACGGTGGTTGAGTGATGCGAAGCATCGTATCGAAACCACCTGCTCATTTCTGAAAAAGGACTTCCAGACTTGGAAGTCCTTTTTTTATGTCATTATAGACCGAGTTTGCAGCGCAAACGTCGCAGGCTTGACCGGATAATCTATTTGTCCCATAATTATCTTATGACCTCATCAGGTGCAGTTTCAATTCAATCAGCAAGACTTTCTCAAATGGGGGTAAACCGCCAGGTTCTTAAAGAAGGCTCCAGTGTACTTGTACGTGTTATAGCTGAGCGTGGTAACGGAAAATATGAAGGTTCTGTTGCGGGAGTGCGCGTACAACTGAGTTCTTCAAAAAATCTGCGTGCCGGAGATGCTTTTACAGCAACAATAAGCGTTAAAAATGGATCGATTGTAGTTACCCCTAAAGATGTTAGCGGTATGCCTGGGCTTCAGGGATCTGGTGAAATTGCACTTCAGTTTAATGAGGTTTCACAGACTCAGCTTTTTTCTTTGTTAGAAGCTCTTGGGCTTCCTGCAGATAATCTTTCTTCTTCTATATTGCAATCATTTAAACAAATGGGACTTAAAATGGATTCTGCTCTTGCAAATAAAATCCGGAGTCTGGCATTGCGTTTTGCGGGTAAGGAAAAATCAGCTGCAGAAATTTTAAGCCTTCTCTCTCAAAAGGGCCTGGAAGCCGATGAGAATGAAATTATGGAACTGCTTGCACTTCTGGAAGGAGATGAACGGTCAGGAGATGAAAGCGGAACAGGGCAGAATAAAAACAAAGATGAAGGAAAAAAATCTAAAGAGAAGCTTATTAATAGAATAAACCTGATAGAAGGTTCATGGTATCTTTTGCCGTTTGAACTTATTCAGCTGGATTTTGAAGGAGGCCTGAATGGCAGTCATTGCCTTGGCAGTGGCTGCATCCGGCTTTTGTTTGATTCATTAAAACAATTAAAGCTTTTAAATCTGGCTTGCCGCTATAACAATCAAAAATACCTTTTCAGCCTTTCTTATGAGGGAAGAAAAATTACAAATACTTATTTTAATGTATGTGATTTGGAAAATCCGGAAAAAATTAATCCGGAAGAGCAGCTTGGCAGATTGAAAAAACATTTTATGGCGGCAGACTTGAATCCGGGGAAACTTTTCTGGTCAGAAAAAGAAGTTCTTGAAGGAAATGCCAGCGGGCTTGAAAGCTTTGTTGCTTTTGGGGGTGACATATAATGCCATCATCAAAAAGGAAAGCAGTTGCTCTTAAATATATAGAAGGAACTGAAGCACCCGTGATTCTTGCCAAAGGACAGGGTAAGACGGCAGAAGTAATGCTTGCTGAAGCTGAAAAATCAGGTGTTCCGGTAACGGAAGATAAAGTGCTTGTTGATATGCTTGGGCTGGCCTCAGCAGGGGATACAGTTCCTGAAAACACCTGGCAGGCTCTTGCGGTAATTTTTTCGTTTATTCTTTCAGATAAAGACAAGGATGGTAAGAGTGGACACTAAAAAAATCGGAACTGAGGGTGAAAATAGGGCTTCGGCCTTTCTTGAAGCAAAAGGATTTTCAATAATTGAGCGTAACTGGCGGACAAACCGCGGAGAAATTGATATAATAGCGTTTAAGAATGATACTTTAGTTTTTGTGGAAGTTAAAACGCTTCCAAATGGAACTTTAGATATGATTCAGAGAGAGTTAAATTATCAGAAACGTGAAAGAATCTTAAAAACATCTAAACGTTTTCTGTTAAAACATCGAGAATATAATAACAGCTATGTCAGATTTGATGTAATTGTTATTGATATGCCTGGCCTTGATCCGGTATATCATATCGAAAATGCTTTTTCAGAATAAATATAATAGATGGGAGATTCTATGATTTCTGGTGGAAAATCTACAGGGGCAGCAACTCTTGTTCTTGAGCGGACCGATGCTATCGATCTGCCTCCGAGGATTTTGGAGTTGAGGAAGAAAATTCAAAATCAGGAATACCTTGATAATGCAATCCAGAGAATTGCTCAGGTGATAAGTAATCATCTTATTGAGGATCCAGATGAGTTGAAGTTTCGGGATTAAATTATGGACAAACGTCGCAATAGAAAGCATTCGAATAACTGGAATAATCAGAAAAGATCTGAACAGCAGCGTGAAAATAAGCAGAAGTCTTTTGTTTTTAACCGCGCTCTTTATGAGGATCAGGAAGCTGAACGCGAGCGTAATACAGCTATTCAGAATGTAAAAGCACGTGAGATTATCTGTCCTAAATGCGGGCAGCCAATTACAGATATTGCGAGTGCTATTGCAGATAAAGCTACCGGTGCACCTCTTCATTTTGACTGCGTTTTAAATCAAGTAAAGCAGTCTGAGCCTACCGGAGAAAATGAAAAAGTTGCATATATTGGTCAGGGACGTTTCGCTGTCCTTCAGTATGAAAATATACGAGACCAGCGTCACTTTACAATCAAAAAAATAATTGAATGGGAAAATCGCGAACAGCAGTCTGAATGGCGCAGTGAATTAAGCGGATTATACAGTAAGATTAATTAAAGGATTGCTTACCGCTTCGCTATGCTCGTGTTCGAAATTAAGAGATTCGGTCACAATGATGCGAAGTTTGGGCACAATAACAGTGGTGTTCCCATGTATATAACAGTTCTGTGTAAGGTAGTCGATAACTTCGGTGATATTGGTGTTGCCTGGAGACTTTGCCGCCGCCTTGCAAAAATTCAGTCAAAATATAAAATCTGTCTCGTTGTTGATGATTGGGAAGCCTTTTCTAAAATCGAAGATGGATTGCCACGTCGCCTGACGACTCAGAGCGAAGCGACGAAGCAATCCATATCAATAGAAGGTATAGAAATTTTCCCTTGGAATAATAATGAATTATGCCACGAGGTTTTCAGCCAGAATGACGGAGATCGCCTTTCTGTAATTCTTGAACTTTTTCAGTGCGGTCGTCCTGAATGGATGGAGACTATTCTTTTTAAGGAAAAACTACAGCGCACTGTTCAAATCATAATGATTGATTATCTCACAGCAGAAAAATACGCAGAAGATTTTCATTGTCTTCAGTCGCTTACCCGAAGTGCAAAGGTTCAGAAAGTAAACTTTATGCCGGGCTTTACGGAGAAAACCGGCGGGCTTGTAATTGATGATGCATGGCAGGAGCTTTCGGTCTGGAAGAAAGAGGGACCGGTGTTAGTCTTTACTTACGAACGTGACTGGACTTCACTTGTTGAGGCTTTGCTAAGTGCTGTGTCTCTTCCGGTGGTTGAGTGTCCGAAGGACGTATCGAAACCACCATACCCGCCAAGACTCCTGCTTGCCCAGGGGCGCGGAAAAGAAAGCTTTATGCAAGCCCTTAATAAGGTAGTTTCGACAAGCTCAACCACCATCGTAGAAGAACTTCCATATCTTAATCAGACAGAATGGGATAAGTTGATGAAGAACTGTTCTGCTCTTGTGATTCGCGGCGAGGAGTCTATGTCCCGGGCCTGCCTTTCTGGTATTCCTTTTATCTGGCAGGCTTATCCGCAGAGTGAGGAGTATCAGCTGGTGAAGGTGAGGGCTCTTCTTGAGAGAATGAAGCCGCATTTTGGAGAAGAGGACTTTGAGATAGTTGAGAAGGCCTGGATTGCAATTAATTCTCCTGATGAGTGGATTGCCACGCCTTCGTCATTGCAATCGGAGCAACGAATCAATCTTCCTTCGTCATTGCGAGCGAAGCGAAGCAATCCATATACTGAGTTCTTCTCCGCCATCCCACGTCTAGTACCGGGGTTTCAGGACTTTGCCCGCTCCCTTAGAAAAAACGGCGACCTGGCTTACAACTTAATGACATACATTGAAAAACTTGCTATAATATAATAATAATTTTTGTAAATTCTTTTTCAGGGGTTTTATATTATGTTAATGACATCACAGTTAAAAGTTGGAACAGCCTTCATGTATGAAGGAAATGCTCTTATCGTTCAGAAGATGCTCGGACAGCGTTCAGGACGTGCCGGAATGGTTACAAGCTTCCGCGTAAAGAACCTTGTTACAAACTCAACAATGGATCTTGGTATTGATGCTGGTGAAAAGTTTGACGAAGTAGATCTTGAATCACACGTAACAAAGCTTTCTTACATTGACGGCGACACTTTCGTATTTATGGATCAGGATACATACGAGCAGTTTGAGCTTGCAAAGGAAGACCTCGGTGATTATGCCGGATACATCACTCCGGATGATGACCTCGAAGTTAACCTTACTTTCTATGAAGGAAAGCCGGTAGGTATCGATCTTCCAGTTCGCGTTACTCGTACAGTAACTTACTGCGAACCTGGTGTTAAGGGTGATACATCTGGAAAGTCTTTGAAGCCTGCTACACTTGATACAGGAATCGAAGTTCGCGTTCCATTGTTCATCAATACAGACGACAAAATCGTAATCGATACACGCGACGGTTCATTCCTTGAACGTGCAAAAAATTAGTAAAACTGGTGGTTGAGAAGGCGAAGCTGTATCGAAACTACCGTTAAATGAAAAGACCGCAAGGAGAAAATCCTGCGGTCTTTTTTTGTCATTGCGAGGCATAGCCGAAGCAATCCATTTCGTCAAAGCGAACATGTTTCGAGTTTTCATTTTGAAAAATTAAGTTAAAAAAAACAACCGGTGGGTTCGAATGTTCAACCACCGGTTGTATAATCAGATTAGTCTAGTAATCCTTCTTTTCTGTCTTACGTCTCTTGTTAAGAAGCTTTCTTTCGAGAGTAGTCTTCTTCTGGTGGAGGGTAGCAGAAGGTTTTTCGAAGTATTCACGCTTTTTGTATTCGCGGATAATGCCTTCTTTTTCAACCATGCGTTTAAAGCGTTTGATTGCTTTTTCAAGGTTTTCTGAATCATCAACCATGATTGTTGCCATACTGTATTCACCTCCTTTTTCCGGTGGTTCCGTCTAAAACAATAGTGGAAATAAATATATAGGAAAAATGAGTTTAAATCAATATGCGGAGCAATTCTTTTTCTAAAGTGTCTGGTGACCATAATTCCCGATCAGTAAAATCAAGGAAAAACTGTCCGTTTTCATCGCATAAGAATACAGGTACTACAGTGACATCCGGTTTTTTCTGCATAAACCAGAGTCGTAAAAATGCCATGTTTTCACCAAGTGTATAATCATCATGTTTGCACAGGGGACTGGTAATTTTAAAAGAATGGAGGCGGGCAGTGGAGTTTTCTTTTGCAGCAAGCTCACAGACTTCGTTAATCTTACAGTAAAGCTCATAAGCCTGTAAAAGATTTTCTTCATCCTGTTCAATATCTTGAGTGCGTGGTTCAAGAAAGTCTAAAAATCGTCGGCGTAGTCTTTCTTCACGTTCAGCTTCTTGTCTGTTTATTTCATCCTGCAAGAATTTGTTTTTTGAGACAGGCTTTTCAAAGTTGTTTTTTTCGTCTTCATCAAGTTTTGAAAACTTTTTTGAGAATGCAGCAATAGATTGTAATATTTTACTCGTTTCTGACATTATTTAAATTTTATAGTGATATTATGAAATGTCAAGTTTTATGTGCGTTATGTATAGTAAAAAAATAGGGGGATGACCAATAAGTATTGTCATGCTGAACTTGTTTCAGCATCTACACTACATCTAGTTCCATAGATTCCGAAACAAGTTCGGAATGACACTAAGATGTAAACTTATTGGTCATCCCCCTATTTCGGGCAAACTGGATTTGAACCCGCCTAGAATCGAAAATCCGTTAGAAAACGAGCTGCGACAGCAGGTCGTTTTAGGATTATCGAAAAAAAGGCGACTATAAAAAAGATTTCAAATATTTGAAAAAAAACAGAATAAAAAAGATATCGGGCAAACTGGATTTGAACCCGCCTGGAATCGAAAATCCGTTAGAAAACGAGCTGCGACAGCAGGTCGTTTTAGGATTATCGAAAAAAAGGCGACTATAAAAAGATTTCAAACATTTGAAAAAAAACAGAATAAAAAAGATTTCGGGAAAACTGGATTTGAACCAGCGACCTCAACGTCCCGAACTGGATAATCGAAGAACCGTTAAAAAAAATTGCGAATACGTGGAGCAATTTTTTAGGTTCTTCCAACGAATACTATATCATATAATCTCAATTAATCTTGATATGTAATTATTAACATAGTAGAAAGTTGATGTTTAATCAAGTATTGTAACGTTGAATATAAAATGGTGACAGAATTGGTGATATGCTTTTTGAGAGAGAAAAAGCATATCACTGCTGAGCCTCAACGCAGAAAACACCAAAATAGCGTTGAGGTTGGGTATAGGGAGCTATTGTATTTAGCTGCAATTTCTTCTCGTGTTATCTAATTATTTTGTTTAATCAATTCTAATACATTTGTATCAAAGTTTGAAGTCATCTTTGTGTTTTTCCGAGGGACATTCTTGACTTCCACATAAATACAAAAATAAGAATTGAAAAAACATTTAATTAGTTATATTATTTACTCTAGAGTAAATAATTATGGAGTAAATAATGAATCAAGCAGACGATTTTTTTGTTGGCAGAACAAAAGAACTTGCCCTTTTGGAAAAACTTTATAATTCTTCAAAATTTGAAATGATGATTATGCATGGTCGCCGCCGTGTTGGAAAATCGTATCTGCTTGGACATTTTGCAAAATTACACGAAAAAAACACAGTTTATTTTATAGGCGACAAATCTTCTGAAAAAACAAATGTTCAGAATTTTTGCGAGGAACTGAATAAGATTTTGAACGCCGGTGACTTTTTGAAATCTTTTGAAAAATGGAGTGATGTTTATTCCTATCTGAAAAATGTGGAGCTTTCGGAACGCCTTGTTCTAATAATTGACGAGTTTACTTATCTTTACAATTCAAATGCGGCGTATGATTCGGGCCTTCAAATTGCAATAGATACAATCCTAAAAAAGAAGAATATTTTTTTGATACTCTGCGGTTCCGAAGTTTCAGTGATCGAAGAAATAATCGATAATTCTTCTAAACCTCTCTATGGTCGTAAAACCGCTGAATTAAAACTTTTGCCATTTACATATAAAGAGGCAAGGGCTTTTTTTCCAAATTACAGTAATGAAGAAGTTATAACAGCGTATTCAATCGTCGGTGGTATTCCTTTATATCTTTCTCTTTTTGATGACAAACTCTCAATTAAAGAAAATGTGATAACCAACTGTCTTTCAACTACAGGTGTTCTATTTAATGAGATTGAAACTCTGCTGAGAATGGAACTTAAGGAAACGTATTTTTACAAAAACATTATGCTTGCAATAAACGCCGGTGCTTCGACCTTTAATATAATAAAAGACAAGGTAAGTGAGGAACCTGCTAAAGTTGCGAAATATCTGAATGTTTTGTGTAATCTTGGTTTTATAAAAAAAGAGATTCCATGTGGAGAAAAACAGAACAGCCGAAATACGCTCTATTCAATCTGCGATAATTATTTTTCGTTTTATTTTATGTTTATATATAAAAAGCAGAACATGCTGAATGGACTTATATCACCGGAACTCTTTTACGAAAGGGAACTAACTAAAGAGAGATTGTCTACTTTTATAGGACATCGCTTTGAAGGTATTTGTGAAACATATTTAAAAGATCTCTTCTTCAATGGAAAAATGCCATTCTTTGCAGAAAATCTTGGTCGCTGGTGGGGTAATAATCCTGTGCTGAAGAAACAGGAAGAAATCGATCTTTTAGCAATAGATGATGACAATGCTCTTTTCTGTGAATGTAAATACACTTTCCAAAAATTTGATGAGAAGCAATTTAAAGATCTTGAAGATTCTGCTCTTTGCATTAATCGGGCAAACAAGTATTTTATGATTTTTTCAAAAACCGGAATTACAAGTGGTGTAGAAAAGAAAATTGCCGGAAATGAGAAATATACAGTCATTACATTGGATGATTTGTTTGAGAAATAATGAAACAGCATAGATTTATAAAACTGCAATAATTGCGGATTGTTATACATTTAGAGAAGGCTGATAAAGATACGTTGTAATGCATAAAAAATAACCTCCAAGTTATTGAATTTGACCAAAATACTACCCTTAGGTGATATTTTGGTGATATCAAAATAACTGGAAGGTTATGTGATTTAGCTAATTCTTTATAAAGACTTATATCTCGGGCAAACTGGATTTGAACCAGCGACCTCAACGTCCCGAACGTCGCGCGCTACCAACTGCGCTATTGCCCGTAAAAAAAGTTTTCAGAACTCTAAGAACGTCGCTGGAAGCGACCTCAGCGTCCCGAACTGGATAATGGAAGAACCGTTAAAAAAAATTGCGAATACATGGAGCAATTTTTTAGGTTCATCCAATGGCATCGCGCTACCAACTGCGCTATAGCCCGTAAAAAAAGTTTTCAGAACTCTAAGAACGTCGCTGGAAGCGACCTCAATGTCCCGAATTCTTTTACAATAAAAAAAGCCTTCCGACTTGCGGAAGGCTTAGCGCGAGCGGCGGGGCTCGAACCCGCGATCTCCGGCGTGACAGGCCAGCGCGATAACCAGCTTCGCTACGCCCGCGTGATGTTT
>CAMVDX010000052.1 GCA_947166355.1 uncultured Treponema sp.
AGCAGTATTCAAATGAAAAGATTTTGAATATGTACGAGGAGATTTCTGTAAACGAAAAAATTACCCTCATGAACGAGCTTCTTGAAGACAAAAAAGAATGTATGTTTACTGACCTGCTTACCCGCCCGGGCAATGAAATGGATGTAATCTGTGCCTTTATGGCAATTCTTGAAGCAGTAAAATTTAAGATGATTACTATCTTCCAGAACAAACTCTTCGGCGACATTAAGATTTGTGCCCGCGAAGATAACAGCGGATATGTTCCGACTGAGGAAGAACTGACATCAAATTAATGGATTGCCGCGTCGCCCTGACGGGCTCTTTGCAATGACGGATCAGGGGCACACGGATTTCACGCGGATTTCACACGGAGTTCACGCGGATTTCACACGGAGTTCACGTGGATTTTGTCATTGCGAGTGAAGCGAAGCAATCCATGACGGTTGATTGCCGCGTCGCCCTGTGGGTTCCTCGCAATGACGGATCAGGGGCACGCGGAGTTCACACGGATTTCACACGGTCTATTCGTGAGACGAAGAAAATTGAAAAAAAACGTATATTGTTTTATATATAAAGTATGAACTGGTTGAAAAATCTTTACAAAAAGTATTATTACATAGCGCCACTGGATCTGGCGGATTCGGCAGAATCAAACAGACTTTTTAATTTGTACTGGGCTTTTTTCTGGCTGATTGGTTCGCTGCTTTTTATGGTTGTTTTCTTAATCAGGTATCATGGAAATTATGCTGCGTACAGATTTCATATAATGTTCTGGGGGATTCTTACACCTGATTTATTAATTTCCTTAATTCTTTCAATTGCGGTTAAGAATGTTGACCGTAAAAAGGCATATATATACAAAAATCTTCCAATTTTTGTTATTTATTATGTTATCGGTACGGCTTATACGATTCTGCTGTTTTATATTCAGGAAAATCATTATAACGGTTTTATTATGTATAATGCGGCATCCTGCTTACTGATTTCACTTCTGGATGTTACTCTCCCTGTTATAATTGATATTATACTGGCATTTTTTATTATGCTGCCAGGTGTTATTAAATTCTGGGGGCCTATGGGAACCTTCAATTATAGTATTATGATTATTCTGCTGCTTTTTATGGCCTTTTACAACAGATTCCGTTTAAAGCAGAGAGTGGCCCTGTTAAAAACTCAAAAGCAGAAGCTTGAAGCTAAAACCTTTGGAAATTTTACTCTTTTTTACAATAATAAAGTGATAAAGTTTTCCCGCTCAAAATCTACTGAACTGTTAGCCTATCTGATTTATAAGAATGGATGTTCTCTCAATACAAAGGAACTTCTTTCTGTGCTTTACGGAGATTATGCTGATTCTGCAAAGTATGGTTCAAGTCTGCGTTTGCTCGTTTCTGATGTAAAGCACACTTTTGAAGAGTTGAATATCCAGAATTTCTTTATTAAAGAATATAACAGCTTCCGCATTAATCCCGAAGTAGTGCAATGCGACTATTATGACTTTCTTGCTGGCGATTCAAAGACTATAAAAGCTTTTGCCGGTGAGTTCATGAGCCAGTACTCCTGGGCCGAAGATACTGCCGCCTTCCTTGAACGCAAAGTTCTTGAAAAATAAAAACCCGGAAACATTTTTGCAGGTTTCCGGGTAAAAAGGAAAATTTTTATTAAAGGAGATTAATTACTCACTCCGTTTACAGGTGTAAACTTACGGATTGCAAGAGTATTATATGACTGCATTTTACTGCCATGTACACGCCAGCCTTCCGCAAAATCTTTAAGATATGTTGCATCTGCAGATGTATTATCATTTATTTGTGATGTAGATCTGTACCAGGTATTGCCTTCTGGAATAAGAGGATCTGCATAAGGACTTCCAATCAAATTGATTATATTTGAAAGTGTTTCTCTTCTATCGTAAACTACCTCAAGTTCTTGGATGGATGGAACATACCAGTTGTGATAGTAAGGTCCGTTAACATCGCCTGCAACAGCTCCAACGTTTCCATTGTATCCCTGGTAATGTTTTGTCCACCATACGGCTGGATAATTATTTTCTGAATAATCATTACTCTGGGTTATCATATAGGAATTATATTGACCGTCATGAGGGCTTAAGTCATCATGTCTGTCATAATAATAAGCTGATGGAGGACAGAAAACTTTATTAGCATGTTTTAGTGCAATTCCATAAATATAGTTATCATCATCTTCATGGTAGTAAAGAATTGCAATGGCTGCTTCTTTCTGAGCCTGGGTCAAGGTTAGTGAACTTGAATAAGGTATTGCGGTTCCATCATTGAAGATGATGTCCCATACGGCATTAGGGCTGTCCTTTGTTCCAAGGTGAGTCTTAGCAAAAGTTGCCGTTATGGTTATGTTGCTGGCTGGCATTGTAAAGCTTCTTGAACTTCCGCTTCCTGCTAAGCTTACATCCTGTGATGTAATGGAATTAAACTGACATCCAGTTTTTGGTGCAAAGGAAAGAGAAACTGCTTCATTATAGTGTGCAGTTGCTGGAATTGTGACTGTTCCCCATTGAGTGTTGTAATTTACTGTAATAGTGTAATCAATAAGGCTCCAGTGGGCATAAAGACTTTTGTTTCCAACCGAACCTGCAGGAATACTTTCTACACGGTTTCCGCCTGTTTCTGCATCGTACCAGCCGTCAAAATGGTAGCCGGTTCTGCTGATTTGAGAGGCTGTTGGAAGTACAATTTCTGAACTGTATCTTGTGTAGGAACCGGGAGTTGTTGTTGAAAGAGTTCCGTTGTCTGGATGAAGAGTAATTGAATATACGCTTTCAAGTTCATCTTCTGATTCTATGGAGATTACAGAAGAACTAAAAAGTGCGCCGGCAATTCCTGCGTATTCACGCCATTGTCCAAGCTTAAGAGTTTTTTCAGTATCTCCATAAAATGTAAAGTTTACTATATAGTTTCCAACATAAATCGGGTATGCTAAATATTGACCGCTGGTTCCGTTAATACTTGTTCCGATATATTGTTCTGTTTCTATTGCATTAATATTCATAGTATCTAATGGGTCGACAGATGTTCCATCTAAATGAGTGAGTTCTGCATCGAATTCTTTAACAACAGATGGAAATGAAAGGAATATCCAAAGTCCACCTACATCATATTCAGGACTCTCAGACAGTTCTTTTAGTTCAAGTGCAAAACTTAAATTGTTTTCTCCCTGTGTAATACGCTGATTCAGACTTCCCTGATATGTTACTCCTTCTACTTTAGCTGTGAGAATAAAATAATATGATTTATTTTTTTCAACAGCTATGGAATCGGTTGCCATCTTTGAAAATGCAGACGTACCACCTTCTGTAGAAGTCCAGGTTTTGTCTATTTTTGTGACATTATTAATTTTTGCAACGAGATTAAACGAAGTAAAGTCATTTAAGCTGCCTATAGCAGGAAGGGCAGTGCGTTTGCCATCTTGTTTTACACTTATGGTTATATATGCTTCATTTGAATTATCAGCTTCTTTAGGCGAATCAATAGTTTGTTCTAAATCTGTTTCAAGAGTATTTGCTACAGAGCAGGAAGCAAGCAGAAGGGCCGCAAAAATTGTAAATACTGCAAATATTTTTCGTTTCATTTATTTTCTCCTCTATTAATTTCTGGGTATTTAGTTACTTTCACGCTTTATAGCAATCTGCGTACTGTAAGGAATGCCGTTTCTTGTTGCTGAAAGTGATACCTGGTAAACTGCGTTTGGAGTCAGGCTTGATACTGGTATTGTAAGGTATCCATAGTAGGAATTTATTGTGACACCATTCATAGAAGTTGCGTTTGCTCCATCGATTTTCCATGTGTAGTTACTAAAGCCTGAAATTGGATTGAGCGTAATTGTAGTGTCAGTAACGGTTTTTGTTATACTGAGGTCTGTAACAGATGAAAATGTTACAGAAATTCCACTTACACATGTCCAGGTTGCAGTAAAGGTGCCGTTTTCTGTGAAGGTGTTTGGCAGGTCTCCATATCGTGCGTTCTGGTCTTGCCAGCCTGAAAATGAATGTCTTTCCCATGTAGGGTTACTGATATTTACTGACTGTCCGTATTTTCCGGTTTTTGTGATTGTTCCGGTCTGTGAATCAAGAGTTCCGCCTTCAAGATTTAAGGTGAAGGTTATAGTTTCAAGACTGTAGTTGATTCTGACTTCTGTGCTTCCGTCTGCTTCTATTGTGGCTTGTGTTATAGGATCAGCAGTGTAATGTTCAAAAGTTCGTGAACAAGCCTGTGTCTGATTTCCTGCGTATCCATTGCAGTAGTCTGTGTAGGCTAGAGTGTAGTTGTCATCATTAAGATTCTGCTTGTAGTGTTTTACTGTGTAATATGTGTAAACAGGAGCAGGCGGCTGTTCAGGCTGTGGAGCCGGCTCCGGATCTGGTTGAGGCTGAGGTTGAACTTCCGATTCGGGGTCCGGCTGTGGATCAGGCTGCGGTTGCGGTTGTGGCTCCGGTTCCGGTTCAGGCTGAGGTTCTGGTTCAGGTTCTGGAGCTGGAATTAATTCCCAAATGGCTGTAAGAGTAATGTTTGCCATTCCCATGACCAGGCCTTCTTTTGTGCCTTTTGTGTAATTTATAGAGCCATCGCTCCAGCATTTAAATGTGTAGCCCGGGCGTTCTCCGATTTCATCAAAGTTTATAGAAACTGTCGCTCCGACTGTGTAGGTGGCTTCTGAAGGTACTGAGATGTCTGCATCGGCAACTCCATCTTCATAAGTAACTGTAAAATTTAACATTGGAATGAATTGACATCCCAAAAAAATACTCATGGCAGCTACTAATAATATGAATGTGGCAAAGCTTGTAAAACGTTTCATTCTTTTTTTTGCCTCCTTGAATGAATTACTTTTTTTATAATTATAAAAATCTGATAGTTCACTATCCGTACAATAATCAGTTCACAATCAGTACAATTTTCAGTAACCAGGGTTATAATTAATAACCATGGTTATTGTCAGGAATATCCATGTAGATATTTTAATCTTCTTGTTTTTGTGATATAAATTGCATATGGATTTTAATAAAGAGACCGCTCTGGTCGAAACAGTTTTGTTTTTGGAAAGTGAACCGCTTACTGTAAAAGTGCTCGCAAATAAAGCACAGCTTTCTGAAGAAGTAACAGAAAAATGTATAGAAAAACTCAAGGAAAAATATACGGCAGATGATTCGGGTATTGAACTGGTTATGATTACCGGCGGCTGGTGTCTTGCTCCTAAAAAAGAATATTGGGAAGTTCTTAAGGAATTTTACGGTTCTAAACGTGAAGGCCGTCTTTCAAAATCTGCAATGGAAACTCTTGCAATTATTGCATATTCTCAGCCTATTACCCGTGCAGAAATAGAACAGCTGCGTGGTGTTAGTGTAGATAATATGATTCGCCTTTTGATTGACCGAAATCTCATAAAGGAAGTCGGAAAAAAAGAAGCTCCCGGGCGCCCGACGCTTTTTGGTACAACAAAGGAGTTCTTAAAGCTTTTCCGCCTCAATTCAATTTCTGAATTACCAAAGCTCGACGAAGACGAGCAGGAGAGGTTCGAACTTGCCCGCTAGTGATTTTAAGAAAAAAACGCAGAGTGATGCTTCTGCTGCCGACAATTCGCAGAAGGAAGAAATCAGACTTCAGGTATTTCTTGCGCATTGCGGAGTTGCGAGCCGGCGCGCAAGTGAACAGATTATTCTGGATGGGCGCGTTTGTGTAAATGGCGCGGTGGTTACTGAGCTTGGCACAAAGGTGCGCGACGGCGACACGGTTACCGTAGATGGAAAACGAGTTCAGCTTGAAAACAGAAAATGCTATGTTCTTTTGAATAAGCCTGCCGGCTTTGTCTGTTCTGCCAGCGATGAAAAAGGCCGTCAGGTTGCAGCCGACTTGCTCCGTGACAGTTATAAAGAACGGCTTTATAATGTTGGCCGCCTTGATATGTACAGTAAAGGAATGATTCTTTTTACCAACGACGGGGACTTTGCGGCAAAGCTCAGCCATCCTTCTAGTCAGATTGAAAAGGAATATATAGTAGAAACAAGTCAGGACGTTACTGAGGAAACTGCGAAGCTTTTGGAAAAAGGCGTTCGTGTTGATAATGTCTTTTATAAGTGTGTGCGCTGCGAAGTTCTTAAGCCGCGTAAAATAAAAATTATCCTTATTGAAGGTAAAAACCGCGAAATCCGAAAAATGCTGGAAAGCCAGAATATTGGTACCAGATCTCTGGTTCGTGTACGCATTGGAAATGTAAATCTGGATGATTTGCGTCCTGGCGAACACAGAGATTTAACTGAAAAGGAAGTTAAAGGGCTCTTGAACCTCTGTCAATGATGGGGGCGTTACGGGGGCTATCCCCCGTTAGAAGGGGTGGTGGACAAGCAACAAAGCGCAGCGACTTGCTTGGGAACCAGGGGGAGACTTCCCCCTCAGAATGGAGAATATATGAAAAAGAAACAAGTTTTATTGTTGGTTGGAATTTTTATTTTGGGTTTTGCTTTTGCTTTTTGTGAAGGGATTATAAAAAAACACTGCTCAGTAATTGAATGGAACGGCAGCACCTATAATATTGAAAATGTAAATGCTCTTGATGCAAATTTTGCCCGTCCTTATAACGAGAAACTGGATGATATAGGTGACTTGGTTCTGTCTCTTACCTGTATGGGGTCTATGCTTATAGTTTTTATCAGCTTTCTTATTTCAAAAAATAAACGGGTTGCTTTTAAAGAAGCTGTTTTTGAAATATATGTATTTTGTATTTCTTTTTTATATTCAAATGCTGTCTACAGAATTTTAAAGATTTTTGCCGGTAGAATCAGACCATATATGTATTTTGCAGATCCAAGCCAGAAGGGGATTGCGACAGGGGACTTTTGTCGTTCATGGCCAAGCGGACATTCTGCAAATTGTTTTAACATTATTGCTTTTGTCGTTTTCTGGTTTATGCTTCGTCATTCTGATTCTAAATTCAAAAAGCCTTTTATTGTGCTTTTCTTTATGGCAGGCATTACGGTTATGGTTTTGAGAATGCTCAGCGGAAATCACTTTCTTACAGATGTTCTTTCGGGAGCTGCAATTGGTTTTATATGCGGATTTTCTATGGATTTCTTGTGTAATAAAATTTTCGCTAAAAAGATGGAGGAATTATGATTATAGCAATTGACGGACCGGCTGGAACTGGAAAAAGTACTATTGCCAAAATGCTGGCTGAAAAACTGAATCTTACATTTTTGAACAGCGGCGGTTTTTATCGTACTCTTACAATGGCTGTTCTGGATGCTGGAGTTGATTATAAGGATGAGAAAGCAACTCTTGAATTCTGTAAAAAGCAGAAGATTGAATATACTAAGGAAGGTCATTTTATTCTGAATGGTAAGGATGTAACAGACCACCTTCATGATGACCGTGTAACTGCAAATGCAAGTCAGGTTAGTTCTATTGTAGAAGTGCGCCATTATGTAAATGAACTGATGCGGGAAATTACAAAGAGTCTGAATATTGTGTGCGAAGGCCGCGATATGACAACTGTTGTGTTCCCGAATGCAGAAGTAAAGGTTTATCTGGATGCAAGCGCAGAGGTTAGGGCACGCCGGCGATTTGACCAGGGAGTTAGTGATATGACTCTGGAAGAAATTAAGGCTGCAATTGAAAAACGCGACGAAATGGATAAAAACAAGAAGGAAGGTTCTTTAAAAATTGCTCCAGATGCACTATATATAGATACTTCTAACTTGACGATTGACAATGTTTGTGAGATAATAGAAAAACAAATTTCATAAATTAAAGGTTTTAGAATGGAAGAAATGGAAGTGGAAAAGGAAGAAGCTCAGAACTCCAAGAGCGACTTTCAGACACAATTAGAGGAGTCCCTGAAAGAATTTAATGCACCACAGGCTGGTCAGATGGTAGAAGGTATTGTAGTACAGATTACCAATGACTATGTTTATGTTGACATTGGAGACAAGTCAGAGGGATTGATCCCTACAGAGGAGTTCGCAGACGATCTGCCGAAAGAAGGGGATAAGGTTCAGGCGTTTTTGTCAGGATATAATGCAAACGGTCCTGTATTGTCAAAGAAGAAGGCTGATTCAAAGCGCTACATGAAGGAAATTCAGGCAGCCTGGAAAGACAAGACACCAGTAGACGGTGTTATTGTTAAGGTTGTTAAGAGTGGTTATGAAGTTGATCTTGGAATTGACCGCGCTGCATTTTTGCCTATCAGTCAGGCTGACGCAGAAAAGATTGAAAAGCCTGAATCATTGATTGGTTTGAGATCTAAGTTCTATATTGAACGTCTTTATTCAGATAA
>CAMVDX010000053.1 GCA_947166355.1 uncultured Treponema sp.
TAAGTTTGAGAAGCTGATTTACTTCTGTCTGGAATTCGTATTTTGCCATTATTTAACTCCTTATGGTGGTTGAGGTTCTCGAAACCACCTTTATAGGTCATTTCGACAGGCTCAATGACCGTAACTTTAAGTGTTTACCTTTTAAAATAATAACAAATCCGGGTTTTCGGCAAGTATTTTTTTAAGATCAGGAGTTTATAGCCTTGATTATCTGGTCCACATTTTTGATTATGGCACCCGCAATTTCCGGCTTATTCATTGTATAAATGTGAATGCCCCGAACTCCGTTTGAAATCAAATCGATAATCTGGTCTGTAGCGTAAGCAATTCCAGCCTGCATCATAGCCTCTGGAGAATCACGGAAACGGTCACAGATTGCAAGCAGTTTACGAGGAATATAAGCATTGGACAAATCAATCATACGGCTAATCTGATTCGAATTGGTAATTGGCATTATGCCCGCAAGTACCGGCACATGAATTCCAGCCGACTGCAATCTATACAAAAACGAATAAAGCATGTCATTATCAAAAAACATTTGGGTTGTCAGAAAATCAACTCCTGCCTCAACCTTATACTTCAGCTGCTCAATATCAACTTCATGACTTCTGCTTTCGGGATGTCCTTCCGGATAGCAGGCCCCGCCAACACACATGCCTTCCTGCTTAAGAAGCTTTACAAGGTCAGAGGCGTGAATATAGCCCGAAGGAAAAATGTTTTCGCCGGTAACTGCATCCTTAGGAAAGTCGCCACGCAGAGCCAGAACATTTTTAATGTTTCTGCTTTTCAGGTCAGCTATGGTATTTTTGAGTGCCTCTGTTGTAGAACGTACACAGGTTAAATGCGCCAGAGATGTAGTTCCATTATTTTCTATTGCTTCTGCAATTTCCGCAGTATAGCTTTGAGTGGTTCCTCCAGCTCCAAAGGTTACACTTATAAAATCCGGCTTGAGCTCGGTCAGGGTTAGAGCAGTCTTCTTTATAGACTCAAGAGCCTCTTTCTTTTTTGGCGGAAAAACTTCAAAAGAAAGAGTAACCTTTTTGGTATTCAGAATATCAGCAATTCTCATACACGATTTCTAAGCTCCATTGCCGCAGCAACAAGATTTTTAAGACTTGCCACAGTTTCTTCTTCGCCGCGGGTTTTTAGTCCACAGTCCGGATTTACCCAAAGCTTTTCCTTTTGTACTTTTCCAAGCATTTTTTCAAGGGCAGTAACAATTTCTTCAACCGAAGGAACCCGTGCCGAGTGGATATCGTAAACTCCAGGGCCTACCTCTGTTCTGAAGTTCGCTTCTTTGAGAGCATCCAGAATCTTAAGGTCTGCACGGCTTGCTTCAAAAGTAATTACGTCTGCGTCCATTGCGTCTATATCGCGGATAATGTCGTTGAACTCGCTGTAACACATGTGAGTATGAATCTGTGTCTGCGGCTGAACTTTAGCATGCACAAGTCGGAAGGCAGGAATGGCCCAGTCCAGATACTCTGAATGCCAGTCGCTGCGACGCAAAGGAAGCTTTTCCCGAAGAGCTGCTTCATCAATCTGAATGATTTTTATTCCGTTTTTCTCCAGATCCAGAACCTCTTCGCGAATTGCAAGGGCAAGCTGCTGAGCCTGTTCCTTAAGGCTGATATCCTCTCGTGGGAAGGACCAGTTCAAAATTGTTACAGGGCCGGTAAGCATTCCCTTCATGATTTTCTTTGTCTGACTCTGGGCAAAAACAGACCATTCAACAGTCATCGGTTTGTTGCGGCTAACATCACCCCAGATTACAGGAGGCTTTACACACCGTGTTCCATAGCTTTGTACCCAGGCATTTTGAGTAAAGATATAGCCGTCCAGCTGATTTCCAAAATACTCAACCATATCGTTGCGTTCAAATTCACCGTGAACCAGAACATCCAGCCCAAGCTCTTCCTGAAGCTTAATACATTCGGCAATTTTCTTTTGATTAAATTCCACATACTGCTCGCGGGTAATTGTGCCTTTTTTGTATGCAGCACGATTTGCACGAACCTCTTTTGTCTGAGGAAAGCTTCCAATTGTAGTTGTAGGAAAAAGCGGCAGCTTAAAGGCTTCGTGCTGGATTTTTTCACGCTCTGAAAAAGCAGGCTTACGGATAAAATCTGAATCTGTAAGATTTTCTATCGCATCTCTAACCGCAGGATTTTTAGAGACTCTTTCTGAAGCAAAAAGCTTTTTATTTTCATTCAGAGCTCTATCATCAACAACTGCAAGGTCACGCAACTCTGTAAGCTTTTCTTCTGCATAAGCAAGATGATTTAAAATCTCCTTTGAAAGCTTGTCTTCTAATGCTGTTGTATATGGCACGTGGAGAAGAGAACATGATGTTCCGATTACGATATTTTCTTCTTCAACACTTTTTTTAATCTGTTTGAGTAATGCATTTTTTTTCTGATAATCAGCCCGCCAGATATTTTTTCCGTTTATAATTCCGGCAAAAAGGAGTGTATTTTTCGGAACGCCAGATTCCAGCAGCTCAAGACTTTTCTTTCCTTCTACAAAATCAAGTCCTATACCATCAAAACCAAGCTGACAGACTTCGCTGTAAACATCGCGGATATCTCCAAAATATGTCTGCAGATTAATTTTGATTTTCGCCTGACTACGGATTTTTGAAATTAATGAATTATAAATCGAAGTAAATAAAGCCTTCTCCTCGTCTCCCAAATCAAAAACGAGTGCCGGCTCTGCAAAGCTAATCCATTCGGCACCCGCGTCGGAAAGCTTTTTAGCAAGCTCTGCAAAGGCTTCCACTGCTGCGTCTGCAAAATCAGCTGCCTTTTTTTCTCCAGTATAAGTTGCCAGGTGAAGAAAGGTGTAAGGGCCGATTACTGTCGGACTTGTTTGAAATCCCAATGCCTTTGCTTCATTGTATTCTGAAAGCACCTTGTTGTCCGGCTGTAATTTTATTTCTGTGTCATCAGCAAGCTCCGGAACAATGTAATGATAATTTGTATTAAACCACTTTTTCATAGGAAGAGCTTTTACATCACCTGCTCCACCCTGATAGCCGTGGGCTGCTGCAAAATATGTTTCGAGCGGGCTCAGCTTTAAAGCCTTGTAACGGGAAGGCACAGCCCCAAGTAAAAAGGCTGTATCAAGCATATTGTCGTAAAAAGAAAAATCATTTGAAGGAATAAAAGTAATTCCTGCCTCGGCCTGTTTTTTCCAGCCATAAGCACGAAGTTCTGCTGCCGTTTTTTCAAGTTCAGCTGCTGTTATTTCTGCCTTAAAATATTTTTCACTTGCAAATTTTAATTCACGATTTTTCCCGATACGTGGAAATCCTATTACAGAAGTTTTTGTAGCCATATACTTACCTGCCTTTTTTGAACTATTGAATAAATCAACGTTACACAAATAAATACAGCATTTTAACATAAAAGAAAAATACTATTTTCAATCACTTTGCAATAGTTATAAACTATGGTACTTTTCTACTCTTTTCGTTATCATAAAAGCATGACTTTACAACAATTAAAATATGCCGTTGCAGTAGCAGATGCACACAACATTACAGAAGCTTCACGCCGTCTTTTTATTTCGCAGCCAAGTCTAACAGCCGCAATTCGCGAGCTTGAAGCTGAAATGGGAATTACTATTTTTTCCCGCTCTAACAAAGGTGTCTCTATTACGAATGAAGGTGATGAATTTTTATCTTACGCTCGTCAGCTTATCGAACAGGCTAATCTGCTCGAGGATCGTTATAAAGCAGAAAACGGAAACGCCGGTAACCCGATTTTTTCTATAAGCTGCCAGCATTATTCCTTTGCAGTAAATGCCTTTGTAGATGTAATCAGAAAGTTTGGAGGAAACGAATATAATTTTACTTTACGTGAAACTCAGACTCACGAAATAATTGAAGATGTCGCTCACCTCAAAAGTGAAATCGGAGTTCTATATCTTTCTAGCCGAAACGAAAATATAATTTCAAAATTAATCAAAAAAAATAATCTTATATTTGAGCCGCTCTTTACAGCACCACTCCATGTATTTATTTCCAAAAAAAATCCGCTTGCAAAAAAGAAAAAAATCCATCTTACAGATTTGGAACCTTTTCCTTATCTTACCTATGAACAGGGAGATTTTAATTCCTTTTATTATGCAGAAGAACCGCTTACAGAAATTGATTTTGACTGTCCAAAAAATATTCAGGTTCGTGACCGCGCAACCCTCTTCAATCTTTTAATAGGTCTGGATGGATATACTATCTGTTCGGGAATTATTAGTCATGAATTAAATGGACCGGAAATCATTGCTCGCCCGCTGGACTGTAATGAGCACATGACTGTCGGCATAATCACAAAAAAAGGAATGAGCCTTTCAAGGTATGCCTGCGCTTATATCGAAGCAATACGTCAAGTCATGGAACGCTCAAGATTAAAAACATGACTTCACCCTTTTGAGAATTTTTATTAAATCCTCAATAAAAAAGCAGTCCCTTTCCTGAGACTGCCTTTTTATAAATTATGCAAAAGAATTATTTCTTTGCTTCTTTATTCTGTTTTACAAGTTTTTTTATTGCCTTAAAAGATTCAGGGCTGATGTCATGCTCAATTTTGCAGGCATCTTCTGAAGCAATTGAAGATTTTACTCCAATCTGTTCAAAGAACTCTGTGAGTACAGTATGTCGTTCGTAAATTGTTTTTGCGATTTCTGCACCCTTTGGAAGAAGCTTAATGGTCTGATCTGACTCAATTGAAATATATTCTTCCTTTTCCAGATTATGTAAGGCAACACTTACAGACGGGCGTGAAAAGTTCATCTCTTTTGCAATATCGATAGAGCGGACAGCTCCCTGCTTTGAAAGAACTAAAATTGTCTCAAGATACATTTCTGCAGATTCTTTAATTACCATTTTCTACCTCTTGAGATAATTATACTATATGAGATTAGTTACGACAACTGTTAATCTGATTGCTTTTTGAAGATTTATATTTTTCAAGAAATTCTTTTGAATGAGGATACAATTCACTGCAGGCATGACCACACGAACCGCAGTTGCCGCCACAGGAGGGGTGGCGGCCGGAGCGCTTTGCCTTTATGAGAGAACGGATTACAAGTATAATTACTAAGAGAAGAATAATACTGACTATAAGTGTTCCCATAAATTATGGCTCCTATTAACATGGATTGCTTCGCACTTCGTGCTCGCAATGACGTTATGTTCGACAACTTGCTCACAATGACGGGTGACGCGAGAAGCTAATCCCACCCACATCATTGCGAGCGAAGACGATTGAGGTTTGATAATTATATATCAAACCTCAAAACGAGTGAGTCAAGGCTTTAAGCGGTAGCGTGCCTTGACCATTCGTAAGCAATCTATATCACTATTTTACAACTTTTGCCTTGCGGAATAAAGCCCAACCGAATATTGCAATTACTACAATTGCAAGAATAAAGCCGAAGATATTTCCGTTTCCGCCGAACATGCTGCCAAGCTGGTAAACCACAAATGAAACTACATAAGCAAGACCACACTGCCAGCCGATTGCAGCCCAGGTCCACTTGCGGTTGTTCATCTCACGTTTGATGGCACCAATAGCCGCAAAACAAGGAGCACACAAAAGGTTGAAGATCAGGAATGAAAGTCCTGCCGGATGGGTAAATGCTGCAGCAAGATTTGCCCAGGTTTCTTCTCCACCATAGAGAATACCCATTGTACCAACAATATTTTCCTTTGCAACAAGACCTGTTACAGAAGCAACAGCGGCCTGCCAGTTACCCCATCCAAGAGGAGCAAAGAGCCATGCAATGCAGCTTCCAAGCTTTGCAAGAATACTTGCATCCATCTGATCTTCTTCAAGCATTCCAAATCCGCCATCTGTCCAGCCAAAGAATGAAAGGAACCAGATTACGATTGTTGAAAGCAAAATGATTGTTCCTGCCTTCTTGATGAATGACCAGCCGCGTTCCCACATTGAACGCATAACGTTTCCAAATGTAGGCCAGTGATATGCAGGAAGTTCCATTACAAAAGGAGCAACTTCACCCATGAAAGGCTTTGTCTTTTTAAGAATAATACCAGAACAAATGATTGCGGCAATTCCGATAAAGTAAGCTGAGGTTGCAATTGCGGCAGAACCACCAAAGATAGCTCCGGCAACAAGGGCTATAAATGGAACCTTAGCACCACAAGGAATGAAGGTTGTTGTCATGATTGTCATACGGCGGTCGCGTTCATTTTCGATTGTACGACATGCCATAATACCAGGAACACCACAACCTGTTCCAATAAGAACCGGAATAAATGATTTTCCGGAAAGTCCGAAGCGGCGGAAAATACGGTCGAGAATAAAGGCAATACGTGCCATGTAACCGCAGGCTTCAAGGAAGGCAAGGAAGATAAAGAGAACCAGCATCTGTGGAACAAAGCCAAGAACTGCACCAACACCGGCAACAATACCGTCAAGAATCAAACCTTTGAGCCAGTCTGCACAACCGATAGCATCAAGGCCGCTTTCAATGAGAGCTGGAATACCTGGTACCCATACACCGTAATCAGCAGGATCAGGACCTTCTTCGCCATACTTTTCAACCATTGCATTAGCTTCTGCTATTGCATCTTCTGTAATTTCGATTGGTTCAGAAACTTCCATTGTTTCGTCATCAACTGTTACATAAGTAACTTCGCCTGCTTCTGCAGCTTCGAGAATTGCAGCTGAATCGCCAAACTCTTCGGCAGCCTCTTCATAAGCACCAGTACCAATTCCAAAGAGATGATAACCGTCGCCAAAGAGTCCGTCGTTTGCCCAGTCTGTAGCAGCGGCACCAACAGTTACCATAGAAACATAGTAAACAAGCCACATAACAAGAGCAAAAATTGGAAGTGCCAGCCAGCGGTTTGTAACTACGCGGTCAATCTTATCTGATGTACTGAGTTTTGAGCGGTTCTTTTTTGTTACACACTTTTTGATGATTGATTCAATATATTTATATCTCTCCGCAGTAATGATTGATTCTGAATCATCATCGAGCTCTGCTTCACAAGCCTTAATATCAGATTCTATATGATTGAGTTTGTCTGAACTAACACCAAGGGCTTTGATTACCTTTTCATCGCGTTCAAAAAGCTTAACTGAATACCAGCGGTGCTGTTCTTCCGGAAGGTCGTGAACAACTGCTTCTTCAATATGTGCAAGTGCATGCTCAACACAGCCTTCAAAACGATGTTTATACATCATTGGCTTTTTATCTTTTGCCTTGTTTACTGCAATTTCTGCTGCTTCAATACAGCCTGTTCCCTTAAGGGCAGAAATTTCAACTACAGGACAGCCAAGCTCAGCCTGCATAGCGTCAATATGAATCTTGTCTCCGCTCTTCTTAACAACATCCATCATGTTAACGGCAACTACCATTGGAATTCCGAGTTCAGCAAGCTGGGTTGTAAGATAAAGGTTTCGTTCCAGGTTAGTTCCATCAACAATATTCAAAATTG
>CAMVDX010000054.1 GCA_947166355.1 uncultured Treponema sp.
CACAATATCCTGAACTTCCTTATTCGTAACGCGGACGCCCTTTGCCTTAAGAGACTTCTCCTCAAACTTGTCGGCCTTAAACTTTTCCTGTAAAACTTTGATGCGTCCTTTCTTTACGTAATTGAGCTGGAAGGTAAAACTTTTGCGGGTATCTACGTGAAGAACTTCGCAGCCTTCAGGAGCAAAGAAGTAGTCGCGGTTCATTATAAAGCCCTGAATCTTACAGCGCTTGATATGAACAAACTGGGTTTCGGGATCGCGGTATAAAATGGTGAACAGAGTTTTTGAAAGGCTTTCCTTGTCGGCAAAACCACAGTAGCGCATTTCTGGTCCAACAAAAAGTTTTTTCGGAGTTTCGGAAACAGAATAGATTCCGCTCTTTCGAACGTAAAGAATCTTGTCGTATGGCGTAACTTTGAAAAGCTCATTACCGCCGGAAACTTCTGTTCCGAGATTTCCGTTTTTCTCGTCATAGCGCAGTGCAAGGTCGCGTTTTGTAACGGACTTTACGTCTACGGCGTTGATGTTCGTAATTTGAGTGTGACGTATAAGTGCGTCTTCGTCGAATGAGCTGAGTTTCTTTTCAATTCCATCTAGCCAGCTGATTGCGTAGTCTACGAGGTGCTTGAGCAGGCGGTTGATTTCCTTGATGCGGGCATTGATTGCTTCGACTTCGGCCTTGTTCTTGCTCATATCATAAAGCGAGATTCGGCGGATTGGGATTTTCAAAAGATGGTCAACATCTTCATCTGTAATCGGGCGAATCAGTTCTTTTGCAAATGGTTTAAAGCCGTCTTTTACAGCCTTGATAACGCCTTCTTCAGTTTTCTGCTGCTCAATTTTTTTATAGATTCGCTCTTCAACAAAGATACGCTCAAGAGTTCTCAGATGAAGCTTTTCTGTGAGGTCTTCTTTTTCTAGCAGAAGCTCGGCCTTAAGAATTCCAACCAGCTGTTTTGCGTGATGCTCGATTACCTGTGTACAGGTCATCTGCACCGGCATGTTGTCTTTGATTACGAGGAGGTTGCAGTAGATTTTCTGCTCGCAGTCGGTAAAGGCGTAAAGTGAATCTACTACATCTTTTGTATAAACGCCACGCTGCAGGCGGATTTCAATATTTACTTTATCGGAAGTATAATCCTGGATTGAAGTGGCTTTGATTTTGCCGTTTTTTACAGCTTTTTCAATTGAGTTACAAAGGCTTTCTGTTGTTGAGCCGTAAGGCAGTTCTGTAATGACGATTTTCTTTTCATCACTTGTGTCCATTTTTGCACGGGTGATGATTTTTCCAAGTCCGTCATTATATTCAGAAACGTCGATGAGACCGCCGGTAGGGAAGTCCGGAAAGAGCTGGAACTTTTCGCCGCGTAGGCATTTTCGTTCAGCATCGATTACCTCGTGAATGTTGTGGCTCAGAATATTTGTACTCATACCTACGGCAATACCCTCGGCACCAAGAATCAAAACAAGCGGAAGCTTAGCTTTATAAGCGGTAGGCTCTGTGTCGCGGCCGTCGTAAGTGTCAACATACTGGGTAATGCGCGGATTTGTATTTAAGATATCTTTTGTAATTGGTCGCAGTCGGCATTCAATGTATCGGGGTGCAGAAGCTCCGTCTCCAGTATACATGTTACCAAAGTTTCCCTGTTTATCAATAAAGAGTTCCTTGTTTGCAAGATTTACCAGAGCAGTATAAATAGAAGCGTCTCCGTGCGGATGGTAAGCCATAACCTTACCGCACACGTTTGCAACCTTTGTGAAGCGTCCGTCATCAGTTTTTATAAGTGTATGAATGATTCGTCTTTGAACAGGTTTTAGTCCGTCCGTAATTTCAGGAATAGCGCGGTCACGGATAACGTAACTCGCATACTGAATAAAGTTCTGGTCGAACAGATTTTTTACATAAGCCATTGTTTTCCCCTAAAGGACAGTAGTCCTCACCCATGTAAAATTATAAATGAAAAAGTTGTTATTATCAAGGTTTGGGAGGGCAGGTTTGGAAGGCAGGTTTTAGGTTATAGGGAGGAGGGGAAGGCCTTCCCCTCGGCCGCACTTCGTTGCGGCCTACCCCTTCTCCTAGGGGGCCAGCCCCCTAAGACCCCCGGTTTAATTATTGTTTTGAGGAGTATATCCTTTTGTGATTACTTTTTTAGGAGCTGGTTCAAGTGTTAAATTGTTCATTTTATAATAATCAATCTTACTGATGGTATTATTACAGCCTGTCTTATTTGTTTTGAAATTTGTACATCCAAGAAAGTAATCTGTTCTATCTCCATTTGGTTTTGCGATTAAATATCCATCACATTTATCGCATTTCTGAATGGAAAGTTTACCAGCGGCAATTTCATTTGTCATAAAATCACAGACTTCCGGGTCATTCATACAAATCCATAAACGAAGACCAAAGGCGTTTTTTACCTTCTTTTGTAATGGATAGCCACACATAGGGCAGATCTTTTTATAGTTTAAGGCTTCTGAAGTTTCTTCGTTCCATTTTCCTTTTAAGATTACATTTTTATAATCATTCTTAATCTCAAGTAAAAATTCTGACGGGTTTGACTCAGGGGCAATAAAATAAACTCTATTTTTTGTACGAGTCATTGCCACATAGAAAAGCCGTCTTTCTTCTGCAGCTTCTATAAAATCGTCTCGTTTTACAACAAAATTTAAGACTGGATCATTTTCAATTTTTGAAGGAAAACCATAGGTTTCGTTTTTGCCATTGATAACTATTACATTATCATAGCCCAATCCTTTTGATGCATGAGCGGTCATGAATGTAATTTTTAATGAAGGATATTTTAAGCTTTTTACTTTACTTCCAAATTCTTTGAATTCAAACAATCCGGATCGTTCTAAGTTCTTACCATCAAAACCAAATCGTCCTAATAATAAAATCTCCTGTTTTTTGGGATCTTTATCTTCTTTATTGGTGAACTCAATAATCTGTCCTATAGCAGTCTCAACAGCCTTAGCAAGGTTATAATTTGCATTACCACCAAATTTCTTGGTTTTGGAATCATATGTATAAATAATTACTGGATCTTTTATTGTTTTTGGAGATTTTAATTCTTTTCGGATTTGAGCTGTATTTTTCTGAATGAAGTTACCAGCAATATCTATAACTTCCTGTGAATTTCTGTAAGTGTTTGTAATTTTGAGTTGTTCCGCATATCCCATAATCTTTTCAAATTGAGTAAATAAGGTAATATCCGAACCACTGAATGCATAAATAGATTGCCAGTCATCTCCAACTGCAATTATTTTTGCTGATGTTACATCATGTAAAGCTCCAACTAAATCAAAACGCTGCCGGGAAATATCCTGGTATTCATCTACAATTATATATTTGAAATCTATTTGATCACTTACAGCCTTTGATTCTTTTAGAAGTTTGGCAGATTTATTAATCATATCAGAAAAATCAATTGCATTATTTTTTTGTAAATAACGTTCATATTCAAGATAACATTCTTTACATATTCCAAGAAATAGTTTTGTTCTTTCATTATTTGATTTTATTTTCCATTCTTCAAACTGCTCGACTGAATATCCATTTGTTTTGAAATTAGAAATAAATCTATCTACAAGATTAATAAGTTTTCGTATATATCTACTTCCATCTTGATTTGTAATTTTTTGCATAACATCTTTATTGTCACGAGGCTGTAGTGTAAAGCCTGCTTTTTCTAACTGGTCTTTCAAATGAGCAAGTAGAGGTCTTCCATCAATAAAACTTGAAAATGTGTAAAGTAGGGTAGTATCATGCTGTTTATGCAAATCAACTTTATCATGTACTGCCTTTTTATATTTTTCTAATTCTTCTTTGTTATATCTATTGCTACATCCAGATTGTGTAATACCAAAATGTTCAATATATGCTTCTTTTCCATTTTGATGAATTAAAAAATCAGGCGTATAAGGTTTATTGGAACCTTCGATATTGTATTTGTAACGAGGTTCATATTCATATTCTATATTGTTCAGATATAGGAAGTTTGCAATTTGAACTTCTTCATAAGAACGTAATACTTCATTTTGGATGGTAACATATTCTTTTCTTCGAGAGTTCTTAATTTCAAGATTATAATTTATTTCACCAACTTCACTTTTCATTGTTGAAAAATTTGCTGAAGAAAGTTTATCGAATAATTCGTTTTTATCTTTTGCTGTAATTGGTTCATCAAAATAAGTAGCAAAAAATTGAATTAAATCATCAAGTAACTTTTGATTTTGTAAAACTGTATCTCTAAAATAATCCTCAAGAACAAAATATAATTTTTCGTTTTGTACAATATTCAATTTATCATCATTTTCTTTATGTAAAATAGCATTTCCTGTTGAATGAAATGTTGTTATAGGACAATCGATGCCAAGCTGTTTTTGAATTCTTTCTTTTAACTCTCCAACAGCTTTGTTTGTAAATGAAACAACTAGAATTTCTTCTGGTTTGATATTCTTCTTTTCTACAAGATATTTTACTTTTGCAGCAACCGTAGTTGTTTTTCCAGCTCCTGCACCAGCAATAACAAGGCAATAATCCTCATCTGTCAGGACAACTTTTCGCTGGTCTTCATCAAGCATAATGTTTGGATCAATTTCTTTTAATATATTATCCAAATATGTTTTTTCAGAAATAAGTTTTTCTTTAATGAAGTTTTTATTATGTTCTGAAGCAAGATTTTTTAAGTTATCAAGTTTATCAATTGTTTCAAGAACTAATTCTGTCGTTATATGATTCTTTGAACAAAAATTCTTTAATATATTATCAATATTTAGTTGTTTAAAATATGAAACAGCATCTTTTCGTGCTTCTATAAACTTAAGATATTCACTTTTTGCAATGTAAGAATCAGAAGAAAGAAGTTTTGATATGTGTTGATTAAGTTCAATTATTGCTTTTACGGATGGGTTATCAGATTGAATAGAGTTATTTATCTGTACAGAAACTGTGCTATCATCTTTTTTTCTAAATAAACGAGTTTTAAGTGACATATCTTTTATATTTTAATATATAAGAATTCAATTCTCAAGATAAATCCATCAATTGTTATTTTCTGAATCTTTTCGCATATAAACCGCTGGAGCAACGTCTGATTCTGAAATAATATCAGAATTAGCATTGATAAATTTATCACCCATAAGTTTTTTCAGATTGTTATAATTAAATTCAATGCATGAGGCAAAATCAATAGGATTATTAAAATGTTGTAACAAACGTTTTAACATTTCTTCTGAATTTGTAATTTTTCCATTTTTATGGGCAGATTTAACATCAAAATATTTTTTTGTAGAAGGAAAATCTATGGTAGCCCGGACGGCATATTTTATTACATAGTCAAGATGTGTTACAACATCATCGCGTTTTCGCATATTCTGTTTTATCTCAAAGAGCTCATTCATAACTTCGGCTACAGATTCCGCAGTTTGTTGAGTTGGATTTTCCATAAAATCAATAGCTTTTTGTAAAGCTGGCTGATGTGCTTTAGATACAAGTGAAAGAATTTGTTCGTTTTTTTTGTTTTCCATTGTTATTTAATTTATCCGATTTCGATTAAAAATGATGATCTATACCACTTTGTTTCATTATGGCGTTTGCGGTATGGCGGGATTTAATTTTTGAATCTACTGTGAAGTTTCTGTTTGTAATAGGACTGTAATAGATATCATGGTCTCCTTTACCATGACGGACAAAGCGGCAATTATTTTGCAGTAGGATTTCTCGAACTTTCTTTTCGTATTCTGCCATTATGCAAATACCTTCTCATGACGTTCTACGCTAAAACATAATGAATTTAAGGCTGGTGTTTTATTCAGTTCAATAAGTTCTGGAGCTGCAAAACGAACTCGTTCAAACAAGGCATCAAGAGAGCCACCTTCAAGCACGAGACCAGGAATATCGTCACTCTGAGCAATCCAAACGTTGGCTTCATCATCCCATGTAAAATTTACTCTGTATTCCATGTTTTACCTCCAGTTTTCTTTATTATATCATATATTATAATAAAAGTAGATATTTTTAAATCTTCTTCCCCGCGAGAATCTCTTTGTAGTCTACAAGATTCTTTCGAAGCAGCGTTGGAATGTTCAGCTCGTAAGGGCAGCGTTTGAGGCAGGCGCCGCAGTCTACGCACTTTTCAATTTTCAGCATTTCTTCCTGCCATTGTGGGGTGAGCCAGGCTTCGGAAGGAGCGCGGCGAATCATTTGGCTCATGCGGGCGCACTGATTGATTGTAATTCCGACTGAACATGGCGAGCAGTAGCCGCAGCCCCGGCAGAATTCTCCAAGCAGTTCGTCACGGTCCTTTTTTATGATGGCTTCGAGTTCTGCTGTCATGGCCGGCGGCTCTTTGAAAAAGTCCAGCCACTGTTCAAGCTCGCTCATTCTCTGAATGCCCCAGATTGGAAGAACGTCATACTGGCTCATGAAGGCCATACAGGCAGCGGCATTTGTAAGGAGACCGCCGGATAAGCCTTTCATTGCGATAAAGCCAACGTTGTTATTCTTGCACTTTTCTACAAGTGCAAGGTCGCGTTCGCTTGCAAGGTAAGAGAATGGAAACTGCAGCGTCTCATAAAGTCCGCTCTCCGCAATCTCTTCAGCAATACCGATTTTGTGGGCAGTAATTCCAATGTGGCGGATTTTGCCCTGAGCCTTTGCTTCCTGCAGAGTCTCATAAAGCCCTGTGCCGTCGCCTGGCCTGTAGCATTGCTTTACGCAGTGCAGCTGGTAAATATCAATATAATCTGTACGCAGGTTACGGAGGGAAGTCTCAAGGTCTGCCTTAAGCTGGTCCGGACTGGTCGCAGTAGATTTTGTTGCAATATAAATTTTATCTCGGGCAGGGGAGCCGTCGCGGCCGGTAAAGCCTGCAAAAGCTTCCCCGATTTTCTCTTCGCTGTCAGAATAGGCTCGGGCAGTGTCAAAAAAAGTCATGCCGCCCTGCCAGGCCTTCTGCAAAATCTCAACAGCACCTTCCATATTCACGCGCTGAACGGGAAGTGCACCAAAAGCATTCTGTGGAGTTGTAATTCCGGTTGAACCGAGAGTGATTGTTTTCAT
>CAMVDX010000055.1 GCA_947166355.1 uncultured Treponema sp.
CTGTAATCTAAAACCGTCTTTTTAGTCTTAAGTTGATGATGTTGCGCAACGCCCCCATTGTTTTCTATAACATTTACAGTTAATAATTCACAAAAGTTTTTTTCATTTTATCAAACTTATATCTGAACATTCCCTCTTTATCAGCGTACTGTTCATTTCCGCAAAAGAGGTTGGCAAGATAATCCTCGCAATAATGTATATTATTGTACAAACTTAATCATAACGCTAAAATACTTCTATTATGGAAAATACTAAGCGTACAGTCACCTGCGGCGAGCTTCGCAAGAGTGATGTTGGTAAGAAAGTTGTTTTGAATGGTTGGGTAAGCCGCACCCGTGACTTGGGCGGTCTTTTGTTTATTCGTCTTCGCGACCGCTATGGAATTACTCAGGTAATGGTTGGCGATAAGGCTAGTGATGATGTTAAGAAAATTGCTGCCAGCCTCAAGAGTGAATATTGTATCGCAGTTGAGGGCGTGGTTAATGCCCGCGCTGATAAAGATATTAATGCCGATATGGCAACCGGTGAAATTGAAGTTGAAGCAACTGATATTGAGATTTTTACAACTTCTCAGGAGCTTCCTTTCTCTATCGAAGAGGTTCGCCAGAAGGACGGAACTCTCGTAGTTGCTAATGAAGACCTTCGTCTTAAGTACCGCTACCTGGACCTGCGACGCGACCCAATGCAGCACAATATCATTTTGCGCTCTCAGGTTGCTTTTGCTACACGCGAGTACCTTACATCAAAAGGCTTCCTCGAGATTGAAACTCCAACCTTTATTAAATCTACACCGGAAGGAGCCCGCGACTACCTGGTTCCAAGCCGTGTTCATCCTGGAAAATTCTATTCCCTTCCACAGAGCCCTCAGCTTTACAAGCAGCTTCTGATGGTTTCTGGATTTGATAAGTACTTCCAGATTGCCCGCTGCTACCGTGATGAAGATGCCCGCGGAGACCGCCAGCCTGAGTTCACACAGATAGATATGGAAATGTCTTTCACAAACCGCGAAGAGGTTTTGAGCACAACAGAAGGCATGATGGGCTACATCTTCAAAAAGACTTTGAACTATGATTTGCCGGCTAAGTTTGACCGCATTGCATGGGAAGATGCTTTTGACTGGTACGGAAGCGACAAGCCTGATTTGCGTTTTGACATGAAGATGCAGGACGCAGCCTTCATGGCAGACCTTGCAGACTTCAATGCATTCAAGGCTGGTGCCGCAAATGCAGGCCGCGATATTCAGCGCCACAAACGCTCTGGTCTTAAGGCCCTCGTTGTAAAGAACGTTGCAGACAAATACTCACGTAAAAATATTGAAGCCCTCGAAGAGGTTGCAAAAACTTACAAGGCAAAGGGCCTCGCCTGGATGAAGGTTGCCGAGAGCGGCCAGTTCGAAGGTGGAATCTCAAAATTCTATGCCGGAAAAGAATCAGAAATCTGCAGCAAGCTTGGTGCAGAGAAGAACGACCTTATCCTTTTTGTAAGCGACGAAAACTGGCAGCTTGCTTGTACAGCCCTCGGTGCAGTCCGCAAGCAGCTTGGTAAGGACCTCAACCTCTACAATCCAAAGGATGAATTCCACTTTGCATGGATTATCGACTTCCCATATTTTGCATGGAACGAAGAAGAAAATAAGTGGGAAACAGAACACCACATGTTCACACTTCCACAGAAACAGTACTGGGATACACTGGAATCTGACCCGGGTGCAGTAAAGGGTGACCTTTACGACCTCGTACTCAACGGTTACGAGCTTGCTTCCGGTTCTATGCGTATTAACGATCCTGCTCTCCAGCAGCGCATTTTCAAGATTGTTGGTTACAGCGAAGAGCGTGCCCAGAAGGCATTCGGCTTCCTCGTTCAGGCCTTCAAGTTTGGTGCTCCACCACACGGAGGAATCGCCCCAGGACTCGACCGCCTCATCATGCTCATGTGCCACGAAGAGTCAATCCACGAGGTAATCGCCTTCCCTAAGAACAACCTTGCAATGTCGCCTATGGACGATTGTCCAAGCACAGTTGAACAGAAACAACTTGATGAACTTCATATTAAATGTGTGGAGAAGGAATAATAGGCGACATGAAGCAAGCCTATGGATTGCAGGTGTATGATGAAATCAGACACCTACAAAACGACTGAGTCAAGGCTTTAAGACGAGCGTAAGCGAGCGTGCCTTGACCAGTCGTATGAATGTCCAAGCCCAGTTGACGAGCAGCAACTTAAGGATCTTCATATAAATATTTATGATGCTGAGCCAATGAGTGTCCGTCTCCAGTAGACGAACAGCAGCTCAAGGATTTGCACATCGATGTGTATGATCCAGAAGAATAATAGTTTGCCACGTCGCCCTTCGGGCTCCTCGCAATGACAATACGTCGCTGCATTCCTTGCAATGACGTAACATCGCCGTGACATCGCAAGGATACAATCCCATCATTGCGAGGCGAAGCCGAAGCAATTCAGAATCCCCGGTTTTACCGGGGATTTTTTTGCCTAACGAACGTTCATTTTCTTCTAAACTAATTAACGTTAGTTACCGATATTTTATATATGAGTAAGAAAAACATTTCACAGGAAAAAATAATTCAGGCATTTCTTGCAAGTGCTTTTGATAAAAGTGCAGGTGCCACATCTCTGGCCGACGTTTCTGAAGGTCTGGAAATAAAGAAAGCTTCGCTCTATAACCATTTTGAAAGCCGCGACGCTATGTATGCTGCTTCAATTGCTTATAGTGCACAGGAAGTTGAAAGAATTAGTTTCTTGGAAGAAAAGACGCTTGAGGGCATCAAAGGGGGAAAGGTTGCTCCAGCGGCTTTATTCAAAAAACTGATTACACGTTATTTCCAGCTTTTCGAAAATGAACCTTTGTTCCAGATTTACGTTTTTGTACACAGCGAGCAATATTTTAATATTGAAGCAATGAAGATTGTGGAAGGGGAAAACAATCAGATTTGTGATTCAATTAAAGATTTGCTTTCTGCTTTTGTAGCTGCTAAAAAGATTACAAAGAAAACTGATAAGGAATTAAAGGATGTTGCTTCTAATCTTGCCGCTATAATCATTCAGCAGAGAGATGCATACATTGCGGCAAGAAAAGAAATTGTACGTCAGAATCCTGACAGTAAGGCAGGTGGACTTTTTGCCCTTCCAACAGATGAAGCTGCACTCGGACGCACACTTAAACTGGTTGAGGCAATGCTCAAGACTCTATAGAAGAAATCGGTGGTCGAGTGCCGCGAAGCGGTGTATCGAGACCACATCTAAAGGTGATTTCGATACGACCTGCGGTCTACTCAATCACCGGACTGTTGTATATCTTTTGCACTTCTGCAGTATATTCACCATTATCATAACGTACTATAAGCGGCGGTTCTATTGTGAGCCGTCGCTTTGCATTTTTGCGGGCTTCAATCAAAACCATATTCGGCTCTTTATTTGCAAAAGGAAAAATCAGGCGCATGCGTTTTGGTTCCAGTTTGTGTGCAGCCAGTGACTCAAAAATTTCCGGTAGTCGAAAGGGCCTGTGTATCATAAAAAACTTACCGTGCGGCGCAAGCAGATAGTCAGCTGCCGCAACTACATCTTCCAGCGTACACAAAACCTCGTGCCGCGCAATGGTCTTAGCGTCCAGCTCGTTGCCCTTTCCGTGCGCGTCAATCATATAAGGAGGATTACAGGTAACTACGTTAAAACTATGCCGTTCAAAAAGCCCGTCCAGGTTTCGAAGATCTCCGTGAACAATACGAATTCTGCCTTCAAGTCCATTTAATGCAACGCTCCGGCCCGCCATTTCAGCAGAATCCTTTTGAACTTCAAGTCCAGTAAAGATGGCAGGAGGTTGCAGGGTATCACCTTTGCGGACCTCCGACCACCACCGATTTCCTGCCATCAGCAGCGGAATAATTCCCGTGCCAGTTCCCAGATCAATAAAACGAGCCGGATGTCTGCCAGGCTGTTTTTCTGCCGGTCTGTCAGTTTGCCCGTCAGATTCGTCAGATGTCCCGTCATCTGTTCCGCCGGTTTTTCCAGACTTCAACAAATCAGTTCCACAGCCTTTCATTGCAAAATCCGCGAGCAGTACCGCATCAATTCCAAACTGAAATCGTTCTGTATCCTGTAAAATCTTATAACCGTTCTTTAATACATCTGTTTGAATCATCTGAACCTCAAAATATTCTTTCTGGAGTCAAAACATGGTTTCCGCATTATAAAATGAAATTCTGAAAACATGGCTTCCGGTCACGGCTTCGTGGTACAAAACCGCGCAATAATGCGCTACACGCTTTTTGTGGTATAGAAACTATTACACCTGCCGCTTACGCGGCAGCCACAAAAAGAGTGTTTTTGTACCACGTCCCGCTCCCTCGCGCCAAGATTACTGAAATCTTTTATAATGCGGAAGCTCTGGGAGTCAAAAAATCAATCAAAAAATCAATTTAAAAAAAAATAACACTTTTCAGAACTATGTGCTATAATTATATATTATTCATATAAAATAATCACAAAAAGAATAAATCGATAAACTCAGGAAGGTAAGTATGGCAAACAAAAGTAAACTACGAGTTACTCTTACAGTAAAACTTCTCGTTATGTTTCTGGCAGTAACAATTATTTCTAGTGTTTCGGTAGGTATTGTTTCCTATAAAAACGCAGCTAAAGGATTAACTCAGAGTGTTTATACTCGAATTGAGGCCGCATCTACAGATGTCGTAAACAAAGTTGTAGAAATTAATAGAAGGCACTTTCAGACTCTTCATGCACTTGCAGAATTAACTGTTATGAAGGATGATAATGCTTCAATGGCTGAAAAGCAGAATCAGCTTACTAATATAGCATCTACGCTTGCTGAAAACTGCGAGAACGTTGCTTTTTATAATGCAGATGGCGATGCCATAGTTGCAGATGGCCGAATAATGAATTTTAAGACACGAGCTTATTTTGCAGAAGCATTTGCCGGAAAAGATTATGCATCAGATCCAACTCTAAGTCCAGTTACAGATACTATACTGCAGCATTACAGTGTTCCTGTGTATAATTTTGATAATAAGATAATTGGTGCAATTGTAATGGTTATCAGTGGAAACACTATTGAGGAAACAATTGCGGGAATTGATATGGGTGGGGGAATGCATCCTTCGGTTATCAACTGGGCTACTTCAACTACTGTTGCAAATATAAATGAAAATACTGAAACTAGTGAAGAAGAGGGCGGAGCTGCTCTTGATGAATCTCAGGGGCTTGGACTTATTCTTAATAATATTTTTGCTGGAAAAGAAGGTATAGATGAATTTGTTGATCCGAATATCCATGCACATCTTCTTGCCAGTTATAAGAAAATTCCTGGTACTACCTGGACAGTATTTGCTGTTGCTCCTTTTGATATCTATTTTGGCTCTCTTAAAAGCCTTCAGACAACAGTACTCTTAATTATAGGTTTAACAATTATTATTGCGGGCGGAATTATTTTCTTCTTAATTGGACTTCTTATTAAGCCTCTTAAAACTGTAAAATCTTCTATTGAAACAATTGCCAGTGGAAACGCAGATCTTACACAGCGTATTCCAGAGGCTACAAATGATGAAATTGGTGATGTTGTAAAGGGCTTTAATGCGTTCGTAGAAAAGCTTCAGGGAATTGTAACAAATCTTCAGTCTTCAAAAACAAACCTTATTACTGTAGATTCAGATTTGCAGGCTAGTACTCAGGATACTTCTGCTTCTATTACAGAAATCATTGCAAATATCGAAAGTGTAAATAATCAGATTATTTCTCAGGCAAGTTCAGTACAGGAAACAGCTGGTGCCGTAAATCAGATTAGTTCAAATATTGAATCTCTTGAGCGCATGATTGAGTCTCAGGCTGCCTGTGTAACAGAGGCTTCGGCTGCTGTAGAACAGATGATTGGAAACATTACTTCGGTAAACAATTCTGTTGGAAAGATGATTTCTTCATTTACTACCTTGCAGAAACATTCAAGTGAAGGATTTACAACTCAGAGCAATGCAAACGAAAAGATTATGCGAATTGAAGAGCAGTCAAAGATGCTTCAGGATGCGAATACAGCTATTGCAAGTATTGCCGAGCAGACAAACCTTCTTGCTATGAATGCGGCAATCGAAGCGGCTCATGCGGGCGAAGCAGGTAAGGGATTTGCCGTTGTTGCAGATGAAATCCGTAAGCTTTCTGAAACCTCTACTGATCAGTCTAAAACAATTGGAACTGAGCTTCAGAAGATTCAGGATACAATTCAGGATGTGGTTGAAGTTTCAAATGAAACAAATACAGCCTTTAATGCAATTGAACACAGTATTTCCGAGACAAGCCAGATTATTGAACAGATTAAAGGCGCAATGGAAGAACAGCAGATTGGTTCAAAGCAGATTAT
>CAMVDX010000056.1 GCA_947166355.1 uncultured Treponema sp.
TCTTCCTGCAAGAGACACATATCAGTAATGAACTTCTGAGCGCGCTCCAAAGCACCGAGCATCAATTCCTCAGAAACTTCGTTAGCACCACCTTCTACCATTGTAAAGCCGTCTTTAGTTCCGGCAACAACGATTTCAAGCTCACCCTTTTCAATCTGTTCGAATGTAGGGTTGATAATGTATTCACCGTTCAAATATCCAACACGGCAGGCAGCAACCGGACCGTGGAATGGAATATCAGAAATACAAGTTGCAGCAGAAGCTGCGATTACGGCAAGAATATCCTGAGTGTGAACACCATCACAAGAAACACAAGTTGGAACAATCTGAAGTTCGTGACCAAAAGATGGCTCAAAAAGTGGACGCATAGGGCGGTCAATAAGACGAGATACCAGAATCTCCTTGTCCTTTGGACGACCTTCGCGCTTAACAAAACCGCCAGGGATTTTTCCGGCAGCATAGAATTTTTCGTTGTACTCAACAGTTACAGGCACAAAATCCTGACCTTCCGTTACAGCAGACGAAGCACAAATAGTTGCAATAATAGCGGCTCCGCCCCACTGAGCGTAAACACATCCATTAGCCTGTTTACCGATTTTTCCAGTTTCCAGGATGAGATCGGCATCTCCAAGTTTGTAGGTTACTCTTTCTACAGACATAATTTTCTCCTACACACGTCACTACATCCGACGCGTGTTTTTTTCTATTTATTAGTAAAACTAATATACTTAATTAAGGAGGGCGGAGCCCCGCCCTACGCCCGCACTTCGTTGCGGGCTACCCCACCCAGCGGGGTAAATCATCGCCAGCCACAAAAACTCCGACATCGCAAAAATCTGCGTCCCTGCCCCGCAACGCCCCACTTTCCAGTGCGCGTCGTGTTCGGCCTCCGGCAATCCACCGTCCCGCCTTTTACCAGTTCTCAAAAAAAGTGCAGATATATAATTTTAATCCATAACCAGAGAATAATCAATGGAAGATTTTTACAGTTTTTTTTTATTTTACACTCTTAATTCCCTCGGCAGATGTTCGGGAACCTTTTATACCAATCAGTTTTTCGAGTTCTTCTACAGTATACGGTCTAATCTCATCTCTATTCGGAAGCATATAATAATCATTATTCCTGTTATAGTTTAATAGCAGCTCGTATTTTTCCCCAGAAAAACGCCAGTCTCCGCCATCCATTGAAGTAGAAAAATTGCCGCCATTATCAAAACCTCTGTTTTCTTTATGATAATTACAGTATCGCCAGTCAACTTCTATATATTCCTTGCTATTTCTCAGTTGAAGTTTAATGGGGCTTCTTCCATTTCCAGGAACTATTTCATCATAAACAAAATCAGACAAATCTTCGATTTTTCCATAAACATTTATTTCTTTACCAACCTTCGTTAGAGTAAAAATGTATTTTCTTTCTGCAAGAACAAGCTGATATCTTTGATCCCACATATGAATATAAAACAATCTGTCATTTACATATCGTCCATCTTTTTCATATATGCAGATGCTTTTTTCATTTCCATCTATAACAGTATTATTTTCCGATGACATAAAAGTAAAAAATCGAAGTTTTTCTTTTTTTACACCAGATAATTTTTCAATTAATCCTAAATCATATTTTAATTGATAAGATTCTCCTTTATTCACTACAAAACTCTTTGTTTCTTTTATTGTATTAAAATTTGTATAATCCTCTTTTATACCATTTGTAAAAGTAATTGCCTCATCAGTATTATTAACAATTTCAAAAACAAAATCATAGTTTTCATCAACAATACAGGAATCTAAATCCGTTACTTTTGCCTTTCCTGATTTTACACTTCCTGTCGTAGCACAGCCAGTAAAAATTCCTGCCACGATAATCATAGCTGCCAGCATCTTTATTTTTTTCATTATAAACTCCTTAAAATTATAAAAATAATATGTTTCTACTATAAATTATAAACCCTCACCCACAATAAAGTCCATTGAGTTTTACCCACTGTTTTTGAGATTGCAGCAAGGCTTTATTGCAGAAATCTTTTACACTAAAAGTTTTTTAATTATTTTTCTGAAATTTTGTCAAAAATGTGTATTTCGAGACAATATTATATATAGAGATTTTTTTAGACCTACATGATATGGCAACAAGGCTGTTTTGTAGGTCAAAATAACAGAAAACCAAATAAACCACAGAGCTTGCAACCTACAAAATCGAAGGTTGCAAGTGTTTTGTAGGTTGTTATGACGCTGGCTTGTGGTTTAAGCCGAGGATGCGACCTACAAAGTGGAATTATTAGGCATTTTTGTAGGTCGAGAATTCCAAAATCAGGCCGCTCACCGAATTATGAGACCTACAAAATCCGAGCCGAAAGTGTTTTTGTAGGTCGAGTTTGCAGGAAATCTGCATAAATTGAAGTGTACACCCTTGCAAACGACCTACAAGACAAGGGAAGAAACCTGTATTGTAGGTCAACTTTGTGCAAAATGCTCCTGCAAGATGGAGTTTTGACCTACAAGATACTTAGACCTCGTAGTTTTGTAGGTCGCAAGAACTACGAAACTACCAGAATTTGAAACTGACGGCCTGCAGGTTGTCAAAATCAGAAGGAGAAAACTACATGAAAGAAGAACTGTTATCCCCATCTAATCTGGAAGAAGAAATTGAGAAAAGACTTAAAAATTTACAGACAACATTAATGGAAAAAGAAAAGGAAATTAATAAAAAGCTTGATGGGCACCTGCGAATTGCCCAGCGGCATGGCAGAAGTCAATTTTATCATTACACAGAGAGTTCAAATCCAAAAGGCCGCTACATTCCTCTTAAGGAAAAAGCCTTTGCTTACAAACTGGCTCAAAAAGATTATGACACAGAAGTTATAATATTAATTCAAAAAGAAATCGACACGCTGCAAAATTACCTGAAACATACAGGCGGTGGCCGCGCCATAACAGAACTCTACGATTCTCTATGCCCGGCCCGCCGAGCCCTCATTACGCCGGTGACTCTCACAGACGATCAGTACGCAGCCAACTGGCAGGAAGTCTCATGGACGGGCCGGCCGTTCTCGCCAGACTCCCCGCTTCTCTACACTGCCCGCGGCGAGCGGGTGCGCTCCAAGTCCGAAGTTATAATCGCCGACACACTTTTCTACCATAAAATTCCATACCGCTACGAATTTCCGCTCACGCTCAAACGCACAGATGTCGATAGATGTGCTGACGCATTCGGCTCAACCGTCACCCTCCACCCCGACTTCCTCTGTCTGAACACGCGCACCCGCGCCGAGTTCATCTGGGAACATTTTGGTCTTATGGACGACCCCGCCTACTCAAAAAATGCGGCCGGGAAACTCCGCCTCTACACCGAAAACAGAATTCTCCCCGGCCGCAACCTTATAATCACCATGGAAACTCAAACCGAGCCGCTCTCTACCCGAACCATAGACCAGACAATTGAAGCATTTCTGAAATAATCGTTAAACAAAAAGCCCTGATAAACAACGCACAAAGGCATTTTCATCAGGACTTTATGACATTTTTTTCTGCTGAGACAACAAGTATTACAATAACACCGCTGGCAGTATATTAATTCAGTTTTCTATTGACGGGTAAATTCAACAGTCTGGCCAGAATCCTCATTTACTGTCTTAAAATCAGAAAACTTACCTCCCGAAATCTTAATGGTATCTGTCTTCCACTTGCTTTCTTCAAGATCTTCCAGTGGTATTGTTTCATTTGTTATTGAATCAGGAATATAAGGTGTTTTTTTTGCCATCTTCTTAGTAACCAATGTAACAGAACCATCTGTTGAAGGATTACCTGTATAAGTTCCAGCAAACATAATAAAATCAACTTTAATATTTTTTGGCCCCATTGGCATTGACCCAGTATTCTTGTATGTCCATGTTCCATCTTGATAAAAAGTAATTATATCAGTAAGTGAAAATTGTACCAATTCAAGATTTTCGTTCATTCCGTTCTGTTTTTCAACACCAGTAAATATAACCTCAGAGCCAGAACCACCACCTCCATTACTTCCGCCACTGCCATTACTGCTTCCGCTTGAACCCGAACTTGGATTTGAACAGGCTGAAAAACCTGTAAGTAAAAGAATAGCGGCAATTAAAACTGAACATTTTTTCATAAAAAAACCTCACAAGTCACAAGATTATAAACTCTAAAGATCACTCCAGGAATTTTCTCCGTTCATATACCCTTCTGAATCGACAGTAACAGTTACCGTATGCTTTTTATTAACCTGCTCCAAATTATTTTCCCATCCGGAAGGTCTAGAATTAGAGCCTTCTAATTTGTATGTACAACCTATACCGATTCGATTAGTCTCAAAAGGTTTAAGAGCCTTCAAATCAGCAAGCTTATACTTAAGCTGTTTTGTCTGACCAGGGGCAATAGTCTGCTCAGCAGTTTTTGCGACCATACCAACCCAGAAATCACTTATCTCCCAGAAACGGATATAATTCTGAACGGTAAGATTTACATTTGTATTATTCACAACTTCATAAATAAAATCTTCACCGCTTTCTACAGGCGCAAAAGTTTTTATATTATAAGATGATGTAAAAGAATAAGGCGCAGCATTAGGATAATCCTTTTTTACAGACTTTCCATCAGTTTCTTTAATCCAAACGCGGAAACCATAATTAAAATAATTATATCCGGCAACAGTTACAGTCGCATAAGAACCATCCTGCATTTGAACGTTTCTTAAAGTATAGGCATATCCTAAATCACCGGTTCTATAGCAGACATTTGCAAGATCTCTTTCCCAAACCCAGAACTTAAAATTTGAAAATTCAGGTGTATCAGTTTTATCTTTTTGATCAAAAATAATGCTTTCCACATTATCAGCTGTTCCCAAAACTATATAGCTGTCATCGCGTACATATTCAGATTTATCAAAAACATAATACAGCTTATCCTTGTACACAAAAGTTGCCTTACGGTAATTGCCATTTTCATCCTTTGAGTGATAAAGATCCTGAAGAGTTCCCAAATCTTCACCATTTACAACAAGATTATCTCCAGGGACTACTCCATAAAAATATGATGGAACATTCCAATTTCCATTCTGATAGTTTATACGACCTTCCCACTTATCCTCTTCGGTTGGATTTAATGCTGCTCTGGAAGGAATATTTGCCTTGAGTGATTTTTTGACAAACTCCTCACTTTTTTCAAGAACTTCTGGAAACTGAACAGAAAAAGTTTCTGGAACAGAAGAAGGAATGGAATCATTACTTTTGTCACTGCTTCCGTTTGAAGCCGAACTCGGATTTGAGCAACCGGCAAAAGTCAGCAAAATTGCAGCTGCAAAACCTGCAAATAAAAATGTTTTTTTCATAAAAACCTCCTGATATAAAAAGTGTAAACTTAGTGATAGTAAATGTAAACAGAATTTCTTAATCAATTTTTGATGATTTTTTTCACAGTTTTAAGACTTAAAGATTATTCATCAAATGTAAAGCTTCCGTTTCCATCCGGAATAATAGAGAAAACTCTGTTCTTTGCTTCCTTCAGTTTATCTTTCTGATACCAGTTTTCCATTCCGCCCCAATACCAGTTTTTTTCAGGCATCTCAAATGTAAAACCAATCCCAAAAGAATTACTTACACAAACAGCAGCAACCTCTTCCATTTTGTATCTGAAATCATAAGTTTCGCCTGCTTTTAGAATTACTTCTTTTGTAACAGCCTGTTTATCCGGATCACGAACATATCCCTGAATTTTTACCGAATAATCAGTTTTATTTACAATCTTGCAGGAAAAATCTCCGTCCTTATAAACAACAAGTTCAGGACCAAAATATTCCCATGAATTTTCTCCAGACCAGCCGTCATCCTTTTTTACTATTGTAACAGTATGTTTTGTGTTTCTGTCAGAATACAAATCACTCATCCAGCCGCGACTTTTATTATAGCCTTCCGGCTGAAAATAACAGCGGATAGAAATATCTTCACCGAAAGTTTTAAAAAGAGTTTTTGTATTAAACTTGAACGCATAAGATTCACCAGGAGCAATTACGACATCACTTGTAATGCTAACAGCATCTTTCTTACTGTCATGAACAAATGGAGAAACAGTTACATTCACATTAAATTTATTTACGACTTCATAAATAAAATCGTAATCAGAATCTACAAGATAATTATCCAGATTCTTTTCATCAATTTTTGAATTCTGATTTGCTTTCTGAGCGGAAGTTCCGCCATTACTTGCACAGCCTGTAAAAATTCCTGCTAAGATAATCATAGCAGCCAGCATCTTTAATTTTTTCATTATAAACTCCTTAAAATAAAAAAAACATAAGTCTCTTCTATAATAATTTCCCCGCACAAAAAATCCAGTGAGTTTTACTCACTGGATTTCAGAAAACTGCC
>CAMVDX010000057.1 GCA_947166355.1 uncultured Treponema sp.
ACTTTTCTTGTCCTGAAAGCGGAGCTGCATTGGATAAAGAGCTTCCGAAACTGTCATTTTGAACTTGTTTTAGAATCTGCTTGTGCTCTTTATAAACTCTAGCAATCAGGAAATTCAAATTGAAAACAAATAATATTATTACTGCGCGCGTATCCTGCGTGCAGAAGAATCTTTATGCTCTGCTGCCTTGTGCAGAGGATGGAACTGTCATCTTTGAGGCTGGCGCTGGTGGGGATTGCGGCAATCACGCTGATGGCAAAGTTGCACTCTCCGAAATGACCGGCAAACTTAAAGGAAAATTTTACAACCTCGGGCTCGAGCCGCCCGTTGTCGGCGACTATGTAAAAGTTTTCACCAACGAATATGGCGACGCGCTGATAGACCAAGTACTTCCCCGCAAAACTGTCTTCAAGCGTCCAAACCGCAGCGGCCACTCAGAAGCCTATGTAAAAAATCTCTTAGAGGAGACTATCGTTTCTAATTTTGATTATGTCTTTATCGTGACCTCGCTTAATCAGGATTACAGTGAAAACAGAATTGCGCGATACGTTTCGATAACGCTCAACACCGGAGCAAAGCCTGTTGTGATTTTGTCCAAGGCGGATTTGTGCGACGACGTTGAGCTCAAGGTAGAAATCACAAAGGCTGTTTGCGACAAGGAAGATGTAATTGCAATCAGTTCTCTTACGGGGTATGGGCTCGAGCAGCTACAGCCTTATCTTCAAAGGGATAAGACAATTGCGATTGTCGGCTCTTCCGGGGTTGGCAAGTCTACACTGCTCAACACTCTGAACGGTGCAGATTTGATGAAGGTGAATGCAATCCGCGACGAGGATGGAAAGGGCCGTCACACTACAACTTACCGTCAGCTTTTCCGCTTGCAAAACGGTGTCTGGATTATGGACACTCCGGGTCTGCGAGAAATCGGTGTGTTGGATATGGAAGAAGGAATTGACGAAACTTTTTCTGATGTAGTTGCGTTGTTTGATCAGTGCAGGTTCAACGACTGTTCACACACAAGTGAGCCGGGCTGTGCAGTTCGTAGAGCGCTGGAGGACGGAAGTTTGAGCGAAGAGCGATGGCAGACTTATCTTCAGCTTCATACCGAAAACGAATGGGGCAAAGCCAAGATGATGCAGATTGCAAAGTTCACGCGCGAATTCCAAAAAAGCAGATACAGCGGGTGGGATCTTTAGGAGTTATAAAATGATTACAACCAAACAATTTCAACTTTTATCAGACATAAATCTCGTATGGGATTTTCTTGTAGAAACTTACGACTGGAAAAATGACTGCGGCCGGCCTGCGCCATTTTTTGAATATGCGCTTACATCTTCGTGGATGGATACTTCATATTCATTTCTGGACAGGCTCTGGTTTGACGGAGACAAGGTTGTTGCCTTTGTTTATTACGAGAATCCGGTCACAGATATTTATTTTAATGTCCGCAAGGGCTACGAGTTTCTGGTAGACGAGCTGGTTGATTACGCAATTTCAAATATGCCGCATTTTGGCGGCGAGCAGCAGTTTGTTTTATTCGATGGTCAGCAATTCTTAAAAGATGCAGCGGCAAAGCGGGGCTTCAAGCAAGTTTACGAATGGGACGAACTCGTCTTTAATTTTAAAAATGAGCTGAATTACGAGTTGCCGGAAGGCTATCACTTTGTGGATTACAAGGATATTGATATTGTAAAATGTTCAAAGCTCTGCTGGTATGGTTTTGGTCATGGAGAGCGTGGCGATTTTTCTGACTGGGATAAGTACGACGACTCTATGGACTGGACGCCGGCAAAATCTCACAAAAGCAGCCTGAGCCGATTTCTCTCTCCATCTCCACATGATAGCTCGCAGTACAACATTGTGATTGCAGATAAGAATGAAGAATACGTCTGCTTTTCTGGAATGTGGTGGGTGCCTCAAAATCAGCTTGCCTACATGGAGCCGCTTTGTACACATCCTGACCATCGCAACAAAGGACTTGCCTCTGCGGCACTTTCACTTCATTACAAAAGAATGAAAGCCCTGGGGGCAACTCACATGACCGGCGGTGGAGATCCTTTTTACCAGAAGCTGGGATACGAAAAAGGCTACCACTGCACAGTCTGGAAAAAAGAATAATTATTCGCCGGGCGCGGTAATCTGGTAGAACTTGTTTTTTTTGTTCCGATAAGATGTTTGGAATTGGATGTTTTATCGGAGATGGAGAGTCTTGTAACTCTGTGGTTTTGGCGTATGGTCCGATAAAATGGGGAAAAATTTCTTGTTTATCGGAACTTCAGCTGCGACTTAAGATACGAATAAACGAAAGCTCTCCACGCAAATTTATCCGTATCTACCGCCGATTTTGCGCCCACACACTTCATTTTTTTCTGCAATCTATCTATTTTTGGGATATAATTCAGATATACTTCGTTTCACGAAAGGAGTTCCCATGACAAAAGTCTACTGTTATTCCCGCTGCTCAACCTGCAAAAAAGCTCTGGCCTGGCTGGATGCTCAGGGTTACAAATATGATTTAATAGACATTAAAACTCAGAACCCGGATGAAAAGACCTTGCGAAGCCTGCACAAAAAATCCGGCTTGCCTTTGAAAAAGTTTTTTAATACCAGCGGCATTCTTTATCGCGAAATGGAGCTTTCCAAAAAGCTTCCTTCGATGCCCGAGGACCAGCAGTTCGCCCTCCTTGCCTCCGACGGCATGTTGGTGAAGCGGCCCCTCTTAGTTACCGATTCTGCGGTAATTCCCGGCTTCAAAGAAGATCTCTGGAAAGAGGTTTTATAATTTTTTAGGAGGGGAAAGTCTTCCCCTGCGCCCGAGCCTCCTCACTTCGTTGCGGTGTCTCGGGCTACCCCTTCTCCTAGGTAGGGAGCGGCACTGCGTAGCAGGGCAAAAACAGTCCAGTGGACTGTTTTTAGCGAGTCTCCGAGCAGCTGTGCTGCGAAGGCGGCGGCCCCCTAAAACCCCCGTTGTAAATCTTCCGCTAATCCGGCCTTCATCGCTTCAAAATCGTCCTCGCTGATCAGGTGGCGTTCTAAATCAACGTGGCCGTCCACAAAGCAAACGCCTTCGGCTTCGAGCTTTGAACGCTGGGCATCTGGGCCGCCAAAGGCAAAGCTGCCCGAACAAAAGCCTTTGGCGTTCACAACCCGGTGGCAGGGCGTCACCGCATTGCTGGGATTTTTATGCAGTGCGTTTCCCACATAGCGGCGCAGGTTGCAGTTTCCGGCCAGTGCCGCAATCTGAGAATACGAGGCAACTTTCCCGCGTGGAATCTGACGTACGGCAGCGTAAATAATTTCTGCTAAATCTTTTTTTTCTTCTGTCATTTTAAGTGATATGGTATCATAATAAAGATTATATGAAAATAATTGAAAAAATCTTCGATTCAGTTTTACTCCTTCAGCCTGATGGCAGGGAAGATTCCCGTGGAACAATGCAGGTTTTCTTCAGTAAAAAAACAATGACAGAGTTGCCAGACGGCTTTAATATTACCGAGCAGCGGATTTATAAAATTCCCCATAAGCATACATTCTTCGGCATTCATTATCAAAAAACAGAAGCCGCGAAGGGAAAACTTATCAGTGTTGTTCAGGGGAAGGCTCTGGATTATATAGTAGACCTTCGCCCGGATTCTAAAACCTATAAGCAGTATAAGAGCTTTGAACTTAATGCGGATACGCCGCTCCTTGTTTTTATTCCTGCCGGTTTTGGTCACGGTTTTCTGACGCTGGAAGACAATACAATTCAGGCTTTTGCCGTGGATGCTGATTTTGAAAAAGACAGCTCCGGCATTGTAAATTATAAAGACCCGGAAATTGGGCTTAAACTTCCGGTAGAAGATATCATAATTTCCGATTATGATAAAAATGCAAACTAACGTTAGTTAGCAGGAGAATAAAATGGAATACGAAATTACAAATACAATTACTCCCGAAGAGTATCTTGAAATGCGAACTTCTGTCGGCTGGGGCGGTTTTCCCCTTGAGCAGGCAAAGGCTGGCCTTGAACATACTACACACATCTGTACTTTCCGAAAAGATGGAAAAGTAATTGGCCTTGTAAGACTTTTATGGGACCACGGTTATGTAGTTTATATTGCTGATGTAATTGTTCGGCCGGATTTTCAGGGAAAGGGAATTGGCCGCGAACTTATGAACTACGCAATGAATTATATCAAAAGTAAACTCAAACCTGGCTGGCGCATAATGGTGAATCTCCAGGCCGCCAAAGACAAAGAAGGCTTCTATAAAAAGTTCGGCTTTATCGAGCGCCCCAACGAAGATTTTGGCCCCGGTATGCATCAGTGGATAAGCAGCGAAGAGGAAAAATAATTTTCGCAAGGTGAGGTGGAGTGAGTAGGCGTATGGGTACAGCACACAGCATTTCGTGCACGATTTTTTACGATTCATGAACGCCTTTAATTATTCAATCAATTCTATGTGCTATAATAAATCAACAAATTAAGACAGGCGATAAAAGGAGGCTCACGCTTTATGGGAAAGGAAATAATAGAAGAAATTGAAGAAAGGCCAGATGGCTCAAGAAAAATTGTAAAACGCTCTGTGGAGAAGGGGATTTCTTTTGGTTCTGCACTTGCCATGGTAATCAGCTTTGTAACTTGGAAATCAATTGGTTGGGCAATTGTTCACGGCGCTTTGGGCTGGATTTATGTTGTCTATTATTTTATAAAATACAGATAAGCAGAGGGCAGCCAGCACAGTCACTGGCAGCAGGAAAACAAAATGATTAAAGCTGTAATTTTCGATATGTTTGAAACGCTCGTAACACTCTTTACGGGACGAACCTATTTCAGCGAGCACATTGCTGCGGATCTCAATCAGCCAATAGAAGCCTTTCGCAAATGCTGGCACGAAACAGAAAAAGACCGCACTCTGGGAAAATATTCTATGGAAGAAGGCCTGGCCATTACGCTGAAAAACCTTGGTGCCTGGTCCCCGGAGAATGTCCAGCTTGTTTGCCGTAAGCGCCGCGAAACCCTGGGTGACACCTTCAATGATATACCGCCCGAGTCTCTCTGGCTCCTGCAAACTCTCCGCGAAAAAGGACTCAAAACCGGTCTCATCACAAACACTTTTTCTGACGAGCGTGACATGATTCTTGCGTCTCCGCTTTATCCACTTTTTGATGCAGCAATGATTTCTTATGAGCAGGGGATTCTAAAACCTGACCCGGAAATTTACCGCAGGGCAATGCGGGCGCTGGACGTAACTCCTGAAGAATGTCTCTACGTAGGTGACGGCGGTTCTCACGAGCTAACAGGCGCTCGCTCACTCGGCATGCAGGCTGTTCAGTGTACCTGGTTCCGGGAGCGAGCCTATGAACCGCATATTCCGTGTCCTCTGCTATCAGATTTTCCTCATGCTGAAAGGCAGACTGATATTCTGAAGTTTATTGAGAACTCGGTTTAATAATGGATGCGTTAGGTACTGGAGCACCGCCGAAGGCGAAGACCGCAGAAGCGAACAAAGTGAGCGACGAGGACTTAGAGCGTTAGCGAAGTGCGTAAGTACCGCCCTGCCGCGCCTAGGCGCGGCAGGGAACGCCCGAATTACAAAAAAAAGCTTCTTCATTTTTACTAAAAAACTTTAATAAAAATGAATGAAAATTCCCCTGAAATTGCATTTTACTACTTTTCATAGAAACGCGGTTTGTAGTATAATTATTCCTTGGAAATGCATAATTATGCAAAACGTGGCTCAGGCCTGCCGATTGCTGAAATGCCCTTTGCTGGTGCATTTACCGAGGAGTAAAACGAAATGAAAAATGCTTACGTAAACCGTGTATGGGAAGAAGTAAAAGCAAAGAATGCCAACGAACCTGAATTCTTGCAGGCCGTTGAAGAAGTTTTGACAACTCTCGATCCTGTTGTTGCTAAAATGCCAGAACTTGAACCAAATGCAATTTTGGAACGCCTGGTTGAACCAGAGCGCGTTATTCAGTTCAGAGTTCCTTGGATGGATGACAAGGGAAAGTACCATGTAAACCGTGGTTTCCGCGTACAGTACAACAGTGCTATTGGACCTTACAAAGGAGGTCTTCGTTTCTCTAAGGAAGTAAACCTTTCTGTTCTTAAGTTCCTTGGTTTTGAACAGG
>CAMVDX010000058.1 GCA_947166355.1 uncultured Treponema sp.
AGAAACCACTGCGTCCGGTGTCATTTTAGCGAAAGCGGGCAGGAATGCCCTTTACCATATAAAACAGATAAACAGACTTAACTAATCTCCCAATTAGTCAGGTACTTTCCATCAATATCCTTGAAATTGCCGCATACTTATCAATTATACAATCTTATCTTTTTTCAATTCGATTAAAAAATAACTAACATAAAATGTTCTGACCTAAAAGGTTAAGAAATCTGAACCTTTTTGCACACGGCTTTGGGCTTACACTTGAGCTATGAAAGTTCAAGGTAGAGACTGCACACTGACGATAGCAAAAGACGGTGAATATTATCCATTACCCTACAGCGAGGAAACTGTACGCACTGCGTCCAAAGGCTACGCTCTGCCTGGAGTGATTGGCTTAAGGAACAGAGAGAAGCTTGTTGAAACCGGCAAGGCAATCACCGGCTGCGTGGTTACGAGACTTGAATATAATAATATTCTTGCTCTGTTCCTTTTGCTTTTTTATTCAAATGAAAGGTTTGATATTCTTGTTGACCGCGTTTGTGAAAAGCTGATTTATAAAAATGTATCTGTAAAAGATTTTGAACTTCGTGCAGAAAATAATGAACCTCTATATTTCAGGCTTGATGTAAAAGATAATGAGGATTCTTTTACTACAGGCTGGGATATTACTACCCCCTCTTTGCCTTGGACTGAGTGCCGAACTTTTTATTATGACGGCCACAGTGTAATAGCCGACTTAAAAAAGCTGCCTCTTGTTTACCGCTTTGAACTTACCGGCAAGTTTACTGAAAAAGCAAAGTATCAGATTACTCTGTTCTTTCCTTTAAACACAGAACATTACCCGACTCAAAATAAAATCGAAAAACTTTCTATTACACTAGACCAGAGATTAGGAATATGGTTAGACCTTTACGATTTGAAGCCTCTGGATGATATGACCGACATCAACTGCGCTGACACAGTGCTTTGTTATCAGAAGTTTGAAGTAACAGGTATTGTTGTTTTTAATATCCGTAACAGAGAACAGAATACACAGGTGGTGCTATGAGATTTTACGAGTTACCACCTGAAGTTGAAAATAAGATTTGCGATACAGATGCACGTCCTTTTGTTCGTATTGTTCTGGAACTTAGTAGCGGCGATGTTTATATTCCGGACTCTGACATTCTTGAATGCGTTGCAACTTCTTACAACACGGAAGCTGGTGGAATTGTAAACTGCGGAGAGCTTCTTTTGAAAGGCATCTACGACATTGAAAAGAATCCGGAATATGCTCCAGGGCTTGGAGTTCAGATCTGGTATTGTTTTGGAGACAGAACTAACACATTTTTCCGCTTTCACATGTTTGTCGATGATAACGGATTTCAGAGTCAGGAGACCGGCTTTCTTGATAAGACAACCAAAGTACGCCTGATTGATTTGAGCACAAAACTTGATGACACTAAGCTGCAGCGTAACTGGACTGATGCTCAGACAGTTGTTCACTCTGTTGTTTGTGACAGACTGCAGCCGGAGAAATCTCTTGTTCATATTATTGCGGCTCGTGGTGGCATTCGTGCTAATGAAATTAACTGTGGTTCGCTTCCTTTTGACATTCCTTATGTTGTTGTGGCTGGTTCTGCCTGGAAGGAACTTTGTGCTTTGGCTAAGGCTTATGACGCTGTTGTGGAATGCGGTAAAGATTTAACTCTGAGTTTTATAGAAAGTCCTTATGATACAGAAAATGATTACAGTGAAGATTCTGATTTTACTTTAGATGAAACTCAAATTACTCATTACAGATTTTTTAATAACAATGATAAGTATGCGAATAATGTTCGATTGAAGTATACACGCTATGTACAGACTGAACGCCAGGAGCTCTGGAGTTACAGCGATGCTCCGGTTTGGTATGACGAGGATATGAGACCATACTATCCGTTCACGGATGATTCTCGAAAAATTATTTCTGATAACGATTACCAGGCAATTTATAAGGCGAAGAATGATGAGGGAAAAACGAGGAATGTTGTTTATGCGGACCAGCTTACTACTGAGGAAGAATTTCTTGATGAAATGGTGGTTTCGACAGGCTCAACCATCGAGGATTTCTCGGTAGTTCAATTTGATACTTCAACTTACAAAGACCGCACTATTGTTCAGCTTTCGAGAAATGGAAATCTTATTGGACTTTATAAGGCTGCGATTTTTGGTCGGGCAATTATTTCTGAAACTAACTACAGCATTTTTGTAAAAGATGATAACGAGATTGCGGCTAAAGGTCAGATTGTAAAAAACGTTACTTCGAAATATCTGTCAGATGATCTGTTTGAAGATGAACCTTTCTGCCAGCGTCGTGCGAAAGATCTTCTGCAGGACTGTATCAACTGTAAAGGCGGCTATTATCTGACAACTTATCTTCCTCTGATTCATGCCCGTGTTGGAGCATTTATGGATATTCGGCTTAATGCTCAAAGTGGATTTAAGAAAGTGAGAATTGATGAGCTCACTTTTAGATACAAAAAAGAAGCTGCGTTCTCTTCGGAGATTTGGGTTACTCGTGTATGACGTGGTAAGGAGGATGATTATAGAAAACATTGAATTGTTAGTTAAGTCTATGAACGGCTTACAGGTGGAGCTTTCTGGATTCAGGGCAGAAATGAAAGAGTTTAAGACTGCAGTTGAGAAAAGAATGGATTGTCTGGATAACAGGTCCACGGCCTGCCAGTTTAATCCGAATGTTTGTGCTACTGCTCGTCGCCTTGAAGAACATATTAAGGCAGACAACGGAAAAGCCGGAAGAAACATGGCTGTGATTGCCTGTGTGATTTCCTGCTTTAATGTGGCGGTTACGGTTATCACGCTGATTGTGCGTGGTTTATAGGTTCCCCGGTCAAGCCGGGGAATGACACTTGGAGAATGTAATATGGACAATTCTAATTTACGAATGCGGCTGATGTTGGAAGCTGAAAAGGAAATTGTGGAAGGACTTAGTGAAGCTGAACGTTACCGCTACTTTCTTGGAAGAATGCAATTTTTGAAATATGAAAGCGGAAAGGAAAATCTTTTGAGCTCTGATTGTTCAGGCTCTGTTTGTCTTGCCCTCTTGCTGGCTACTGGGTGTGCTATTCGCGTTACTGCGGATGCATTATTCAAAAAATATTTTACAAAGAAGAATCCTGAAAAGAATGATATTCAGGCGGCTTTCTTTGTGACTTTGTATGACAGAAAACTTGGATCCAGATTATACAAGGAAAATGAAGTATGTCATGTAGCTGGAGTCTGTGGTCGTGATGTTGTTCTGAATTGTGTGGAGCCTTATTCGGAGCTTCGTTCTCTTTCTGATATGAAGCCTTATTACCAGGCGAATGATTATCGGGTAATTGTTCGTGGCTTGGATAGAGAAGCTTTGCAGAAAGCTAGTGATGACAACGTGGATTTGTTTGGAGCTGATTACCAGTTTGAACAGATTCGAAATGCAATTGATGGAGCTCGCGGATGATTAGTTTTAGATTTCAGAGACTGATTGAAAAGCTTCTTAGTGTGAAGTTTGTAATCTTTGTTATTGCAACAGTACTTAAATGTTTTGGGGTAATTGGTGGAGCTGAATGGCTTACGGTTACTATGGCTGTAATTGCAGGACGTGAGGTTCAGAAGTTTAAGGACTTTAAGTTTACAAAGAAGGAGACGGATGAAGAAAGTTTGGGAAGTGATTAAGAAAGTTTTGATTTGGTTAGGAAGTATTTTCAGTGCAATTTTTATTGTGCTGTTTTGTAAAGATTTCCTGGTCAAGCCAGGGAATGACAAATGGCGCCATAGGCATGACGGTGACGACGAAAAGGAGGTTGTGGATGAAATCAATGCAAAGGCTGTGGCTAAACGGGACCAAGCAATTGCTCGTATTGAGCGTGCTGATGCTCGCGAACTTGCAGAATCTTATAGCTCAGTCTGCGACGCAATTGCCGACGGAAAAGAAAGATTCCGACAACGCTGCGGCCGAACTAACGATTGAGGAAGTTATGCAAATTGCAGAAGAAGAAATTGAGAGAACTGCTCAAGAGGCAGTTAAGGCTGCTTTACTGGAGACTGGTGGCGAGCTTGCTTTTGAAAAAGAGAGGGCTGACCAGTTGGAAAAACAGAAGCTGGCTCTTGAAGCGGAAAATAAAAGATTGAAGGAAGCTGCAGAAAAGAAAAAGAATCAATTCTTTTATGGAACTTTGATTGGTGGTACAGGTGGCGTTGTTATTACGTCGCTTGTGTTTGGATTGATTGGAGGATTTTGTAAATGATTAGTTCAAAAGGAAAAGTTCGTGGATTGGTTACGGTTACTGTTCGTGACTGTAATGGTAATGTGAAATATTTTAAGAATGGTTTCTGGCGTTCCCTTCTCCGATTGAAAGAACGTCCAATGATTTTCAAACATCACAATACTATTACAAGTCAGGGTGATGGTTTGATTGCAGATTTACTGGTAAGTAATCCCACTCAGAATAAGGTTGATTCGACAAACGGTTATATGAGAGTTGGTACTGGCTGGACCGGTTCTACTCCGAAGAACAATACTGGAGTAAATACTCCGACAGGTTCTTTCAAAAAGCTGGATTCAACATTTCCAAAAACTCAGGCGGCTTTTGGTTCTTCCGGACAGAACGTTGTTTTGTACCGTACAAGCTTTGCTGCAGGTGACTTGAACGCAAACGGAATTAACGAAGTTGCTTTGATGAACGGAAACACTGCTGCTGCTAAATGCCTGGCTTATGCTCAGATTACGCCTGCTGTAAATGTGACTTCTGCAGATAGTCTTCAGATAGACTGGCAGATTACTGTGAGTGGTTCTTGATATGAGTTACTCTATTGTTGGAAACAACAAGACTCCGGATTTTTTTCTTGCCTGGTATGAAGTTTGTATAGATGAGGACGAAGATGAATACGAGGATATAGAAGGAGAAACTGTTGATGAAGAGGATATTTTTGGACGTAGAGCTATTGTTCCAAAAAACTCTAATTCAAATACGGTAACGATAGTCTTCTATTATTATACTCCAACATCTGAATGGTACTGGGATTATAACTATGGTATAGATTATAGTCCGGTTATTCCTGTTGTGTTTGCAGCTGATTCTAACTGGCAGCTAACACAATGTCTTAATGCTTCTTTTTATGAAACATCTTTTGTCGGGCAAGCAAACGGCTGGAAGAGCATGAATGTGACTCTAACAAGAAAGCTTGTTAAAGATGAAAGAATTGTATTTGGAGTTTATTCGGATTTACACGGATATGCTTCAAACGGCGAAGTCGAAGATCCAAATACAACCATGAGTTATTTTTACTGGACTCGTGCTCATCGTAGGGATTACGCTTCTCAGATTGCTTATATAAGTTCACCAGAATTTATAAACCAGCAAAGAAATATTACTAATGACTATGAAATATCTTTGTATCTGCAATATGAAAATGAAATTGAATCTGTTGCTTATACAAGGATTGTACTTGGAAACGTGAGACCTGCTACTGCAAATAACAGGAAGCTCATCTGGAAAAGAAACATACCATCATTATGGAATCTTAGTTCGAGACTGACAAGGAAAACTGATTGGAAAAGAAACGCTTTATCTGATGGAGTTCTTTCTGCAGGAGCTTTTAGATCTAATCATTTGTTCAGGGCTGCTAGTGACAGCAAGAGTTTTTCTGATGATTCTGATAAAAGAATTTTCTTTTTCAGAAGGCATGAGGACCAGGAACAAATTACTGCCATGAGCTCTCGTTCTAATAGAATGAAGAAGGAATATTCTGATGGTTTTTCATTTTTTGATTCTCTACAGCAGCTTCTTTTGATTATTCGTTCTGTGTTCTCTAATGGCGACGCTTTGGATTTTTCAAGTCATGTTACGGACTACAAGAGACTGCCTGAATCTGTTGTTGATGATAAAGAATTGATTATTCGCTCTGGAGATAATTTTCGTAGCTTTATTGATGAAGTTGATTTTGAAGCTTTGCCGTTTGCATCACGTTTATT
>CAMVDX010000059.1 GCA_947166355.1 uncultured Treponema sp.
AATAAACCTGCGGGCGTACTTGTAAAAACCACTTGTGTGGATTTTCCGGGGCGTGTCGCAGGTTCTTTTTTTCTAAAAGGCTGTAATATCCGCTGTCCATACTGCTACAACATAGGACTCGTACTCAGTGATTCAGAAATGCCGGCAGGAATCGAATCTGAGTCTCTGAACACTGTTTCAGAACTTTTTGCCCATCTTGAAAAACGACAGGGCATTTTAAGCGGTCTTGTAATAAGCGGCGGAGAACCGCTCTTAAATCCTTATACACCTGTCATCATAAAAAAAGCCCGCGAACTCGGCTATAAAATCAAAATCGACACAAACGGAACTCTGCCGGAAAAATTACGAGCTCTGATAGAAAATCCGGAGCTGCATCCGGACTTTATTGCAATGGATATAAAAACTTCTCCTGCCCGTTATGCAACTTTAATCTGCGGAGAAAACTCCTCTTTTTATAATAATTCAGATTATTTCGAAAAGGTATTAAAAGAAAGTGCTGAACTTGCAGCCACCTACCCTTCAGATTGCCGGGAATGGCGCACAGTTCTTGTTCCAGGCTTAGTCACAAAAGAAGATATTGCAGAAATGGCAAAGCTCTTGCCCCAAGATGCCAGCTGGCAGTTCGCTCAGTTTATGAATAAGAATTGTCTGGATCCTTCGTATAATGAAATATATCCATACACCGACCAGGAAGCGGCAGAATTGATTGATTACGCAAAGACGTTGATTAAAAATGCAAACTTACGTTGACAATTTTTGAATACGCGGAGCAGAAAAAGACCTGAGGCTGCATCGAGCCGATGCGGAAAAGCCGGTTCGACGGTGAAATACAGAGCGAAGCGCCGAGGCTCGCCCGCAGCCATGGGGATTTTTCAGCGGGAGCGGATTCAAAAATTGGAAGATATCAGTTATTTACATAATTCTGGCAAATTCTTTTACAATCTGCGGAATCAAAGTTTCAACACGGCCGTTACAGCTCATGCCGCTGGCATTTTTGTGCCCGCCACCGCCAAACTTTGCGGCAACGACAGAAACATCAATTTTATCCTGTGAACGAAAGCCTCCTGTACAGCTTGCTGGTGTATCCTGACGCAAGAATGCAACAGCTTCAACTCCTTTTGCAGAAAGCAGCAGCTGATAAAGTGAGTCAGAATCACGGCCATCGAGACCCCATTTTTTTGTATCTTCAAGACTTTCATAAGTTACAACAAGCCTGCCGTCAAGATAGCGTTCTGCTTTTCCTAAAAGCACTCCTAAAAGCTTTCTTGTGGAATACGGTTTTCCGGAATTGATTTCGCGATAGGTTGAACGTGGATCAGCTCCGTCTGCAACCAGACGACTCACAGCTGCAAAGACCTCGGAAGATTTATCTGTCAGAAAGCGAAAAAAACCTGTATCAGTACAAATGCCAAAAAACAATGTTTTGGCAAGTTCTGCCGGAACAGGTCCAATCAGTGCTTCATAAAAAAGCTGAATTAAAAAAGCGCAGGCAGGAGCATCACCATTAACATATCCCTGAAAGCCCTCTTCAAGTCCGCTTGTTTTATGATGATCTATTACAAAGGTATCAAAGCCTTTCAAGTCACCATCTATTTCACCAAGTCTTACAAGCTCTGAGCAATCACATATAAAAAGCCCGCTGTTCTTGCGCTCTGCTTCATCCTGAAATTCCATTGTATCAGAAAACTGTTCCTGCCATCGTATAACTTCATTGCGCTTAAAAGGACCTGCACTCAAAAGCTGATAAGGCTTACCAAAATAATCAAGAATTGCCGCAATTCCAAGGCAAGAAGTAATACAATCCCCATCAGGCTCCTTATGACCAACAATAAAAAAGAAATTATGAGTATTTATAAAAGACTTGAGTTCGTCCGTCTTCTCCTTAGAAATTTCAAACATAAAAACATCCTGTAAAACCGGATTGCCAGCTCCGAAAAATATATAAAAGGCAAAAAAAAAGAGGGTCTAAAAACCCTCTTTTATAATACCGTATTTCGGCCTAGAATTCCAAGTCTTCCAGAGTATCTTTATCGGCACCATCCATATTCTTGCGGTAGTCTGCAAGTCCCCAGATAGAATCGTTCTTGTTCATGGGAATAGAAAGAATTACACGCTTAAATTCGCCGCCATCCTTTACAATAGTCATATATGCACCAAGAGAAGTTTTTACAGAGCGGAACTTAAGCTTACGTGGATTTTCAGTATTTCCCTGAGCCCATTTCTTAGGAATTACAACGTTTCCAACCCCATGCCTGTTCTTCTGATAAACGATTGCATAACCGTCTTTTCCTTCAAGAATCTTGAGGATAGGAACATTTACATAACTCATATCTGTCCATTTAGCATCATTACGTGCCTGTCCGTTAGTACTGCTTTCATCAGCAAAAGCAGAAAGTGCAAAAACAGAAAGCACTGCTAAAATCATAAATATCTTCTTCATAGTTTCTCCTTAGGGTTCTTATTATTATAAACCGAATCTGATTTTTTAACAACAGTTTTTTTCCTGTCTGTTTTTCCTACCAGGGCTTCCGCGGCAGCCACAAAAAGAGTGTTTTTGTACCACGCCCCGCTCCCTCGCGCCAAAATTTCGTCATTACGTTATAATGCGGAAGCCTTTTTTCCTACCGAAAATAATCTGAAATAGTGAAAAACCACAGCAATTTCTGTTAATACTATTAATAAAATGAACGAAAATTAACAGCTTCGTTAATAGAAAACCGGCAATTATAAAAAATACAAAAAAAAACCGGAAGTTTTTTTTACTTCCGGATCCGGGATAGCGACTAATGGGATTGAACCATTGACATCACGGATATGAGCCGTGTGCTCTACCAACTGAGCTAAGTCGCCGAAAAGATGTTGCTATATTATCATTTTACGCCTTCTAGGTCAAGTATAAGACATATAAAAAATCAAAACTAATCAAAAAACTTTTTATTTTGATGACATCCGTTGGCTTCTGCTTTTTTTTAATTGCACTTGGCACAAAACTTGCAATTGAGAAGTTGCCCGTAAACAGATATGGGAAAATTTTTCATGTAACCCAAGGAGGAAACTATGAACTCGGAAGAAATCAATCTGGTGCCGGAAAAAGTTAAAAACGGCATGATTACAAAACATGAGGCCATAAACGGCATCTGTAGTTTTGTCAGCAAAAATTACCGGCTGTACGGTCTTCAAAAATATGATGAAGATTTTCGTTCAGATTTAATAATCAGACTTCTGGAAAAAGGCCCGAAACTTCTTGATTACTACAACCCCGAAGCAGGCTGCTTTATGAAGTATTTGTATTACACTATCAATATGATTATTCACAGTAAAATAAAGGTACTTGCAAAAGATTCCATTAAGGAAAAGATAAACTTTGAATACGGAATAGAAATAGAAGTTGAGAAGGAATTCATGTACAAAAAACTTACCTATTCCACACTGAATGAGCCCAAAGTTCCCTACGCACGAAAGGTTTCAAATGAAGAACTGATTACAGCCCTGAGAGAAATCTCTAAAAAACCAGGCGACAAAAGGATTCTGGTTCTTGCAATGAAGGCTTCTTTTTATTTGACAGATGAAAAAATCGAAAAAATCAGCAGAATGTATAATATCCCGAAAGATATTTTATTCGAAACCATTCAGTTATGCAAAAGCTCAGTTTTAAACAGAGCTAAACGCAAAAGTGTTGTTGAAGAACGCAGAAATTATGCTTATACACAGCATAAACGTTTTTCCAGAATGATAGAAACATTGCCGCAGGATCAGAATGAAAAGATTATCGAAACAAGAATTAAATATACGAAAAAGAAGAAAAAATATACCTTGAGATGGCTTGAAATGAATCACACATTTGAACAGGGATATTTATTTTTAAGGCCATCAAACAAGTTTATTGCAGACATGCTCGGAATCTGCGAACGTCAGGTAAACTATTATCTAAGCTGTGTAAAAAAGCTAAGGGAACCGGAAAAAGCTGAGAAGGCCGAATAAAACTTTGACTGCTGATTGTTCTGATTGCATTTTTCTTATATATTGTAGAAATGAAAATCTATCTTGCAACCGGAAACAAAAACAAAAAAAAAGAAATGTGTGAGCTTTTAAGCGAACATCAGATTCTTATTCCTTCAGACGAAGGAATTGAGTTTGATCCTGATGAAACCGGGACAACTTTTTACGAAAATAGTCTGATTAAGGCACGTACACTTTACGATATTGTGCACTGCCCTGTTATTGCAGACGATTCAGGAATATGCGTGGATGCTTTGGGTGGAGCTCCAGGCATTTTTTCTTCACGCTACGCAGGTCCATCCTTTATGCACGGAAAGCCTGACGGAACAAAAATCTCTCAGGAAGAACAGAATATCTTCCTTATACAGCAGACAAACGAAGCAATCGCAAATGGAAATCTTCCAAAAGGTGCATACCTTCATGGGGAACGAAGCTGTCACTATACCTGCGCTATGGTAATGTATTGCGGCCCAGACCGTCTTTTTGTAGCACAGGAAACCTTTGAAGGAACTCTTATTGATGACATCTCAAAACAGGCTGGCAGCGGCGGCTTTGGCTATGATCCTATTGTATTCCTCCCTGAATTCAATAAAACCGTTGCAGAACTAACTGCAGATGAAAAGAATGCAATTTCCCACAGAGGAAAAGCGGTGCGTGCATTAAAAAGAATTATTGATAATTTCTAATTTTTTTTAATTTTTTAAAAATTTTATTAAAGTCTTTTAGTATTCCTGCCGATATTCAGTGTAGAAGTGTTATGACTGTATCGACTTCGCAGAAGCAGCGGTCAGACGTTTCGGGCAAAAATGTGTAGATGTAGCCTTGTAAAACATTTACGCATTTTTGCATCTTTTTCAAACAGAAGAAAGGATTCTTCTGTCTCAAATTCCAAGGAGGAATACTATGGTTATCAACCACAACATGTCGGCAATGTTTGCCAATCGTCAGCTCGGAGTAACAGGTCTCAGTCTTAACAAAGACATGGAGAAATTATCTTCAGGCGAAAGAATCAACCGTGCAGGTGATGATGCTTCAGGACTCGCAGTATCTGAAAAGATGCGTGCTCAGATCCGCGGTTTGAATCAGGCTTCTCAGAACGCTTCAAACGGTATCAGCTTTATCCAGACAACAGAGGGTTACCTCCAGGAAACAACTGACATCATGCAGCGTATCCGCGAACTTGCAGTTCAGGCTTCAAACGGAATCTATTCTGAAGAAGACCGCATGCAGATTCAGGTTGAAATTTCAGCACTTGTTTCTGAAGTTGACCGCATCGCAAGTTCCGCTCAGTTTAACGGAATGAATATGCTTACTGGCCGCTTTGCACAGCCAATGGGTGAAAATGTTGTAACTGCTTCTATGTGGTTCCATATTGGTGCTAACATGGATCAGAGAGTACAGGTATT
>CAMVDX010000060.1 GCA_947166355.1 uncultured Treponema sp.
GTTGATTTTTAAGTTGATGCACATAAAAAGCTTTGTTTCAATAGGTTAAACTTTTTGATATAATGCTCACATGCTTTTCAAATCAGAATACAAAAACAAACTCGTAAAAATTTTTGTTCCTATCATGCTGAGTAATCTGATTGCTCAGGTTCAGATGTTGATTGACCGCATCTTTTTGGGACGTATGGATATTCTTTACATGAGTGCGGTTGGTAATGCGACTGCTCCTATGTGGACTACTATGTCCTTTGTTTTTTCTATGGCCATGGGAGCTTCGATTATTATAAGCCAGTCGGTTGGTGAAAAGGATATTGAAAAATCCAAAGACTTTGCTGCTTCTTTGATAAAGTTTCATAACGTAATTCCGCTTTTGCTCTTTTTATTCTGGACTTTTTGCAGTCCTCTTGTTTTTAAGCTGATGGGAGTTTCGGAAAATGTAATGGGACTCTGCGTTACTTATACAAGAATCTACGCACCGGTTTATTTGATTATTGGCCTTGGTGCTTCTTACTCTGTTGTTTTTCAGACCTCTAATTATACTAAGCCGCTGGTTGCCTATGGAATTATCCGTTCGGTTTTAAATATTATTCTTGATTATCTTTTGATTTTTGGAAACTTTGGCTTTCCTCGCATGGAGATTGCGGGTGCGGCTCTTGGTACTACAATTGCAGAATATGTCGGTGCAATTTATCTTTTGTATGTAACAATTTCAAAGAAGGATAAATTTTTTACAAGCCCGGGGCTTAAGAGAATTCTTGGCGCTAAGTTCAGACCTTATCTGAAATCTATAAAGCTTGGACTTCCTACTGCCTGCGAAGATTTGCTGTGGAATGCGGGAAATCTTTGTATCATCAGAATTCTCAATACAATAAATGAAAAGGCTGCCGGAATATACTCTATGGTATTTACTGTGGAGATTCTTTTTGTTGTAGTTATAGGAGCTATCGGCAATGGTACTATGACCTTGACTGGCGAGGCTACCGGTGCCAGGGATTTGCGTCTCTACCGATCGGTAGTTAAGACTTCCGTCAGATGGGCTTTTCTGGTTGCGGCCTTTGCCCTGATCTTTGTTTCGATTTTCCCTCGCCTTACTCTGAGTCTTTTTACAACGGATAAAGAAGTTATTGAGATGTCGGTTATCTATATAATTCTTGTTGCGGCAAATCTGTTTGGAAAGTCCGGCAACATAATTATTGGAAACGGTATCCGTGGCTATGGCGATACAAAGTGGATGTTCTTTACTCAGGCTTTGGGAACTGTTGGAGTAGTAGGTCTTTCCTGTCTTTGTGTTTTTGTCTTTAAGCTTGGAATGCTCGGTGTCTTCATTGCAGTTTTGTGTGACGAAGCAATCCGTGCTATTATAAACTTTATACGTTTCTTAAGGATTAAATTTTAGAATTATGAAAATCTTAGTAATCAATAATATGCTTGAACAAAAGCATCTGGATCAGATTAAAGGTGTGGCGGACTCTCTTGGGCATGAAGTTTTCTTTTATAAAGCAGAGACTGAAATTCCTCAGAGTAATTTTGATGCTGATATCATTTATGGCTTTGCGCCTTCTATCGTAAAGACAAGCAAATATCTTAAGTGGCTTTGTGTGCCTTGGGCAGGAGTTGATTCTCTTATGGTTCCGGGTTACTTTGCAAACGAAGATTGTCTTCTTACAAATGCGGCCGGCGCATACGGGGTTTCAATTGCAGAACACATGATTGCCGTTTCCCTTGTAATGATGCGCTGCCTGGATGAGTTTATGGCAGAGACGAGGGCAGGTCAGTGGAAGCTTCCGCGGCCACAAAAGTCTTTGAAGGACTGCCGAATTACAGTGCTTGGTACCGGCGACATTGGAAGTACTTTTGCGAAAAGAGCAAAGGCATTTGAGCCCGCAAGCATTGTGGGAGTTTGCCGCAGCGGAAAAAGCAGTCAGCCGGTTTACGACAAGGTTCTGCCTGTCAGCCAGCTGGATACGGTTTTGCCGGAAACAGATTTACTTGCAATGAGCCTGCCTGCTACAGCTGAGACCCGCGGTATTCTTTCCCGCGAACGTCTTGCGCTTATGCCGGAAGGATCTTATATCGTAAATGTTGGCCGCGGTTCTGCAATTGACGAAGACGCCCTCGCTGATGCGCTGGAATCAGGTCACCTGGCTGGTGCTGCTCTTGATGTTTTCCAGAAAGAACCTTTACCTGAGGGTAACCGCCTTTGGAAAACTAAGAATCTTTTGATTACACCTCACGTTGCGGGAAACATGACTCTGCCTTATACAAAAGATAAGAATGTAAACATGTTTCTTGAAGACCTGGAGAACTTTACAAAAGTAGCCCAGCTTCATTATCTGGTAGATAAAAAACTGGGCTATTAATTTTTCTTTGCATTTAGCAAACGATGTAGAGTCCTGCTGCAGAGGCCTTGTAATCCTTAGGGATTGCGAGGCCTTCTACATTCATACCGTACCAGTAAAGTTCCTGGCGGGGACTCAAGAAGCTGCAGAGCCAGAAGATATATAACTGATCTATTCTTTCTTTTACACCGTGCATCTCAGGAAGCATAATTTCTTCCATTGGTTTTTCTGTTGCTTCCGCAATTTCCTTTACAATTGGAATTACAGCTCTAGTGATGATTTTCTCCAGTTCAGAAATAACTTCTTCTGTGAAAACAGGGATCATGGGCTTGTAAGTGTCGTCACGCTTTTCCACAACTCCATGCTTTTCAAAAGCTTCCAGACACTTCTGCTCTTCTTCTGTAAAATCACGCTTTATTCCTTTTACAAGATTCAGATAAAAATCAATATTTTCCCGGGTCAGATAATTATTTCTGCCGCATTCCGAAGCCATTCCAATCGGCACTTCTTCAAAGCTGCAGGGGAAAGGTGTGTAATCAAAAACATTGTTGTACCGGTATTGACCAAAATGCTGATAATAGGTTGAAGTTTGTGTTAGTCGTCTTTCCAGATGATCATCTTCGATTTTTTCATCAGCATATTTGTAAGAAGGGCAAAGTGAATAATTGTAGTTATTAGTTCTCCAGTCACTATTGTTGAAGATGACTTCATCAGTTTTGTCAGAAAAGTAAGAACGGAATTCTGAAATCATACAGTTATCGGTTATGGTATACAAAAACCAGTTTAAGTATGAAAGATCAAAATCATTTCCGTAAAAATCCAGAGCTGCAATTTCATCCTTCAAAGAAAAAAGTATGTCATTTATTTTCTTTGGAATCTCGTGCTCTTCGGAAAACTTATAGCACAAAAGGCCTGCTTCGTAATTTTTCTTCAGATGAAGCATTGGGAAAATTGTAAGATATTTTCCATCAATCCTATTCATCATTTTAGCATTACAAAAAGAATCAAGCGCATCCTGAATGTATTCGTAAGGAGTTTGAAGTGCCTCGGAAAGTTCTTCAACAGATTTTGCCTGGTCATAACAAAGCAAGGCAAGCTGCTGCCTGAAAATACCATTCATCTCGCGCATAGCAGGAGATGCCCATCCGCAATAAGAAACCCGAAATTCTGCGGGTGCATAAGAAAGTTGTTTATCTATCTTTTTCATTTTAAAATCTCCTTTATTCACAAAGCAAAACCATAGCTGCACACGAAGCGTTTTTACCTTCTGCAAAACGGACAAGCTTATTATCAATTGCATACTGCATCAGCATGGAATCTAAGCTCTTGTTATTTCCAAGTGGAATGACATGCCAGAAGGATGCCCACAAAAGATCATGCCGGATATAAGGAAGAACTATTTTTTCCTGAGCCTTGTATAGCGCATCATAGTACTCTATAGAAAGTTCCTTGAATTTTTCGTGCCAGATTTTGCACCACTTTTCTACTTGCGCAAAACTGATGACCGGAATTGTTCCCTTGTAGCCGGCCTGAGTTTTTTCAAGCACGCCATTGTTCATCATATCTGCAACAAGCATTTCTTCTTTTTCTGAAAGAAGCTTCTTCGGATTTTTTATGAGCTCAAGATAAAGACCTGTGTTGCCGCTGTTGAGCCAGTCGAGGCGGTCGAGGTCGAGCTCACATTTGTGCCCGTCTTTTTCATAATGCATTGTGTTGATTGTATTATGAAATTCAATATGACCGTATTCTGGAATGGTATAAACATTAAAATTGTAGCCGGGGCCTATCAAAGAAGTTTCTTCTTTAGAAAGTCTTTCAGGTTCATCTTCATACCAGCCGGAAAGATAAAAATTTCTCCAGAATCTGTCTGGCAGTCCCTTACCGTATTTTTCGCGAAGATAATCTCCGCCCGCCTTTTTTCCAAACTCTCTGTCCGAGCGGATTATGAAATATGGAAGAAGATATTCCCAGTCAAAATCATTTCCGTAAAAATCTTCCTTGAGAAAATCCTCCTTCATGCCATTAAGAATTTCAAAAAAGCGTTCGGCGATTTTCAAATCCCGGCAAACCTGGCGGTCAATTTCTTCTGCCTTTCTACGTACTGATTTTGGAAAGATTGTGAAATCTGTAAGATACTTTCCTTTCTTTTCTTCAAAGAGGACTTTCGCCCGAACAAGCTTTGTAATGCTGTCTTCCAGAAAGAGCTGGGGTAGGTCAAGCTGTGACGCAAGCTGGCTGGCTGTCTGACTTTTTTCACGACATGCAAATAAAATCTGTCTGTCTATCAAAGTAGAAATTGCCATCCAGGCCTGGTTTGCATCCATGTAAAATTCAAGTTCAAAATCGATAATACTTTTTTTCTTTTCAGGTTTTTCTTTTCGATTTTCCATAGTTTCAAAATTCTCCTTAAGATTTTTGCGGGCATCAGATAAGCGGCTTGTTACTGTACCCGTCGGGAGCTTAAGGGCTGTGGCAATTTCTTTTACACTCTGATTTTTGATGTAGAAGCGCACCAGAATATCTCTGTGAATATTGGCAAGCTTTGTCATTGATTTTGAAAGCAGATCCAGTTCTTCCTGTTTGATATAATCTCCAAGTGATTTATCAAAACCAAGAAGGCTGTTTTCCATGTCATCAAGACTGATTTTTACCGGACGCTTTTTTCTGTAAAAATCAACAACCTTGTTATGCGCAATCTGCCAGAAAAGACCATAGAAGTTTTCAATCTTTTTTCCACTTCGCAAAATCAGCAGGGCATCAACAATGATTTCCTGTGCAAGATCCTGCGCCTCTTCCTTATCTGAAATTTTCTTCCAGCAAAAAAGAAAAGTCTTTTCCATCAAATCGTCTGTAATTACCTTGTCCAC
>CAMVDX010000061.1 GCA_947166355.1 uncultured Treponema sp.
TTGAACAGATTAAAGGCGCAATGGAAGAACAGCAGATTGGTTCAAAGCAGATTATTGATGCCCTTAAGTCTATGAATAATTCTACTTCAGAAGTTCGCTCTGCTTCTGGTGAAATGACAGAAGGAAATAAGCATATTCTTTCAGAAATACATAGGCTTCAGGAAGCTACTGAAACAATGAAAGGCAGTATTGAAGAAATGCAGACTGGTGCACAGAGAATTAATCAGACTGGTGCAGCACTTTCTGACATTTCTGGAAAGGTTGCCGGCAACATTCAGAAGATTGGTTCAGAAATCGATTTGTTCAAAGTCTAATAGATTGTCCGGTCAAGCCGTACAATGATACAAAGGTCATTCCCCGATTGAGTTTTCTGCGTAAGTATGTCGCAGGCTTGATCGGGGATTTTTTTTACTTGAATTCTTTTTAAAGTCATTATATACTCAAAGAATGAATGACAAAAATCACTAAAAATGTCATTCATTTCTGGAGTAAAAAATTATGATTTTCGACGACGACTACACAATTCCTAAAATGGTTCGCAATTCTGCAACTGAATTTGCAGAAGTTAATGCCCAGATGAAACGCCTTAAGAACGGTCAGTTTGAACCTGTTCTTTATCGCGAGCTTTATCAGTATGGTCTTGATTTTGGTGCAGCACTTCTTAGTCTTGGAATTAAGCGCGGTGATCCTATTGGTCTTATTTCTGATAACCGTGCAGAGTGGCTTTATTCTGATTTAGGAATTATGAACATTGGTGCGGTAGATGTTCCGCGCGGTTGTGACGCTACTCCAAATGATCTTGAAAAAATTCTTTCTATTACAGAAGCTCAATACTGTATTGTTGAAAACAATTCTCAGGTAGGAAAAATTGTTGCCCTTAAAGAAAAGCTTCCTGCTCTCAAAACAATCATTTCTATTGAAAGCGAAGTTAAACAGGAAAATCTTGATGCGGCAAAGGCTGCAGGTGTAGAAGTTCTGTTCTACGAAGAGCTTATGAAAATTGGTCAGAAGTGGCGAATTGAAAATAAGGGAAAGGTAGAAGAAGAGCTCGAAAAAGGTAAAGGTGATGATCTTGCAACAATTATCTTTACTTCTGGAACTACCGGAACTCCAAAGGGTGTAATGCTTACACATCACAACTTCCTGGCTCAGCTGGATGAAATTCCAGAGCGTATCTTCCTTAATCCTGGTGACCGCGCTTTGAGCGTTCTTCCTGTATGGCATGTTTTTGAGCGCGAAGTTGAATACGTTATGCTTATTCAGGGTGCAGTGCTTTGTTATTCTAAACCGGTTGGTTCAATTCTTCTTGCAGACTTTAAGACACTTAATCCTCATATTCTGCCTGCCGTTCCTCGAGTATTCGAAGCTGTTTACGACGGAATCACAAAGAAAATGCGTAAAACCGGCGGTATTGTTCTTGCAATGTTCAACTTTTTTGTTAAGGTTGCAAAAGCTCAGAAGTCTATGAGCCGTCTTATGTTCAACAAAAATGCCTGCTATACACGTTATCACACAGTATTCTGGTGGATTTTATGTCTTATTCCATGGACACTTTTGTGGCCTCTTTATGGTCTTGGAAATCTTTTAGTATTCAGAAAAATCAAATCTATGCTTGGAACAAACTTCCGTGCCGGTGTTGCTGGTGGCGGTGCATTCCCTAAGGTAATTGATGAATTCTTCTGGGCAATTGGTGTTGAAGTTGTAGAAGGTTACGGTCTTACAGAAACTGCTCCTATTGTTGCGGTTCGTCCTATGGCTGACCCTATTTTCAGAACTATTGGTTCTCCAATTCGTGGTGTTGAAGCACGCATCGTAGATCCTCAGGACGGTTTTGTTCTTGGCCGCTGTAAGGAAGGTGTTCTTCAGGTTAAAGGTCCGACTGTAATGAAGGGATATTACAAACGACCTGATTTGACTGCCAAGGTTTTGAGCGAAGACGGCTGGCTTGATACTGGTGACCTTGCAATTATGACTATTCATAACGAGCTCTGTATTAAGGGTCGTATTAAGGATACTATCGTTTTGCGCGGTGGAGAAAACCTTGAGCCGCTTCCAATTGAGACTAAGCTTGCTGAATCTCACTATATTAAGCAGGCAGTTGTAGTTGGTCAGGATCAGCGCTATCTTGCAGCTTTGATTCTTGTTGATGAAGAAGAAATCAAAAATTATGCACAGTTCAATGGTATTCAGTATGATACTTATGAAAATCTGCTTGAATCTGAAGTTATTCAGAAGCTTTATGAAACTGAAATAGCAAACCTTATTTCAGCAAAAAACGGTTTCAAAATGTTTGAACGCATTTCAAAGTTCAGTCTTATTACAAAGCCGTTTGAAGTTGGCGTAGAGCTTTCTGCTAAACAGGAAATTATGCGCTTCCGTATTAATGATCTTTATAAAGATAAAATTGCGAAAATGTTTGAGGAAGCCTAAAATCGAAGAACCGTTAAAAAACGAGCCGCTAGGGGAATGGTGGTAGGGCTAAAAATTGCGTTGCAATTTTCTTAACGCCCTGCTATAAAACACCGGCCGCCAGCGGCCTTACACATTTTAGGTTCATCGAAAAAATGGCTCAGAGGCAAGCTGTGCTTGCCGACTTTTTGAAGTCCACACTTTGTTGTGGACTTTTTTATTTGGTGACAGGCGTTTTTCACGGGAGCAACAGAATTTTTTTTCTTGACGCTTTATATAAATCATTCTAAAATTTCTATTATGAATATCCATCTTTTAGAAATGCCGCTGGATTTTGGAGCGAGCCGTCATGGTTCAGATATGGGACCTTCTGCAATCCGGCTGGCGGGCATCAAGGAAAAACTTGAATCTCTTGGTCATAAGACCTTTGAACATACTGATATTTTTAAGGCTTCTTCTCAGGAATATGAGGAGCCTGGAAATCCTAAGGCAAAATACTTAAAACCTATAACCGCAGCGTGCGAAAAGTTAGCGTGTGAAGTTGAAAAAATTACAGCGGCCGGAGAGTTCCCTCTTGTGCTTGGCGGCGATCATTCCATTGTATTGGGCTCTCTTGCAGGTGTAAGTGCTACAGCTAAAAAACAGGGTAAAACTGTTGGTGTACTTTATGTGGATGCGCATGGCGACTTTAATACAACAGAGACAACGCCGACAGGAAATATTCATGGCGAATGTCTTGCGGCTTCTGCTGGATACGGTTTGCCTGAGCTAACAGACTTATATTTTAAAGGTCAGAAGATAGACCCGAAAAACATCTGCTTTGTAGGTTCACGAGATTTAGATCCGGGTGAAAAGCTTTTGATGAAGCAGGCTGGGGTAACTGTTTTTACAATGAGCGATATAGACGGTCAGGGCTTTCCGGCAATTATACGCCAGGTGCTTGCTTTCTTTAAAAATATAGATCAAATTCATGTAAGCTTTGATATGGATGTTCTGGATCCTATGTTTGCTCCGGGAACAGGAATTCCGCTTCCAGGTGGAATGACCAATCGTGAGGCTCTTCTTCTTATGGAAGAAATTGCGGCTACAGGAAAAGTTCGTTCTGCGGAAATTGTAGAAGTAAATCCGATTCTTGATGTAAGAAATCAGACTGCGATTCTAGCCGTGAGTCTTGCGGCAAGATTACTTGGCGAAAAATTGTATTAAAAGTTGCGATGAAGGCAATGTGAGGGGATTGTTGATATGAAAAAGTTTGGTGTAATTTTTTTGATTTTTATAACGTTATTTTTTACAGGCTGCTTTTCAGAAAAGAACACACCGTTTTATGACAGCGAATGGATTATGCAGAATTATGATAATCAGATGCAGCTTTATTATCATCATCTGATTTTATATCCTAATCACAGAGTAATGCTGCGTGCTTCTTATGCAGATTCTACAAATATTCTTGTATGGACAGGAACTTATAAAATCAATTCAAAGAAAATAAATTTTAATTTTGCGGAATGTGTAAAGTATGAAAATGGTGAAATTGTTGGACAGTATAAATCAGGTGCTGTTGTAAAGTTTTACCAGGGAGATTTTTATTATTCTGTTGCCGAGCTTGGAGAGGAAGATTTAAAGCAATATCATCTTGAGCTTATCCGTCCGAAAAATTATTTTTATGGAGAAAATAAAGATATTTTTGGAAATCCACTCGAAGAATTTATAAAAACAAAATAAAAAAATACTCCAAAAAGCAAATTTTTAATCCAAATTATTCAGAATTAATTGACAAGTTAGCATGAACTAACTATAATAAGAAATAGTTAGCAAGGGCTAACTTTTATTTTTGCATAAGAGTTAGTTAAAACTAACGTTATAGGAGCAAAAATAATGCCTTTAAGTATGGTCTCGGATGGAGAATCCTTTTTAATTAAAAAAATCATGGGAAAAGAAGAGGTACGTCGATTTCTTGAAAATCTTGGATTTGTAGCAGGGGCTGAAGTTTCAATTGTTTCCAAAAATTGTGGAAATGTAATTGTACAGATAAAAGATAGTAGAGTAGCCATAAGTAAAGAGATGGCTCAGAAGATAATTGTTTAGTATAGATTTCGTCATTGCGAGGAGCGTAGCGACGTGGCAATCCATAAACAGTAATGGATTGCTTCGCTACGCTCGCAATGACAGTGGAGTATAGGAGATAAAGTCATGACATTACGTGAAACAAAAACAGGCCAGACAGTTACAGTTGTAAAACTGAATGGTGAAGGTGCGGTAAAACGCCGCATTATGGACATGGGAATTACTAAAGGCGTAGAAATCTACGTTCGTAAGGTTGCACCTCTTGGAGACCCAGTAGAAATTACAGTTCGCGGTTACGAGCTTTCTGTTCGTAAAGCTGATGCAGAAATGGTGGAGGTACAATAATGATTAAAATAGCACTTGCCGGAAACCCTAATGCCGGTAAAACAACACTTTTTAATGCACTTACAGGCGCAAATCAGTTTGTTGGAAACTGGCCTGGAGTAACTGTAGAAAAGAAGGAAGGAAAACTTAAAGGCCATAACGGCGATGTCGTAATTATGGACTTGCCTGGTATTTATTCACTTTCTCCATATACATTGGAAGAGGTTGTATCGCGTGATTATCTCGTAAAAGAGCGCCCAGATGCAATTTTGAATATTGTTGATGGAACTAACCTGGAACGAAACCTTTATCTTACAAC
>CAMVDX010000062.1 GCA_947166355.1 uncultured Treponema sp.
TCCGACTAATGGGGGTGGGAAGCTGTGCTTCCCGTCGCTGGCTTTTTCTTTTAACGGAAATCTAATATAATTGAAACCATGATTCAAGATATTTTTCCGGCTAAGTTTTATAATCATTATAAAGAACAGAAATTTTGTGCTTCGGATTCTGCCTTTTACTTTTCAGAGGGAAAGGTGCTGGTTCGATATAATCAGGATTCAAAATCCTTGACCTTTCCAACCTGCGGGGATTTTCCTTCACAGAGTGGGGCTGCAACTTATCTTTTTTCTATTGATAATCAAAAATATTTTCTGATGCCGGAGAAGGCGGAGCTGCCTGCTGGCCTTTCGGATTTTTCTTTTTATACACTCCGTCAGCTGCGGGATTTGCCTCTGGGGCCTGAAGCAAAAACTTCTCTCTTTGCGGCTTTTTCTGCTTATCACCTGTGGAAATGGTATGATGACAATAAATTCTGCGGCCACTGTGGAAAGTCTCTGGAGCACGATTCTGTTGAACGTGCCCTTTTCTGTCCGGCTTGTAAATCTAAAATCTATCCTCGTATTAATCCTGCGGTAATCATTGGAATCTTAAATCAGAAGAAGGATAAAATCCTCATCACAAAATACCGCACTGGTTATGCTCATTCGGCCCTTGTTGCGGGCTTTACCGAATTCGGCGAAACTCTTGAGCAGACGGTTGAACGTGAGGTTATGGAAGAGGTTGGCCTTAAGGTAAAAAATATCCGTTATTATAAATCACAGCCGTGGGCTCTGGCTCAGGATGTTCTTGCGGGATTTTTCTGTGAGGTTGACGGCGATGATAAAATCAAAATGGATGAGAGCGAGCTAAAATATGCCCAGTGGGTTAGCCGTGAAGAAGTTGAGCTGCAGCCTAATGATTACAGCCTTACAAATGAAATGATGAAGCTTTTTAAGTCGGGAGCGTGTGTATGATTTTGAGAAATCTCTTGACAAACATACCGTTGGTATGTATATTAATCTTAGATACCGTTGGTATGTATGTCACGAAATAAGTATCCGGAAAAAACTGAACAACTGATAATCTCGGTGGCGGCGAAGCTTTTTCTGGAAAAAGGGTATGAGAATACCTCGCTCAACGACATTATCAAAAATCTTGGGGGACTCACTAAAGGCGCAATTTACAGTCATTTTAAGTCCAAAGAGGAGATTTATCAGGCTGTAATTTACCAGATGTCGGCTTCTTCTGATGATGCAATCGAAGAGATTATTAAATCTGATCAGTTGAACGGCCGGCAAAAAATTGCACTTATTCTAAATAAATCGCTGGAAGCGGCAATCACAAATCATAAGGCGGCTGGTAGGGTCGATTATTCAAAAAATCCGAAAATGCTTTATGCGCTTTTGCTGGAGCTGAAGGATGAAGTGGCACCGCTTTTCATAAGGCCGATTATCGAACAGGGAATTGCGGATGGTTCAATTAAAACAGAGTATCCAAAGGAGCTTTCGGAGCTGCTGGCTTTGTTTGTAAACCTCTGGATTAATCCGCTGATTTTTGAATGTCCGAGCGAAGAGCTTTTGAAAAAGTGTAAATTATTTTCATCTATGATGGCACCATTTAATCTGGATATCCTGGATGAAGAACTGGTGGAAAAATTTAAGAACTTGAGCTGAGATGCGCGCCAAGCATGTAGCCCCCTTGCCGACCTAGGGAGCGACGGCTGAAAGCCGGCAAAATGCTCCGGTGGAGCATTTTGAGCGAGTCTCCGAGCAGCTGTGCTGCGAAGGCATGGTGCGATGGCTCGACCGCGTTTTGTACTGTGAGTTTGTGCCAAAAAAATGGGGCTTTATCATGGAAAATCAAATCACAAAATCAAAAAAAGAAATTATCCGCATTATTACAATTCTTATTCTTGTAACTACAATCGTAAAATACATTGAGTTTTTATTTATCCGTACCGACCAGACGATTATTGCGGACAACGTAATCACAAAAATTTTCTGCATTATTGCAACTCTGGTTGCTATGAAAATCTGTGGACTTAAGCTTGCTGATATCGGCTTAAAATACAAAAATACTTTTAAGTATATCGGCTGCGGTCTTGGTCTTGGTATTTTCACCTTTGCAATTTCTTATGGTCTTGAAGTGGCTCTGCTTGCGGGAATGGGGAAAGCGCCACATCTTTCTATGTACATTACAAACTTCGGTCTTTCTGGTGCAACTTCGGAAGTTAGTCTTTCTGCTCTGGCTGTGTTGATTTGCGTGATTGTCAACATCATAAATGTGCTTGCAGAAGAAGGTATGTTTCGCGGTTTTATTCTTAAGGTCGTTACTGAGCGCTGGGGCTTTAAAACTGGAAATTACCTTCAGGCTTTCCTTTTCGGAATCTGGCATATTGTTATGTGCGTGCTGGGAGTTTATGACGGGCAGATGTCGGTGGGGCAGGCTGTGATTTTTGCAATCGGTTATGTTGTGCTCGCCGGTATTCTTGCGATTGAGTGGGGAACCTGTGTGAGTATGACAGGTGTACTTTGGGTAGGTCTTTCAGAACATTTTTTTAATAACTTTATCGGAAACTTTCTGCACGTTGTAAGCAGTACTGGTACAGATGAATTTCAGATTATCAGAATTGTGCTTTCAAACTTCCTTTCGTTAGGAATCGTTCTTTGGATTAATAAGAGAAATCAGAAAAAAGCTGGGCTTGCAGTTGGGGCCGAGGTTAGGGGAGAATAACATGGATTGCTTCGCCTGCGGCTCGCAATGACGGAGCTTTTGCTTGCAATGACGGAGCTTTTGCTTGCAATGACGGTGCTTCTGTTTGTAATGACGGAACTTTTGTTTGCAATGATGGTGCCGCGGTGGTGCCTCGTAATGACGGCATTAATTACAGGAATCACATTGCGAGAAGTTGCGTAAGACATCGGTCTCATTATTCTGTGCCCTCATCTTCTTAAAATCTCGTGGCGACATTTTGTAGAATTTCTTAAAGGTTTCTGCCATGTAGCTAGCGCCGGAAAAGCCTGTGATTTCTGCAATTTCGCTCATGCTCATGTCGCCGGCCAGAAGCAGGTCTGTAACCTTACGGCAGCGGTAGTGCATAAGATATTCTATCGGGGACTTTTCTGTAAGCTTGTTGAAAATCTGATTGCAGAGACTCTGGCTCACGCCTCCGGCCTCTGCAATATCTTTGAGGGTGATTTGCTCATTGTAGTGCTGGTCAATGTAGAACATCATGGCTTTGAGTTTTGAGTTGTGGGAGTCGCTGTCTTCTATATGGCCAACGTGCAGGCGGTATGCATCGGTAAAGCGGTGCATTATGATTTCCCATATTTCGAAAAAGTATTTTGTAATCATAAATTCATTGCCGGTCTCTTCTTCCTTGCAGAGGGCTTTCATAAGCTTTTGAATTGCGGGAGCGTCAAAATCTTCTGCCTTAAAATGGATGAAGGGAACGCTGCGGTCTGAGATGATTGGTTTAATGGCCTTACTTTCAACTGCAAAAGTGGAAGAGATAATGCTGGGGTGCATTACGGCAATGTAATACAGCGTACTGCGATTTTGGCCTGAAATAGAGTAGTGGATTTTATCCGCATTTACAAAAAGTGTATCGCCTCTTTTCAAATTGATGTTAATGCCATCAACTGAATAGGCCATTGTGCCTGAATAAACAGAAAGAATTTCAATATCATCATGATAGTGTGGAACCCGCTCCCAGGTACAGCCGGGATAAACGTAGCCCTCGTGAATATAGGCTGGAAAGCCTTCAACATTATAATTTACAACTTCTGAACCGTCGCTGCGCTTTAAGATAATTCCTTTTACAGGTTTTTGTGTTGTTTCCGGCATATTGTTTCTCCGTAAAAAAATAACAAAATTACATTGTATGTGAAAAATAGTTATTAAAATAAGTAAAAATAATAATTTTCTTACACTGATATAGCAAGTATAATCCAAGTATCTTGTAAAAGCAAGGGGATCTGAGGCGGATTGGACACCCCGCTTTGGGTTCCTTTGTTGAAGTACTGTCATTGCGAGGAGCGAAGCGACGAAGCAATCTGGATTATGGATTGCTTCGCTTTGCTCGCAATGACAGGATAACGGAGGTTTTTATGGAAGACGCAATCATCATGAAGGGTGTGACAAAGGAGTTTAAGGTGCTCAACCGTCACGAAGGGCTTAGGGGTAGTCTTAAAGATTTATTTTCCCGCGACTATAAAACTATAACTGCGGTCGACAATATTTCCATCAACATTAAAGCTGGTGAAATAGTTGGCTACCTGGGACCGAACGGTGCCGGCAAATCTACAACTATCAAAATGATGACCGGTGTTCTTGAACCGACCCGTGGCGAGATTCTTGTAAACGGCACTGTGCCATATAAAAACCGCAGCCGCAATGCAGAAAATATCGGTGTTGTTTTTGGCCAGCGAAGTCAGCTCTGGTGGTCTCTGCCTCTTATTGAGTCCTTCAAGCTGCTTAAGGATATTTATATGATACCGGATGCAAATTATAAACAGATGCTGGAGCTTTACAGCAGTCTTGCAGATATTGAAACTCTTCTGCATAAGCCTGTACGCCAGATGTCTCTCGGTCAGCGCACCCTTAGTGATATTCTTGCGGCCTTTTTGCATAATCCGAAAATTGTTTTTCTGGACGAACCGACAATCGGACTGGACGTAGCTATGAAGGCAAAAATCCGCGAGCTTATAAAAGGCTTGAATCAGGAAAAAAATACAACGGTAATTCTTACTACTCATGATATGGGTGATGTTGATGCCCTCTGTCAGAGAATTGTGATTATTGATCACGGCAGCATGATTTACGATAACGA
>CAMVDX010000063.1 GCA_947166355.1 uncultured Treponema sp.
TTTTTGTACCACGCCCCGCTCCCTCGCGCCAAGATTACGTAAATCTTTTATAATGAGGAAGCCCTGAAGTAATTCACATATCGTCTTACAATCCTTTGATATTTTATTCCAAAAGTTTTATACTCACATATTATGAAAACTTACAAATATGAGACTCATTTACATACAAGCGAAGCAAGCAAGTGCGGTTCTTCTGCAGGTGCAGAATATATTTCTGTTTATAAAAAACTTGGTTATGACGGAATTTTTGTAACAGATCACTTTTTTGGTGGAAATACAGCGGTTTCTCACGAACTGGACTGGCATACACGAATAGAACAGTATTGTTCCGGTTATGAGGCGGCTCTTGCTGAGGCAAAAAAGCAGAATGCGGCAGACGGAGGAGATTTTAAGGTTTTCTTTGGAATTGAACAGACCTTTAGTGGTGATGATTACCTGATTTACGGACTCGATAAAAACTGGCTTTTTGATCATCCTGAGGTTGAAGCAATGAATCATCAGCAGCTTTTTGATGCTGTAAATCGTGAAGGTGGCCTTATGCTGCAGGCTCATCCATTCAGACTTCGCGGTTATATAGGAGCAATACACCTGCATCCGCGTGAAGTACATGGTGTAGAAGTTTATAACGGTGGAAATACTCCAGATCAGAATGACCTTGCTCTTGTTTATGCACAGACTTATGGTTTTCCTATGACAAGCGGTTCCGACATTCACAACATCAATTTTGCACTCGAAGAAAAAACAGAAGGAAAAATGGCTGTAGGAGGAATGGAATTTGAGACTCCTCTTACCTCAATTGCAGATTATATAGAAAGAATAAAAAATAAAGAGGGAAAAATCATTTCATAAAAGGTATTTATGAAAATGAGAATTTATTCCTAGAAATTCTGTTATTCCTGTGTTAAAATAATAGAACTATGACTGAAATAAAGGTTCATAACGGAAAGCCACTGGGCTTTGGTGCGGTGCTTACTGGGGGCGGTGTTAATTTTTCTATTTATAGCCGCGATGCAACCAAAGTGAGCCTTGTGCTTTTTGACAGTGAATACGACCAGAAGCCGGCTCAGGTTATTGATTTTGACCCGCATGCTAATAAAACCGGCGACATCTGGCACATATATATAGAAGGACTTGGTGAAGGAGCACTCTATCTTTACAAGGTAGACGGGCCTTATATTCCGCCAAAGGGACTTCGTTTTAATTCCAATAAATATCTTTTTGATCCTTATGCAAAGGCTTTTACGCCGGGCTCGGTTTTCCGCTCTTACAACAAGCAGTGGAAGCAGGGCTTTGACGGCAATATGGGCGGCGAGCTTCAGGATCTTTCTGATTTTCCAAAGTGCGTTGTAGTTGATGATGACGGCTTTGACTGGGAAGGCGATAGACCTCTGAATCATCCGCTTGAACAGACTGTAATTTATGAAACTCACCTTAAGGGCTTTACTGCTTCGGAGACTTCTGGAGTGGCGCGGGAAATTGCAGGTACCTACCGGGGCTTTGAGGAAAAGGCTGACTATTTGCGTGCCCTCGGTGTTACTGCCGTAGAGCTTCTGCCAGTTTTTGAGTTTGATGAAAATGAAAATGCAAATACGAATCCGCGTACAGGCGAAACTCTGGTAAATTACTGGGGCTACAGCACGATTGGATTCTTTGCGCCAAAAACAAGTTATGCCGCAGACCGCTCTCCAGGTGGCCCTGTGCGCGAATTTAAGCAGATGGTAAAAACTCTGCACAAGGCTGGAATCGAAGTTATTCTTGATGTCGTTTACAACCATACGGCAGAAGGTAACGAGCGCGGTTACACTTTTGAATTTCGCGGCCTTCAGAATGATGTTTATTATTCACTTCCTGCCAGTGACAAAAATTATTATATGAACTTTAGCGGCTGCGGAAACAGCATGAACTGTAATCACCCGGTAACGGCAGCCTTTATTCTGGACAGCCTTCGTTACTGGGTTTTGGAAATGCATGTAGACGGCTTCCGTTTTGATCTTGCTTCTATTTTAACACGCGCTCAGAACGGTGCTCCAATTTCTAATGATATGCCACTTCTTACTGCCGCAATTAATGATGACCCGATTCTGTCGAAAACAAAGCTCATTGCAGAGCCATGGGACTGTGCCGGCCTTTATCAGCTTGGCGGTTTTCCGGGCGGCCCTAATAACCGCTGGAGTGAATGGAACGGACGCTTCCGCGACGATATCCGCCGCTTCCTGCGAGGAGACGAGCATCTTTCTACGGCAGCGGCAACTCGTGTAAGCGGCAGCTCCGACTGCTATAACCACGACGGGCGCGGGCCACTTTCTTCTATTAATTTCATTACAGCCCACGACGGCTTTACCCTCAACGATCTTGTAAGCTACAACTGCAAGCACAACGAGGAAAACGGAGAGTGCAACCGCGACGGCTCCGACGACAACTACAGCTACAACAACGGCTTTGAAGGGGAGTGTACAAACCCAAAAATTGAACAGGCCCGCCTGCGCACAATCAAAAACTTCCTGGTTTATCTTTTCCTTTCGCAGGGTGTTCCTATGCTGCTTGGCGGTGACGAAATGCGCCGAACTCAAAGCGGCAATAACAACGCCTACTGTCAGGATACTCCGCTAAGCTGGTTCAACTGGAATCTTGCCGAGCGCAATAAGGGGCTGATCCGCTTTACTTCACAGTTGATAGAACTTCGTAAATCACATAATATTTTCAGCAGAATCAAATTTTTCCGCGATACCTACGAGACAAATGCAATCCCAGAGATATTGTGGTATGATATTAATGCTAAGGTCCCTGACTGGGCAAAGATGAATCACTTTCTTGCCTTTAAACTGAGTGGTCTTGAAATTGACAGCGACTTTTATGTTGCGACAAATCTGGATCAATACGACCTTACAATTACTTTACCGGCATTAACAGGAAGCAGAAAGTGGCACCGCGTTGCGGATACTGCTTTTGAAAGTCCTGATGATATATTAGAAAAAGGAAAAGAGGAGCTTTTAAGGGAACAGAAACG
>CAMVDX010000064.1 GCA_947166355.1 uncultured Treponema sp.
TTTTGATGTAGGTTACACTCTTGTAAATGAAGACGCAGTCTGGGAGGCACGCTGCCGGGATCAGGCTCAAACAGAGGAAGCAAAAAAACTAGGTCTTTCTGCAAGCAAAATCTATCATGAAATAGAAATTGCTTCAGTCTCACGCAAGCCGCAATTCCGTACTTTGATAGACAAATATAATTTTAAGGAAGTCGCTCCCTACCGCACAGAACTCGAAAAATTATATGACGAGGCACCTGTTGTAATCAAAACTCTTTCTCAAAAATACGAGCTAGGAATAATTGCAAATCAACTGGATGGCCTGAAAGAACGGCTGCAAGCCTTTGAACTTCTAAAATATTTTAAGTACATAATTTCTTCCTGGGATGTCCAGGTTATGAAACCTGATATCCGCATTTTTGAATATGCATTAGATAAAGCTAACTGTACACCGCAAGAAGCCTGCATGATCGGCGACCGTCTTGATAATGACATCCTTCCTGCAAAAGCTCTTGGCATGAAAACAGTCTGGATTAAACAGGGCTTTGGCGCCCTTCAAAAACCTCTGTTCAAATCAGAAGAAGCAGATTACACTATAAGCAATCTTACTGAACTTTTGAAGATTTTTTAGTTATAGAAAAAATCTATTATCCCGTGTTATCATATAAAAAGGTGAAAAATGAAAATTAAAAAAATGATTTTAGTAACACTTATGCTTTTTGGCTGTCTTGTAAATTTGTCAGCAGGCGGATTTTCGGAAACTAAAAAAATTGAGCAGACAGATGTTACTACTATTATAGTAGAATTATTTTTTGAAAATCTTACTGTTTCTACCTGGAATGGAAATCAGATTGCTATCGTTTTCGAATCAAATAAAAAAGATATCATTCCAGAGGTAAAATCAGAAAATAAAACTCTTCAAATCCTCACAGGGTATACCCTTGGTAAAGCAGAGGATAAAGATTCTTTTTGTAATATTTCTCTGATGCTTCCGGAAAATTATCTGGCAGAAAAAATTGTCCTGAAGGTTCCGTATGGAATACTTGATATAAAAAATCTGAAGGCAAAATCAGTAAGCATTACACCAGGACCTAATAATTTTCTGGAAAATATTACTACAGATTATTTTGAAATTCCTTTGCCTGATCAGATTGAGTTAAATATTTCTAATCTTGATTGCAAATCATTTAATATTACACTTTTAGCAGGAGACACAAATATTTCTTTAGCACATGCCCCTGAAACAGATTCGAAGCTTTCTGTAAAAGACGGAAAACTGAATATCACAATTCCATCAAACTCGAAATTTACACTTAATGCTATATCATATCATTCAAAAGTCATAAATAATTTTACCGGCGATGTAAGCACCTGGGCTAGCGATGGAATTATCTATAAGCATAATGGCGGTGGGGCAGCAATGGAAGTCCGCACTTTTAATGGCGACATTACTGTGGGTGCGCAATAGAAAAGTTTTTTTCTTCATGATATGTTGAGACTTATGATAACGACTTCAAAACCAAACTACAAAAAAACTTTACGCGCATGTTACTTAGGTTTTATCACTCAGGCAATTGCCGCAAACTTTGCACCTCTGATTTTCTTAAAGCTTCATAATGATTATCAGATTCCGCTTGGCATGATTGCCCTTATTCCAACGGCTTTCTTTTTTACTCAGCTGATTGTTGATATTTTCTGCGCCAGGTATGTTGACAAAATCGGTTACCGGGTCAGCATTGTTGCGTCAGAAATTTTTTCTGCGGTTGGACTTGTTGCACTGGCCTTTTTGCCGGAGCTTCTGCCGTCTGCCTTTGCGGGCATTATGATTAGCGTTGTCCTTTACGCAATTGGAAGCGGGTTGATAGAAGTTCTCTGCTCGCCGATTGTAGAAGCCTGCCCATTTGAAAACAAAGAAAAAACAATGAGTCTTCTTCACAGCTTTTACTGCTGGGGCTGGCTCGGCGTTACTGTGATTTCCAGTCTGCTTTTTACAACCTTTGGAATTGATAACTGGAAGTACGTTGCCTGCTTCTGGGCTCTTATTCCTCTTTACAACATTTATAATTTTGCAACCTGCCCGATTGAAAAGCTTGTTGATTCGGGCAAGGGTATGACAATCCTGCAGCTCTTTAAGTCTCCGCTTTTTTGGGTGGCTGTTGTGCTCATGGTTTGTTCCGGCGCCAGCGAGCTTTCTATGGCTCAGTGGGCTTCGGCCTTTGTTGAATCTGGACTTGGACTTTCTAAAACTGTCTGCGATCTTGCGGGCCCTTGTCTCTTTGCGGTGACTATGGGAATCTGTCGAGTCTTCTACGGTAAGTTTGGTGATAAGGTTGAACTAACAAAATTTATGATTGGCTCAGGTCTGCTCTGTCTTATCTGTTATATCATGGCGTCATTGTCGCACAACGCGGTGGTGGCGCTGGCGGGTTGCGTGCTCTGCGGATTTTCTGTCGGCATCATGTGGCCGGGAACTTTGAGTATTTCTTCAAAAAAGATTCCGACTGGAGGAACTGCAATGTTCGCCCTGCTTGCAATGGCCGGAGACCTTGGCGGGTCGATTGGTCCTAGCGCGGTTGGTATGATTTCTCAGAAGGCCGGTGATAATTTGCAGAAGGGACTTTTCTTCGGTGGAATATTTCCAGTGCTGCTGGTAGTCTTTCTGATTATTCTGAAGTTCATGAAAGAGAATGAGAAAGAAGGAATGTGAAAAGAATTGATAAACCTGCTGCCTGCCAGAATGTCATTTGTTACATCATTGACTAACTCGCTGTATTTTGTTATTTATTAATCATGCTTAATATATAAGGAGGTTGAGATAAGATTTATGATTTTTATGACTAACAATTCGACCTCCGCTATTCACGCCTAGAAGCGGCACAAAGCCGTATAACCCGGGGATTTGCCCCGACACTTTTCTTGTCCTGAAAGCGGAGCTGCATTGGATAAAGAGCTTCCGAAACTGTC
>CAMVDX010000065.1 GCA_947166355.1 uncultured Treponema sp.
CGTAAAATAAAACCTACGCTTTCTTCTGTTCCTGGATTATTTCTTCAACTACTTCCACTGCGGCGGCAACCATTTTAGGGCAGAAGTCTGTAAACAGTTTATTATCGCGGCAATATTGAACACCTTCTGCTGTAGAAACATCGCAGCCTAATAAATCATTACAGATATAAGAGCCGCATTTTTCTTTGAAACGATCCATCATTAAATCATTTACTTTGTTTGAGACCTGGCGACTTTCTGTGTCACCGGCAGCCTTCTGACCATACAATAATCCTAACACCATCAGGGCACCTGTCACAGCGCCACACACTTCCCCCTTTCGCATACCGCTGCCAAAACAACTGCCAAGCTTAAAGGCCTCTTCTTCTGTAATTCCACACTCTTTGGCAAAAGCCGCAAGAACAGACTGAGAACAATGCAATTTCTGTGAAAAATAATTTACCGCTTTTTCTTTGTGATTCATATTTTCTACTCCAAAAACTTTTTAATGTCTGTCACACTTAAGACTTTTCCAGCCGAAACAATCTTATCATTCACTGCGAGGGCAGGCAGTCCCATAACTCCGGTTTCCATAATTTTCTGCATGTCTGTAATGTATTGAACGTCAGCCGCAATATTCATTTCGGCCAGAGCGTCAATCACATTCTGATGTAAAGTCTGGCAACCTTTGCAGCCGCTGCCATAAACTTTAATTATAAGATTTTCCATTTGAATCTCCTTTGTAATTTATAAAAATAATGCCTGAAAAGCATTAAAAAAATATCCCACAAGAATTATTCCGACTACGCAGATTAAAACAAATGTTACCAGGAGCTTTGTTTTTATCGCCTTTTTAAGCATAATCAGCGAAGGCAAACTCAAAGTCGTTACTGCCATCATAAAGCTCAAAACAACTCCCAAAAGCGCGCCCTTTGCAAGCAAACTTTCCGAAATTGAAATACAGCCAAAAATATCTGCATACATGGGAATGCCCGTAAAAACAGCAAGAATTACACCAAGCGGATTTTTCCTACCAAGCAGGATGACAATCCAGTCCTCAGGAATCCAGTTGTGAATTACAGCACCCAATGCAACACTCAAAAGAATATAAGGAAAAACTTTTTTTAAAGTGCTGCCAACAGACTGTAGTGCAGAAATCAGCCTTTGTTTCTGAGAAATCTTTTCTTCTTCAAGAGAAATGCTTTTTCCATTACGAATAAAATCAGCAACCTGGTCTTCCATCTTGAGATGCTCTATTATTGTTCCCCCGACCACTGCAACTACAAGCCCCAGCACAACATAAGCAATCGCAATCTTCCAGCCAAAAATGCTTGTTAAAAGAATGAGGGACGCAAAATCAACCATAGGAGAAGAAATCAAAAAACTAAAAGTAACTCCAAGCGGAAGCCCTGCCGTTGTAAATCCCATAAAAAGAGGAATTGATGAACAGGAACAAAATGATGTTACCGTTCCTAAAAGCGCTGCAATTATGCGGGCAGAAAATCCTTTGCAATGTGAAAGTATTTTTTTACTTCTTTCAGGCGGAAAATATGACTGAATATATGAAATCAAAAATATCAGCACAAAAAGAAGAATTGTGATTTTAATTACATCATAAAGGAAAAAGTGAAGGCTTCCACCAAAGCGGCTTTCGATATCAAGTCCGGCAGCAGAAAGTATTTTTCCAATCAGTGTATTGAGCCATTGCATTCCAAGAAGCTGGTTCTGAATAAAACTTCCCATAATCACTAATCCTTACAGCAACACTTTCCTACTGATTTTTTTGAGTTAGGAGTTTTACAAGTGAACTCAGATAAAGCACTTTTAAACTCAGAAAACTTGTTGCAGTTTATTGAATAATATGTCCACTTTCCTTCTTTTCTCGAATTGACAAGATTACAGTCTGTAAGAATCTTCATATGATGAGAAAGAGTAGGCTGAGTTATATTAAAAGCGTCAAGAATTTTACAGGCACACAATTCTCCGCCTGTCAGCATTTTAATAATCTGGAGGCGGTTTTCATCCCCCAAAGCCTTGCAGATAAGGGCGATTTCTGATTCGTTCATAGGAAACCTCATATTGATATTTATCTATATGTTATATCATAAATAATACATAGATGATTGTCAATATGTAATGCTTCTTTATTTATTCCTGAATCCCTTCATCCCCTTTTCCAGCAGAGTCGTTGCAAGCTCAATCATTTCTGCCATGGGAATCTTTCGGCCGTTGGCGACCCACTGGCGGTAAAGCAGGACAATGCAGTTATTAAAAGTCAAAAGAATGTTGCGCACGCTCTGCTTGGAATGCCTTGCCTGAATTTCTGCAAGCACATAATCCACGCAAGTGTATGGGCCAGAAATCGACACGCCACAGATGAAAGTCACCCATCCGCTCACGGCAAAAGTTTATGGAATAAGTGGCAGCTGGATTTGAATGGCGATAATACTTACAAAAAACGAGGCGGAATCTGGGTGAGAGTAAAATGAAAAATCCATTTTTTTTTGCAAGAAACATTAAGAAGCAAAAAAATATTAAAAACCTTTCTTACATCAAAATAAAAAATTTGATAAAATAGCGAAACATAAAAGCAGATTCGATTCTTCACATAAACGAGCAGCGATGAGCGTAAGTCCAGTTTT